>JBHJGQ010000015.1:0-78120 GCA_050331595.1 Opitutales bacterium
TGGTCGATCTGTGTGATCATTCCGTAATAGCCGGCTTTGCCACGAGCGATGACTTTGGGGGCCCAAGCAGGACTGATTTGCTAACGCAAGTCGGATGAGGCCAGCCAGGTGGCGGATGTTCCGTGCGAATTGGGGTCAGGAGAAGGCGCTGCGTTCGAGTTCCTCGATGAGGCGACAGAACTTGGGGTGGTCCCAGAGGCACTCCAGGTCGGGGTCCTGGCGCATCCATTCGAAGTCGAGGTAACCGCGTTCGACGGCTTCGTGCAGGGCGCGCAGGGCGTCGGCTTTGCGCTGCTTGAGCGCGAGGGAGCAGGCCAGGTTGTAGTACGCAGTCGGATTGTCCGGTTGCAGCCGGATGAGCCTGCGATCCATACGCAGGCCATCGTCGACGCGTCCGCGCCGGGAGTACAGCCCGCCCAGAATCTCGACCACGTAGGGGTCGCGCGGGGTTCGCCGCAGCAGGCTCTCAAAAAACTGGATTTCGAAGTCGTTTTCCTGGCTCTGGCGCATGCCTGTCGGTGTTCCTCGAACGAGCTATGGTTTTTTTAAGGCGGCGTCGCAGGGTTTCACCTTTTTGTTGCAGTTGGCAATGACTTGAAGGCGTTGGGAGACGGCGGTCATGTCGAGTTTCTCGGCGACGGATTGGCCGTACCAGTCCATGAAGGGCGCATCGACCTCAAAAATTTTGTCGCAGTCCTGGCAGATGACCTGAGCCTGAAAGGTTTTTTCGCCCTGGTTGGATGTGTAGTACTTGTTGTCGCGGCCCACGTCGACCTCGCGCACGAGATTGCTCTCGGTGAGGATGGGAAGCGTGCGGTAGACGGTGGCGCGGGAAACGGAGTCGTCCAGCGCGCGGGCGTATTCGAGGAGATCCTCGGCGGTGAAATGTTCCTCGCAACCACTGGCTGCGTCAAAGATGGCGAGGCGCTGGCTGGTTACTCGCAGCCCTTTGCGGATCAGAAACTCCTTGAACGCGGCGCGGGGATCACTCAGGTCAGGCACGCGTGGAGTGGAGCGATGCATACTCGTTTCGATATGGTGACGCTGACACCCGGACCAGGCTGCGTCAATGCCCAGTCGTGGTGCGTTCGCAGGCGCAAGGGAGGGGAGCTTGAACGCAGATCGGCACGCGCCGCTGGAGTCGGTGGTGTCAGTCTATCCGCTGGCAGGTGTCGGGCATGAGCTGACCTACAAGGTGCCCCAACCGCTTCGGGGTAAGGTGGCGGTGGGCATGCTGGTGCAGGTGCCCTTGGGGCGGCGTCAGGTGCAGGGCGTGATCACCGGGCCGGGCGATCCACGCCAGGGCCATCTCAAATTTTTGCTGGCGACCGTGCACCCGGAGCCGGTGCTTTCCCCCGATTTGGTGGAGCTGGCCACCTGGATGGCGCGCTACTACGCCGCGCCGCTGCAAGGCGTGTATGAATTGATGCTGCCGGCGGCGGTGCGCTCGGGAATGCGGCCCAAGGTCGTGCGCGAGGTGTCGCTGGTGCAGGCGCCGAGTGCCGAGGTCTTGACCGCGATTGAGCGCCGCGCACCCAAGCAGGCGGCCTTGCTGGACTTTCTACGGCAGCAGAGCCGACCGCTGCCACGGGGCACGGTGTTGAAACGCCTTCAGGTCAGCCCGGCGAGCCTGGACAGTCTGATCGCAAAAGGGATTGTATCGGAAACGTCGATACGTCTCGACCGTGCGGCCTATGACGACGATCTGGGCGAGGCCGAGCTGATCGCCGCGAAAGCCTACGAACTCAACGACGAGCAACAGGCTGCGGTGGACGATTGCCGTGCCTCGTTGGCCGCCGGCGAATACCGCACCCACTTGCTGCACGGGGTGACGGGCTCGGGCAAAACGGAGGTTTACCTGCACGCGCTGCGCACAGTACTCGACGCGGGTGGGAGCGGGATCTTTCTGGTGCCGGAGGTGGCCTTGACCCCGCAGACGCTGGGGCGCTTGCAGTCGCGCCTGGAGGGCACGGGCACGCGCGCGGTGGTGTGGCACAGTCACTTGTCGGGCGGGGAACGTTTCGATGCGTGGATGGCGATGGCCCGGGGAGAGGCGCGCGTGGTGGTTGGGCCGCGCAGCGCACTCTTCGCGCCGTTACGCGGCCTGAAATTAATCATCGTCGATGAGGAGCACGAAGCCGCTTACAAGCAGGAGGAGACGCCGCGTTACCATGGGCGCGACGTGGCGGTGTACCGCGCGCGGTTGAACCAGGCCGTCTGCCTTTTGGGTTCGGCCACGCCGTCGCTGGAGTCGCTCTACAATGTGCGCGAGAAGGGCTACCGGCTCAATCGCCTGACGCGCCGGGTGGACCGCAGCGAGCTGCCGGCGGTCTACGTGGTCGACATGAAGCCGGAGGCGCTCAGGGCCAAGGGCGTGCCGCTGCTCTCGTCGATGCTCAAGGACAAGCTGCAGGAGCGTTTTGAGCGCAAGGAGCAGAGCATTCTTTTCATCAACCGGCGGGGATACTCGCGACGCGTGACGTGTCCACAATGTGGATACACCGCACATTGCCCACACTGCTCGGTGGCGCTGACCTACCACCGCACCGACGCGCGCATCCGCTGTCACCTCTGCGGTTACGCCGAGCCTTCGCCGCGCCATTGCCCCGAGTGCCGTTCGGCGGAGATCCGCTGGCAGGGCTTCGGCACGCAGCGGGTGGAAGACGTGGTGGCCAAGGTGCTGCCGGCGGCCAAGGTGGTGCGCCTGGACGCCGACACCATGCACCAGAAAAACCTCTTCCGGAAGATCCTGACCGAGTTTCGGCAGGGGCGCATCGACGTGCTGGTGGGCACGCAGATGATCGCCAAGGGGCTGGATTTTCCCAACGTGACCCTGGTGGGGCTGGTTGACGCGGACCTGTCGCTGCACGTGCCGGACTTTCGCGCTGGCGAGCGGACCTTTCAATTGATCGTGCAGGTGGCCGGGCGGGCTGGTCGCGGGGACCAAGCGGGCGAGGTCGTCATCCAAACATTTACGCCGCACGCGCCGCCGATTCAGTACGCGCGGCGGGTCGATTTTGAGGGTTATCTGGACGAGGAACTGGAGCAGCGCCGCGAGTTTCACTACCCGCCGTTCCGGCACCTGGTGCGGCACCTCTTTCGCGGGCGCAACCCGGATAAGGTGGCTTTTTATGCCGAGGAGTGGTCACGGCATCTGCAGAAGCACCTGACGCAGGAAATGGAGATTCGCGGCCCGGCCCCTGCGCCGATTGAAAAGGCCAAGGATTTTTACCGGTTCCACCTGTGGTATTTCGTGAGCAACGTCAGCCGCATCGTCCCTGAAATCGCCCAACTGCGCGAGACCTTCCCCCTCGACCCTGAAATCAATGATGTTCTGGACGTCGACCCGATGGATTTGGGGTAGGGGGTATTCATTCCTTGGAGTGCCTTTCGAGCCATTCGCAGTACTGCTCTTCGGTCAGCTCGCTGGCGGCGAGAGCCAGGGTTTGGAGGACAGCGTCGGGCTCGGTGGCGGTGAAGTTCAGGCCATTGAGTTCGAGGAAAGCGATGGCGGCGAGGAAGCCTGTGCGTTTGTTGCCGTGGATGAACGGGTGGCCCAGAATGATGCCGCCCGCGTAGTTTGCGGCGAGCTCGGGGAGGGCAGTGACGCCGTCATGAAAGGCCTGTCGAGGCCGTTCGAGCGCCGCCTTGAGCTGATTGGGGTCCCGTAGGTCGATGCCTCCGCCAAACTCAGCGAGCAGGCGTTCGTGCACCGCCAGGATGAAAGCCCGCTCCAGCCAGTGGGGCTCGGGTGGGCTCACTTGGCCAATTCCTTGAGCGTGTTGCGGTAGCGCTGGATAATGGATTCGGCAGCCTGCATCTGCTCGGCAAAACGGGGATCGGCCGCGGTCAGTCGTAGCCCTCCATCGGGAGTTTCGGACACGTACAGCGTACCGCCTTCGTCAAGGTTGAGACGGGCAATCAATTCCTTGGGGAGAATGACACCCATCGAGTTGCCAACCTTGCGCAGTTTTGTTTCCGCAATAATGTGGCAACAATCGTAGCAACTGACAGGTTTGTCAATCCCACCCTAGACGCGATGGGGCGGGCGTGTATAAGCTCCGGGCTTTGGCCCCATCAGCCCCACTGCCCACGTTGCGAGCTTTACCCAAGTCATGAAGACCGACATCGAGACCGTCCTGCAGGAGAACCGCACCTTTGCCCCCAGCGCCGCCTTCAGCGCGCAGGCCCATGTGACCAGCCTGGAAGCTTACCGCGAGCAATGGCAGCGCAGCATCGACGATCCGGAGGGTTACTGGGCGGAGGTTGCCGGGCAGTTGCATTGGTACACGCCGTGGGACCGCGTGTGCGATGCGAGCGATGCGCCCTTTTTCAAGTGGTTCGACGGCGGAACGACCAACCTTTGCTACAACGCGGTCGATCGGCAGGTGGAGTCGCGGGCGGACAAGCCGGCGATCCTCTGGGAGGGCGAGCCCGGCACCGATGACGAGCGCAAGGCCCTCACCTACGCCGCGCTTCAGCGCGAGGTGATTCGCTTCGCCAACGTGCTGAAGCAGCTGGGCGTGCAGAAGGGCGACATCGTGACGTTTTACCTGGGGATGGTGCCGGAGCTGGCCATCGGTGTATTGGCCTGCGCGCGGATCGGAGCGGTTCACTCGGTGATTTTCGCCGGCTTTTCGGCGGATTCCATCCGCGACCGCGTGCAGGATGCCCAGAGCCAATTCATCGTGACAGGCGACGGTGGCTGGCGACGCGGCAAGGTGCTGCCGTTGAAGGCGGTGGTCGATGAAGCGATCGAGGGGATCGACTTTGTGAAGAAAGTGCTGGTGGTGCCGCGCAATTCCCCGGGTGTCGAGATGCCGTGCGCGATGCAGGAGGGGCGCGACGTGGGGCTGGCCTCGCTGCTGGAGGGAGCGGACGCGGATTGCCCCTGTGCCGAGCAGGCCGCCGAGGACATGCTCTTTTTGTTGTACACCAGCGGCTCCACCGGAAAGCCCAAGGGGATCATGCACACCACCGGCGGGTACATGGTCTATACGTATCAGACTTCCCGATACACCTTTGACCTGCGCGAGGACGACGTGTACTGGTGCACGGCCGACATCGGCTGGATCACCGGGCACAGTTACCTAGTGTACGGGCCGCTGCTCAACGGCGCGACGGTGCTCATGTATGAAGGCGCGCCCAACTTCCCGGACGAGGGTCGTTTCTGGGACATCGTTCAGCGGCACAAAGTATCCATTTTCTACACGGCACCGACGGCCATCCGGGCCTTTATGAAGTGGGGCGACCAATGGCCGGCGCGCTACGATCTGTCCAGTCTGCGCCTGCTGGGCACCGTGGGTGAGCCGATCAACCCGGAAGCCTGGATGTGGTACCACAAGCAAATCGGCGCCGAGAAGTGCCCCATCGTCGACACCTGGTGGCAAACTGAAACCGGCGGGCACCTGATCACGCCGCTGCCCGGAGCCACGCCGACCAAGCCCGGCAGCGCCACCTTGCCCTTTCCCGGGATCGATGCAGCGGTGCTGGACGAGGAAGGCAACGAAGTCGAGGCGGGGTACCTGGCCATTCGCAAACCCTGGCCGGGCATGCTGCGCGGGGTGTGGGGCGACCCGCAGCGCTACCGCGACACCTATTGGCCCAAGTGGAGCGGGCAGTATTACTTTCCCGGCGACGGGGCCCGGCGTGACGCGGACGGCTATTTCTGGATCGTGGGCCGGGTGGACGACGTGGTGAACGTGTCCGGGCACCGCATCGGCACCGCGGAGTTGGAGAGCGTCTTTGTCGAGCACCCGGCGGTGGCTGAGACGGCCGTCATCGGTATCCCTCACGAAATCAAGGGGCAGGGGCTGCTGGCCTTTGTCATCGCGCGCGGTTCCTTTGACGGGGACGAAACGGCGCTGGTGGGCGAATTACAGGCGATGGTCGACAAGAAGATCGGCAAGTTTGCCCGGCCCGAGCGCATCGTGCTGACAGCCGACCTGCCCAAGACGCGCTCGGGCAAAATCATGCGGCGGCTGCTACGCGACATTGCCGAAGGGCGCGAGCTGGGGAATGTGACCACGTTGGCCGATCCCTCCATCGTCGAGAGCCTCCAGGCTCGCTTTGGCCCGTAACCATTTCTCGTGGAGGGGTGGATGCGTGCGCATTCGCCAATGGGCATGCCTGATGGTAGTCACGAACGTTGGCGGCGGACTCTGCTTTCGTCCCGTTGATCCAGGCTCTCAACCGCTCGCGGCGCTTATTGGGTCGGATCTTTGCGTTGACGCTCCGAGTATTACCCAAGCGGCGTTTGTTTCAAATACCCTCGGTACGAGCGGTCTTCGGAGGCCGAAGCTTTGCCGGTAAAATGATAGCGGAGGCGGTCGATGAAGGGATGGCCGCAGGGCAGGTTTCCTTGCCAATGCATGCGGCATAATCCTACCCTTCGCCACTGTGCTGTATTCCGCTTCCCAAGGTCCCAGGGTGAGTGCCGCCGAGGCGCTGCAACGCTTGAAGGACGGAAACGACCGCTTTGCCGCGGGCCAGTCCCAATATGGGCACCTGGTTGCGGAGCGGCTGGCCACCTGTGCGGAAGAAGGACAGGCGCCGTATGCGACGGTTGTCGGTTGTTCGGATTCGCGCGCGGCGGTGGAACTGCTCTTCGACGTCGGCATGGGCGACTTGTTTGTCATCCGCGTGGCCGGCAACGTGGTGGAGACGAACGAAGCCGGCAGCATCGAGTACGGCGTGGAGCACATCCAAACGCCGCTGCTGGTGGTGCTGGGGCACACGCAATGCGGTGCGGTGGCGGCGGTGGCTGAGAACATTCCCGTCGGCGGCAACATACCGGCGCTGGTCGCGCCGATTATCCCGGCGGTGGAAAAAATGCGTCATGCCCATCCAGACGCCAGTGCCTCTGAACTGGTGGACCTGGCCATCGAAGCCAACGTCTGGAACTCTATCGAATCGCTGCTGGTGCGCAGTCAAATCGTGCGCGAGCGCCTGAGTGCCGGAGTGTTGGCGGTACAGGGCGCGATCTACGACATCCGAAATGGCAAGGTGCGTTGGCTGGGCATACATCCGCGCCAGGCGGATTTTCTGCGTCCTGCCACGGTCGCTTCGTGCAACGGGACGGCTTAGCGAATTCGGCTGTACTTAGGCTGGGGCGCGGCTGCGCAAAGGGTCGCAGACAGGCTTTTTTAGGTGAGATTACCGATCCTTTTTGCGACGGGGCCGAGGGCTCTTTTTTCAGTGAAATGTCAAAACGCGGGCTCACTGCAAAAGCGTTAAAGACCGCCGCACGCAGGCCGAATTTTGGGGGCACCGGCCCGACGTGGATACCCCCCATCCCTGAATGTATTTCACCCTTATTGTCGCCCCGTTGCTGGCGCTGACTGCGCTGTTCGTTGGCTGCTCGCGCATGCCTGGCGTGGAGAACGCCGTCGTGGGCGTTGCCTGGGAGGCGAGCGTTCAGAGTTCGCATCAGGCGGAAATCGAACAGGCGCGCGCCGAGCGTCAGGCCATTTTGCAGCAGATGCACCAGGATGCGCGACGCTTGGCCGAAGCCGCGGAGCGCTGGCGCACGGCAAACGAAAGCCACGGTGTGCTGGTGAACGATCTCTTGGGTGCGGATGGGGCCAACCTTGAATGGTTCTCCGGGGCCCGGGTGGGCGAAGTTGTTTTGATCGCGGGCAAGCCCTTCACTTTGCGCCACGATGCCCATGGGCTGGTGCAGCGTTACGACGCCCAGGGTCGCGCGCTGCGCTGAGCGTAAGCCGCGCTGGATGCAGGCTTGCCACGGTTTGGGCGGGCTTCTTTGCTTCAGGCATCTCGTTGCCTGTTGCTGAGTTATGCCCCCTGCTGAACCGCCTCCACCTGCCTCCTCGGCCTCTCATTCAAACGTCCTGCGGGCGCGTCGCTATTGGCGCTCCAATCTGGGCATCATGGCGGTGCTGCTGTCGATTTGGGCTGCGGTCAGTCTGGGTTGCGGTATCTTGCTGGCGGACGTGCTCAACGCCTACTCGCTCCCGGGCACGGGCTATCCGCTGGGCTTCTGGTTCGCGCAGCAGGGCAGCATCGTGGTCTTCGTGGTGCTGATTCTTATCTACTGCGTGCTGCTCAACCGGCTGGACTCGCGGCACCACGCCGAAACCGCCGCCACCAAGCTGGAAACATCTCCGGACAAGGCGTCCTCGCAGAGGGAGGATCCGGCGTGAGCATCACAACGTGGACTTATATTTTTGTGGGCCTGAGCTTCGGGCTGTACCTCTTCATTGCCTGGCTCTCGCGTGTTCGCGATACGCGCGGGTTCTATGTGGCCGGGCGCGGCGTGCCGGCACACGCCAACGGCATGGCTACGGCGGCCGACTGGATGAGCGCGGCCTCGTTTATCTCGATGGCCGGGTTGGTGTCGACGATGGGCTACGCAGGCGGCGTCTACCTGATGGGCTGGACCGGCGGCTATGTCTTGCTGGCGCTGCTGTTGGCGCCCTACCTGCGTAAGTTCGGCCACTATACCGTACCGGATTTTGTGGGCGATCGTTACGCCGTACCGTCGCTGCAAAAGCGTCGGCGCGACACGCTGGCCACCCGCTTGCTCTACAACCCGGCGCGGCTGGTGGCGGTGGTCTGCGCGATTTTCATTTCGTTCACCTACGTGGCTGGGCAAATGCGCGGGGTGGGGGTGGTCTTCAGCCGCTTTTTGGAGGTCGAGGTGAACGTGGGCGTGGTCATCGGGATGGTGATTGTGTTCATCTACGCAACCCTTGGCGGAATGAAGGGCATCACCTGGACGCAGGTGGCGCAGTATTGGGTGCTGATCACGGCGTTTCTGGTGCCTGCGATCGCCATCAGCATCAAGCTGACCGGTTCGTTCCTGCCGCAGGCGGGTCTGGGGGGTGAACTGCTGCCCGAGGTGGCGGGGCAAGGCGGCGTCTTTCTGCTGGAGAAGCTCGACCAGATTCACCGCGATCTGGGCTTTCACGAATACACCACCGCGTTTACCGGCCAGTGGGACAAAGCCAACGTGTTTTTTGTGGCCCTGGCGCTGATGGTGGGTACGGCCGGGCTGCCGCATGTCATCGTTCGCTTTTACACGGTCAAAAGCGTGCGCGCGGCGCGCTGGAGCGGCTTTTGGGCGCTGTTTTTCATCTCGATGCTGTACCTGGCTGCGCCGGCGGTGGCGGGCTTCGCGCGCTACTTCATGATTCAGAGCCTCAACGGCGCGACCGAAGCGCAAAAACCGAGTTGGTTCACCAGTTGGGAGGAGACGGGCCTGGTCCTGTGGATGGACGACGGTGACGGGGAGATCCGCTACTCCGCCGGCGCGGACAACGAGATTTTCCGGCAGGGTACGCTGTCGGATGCCCGGCTGCGTGCGATTGTCACCGAAAATGCCAAGTTCAATGCCTCGGGCGGAACGGAGGGAAGCGATGGCCGTGCGGCGTTGACTGAGTTGGGCCTGTCCGGACCCGACCCGGATATCATCGTGTTGGCCACGCCGGAGATGGCTGAGCTGTCGAACTGGATCATTGCCTTCATTGCTGCCGGGGGATTGGCCGCCGCGCTATCGACCGCCAGCGGGCTGCTGCTGGTGATTTCGTCCAGCGTAGCGCACGACTTGTACTACCGCACCATCAATCCGGAAGCGTCGGAGAAGCAGCGCCTGGTGGTGGGCCGGGCAGTGATCGGCTTAGCCGTGGTGGTGGCGGGATTGTTCGGCATCTACCCGCCGGGCTTCGTAGGGCAGGTGGTGGCCTTTGCCTTTGGGCTGGCCGCAGCGAGTTTCTTTCCGGCCATTGTGCTGGGCATTTTTTCCAAACGCGTGGGGACGACTCCAGCCGTCCTCGGGATGATTGCAGGTATCAGTTTCACGGGGGCTTACATTATTGCGTGTGTGTACGGCGGGATGGCGCCCTGGACCTTCGGCGTCTTTGAAAATGGCATCAAGCCGCAGGGGATTGGCTCCATTGGCATGCTGATCAACTTCGCCGTGACCCTGGGGCTGACCCCCTTTTTCCAACCGCCCGAACCGGAGACGCAGGCGATGATCGACTCAGTGCGTGAGCCAGAGGAAGCCGGCCCGGCTCCTGTCATTGAAGAGGCCCCGGAGCACTAGGCACGGGTCACGGCGTGAGCAGGACAAGGCGCAGACCTGTGTTCTTGAACTGCTGAAGGCCTTTGTCGAAAGTGACCCGTTCGGCCTCGTGGCTCAGCGCCAGGGCCGCAAGGTAGGCGTCCATCCAGAGCTTGGGCGCGGGTTTGTCGGTTTTCGCCAGTTCAGGCCAGAGGCTGCGCGTCGCCGGTTCCGCGGCAGAAGCAGAAGCGACTTGGCGGTGGGCTCCAGGTCGACTGCTTTGTCGGGCGTCCGTGCCTCTGCTCCCGTGGACTGAGCCAAGCGCTGGTAGTCCTCGACGGACATTCGCACCGCAGCCGGACGCTGATGCTTCTTGAGCAGGACGGGTTCGTGCTGGGCCGCCTCAACGATTCGCCCGAATCCTTGTTTGCTGAAACGGACTGCATGCATCTGAAACGGATGGAACTTAGCGGAGGGTCAATTCTCCTGCGGCAGATGCCGCCTTGCCGCAGACTTCAGCGCTTCCACCGTGCGCTCGGTGGCGCCCCGGCAGGCGGCGTGCCAGGACTGGGCGCGTTGGCCCATGGCAGCGCATTGCTCGGGGTTGGCCAGCAGTTCGAGCAGGTGCTCGCGAACGGCTTGTGTGTGGGCTCCACGCAGGCTGCCGTGGACGTGCTCCAGCTCGCGGCAGGCCTGGCGGAAGTTGGACATGTGCGGCCCATAGGCCATGGCGATGCCGAAGGCGGCGCACTCCAGGGGGGTTTGTCCACCGTCGTTGGGCGGGAGACTCTTGCCGATGAAGGCGACATCAGCCAGTTGCATCAGGCGGCGCATCTCGCCGGTTGTATCCGCCAGATAAATACGAACATTTTGGGGTGCGGGAGTTTTGCTGGTACGCGCGTGCCACAGACGTGGCTGCATGCGCAGGAGTGCGCTGACTTCGCCGCGGCGTTCGGCGTGCCTGGGGATCAGCACCAGGCGCACGGGCAGGTTTCGTACTTCGGCTTCGTCGAGAACGCTCAATAAAAAAGCCTCTTCGCCCGGCCAAGTGGAACAACCCAAGAGGACTCGTGGCGGTTCTTCCGCCTTGGCGAAGCCCATCTCCGCAGCGAGGGTTTGGCGTTCAGCGACCGACAACTGTGGGCCGACGCCGGCATCGAACTTCAGGTTGCCGGTTACCTCGATGCGGTCGGGGTCGCCCACGAGGTGTCGGAACCGCTCGGCATCGAGTTCGCTAGAGGCGAGGATGCGCGTGAGGCCGCGAAAGAGCCTTTGGGGCAGCTTGCCGAATTTGCGGTAGCGCGCGTAGGAGTGGTCGGACAGGCGCGCGTTGATCAGGAGGGTTGGGACGTTGCGGCGACGCGCCTGATGCAGGTGCTCGGGCCAGACTTCGCCTTCCATCAGCGCCACGACATCGGGCTGGAAGCGTTGCCAGGCCAGCGCATTGCAGGGCCAAAGGTCCAACGGGAATACAGCCACCTGCGTCACCTTCGAGGCGAGCCGATCGTGTGCCAGGCGGTAACCGGTGGAGGTGGTGGTCGTCAGAACGACTTCCCAGTTTCCCGCCTCGCGCAGCCGGTCCAGCAGCGGCTCGATGGCCTGCAACTCGCCCACACTGACAGCCTGCAGCCAAAGGCGTGTCTTGTGCGGCTGTGGCGGATCCAGCGGCGGCACAAAGCCGAAGCGGTGACCGGCCCCCCGGCGATAGCCGCCGCGACGCCACATCCGCCGCAGGTAGTAGGGCAGCAGCACCACGAAAAGGGGAACAAACAGCAGCCGGTACAGGACGATCATGGGACCTACACGCGAGCGGTCGAATCGACCTCGGGCGTCGCTTGCCTTGCCTCGCAAGCCCGTTACGCTTTAGCGTGTAACTTCGTTTGGCAATGGCCAAGTCCGCCGGGCCAGACCGGCAAATGGGAAACATTTCATGAAGCACCGGACACGTTTTCTTTGCCTGATTGGATTGGGGTTGGGCGGCCTGTTGACCTTCACTGCCTGCCAGAGCGGCAGCACCGGCACGTCCTCCCAGCAGGCACGCACCTCCTCCAGTACCGCCACCACGCCGTCGCGGCTTTGGGCGCACGAGGCCAGCGATTTAAGCCCGGACGAGGGCGTGCAGTTCGGGCAGCTGCCGAATGGCTTTCGCTACGCCATCCTGCCGAATGAAGAGCCCGTAGGCCGCGCCAGCCTGCGCCTGTACGTGCACGCCGGCTCGTTGATGGAAAACGAGGAACAGCGCGGCCTGGCGCATTTTCTGGAGCACATGGCCTTCAACGGCACGCGCAACTTTGCCGCGGGTGAGATGGTCGAGTATTTTCAGCGGCTGGGGATGGCCTTCGGCGCCGACACCAACGCGCACACCAGCTTTGACGAGACGGTCTACAAGCTCGAACTGCCGGAGATCACCCGGCCCATCCTCGATGATTCGTTCCTGCTGCTGCGCGATTACGCCGACGGCATGCTCCTGCAAGAGGCCGAGATTGAGAGCGAGCGCGGCGTCATCCTGGCCGAGAAGCGCTCGCGCGATTCGGTGGAGTACCGGACCTTCGTCAGCCAGTGGCAGTACCTCTTTCCCCAAAGCCGCCTGCCCGATCGTTTCCCAATCGGCGAGACCGAGGTGATCGAGAACGCGACCCGGCAGGACTTCCTCGATTACTACCGCAGCTGGTACACGCCCGAGCGCATGGTGCTCGTGGCCGTGGGCGATTTCGACACCCGCCTGATTCGGCAGTACGTCGAAGACGCCTTTGGCAGTCTGCGGCCCAATGACCGGCGTATCGATTTGACCTACGGGATCGTCGACCAGCCCGAGTTGGGCGTGCATTACCATTCGGAGCCGGAGGCATCGGCCACCGAGGTGACCCTGCTGCACCTTTCGCCGTATCCAGATTTTCCGGACACCGCCGCGTTTCGCCGTCAGGCCCTCACCGAGGAATTGGCGAATTACATCGTCAGCCGGCGTTTGGAGCGATTGGCCCTGGAGGAGGATGCGCCCTTCAAGGAAGGCTCGGCCTACCGCTGGAGCTACCTGCAGTTCTTCCGCATGAGCGGTCTGGAGATAAGCACGCAGCCCGACCGCTGGGAAAAGGCCCTGAGCGTGGCCGAACAGGAACTGCGTCGCGCGTTGTTGTATGGTTTCACTCAGGCTGAGGTTGATGAGGCGCGCCGGACCATTCTGAGCGCGTACGAGCAGGCCGTCCGCGAAGCGCCCTCGCGTAAATCGCGTGCTCTGGCCGATGCAATCGTGCGCACGGTGGGGCGCGAACGTGTCTTTACTGATCCCCAGACGGAGCTGGAGGTTGCCCAAGCGGCGATGGAGGCGGTGACCCCGCAGTCAGCCCTGGCCGCGTTCCGCAAGCTCTGGGCCTTTCAGCCGGTTTCGGATCCCAACGCACCGGTTGATCTGGGGCGCAGTATTCTGGTGGCGGGCAATCTGGAGCTGCCGGACGCACCCGAAGCTCAGGTCAAGGCCGCGTACGTGGCCAGCCGCGCCGCGCCAGTGGCGGCCCCTGAAGAGCGCGCGGCCATCGAGTTTGCCTACACGGACTTCGGCGCCCCGACCGAAATCATTCGCGACCGTACCTTCGATGACGTGGGCGTGCGTCAGCTCACGTTCGGCAATCACGTACACCTGAACTACAAGCAGACCGACTTTGAAGCGGGCGTGGTTCACGTTGCGGTGCGCTTTGGTGGCGGTTTGCTCGACGCGGATTTGAATCAACCGGGCCTGCCCCGCGTGGCCGAGTCGGTGTTTGTGCGCGGCGGGCTGGGCGCGCATGACTACAGCGCCGTGCAAAGCTTGCTGGCCGGTCGGACCGCCTCGGTGCGCTTCAACGTGGATGAAGAAGCCTTTCAACTGCGCGGGGCGACCAATCCCGACGACCTGCAGTTCCAACTGCAGCTGCTGGCGGCTTACCTGACCGACCCGGCGTACCGGCCCGAAGCCTTGAGTCTCGCACACAAGCAGTTTGCCGAAATCTATCCCAAGCTGGAGCGCACCGTCGAAGGGGTCGTCGGCAACGAGCTGGAAACCTTCCTTCACAGTGGCGACCTGCGCTTTGGTTTCCCGCCGAGCGATGTGTTGCTCAGCCGCACGCTTGACGAAGTGAGTGCGTGGATGGCCTTCGCCCTGCAGGAGGGCTGGCTGGAAGTTTCGGTGGTCGGCGATTTTGACGAAGCGGCGCTTCTGGAGGCGGTGGGCAAAACCTTTGGCGCGCTGCCGAAACGTGAGATCGCCCGAACCGACTATACGGCTGCGAGCGAAGTCCTTTTCCCGCTCGGGGTGAACGAGCGGCAATGGACCGTCGACACGGTGATCGATCGAGCGGCGGCGGCGGTGTATTGGCCGACCACGGATATGGACGACATCAGTCTGACGCGCCGGCTGTCGATCCTGGCCGGCGTCTTCGACGACCGCTTGCGTGTCGCCATTCGCGAGCAGGTGGGCGAGGGCTACAGCCCCTACGCGGTCAACCGCTCCAGCGATACCTTCGACGACTTCGGCTACCTCGTGGCCTTCAATCTGGTCGACCCGGAACAAGCCGAGCGCGTGGCCGGTATGATCGCCCTGATCGGGGCTCAGCTGGCCGCCGACGGCGTGACCGAAGACGAGCTGGAGCGCGTGCGTACGCCCTTGCTCAAGCAACTGATCGAGTACCAGCGCAACAACAACTACTGGCTGAGCCGCGTCCTGGCCGATTCGCAGTTCCGTCCCCGGCAGCTTGAATGGGCGGCGACACTGCAGCCCGAGTATGCCTCGGTGACCGCGCGTGAACTCAGCGAGATCGCCCGTCAGTACCTGCGTCCGGACAAGGCCCTCAAGGTAACCGTGGTGCCCGCGCCGGAAGGCGCCGCGGCTCTCGAGTCTGGCAGCGACACCACGGCGACAGGCACCGACGGCTAGGTGGTGCCCCCGGTCTGGACTCGATGATCTGCGTCAACAACGGCATGGCCAAATCGGCCAGCACCCTGCTGAGCCACTACACCATCTTGTTGCTGCGCCGGTGCTATCTGAGCAATGGCATCGAAGCTCTGCGTTCGGCCACGGAGGACGGCCGACTCAAAGGTGTGTCGTTCTTTGTCGAGTCGCTCGACGCCCGGACCCTTCCCGTTCTGGAGGCCTTGGCCGAGGCCGAAGGTCCGCTGCTGGTCAAGATTCACGCCCCCGCGCACGACTTTCTGCTGCAGGCGATTCAGGCCGGACGTATCCGGATGACCACTACGTTTCGTGATCCCCGCGACGTTATTCTTTCGGCCATTGACCACGCGCGGCGTAGCCGTGGTCAGCCCAACGCGGTCTTTCAGGAGTTCACCACAGTGGAGGCTTCCGTCGAGCCTGTGCGATGGTGGGGGGAGATGGCCCTGGGGTGGCTGCGCAGTCGTCAGTCGCTGATGGTCCGCTACGAAGATCTGCTGACCGACCCGACCCGCGAACTCACCCGTCTGGCCGAGCACTACGGCATCCCGGCGACCCCAACCGATCTGGAGGCGGTCGTGGCGCAGGAGCAAGGCACGCGCAAGGCGTCGGTGAATCAGTTCAACAAGGGCCTCTTGAGCCGATTTCGCGATGAGATGACGCCAGCTCAGATCGCGCACTGCAGCGCCACCCTGGGCGACCAGATTAAGGCGCTTGGCTACGCGCTCTGACGGTCTCCGAGGCATCGAATGGGCAAAGTGCCTGAAGGGGTTACGCATCCCGCCCGATTCAACGAGGTGGCTTGCTTCGAGGGCGTCCTGCTGGCCTACTCTTTGCAGAGCAGGACCCCAGCATGAGTAAGCGCGCAATTGTCATCGGAAGCGGTTTCGGCGGTTTGGCCGCGGCCATTCGCACACAGGCCAAGGGCTACGACGTTACCCTGGTCGAAGCTCGCGACAAACCGGGGGGCCGCGCCTACGTCTACCAAGACCAGGGCTTCACCTACGACGCAGGCCCCACCATTGTCACCGTGCCTTTCGTCTTGGAGGAACTGGCCGAAGTGGCCGGGCGGCGTATCGAGGATTATGTGACGCTTGTGTCGTGCGACCCGTACTACCGCATCTACTTCAACGACGGGCGTGTGTTTGACTATCGTGGGGAGCAAGAGCGCCTCGAGGCGGAAATCGCCCGTTTCAATCCGGAGGACGTGGAGGGGTACCGGCGCTTTCAGGATTATTCGCGGCGCGTATTTGACCGCGCCTTCACCGACCTGGCCGGGCATTCGTTTCACTCCATTGCCGAGATGGTCAAGGTGGCGCCCGACCTGATCAAGCTGCGCTCGGACCGCTCGGTGTTTTCGCAGGTGTCACGCTTCATCAAGGATCCGGCGCTGCGAATGGTCTTCACCTTCGAGCCGCTCCTGGTTGGCGGCAATCCGCTGCGGGTCACCTCCATCTATTCGATGATCCACTATTTGGAGAAGACCTGGGGGGTGCACTTCGCGATGGGCGGCACGGGCGCGCTGGTGCAGGGGCTGGTGCGGCTGTTCGAAGACATCGGCGGCACCTTGCGCCTGGGCACGCGGGTCAGCGAGATCGTCGTTGAGAACGGGCGAACAACCGGTGTGCGAGTCCAGCCCGCCGACCGCGACACACCCTCGCAGGCCCTCAACCAACCGTCCGAGTTTTTGCCGGCGGACCTCGTCATCTCCAACGGCGACGTGGCCAACACCTACCGCAAGCTGGTCGCACCGGAGCATCGGCGCAAATGGACCGACCGCCGCTTGGAGCGGATGACCTACGCGATGTCGCTGTTTGTGATTTATTTCGGCACGAACCGCACCTACGAACACCTGCCGCACCACTCTATTATCCTGGGCCCCCGGTATCATGGATTGCTGAAAGAAATTTTCGACACGCAAACCCTGGCCGAAGACTTTTCGCTCTACCTGCACGCGCCGACGCGCACCGACGCCAGCCTCGCGCCCCCCGGCTGCGAATGTTTTTACGTGCTCAGCCCGGTTCCCAACCTGCGCGGCGGTCAGGACTGGGATGCGATCAAGGAAGACTACGCCGACCGCATCCTGGCCTCGATGGAGCAGGAGCACCTGGTGCCGGACCTGCGCAAACACCTGGTGTCCAAGCTCATTTTTACGCCGAAGGATTTTGAGACGCAGCTAGACGCCTACACCGGTAGCGCGTTCCAGTTTGCACCCACCTTGACGCAGAGCGCGTGGTTTCGCCCGCACAACAAAAGTGAGGACGTCGACGGGCTCTTCTTCGTGGGTGCCGGTACGCATCCGGGCGCGGGATTGCCGGGGGTGATCTCCTCGGCCAAGGTACTCGACCACTTCATCCCTTCGCTGGATTCCGAAGCAACGCCCAAGTTAGAGCCGGCCACCGTTGGCGCCTGAGGCGAAACGCCAGCCACGCTCTCTCAGAAAGGGCGCTACGGCGTGTTTCCCAGAGTAAGCATCGCGAACGCGACGGCCAAGCAGGCCGTGATAGCGGCGGTCAGCGCTAAGAGCAGGCTCCCCAGAAACGCAAAGGGCGCACCGAGGTACTCCTGGGCGGTCAGCGCAAGCAGCATACCCGTGGGTGCCAGAATAATCAGCCCAGTACGGAAAGGCATCCGTGGCTTTTCCGCATACAGACAGCAGGCCCGTGCCAGCAGCAAGGTGACGAGAACCGCATTGGCGGCTTTACCAGGGAGGCGAGGGGGTAGATACTGCCGGGCTGATGGACCGCATTGCTCAGACTTTTGCTCGCTGCCGTGAAGAGGGACGGCCTGCCTTCGTGGCGTACCTGTGCGCGGGCGACCCGGATTTGCCGCGCTCGCTGGCGGCCTCGCGTACGCTGATTGAGGGCGGCGTGGATATCCTCGAGTTGGGCGTGCCCTTCTCCGATCCGCTGGCCGATGGTCTGACGAACCAGCTTGCTGCACAACGCGCGCTGCAATCGGGGGCCAGCCACGACACGGTTTTCGAGCAGGTGGCCGAACTGCGGGCGGCCTACCCAGCGCTTCCGCTCATCTTTTATACCTACTACAACCTCGTTTACTCGCAGGGGATCGACGCGTATGTGCAACGCGCCGCGGAGGCCGGCCTGGACGGTTTGCTGACGCTGGATTGCCCGCCGGAGGAGGCCGCTGATCTCCTCGCTGCCTGCGAGCGGCACGGATTGAGAAGCGTGTTCATCGTGGCGCCGACCACGCCGCCCGCGCGCATCGAGCGCATTGCCCAGGCGGCCACGGGCTTTGTCTACTACGTCTCGCTGGAAGGGGTGACCGGCGAGCGCAGCCAGATGGCGAGCAATATCGGCCAGCGTGTTGAAGCCATTCGCGCTCACACCGAGCTGCCGGTGGTGGTTGGCTTTGGCATCAGCCAGCCCGAACACGTCGCCGCCGTGGGCAAAGTCTGTGACGGCGTGGTGGTGGGCAGTGCGCTGGTCAACTGCGTGGCCAGCCACGTGGACGCGCCAGTAGAGCGCATGACCGCCGCTCTGGGCGAGCGCCTTGCCAGATTGATCGAGGGGCTGCCGAGGAGCTAACCGATCGCGGGTTTGCCTGGGGCGGACTCGGTAGGCGCTTCTTCGTCTTCCAGGAAATCGACTTCTTCGGCCGGTTTGCTCTGGGCGTGCTCGACCGGCAGCGCGTTGGACTGGACGCCCGCCGTCGGATCGCCCCCTGGTGTGACGGTCGTCACCTCAGCGAGTTTGCGCGCTTCCTTTTTGGCTTCTTTGGCGGCTTTCTTTTCGGCGACTTTGGCCTCCAGCCGCCGGCAAAACTCAAAGTAGGGGATGATTTCGAAGCGCCCGTCAGTGTGCTCGACCAGCGCGGTCATCGACTCGACCCAGTCTCCGGAATTGAGGTAATGGATATCCTCCACCATTTTGTCCTCGGGCGTGTGAATGTGTCCGCAGATGATGCCCTCGCAGTCGCGCTGCCGGGCGAGGTCCTGCAGGTGGTCCTCAAACTTGCTGATGTGGCTGACGGCCGACTTCACCCGGGCCTTGATCGCCTTGCTAATGGAGTAGTAGCCCTTGCCGCGCCAGGCGCGGTAGTGATTGTAGAAACGATTGATTTTTAGCAAGCTTTGGTACCCGATGTCACCAAGCACGGCCAGCCACTTGGAGTTCATCGTGACGGTGTCGAAGACGTCGCCATGCACCACGAGGTACTTTTTGCCGTCGGCGCTTTCGTGCACGTAGTCCTCCACGACGTTGAAGCGCTCGATCGAAATCGGCAGGAAGTGCGCGAGAAAGTCGTCGTGGTTGCCACGCAGATAAATGATCTCGGTGTCCTTCTTCTCGGCCTTTTTGAGGATCTGGCGCACGAAGCGCGTGTGCTCCTTTTTCCAGCCCCCGCCGCCTTTGCGCTTGAGGCTCCAGCCGTCGATGATGTCTCCGTTGAGGATGAGCGTTTCGGCGAGGCTGTGCTTGAGGAAGAAGTTTACCTCGTCGGCCTTGCAGTCCAGCGTGCCCAGGTGCACGTCCGAAAGGATGATGGTGCGGTAACGAAGAACGGGACGTTTCATCTGCGCGTGGTCGCGGACGGTCGTTTGGGAGAAAACTAGGCGGCCTCGATCGCTGGGTCAAAACCCAAAAACAGGCCGTTTTCAGTGAACAACCGATGAGTTTCCGGAAGCGTCACCCCGCGGCTCACCGTTTCGCTACCCGGGAAGGTGACACGTCAGGAAACCGCGACTTCGAATGGCCCAAGGGGCACCTGCGATGTGCCTTGTTCGGTTGTTGAGAAGCTGCGTGCAAAGGGCTGCGGTAAGACCCGGCGGCGTCACACGGCTACGGAAGCGCGGCCCGGGTGTGTGCGCAGTACTTCGTGAAGGGTGGCCTCGTAGGTGTCGAGGATGTGCTCCCAGGAGAGGGCGGCCATGCTTTGGGCAGCGTTGATACGAATGGTCCGAAGGGCGTCCTCACTGAGGCGGGCAGCCTCCAGCGCTTTCTGCTGGAAAGCGGCCTTATCGTCAAAAGGAGCCAGAAAGCCGTTTTGGCCGTCGCGGATGTAGCGACCGGGTGCGGCGTAGTCGTAGGCCAGCACGACCAGGCCACTGGCCAGGGCCTCCGTGACGACGTTGCCGAACGTCTCGGTGATGCTGGCAAACAAAAAGAAATCGGCGGAGGCGTAGTGACGGGCCAGGTCTTCGCCCAGTTGTGTGCCGGCGAAATGCACGTCGGGGTTGTCGGGTTCCAGTTTGGCGCGCAGCGGCCCATCGCCCACCAGAATGAGTTTCAGCTTTGGGTCGACGTGCTGCATCGCCCGAAAGGTCTCCAGGAGAAAGGGCAGGTTTTTCTCGGGCGCGACGCGGCCCACGTGAATCACCGCGCGTTCATCCTCGGCCATGGCCCACTCGCGGCGGAGCTGCGGGTCGCGCCGGTTCGGGTTGAAGAGCGCCGTGTCCACGCCGCGGCCCAGCAACTGCAGGTTGCGAAACCCCTCGTCGCGCAGCGTGCGGATCAAATCCTCCGAAGGCGCAAAGGAAACCGCCGCTTGATTGTGCAGGAAGCGCAGGTAGCTGACGACCGCATGCAGCAAAAAGCCGTAGCCGTAGTGCGCGCCGTAGCTGTGAAAATTGGTATGAAAGCTGGAGACTACCGGCAACGACAGCGCTTGCGCGGCGAAGAGGGCCGACATGCCCAGGGGGCCCTCGGTGGCGATGTGCACAAGGTCGGGCCGCGACTGTTGCCAGCGTCGTCGCAAGGTGTTGTAGGCCGGCAGGCCGCAGCGCAGGTCCGGGTAACCCGGCAGCGGCAACCCTGGCAGGCGCACCTCGGTATAGCCGTTGGCACTGGCGGCTGCGGTGTCCTTGGGCCGGGGACGCCAGACGCTCAGCACGTGCCCGCGCCGCGCCATGCCCTCCATCCACCGCGACAGCGTCATGGCCACCCCGTTGACCTCGGGCGGAAAGGTCTCCGTCACCAACTCCAGTCTCAAAGCACCGCCAGCCAAAGCCGCCGCGCCCCCTCACGCGAGGCTTTTAACGGGGTAGGTGTCCCGGTAAGGCGAACTCGGCGGAGCAATTGTGTTTTGTTGCTGGCTTGTTACCCCACAGGAATGAGAAAGTTTTCCTCAATTCGTCTATCCAGCGTGGTGGGACGTGTGTTCAAACGAATGGCGAGCTGAGTCAAATGCACGTCGGTCGTCTGTTATGCTGTCTGACACCACTGCGGCCAGGAAGAGGCATCCACATCGTCTCCCTCAAACGAGTGCTGCTGGCCAGTGCCCCGTTCGTGTTAACGCGCGTGGGAAAAGACCAGGGGGTTCTTGGGGGTGGCGATGACTTCGCCGACCTTGGCGCCGGGGCACCAGTCGTTCCAGTCGTTTTGCTGGTTTGCGTTGGTGGGCGCTTGAAGCCTCATGTTCTCGTCCATGTAAATCATGGTCATGACGTCGCGTGGGCGCTCGGAGCGGTTCGCCCCAGCGCGGTGAAAGGTCCAGCCAAAGTGGAAGCTGATCTCGCCCAGATCAAAGGGCGTTTCATCCACGGCAAAGCCGGAATCCTTCACGTTCTGCTCAATCTGTTTTTCGGATTCGTCGGTGATTGGCAGCCCGCGCCCAAAGTCCTTGTGCTGGCTTTTGGCGCAAAAGGCCAACGGTCCCAGGTCGAGCGGGGTCGGTTGCAGGGGAATCCAGGCGGTGATGGTGCGGTCGGTCGCCAGCGGCCAGTAGTACTGGTCGGCGTGCCAGGGGGTGATGCCGCCTCCGGGTTCCTTGTAGAGCGCCTGATCATGATACAGCTTCACGCCGGACACGCCGAGCAGATCTGCCGCGATTTGCCCCAGGCGCTTGCTCAGGACGAAGCGCTTGCAAGTCTCGTCTTGCTCCCAGAGATTCATTACTTGCAGGAAGGCTTTCCCGTAGGTGTCGCGCTCCGCCATCGGCTTGTCCTGCGTGTTCAGTTGCTGGACCATCGCCGAGATGCGCGCACCGAAATGCCGCAACGTCTCCGGGCTGAGCACGTTCTTGAGCTTGATGAAGCCCTGCTCCTCAAACTGGGCGCGCTGGGCGTTGGAGATCGGGTAGGGGGTGTCCAGGTCGGCGAAATCGGTGGCGGTGGTCATGGGTGGTGTCCTTGGATTGAGCGGTTTCAGAAAGAGCGGTTCGGCTGAATCGCCGTTCTGCGCTAATGATACCTATCAGCGCTGCTTTCGCCTATGCCTTGGTGCCCAATTTAGGTACTTTGATGCCCAATGTAGTGCCCGGACCCCAAATTTTGAGTGGGCTGAGCGTCGGTTAGCGGCCTATACTCAGTTCCGATGAAGGTCGCGCTGGAAACGGTCGGACGGGATCAGGGCTCCTCTCTGAGGGCTTTCCACAGTCCCGGGCCGGTTTTCGACGGGTCCTTTCACTACCATCCAGAGGCGGAACTGGTCTGGATTCAATCCGGTCAGGGGCGTCGGCTGGTGGGCGATCATTTCGCGGACTTCACCGTGGGCGAAGTGCTCCTGCTGGGGCCCAACCTGCCGCACCTCTTTGCCAGCGATCCGCCCGAGCCGGGCCGTCCACAAGGGGTTTCGCGGGCGGTGGTGGTGCAGTGGTTGCCGGATTTTTGGAAGACGCCGCTGAGCGCCGCTCCGGAGCAGTCGCAGATGTCCCGTTTGCTGCAGCGAGCCGCACCGGGCTTGCGCTTTGCGCCGGCGTCTGCCCGTGCGGTTACGGCGTTGCTGGAGGCGCTCCCCGACGAAAGGGGCCTGCGGCGCATGAGCACCTTTCTCGGCCTGTTGGACCGGTTGGACCGACTGCCCGCGGAGACCTTGGCCAGCCCGGCCCATACGCCGGTCCTCAACGCGTTGGCCAGCGAACGGGTAGCGCGCGCGTGCGGGTATGTGCTGGAACATCTGGACCAGCCTTTGTCGCTGGAGCAGGTTGCCGCGAAGGCTTCGCTGAGTCCCTCGGCCTTCAGCCGGCTGTTTCATCGGGTGACTGGGCGCACCTACCAGGCCTTCGTTATCGAGAGCCGGTTGAGCCGCGCGCAGGCCCTGCTGAGGGAAACGGACCAGAGCGTATTGGATGTCGCCCTGGCATCGGGTTTCCAAAATCTGGCGAACTTCAACCGGCAGTTTCGCAAGGCCAATGCCTGCACGCCGCGCGACTATCGTCGCCGCTTCCACTTCAGCCCGTGAGCACGCGTGCGTCTTGCACCACGTGGGAGGGCGCGCGATTCTCCTCGCAGAACCTTGGCTACTGATGGCAGACCGCACGCTTTATGTATTGGCCGGACCGACCGCGGTGGGTAAGACCGCATTGGCGCTCGAGTGGGCCGAAGCCAACGACGCCGAAATCCTCTCCTGCGATACGTTGCTGGTGTATCGTGGGATGGACCTCGGTACGGCCAAGCCGACTCCCGCGGAACGCGCGCAAGTGGCGCATCACGGCATCAATGTGGTCGACGCTGCCCAGCCGTTCAATGTGCGCGCCTACTTGAAACTGGCGAGTGAGGCGGTCAGGGCGATCCATGCGCGAGGCCGGCGCGTTTTAGTCGTGGGCGGCAGCGGTTTTTACCTGAAGAGCTTTTTTGCGCCCGTGACCGATGCGTTGGAGATTCCCGAATCCATCTGCACGGAGGTGGCCAAGCTGATGGAGCACGAGGGTTTGGCCGGTGCGGTGGCGCGGCTGCGTGCAGTCAGCCCCGAGGGTTTGGGCCGCGTCGATGTCTGCAACCCTCGCCGTGTGGTGAAGGCGTTGGAACGTTGCCTGGCCAGCGGTTTGAGCGTGCCCGCGTTGGAGGCGCTGCACGCGTCTCGAGGCACGCCCTTCGACCCATATACAAAGCGCCTGGTGCTTTTGGAGCGTGCCGACGCAGAGTTGAAAGACCGCATCCGTCAACGCACGCAGGCAATGTTGGAGGCCGGGTTGGTCGCGGAGGTACGCTCGCTGCTGGGACAGGGCCTGCTACAGAATGCTTCGGCGGCACGCGCGGTCGGCTATCGCGAAACCATCGCGTGGCTGGAGTCGAAAGCGGACGATCTGGGCGACCTGTTACGCGCCATCGAAACAAGCACCTGGCAGTTGGTGCGCAAGCAACGCACGTGGTTTCGGCACCAGGTGCCGATCGAGCGAACGGTGTTGCTGCCGCCCGGAGGCAATGCCGATGTGTCGACCCTCTTTGGGTGAGGCGGAATCGAATCAGCCGTCGCCGAGCAGGTTGAAGCCTTCGGGCTGCCCCTGCACGATCAGCTCCATGACAAATCCACCAAACGTGCTTTCGCGGGCGCGGTTGGCCAGAGCGTTGCGCAGACCGAGCGCCTGAGCTGAGCCGGGAACGAAATTGGGCGACTGCTTGGCGGCAATGAAGATCATTCGACCGACCGGCTTTTCAGTGATTGGATCGACATCGACCTGGACCGGGGTGAGCCCGCCGACGGGTGTCTGGGCGAGCACCTGCGACGGCGCGAGGGAGCTCACGGGCGGTGCGTTGATGGATACGCCGTTAACGCGGCTGGTACTCAGGCCGAGGTCTTCGGCGATGGCCTCGAAGTCTTCGCCGGCGGCCAGACGGGATTCAATCTGCGGGCGCAGGGTCCCGGCGCGCTGAGCCACGTTTTGGCGCAGATTCACATCATCATAGGCGGCGGCGACTTCTTCGCGAATCTCGTCCAGCGGTGGCGGGTCAAAGGTTTCGGTCCCTCGCAGAATCACCAAGCCAACTGCGCCTTCGTCCAGGCGCAGGGCAAAGGCCAGCCGGTTGGACTGCAGGGCTTGCACGAAATTGCGGAGGAACTCGTTGCCGTAGGCTTGGAAGGGGGTGTCGGCCAGGGGGTTCTCGACGTCGGCCGGTTCGGCCCCTTCCTGCGTTTGCACGGGGCGGAGCGCCTGGCTGATGCGTTCGGGCGTGGTCGAAGGTAGCGACGCCACCACCAGCCCGAGCGCCTCCATGCGCTCTTTAAATGCGTCGGAGCCGGGGGCCAGATCGCCGCTCTGGACCGCGAAGCCCAGTTCTTCGGCAACGCCCGCAACTTCCTGGCGTGACAATTCCGCCAGCATTGCGGCGCGCACCTCAGCCTGGACAGAATCGAACGCGGGTACGTTGCCTTCCTCGTCGGCGAAGTCGCTCTGGTTTTGGCGGAAATAACTGCGCAGCTGGCCCTGGCTCAGTTGAAGGTCGTCGACCTGAAACGCACCCGGGCGTAGGACGGTGTAGTCGAGTTTGTAGCGCGGCGGCGGGGCGAAACGGGTCGGATTCTCGTCGATGAAGGTCTGCAGTTGCTGTTCGGAGGGCGGGCCTTGGGCCGGCGCGGGGTCGATGTAGGCAACGATGGTGTCGACCGTCTGGGTTTGCAGGCGAAAGTATTCGGCCACTTCCAAATTGGTCACGTATCCCGGCCCCATGGCCAGGCGCTGGACCGCCTCCAGGCGGATGTCCTGAGCAATGACCGTACGCAGGCTGCGCCCGGCATTTTCATTGCTGGCCTTGAGCGCGTCGATGTGGGCGGTGAAGAGTTCCTCGCTGAACTCGCCGGTCTGCGGGTCGGCAAACATCGGCAGTCTGCGGATGGCTTGCTCAACCTGCGCATCGGACGGCTCGGGAATGTCGAGCTGATTGGCCACGTAGAGCGCGGCTATGCGGGCCAGCGTGAGGGTGGCCAATTCCTGCTGGGTGCCGATCTGTTGACCGTTCATGATAGCCGAGCGGGCAGTCATGTCGGTCATGGCGGCGTGCTCGTTGGAGCCCAGGACAATGCCGTAGAAGCTTTGCGCGCGAGCAGAACCGCCGCCCGCCGTCGTGTTCACCGGGCTGAAATTGCCGATGGTGAAAACGAAGGCCACCACGATGACGGCCAGGAGCAGGGTGAAGACAACCTTATGGTGCTTCTGCAGGATGGTCTGGATAAGGGTGAACATCTTGGATCCGTAGACTGGGACAGCCGCGGGAAAGTTCAGTTTTGGAAGCGGCTTTGAGGAAGTTCTCGGTGCAGGAATTGTTCCAATACACGTACACGTAAGCGGACAGCAGTAACCTTTTCAGCAGGGTCAAGTCAAGGCTCTGGCATCCGTTAGGGTGGGGTGGATAATTCGTTATCGCGAAACCGTTCTCACGGAATGCGCAAAGGGTTTGCCTCCCGGGGGAACCGGGGCTTTGGGTGGGTACGATGACTCCCCCCGACGCCCAATTTCCCGACGAACAGAGCGACTCTGGCAGCTTCGAGCGCCAGGATGACGCGTTTACCCAGTGGGTCCGTGCGGATGGCTCCACGGATTTTCTGCCCGAGGCGGGCCGTTATCACCTGTATGTGTCGCTGGCTTGTCCGTGGGCTTGCCGCATTTTGATTGTGCGCCGGATCAAAGATCTGGAAGCAGCGATTGGCGTGACGGTGGTCGACCCGGTCCGTGATGGACGCGGCTGGGCCTTTCGCGAAGGACCGGGCCACTCCGCCGACCCGGTCAACGGCTTCGACTTTCTCAGCCAGGCTTATCAGGCCACCGATCCCGGCTACCGGGGCCGGGTGACCGTACCGGTACTCTGGGATACGAAAACCAAACGCATCGTCAGTAATTCGGACGACGATTTGATGCGGATGCTCGGCCGGGAGTTTGACGCGCTGGGCGATGCCTCGGTGGACCTGACCCCGGCGCACCTGCTGCCGGAGATCGACCGGCTCAACGCCTTGATTTACGAAACGGTCAACAACGGCGTGTACCAGTCGGGCTTTGCAACGACGCAGGCGGCGTACGAAGCGGCCGTCTACCCGCTCTTTGACACGCTGGACCTTTTGGAAACGCGCCTGGGGCGCACGCGCTATCTCTTTGGCGACACGCCGCTGGAAACGGACTGGCGGCTTTTCGTCACGCTGATCCGCTTCGACCCGGTCTACCACGGGCACTTCAAGTGCAACCTGCGCCGCCTCAAGGAGTATCCCAACCTGTGGGGTTACACCAAGGACCTCTATCAGCTACCGGGCATCGCCGAGACCGTCGACTTCGACCACATCAAGCGCCATTACTACGTGACGCACGACGACATCAATCCAACGCAGATTGTCCCGGCCGGCCCGATCGAGGACATGACAACGCCGCACGGGCGCGGGTGAGTCCGCGCCGATCGTTGCAGCGCAACCTTTATCAACCACAGACGCATGAAACTACTCTTTATTGGTGGAACCGGCACCATCAGCACCGCGTGCAGTCAACGGGCGCTCGACCAGGGTTATGAGCTGTGGCACCTCAACCGCGGACAGCGTCCGAGCGAGTTGGAAGGCGTCCAGAAAATCACCTGCAACATCCGCGACCCGGAGTCGGTCCAGGCCAGTACCCTGGGGGACCACACCTGGGACGTGGTCGCGCAGTTCATCGCGTTCACCCCCGGGGAGATCGAGCGCGACCTGGAACTGTTTCGGGGAAAGTGCGGGCAGTATGTCTTCATCAGCTCGGCCTCGGCCTACGCCAAGCCGATGACGCACCCGGTCGTCACCGAGAGCACGGCGCTGCGCAACCCGTACTGGCAGTACTCGCGTAACAAGATCGCCTGCGAGGAACGCTTGCAGCGGGCTCACCGCGAGGAGGCCTTTCCGATGACCATCGTGCGTCCCTCCTTCACCTACGACGCCTTTGTGCCGCTGGCGGTGGGTGCGAGCCATCGGCTGACGGTGATTGAGCGCCTGCGCGCCGGCAAACCGGTGGTGGTCCACGGGGATGGCACGTCGCTTTGGGTGATGACGCACTCCGAGGACTTTGCGCGGGGCTTTGTGCCGCTGCTGGGCCATGCGAGCGCCCTCGGCGAGGCGTTTCATATCGTTTCGGACGAGGTGCTGACGTGGAACCAGATCTGCCAGACGGTGGCCCGCGCGGTCGGCGCGCCCGAACCCAACATTATTCATATTCCCTCCGACTGGCTGGCGGCCTACGACTCGGACCGTTTCGAGGGCACGCTGCTGGGCGACAAAGCCGAGAGTGTGCTGTTTGACTTGAGCAAGTTGCGCCGCCTGGTCCCGGATTACTGGCCGCAGGTGCCCTTCCACGTTGGGGTGCGGCGGGCTTACGCCAAGATGCAGGCTGGCGGTGCCACGTCCGACCCGGAGGAGGACACCTACTTCGACACGCTCATCGAGACCTACCTCAAGGGCTTTCCGGCGGCCCCACGCTGAGGGGCAACGCGGGGCCGGGAGCTGTTTCGACGGCGCCCCGGCCGGGCACCTCGGTGAAGTAGGGTGTGTCGGTCAGGTCCTGGATCGAAAGGACGGTGTGTGGTCCTAAGGGGGTCTTGCGCGGGCACAGGTCGAGGTCGATCGCCTCCATGGCCGCACGCCAGATCAACTCCGTACAGTAGAGACGGTGCGCTTCGGTGTGGTCGAACGCCGCGTCGAAGGGGACCCGCCGCTTGAGGAAGACGCGCACCTGTCGGGCGAGGGCGAGTCGTTGAACCTCCGGCAACTCGCAGCGGAAGTGCGCCCAGACGTCCGTGTCGGCGACAAAGTCCACCAGAGTTTCACGATGAACGTGGCCCTCTCCATTGGCATCGTCGCCTTTGCTGTGGATGACCCAGGCAATCCCGTCCTCCAGCACGACGAGGCCGACATGGCTGAAGCGTTTGTCCGTTGGCGATACGTTGGCGAAGTAGTGCGACCAGGGACCGCCGCGGTTGCGGGCGATCAAGTCACCCTCGGCAACCGGGGGATGGGCCCCCTGGACCGCCAGCAGCCCGCTCAGCAAGGTCAACGCCGCCAGTCGCCGGATCATTTGCAGGACACCTTTGGGGTTCGCGGGGCAACCCGCTTACCCTTTGGGCAGGGTTGCGACCTTCCAGTCGCCATCAACTTTGATCAGGCCGATGGTGGCTTCCTTGCCGTCTTGGTCTTTGACGACGACCGTGGCCGAGTCGCCGTCGATCGCTTCGCTGACGATTTCGATCTCTACTTTGTCACCGGGCTTCGGTTCCTGGGCAAATCCGGAGAGCATTGAAATCAGCGAGTTGGCCTGGCCCGTGGAGAGCGTCTGGGCCTTTGTCCAGTCACCTTCGTTGGCGGCGTCAACGAAGTCTTCGACGACGCTGGAGGGGGAAGGTCCACAGCCAACCAGCAACAGGGTCAGCGAGCAAAGAGCGGCCAGAAGGAGTCGTTTCATGATGGTGTGTACGCAAAGGTGTTCGTTGAAGTGGTGTGGCAACGGGCGCCTGCTAAATCCAACCGAGGATCTCCTGACAGCTTGAGAGCCGTTTCCCAAGTCTAGAATCGCTGCCGAGTCTGAAATGAAATGCCCGAGAATTACGGATAAAGCCTACCTTTTTGACGGACATCTTCCGGCTTGCCGGGCTCGTGCCCGGTACTCTGCAATGGGGGAATGCCGTTGCCTGAGGTTCGTCTAAACGAGGACTTCGCCGCCAGTGCCGCACGTTTTGAACGTTGGTGGACCTGTGCCCCGACCGACCGCCCGGTCATTGCGGTGGATGTCCAGCTGCAGCGCCCGGTAAGCCGGCCCGAGAAAAGCCACGCCAGTCTGGTTGAGCGCTGGACCGATGTGGACTGGCAGTTGGAGTTTCGCCGGGACGTCCTCCGGGCCAAGCCGTGGATTGCCGACGCGCTGCCGGTGATGATGCCCAACCTTGGGCCGGCGCTGCTCTGTGTGCTCTTTGGGGCGGAGCTCACTTTTGACGAGGGTACCTCCTGGGCCGATGCCTGCATCGATGATCCGGACACGCAGTACGCGGCATTGACGGCGAAGGACTTTTGCTGGGATCACCCACTGTGGCAGGCCATGGAAGCGATGACCCGTCGCGCCGTGGAACTGGCCGGGGACGAGTTTCTGCCCGGGATCACCGACCTGCACGGCGCTTACGACACGGCGGCCGGTCTGCGCCACTGCGAGGAGTTGTGCGTGGACTTGCTGGAATGCCCCGAGGTGGTGCAACCCCTGGCGATGCGGGCGGCCGAGGCCTTCAATCAGGCATTTGAACGGCTCTACGCGATTGTGCGCGCGGCCGGCTTTGGCAGCACCAGCTGGATCCCATTCTATCACGACGGGCCCGCCTACATCAGTAACTGTGACTTCTGGTGCCTGGTTTCCGGCGACATGGCCGACCAGTACATCGTCCCGACCACCCGGCATGAACTGCAGGTGCAGGACCGCAGCATTTACCACCTGGATGGTCCGGACGCCCTCCGGCACCTCGACCGGGTGCTGGCCGAGCCGGGGGTGCAGGCAGTCCAGTGGGTCTACGGCGCGGGCAATGGTCCAGCAACGCGCTGGCTGGAGACCTTCCGCAAAATCCTCGACGCCGGCAAGGGCATCTTCTTCATGGCTGCCGAACCCTGGGAAATCCTCGAGGCGGCCCCCGCGCTGGGTTCGCGGGGGGTCATTTACCAGCTATGGGATACGTTAGAATCCGTCGACACGGCGCGCGAATTCGTCGCGGAGGTCGCCCGGAGGGCTGGTTCGTCGGCCGGCGTGGAGGTGTAGGGGTTCGCCCGCCCGAGGCTTCTTCGGCGCTTGCGCGGGCGCGCGGGAAGGGTTTTCTTCCGGCGATGAAGGTCTACATCAACGGCACGTTCTTCGACAAAGAGGCGGCGAAGGTTTCGGTCTTCGACCACGGTTTCCTCTACGGCGACGGCGTGTTCGAAGGCATTCGCCTGTACAAGGGGACGGTATTCAAGCTCGACCAGCATCTGGAGCGCCTGGAGCAGTCGGCCAAGGCGATTTTGCTCAAGCTGATCTGGACGCGGGCGGAAATCGCCGAGGCCGTCTGCGAAACCTGCCGCCAAAACGGGCTGACCGATGGGTACATTCGTCTGATTGTGACCCGCGGCGAGGGCTACCTGGGCCTCTCCCCAAAGAATTGCAACGCCCCCCAGCTGATCGTCATCGCCGACCAGATCCAGCTCTACCCGAAGGAGTTTTACACCGACGGGCTCAAGGTCATCACCGCACCAACGCGACGGGTCAGCCCGGCGGCACTGCCCCCGATGATCAAGAGCCTGAACTACCTCAACAACATCCTCGCCAAAATCGAAGCCGTGGAGCTTGGCTTCCAGGAGGCGATCCTCCTGAACGAGCAAGGATTTGTTGCAGAATGCACTGGAGATAACGTTTTTATCGTCCGAAAAGGCAAATTGTTCACGCCGCCAAATTATGCGGGCTCTCTGGTTGGCATCACGCAGGAAACGGTCTTCGAGGTCGCGCGCGAGCTGGGTTTGGAGCTGGAGGTGGTCAACCTCACCCGCTTCGACGTGTGGACGGCGGAGGAGTGTTTCCTGACCGGCACCGCAGCGGAGTTAATCCCTGTGGTTGAGGTGGATGCGCGATCCATCGGCGAGGGTAAGCCGGGTCCGGTCACGCTGCGCTTGCTCGAGCATTTTCACCAGCGTGTCACGGTTGCAGGCACCCGCCTGTGAACGAACTCGGGTAAGACCTGAAATAGCCCGCACGGGCCGAACCTCCCACGAAGGAAGCGGTCAGCAACGTTTCTGGCACAGCGACTGCGCTGAAATTTATAAAGCAAATGCGAGCTTGTCATCGAAATGACCTTCACGCCGATCATCCAAGCTGGTAGCATCTAGACATGGCAGAGGGATTGAAATGCGACCTGTGCGACGCGCAGGCCACCGTCCACCTCACGCAGATCGTCGATAAGCAGATTCACAAGGTGAACCTGTGCGAGAGCTGCGCTCAGAAGAAAGGCGTGACCGACCCGGAGGGCTTTTCCCTTTCGGACCTGCTTGCGCAAAACATCGGCGGGGACAGCGCGCTGACCGGGGCCGAAGGGGGTGCCGGGCTGCGTTGTGAAAAGTGCGGTTACACTGCGGCCAAGCTCAAGAAAACCGGGCGGCTGGGTTGCCCAGTCTGCTACGACGCCATGGGCCGGCTGGTCTCACCGATGCTCGACAACATTCATCGGGGCACGCGCCACCTGGGCAAGGTACCGCATCGTTTGCTGGATCGTTTACGCCACAAGCGGCGCCTGCGCGACCTTCAGGCATTGCTGGATGCATCGATTAAAGAGGAACGGTACGAGGATGCCGCGCAATACCGTGACCAGATCGAACAACTCAAACTCGTGGAAACCCCGGCAGACGTGAGTGAAACCGATGGACATTGAAGCCATTTTGAATCGCCGCGTTAACGGGACGGAGGTGCAAACGCCGCCCGTACCGGTGATCATCAGTTCGCGGGTTCGTCTGGCGCGCAACCTGGCCGATTTTCCGTTCCCGGGGTGGGCCAAAGAGGCACAGCGGCGGGAAGTTTTGGCCGCCTGTCGCGACGCGTCGGTGCGCCTGCCGCAAATGGACGGCGGTCACAGCCTGGAGATCGACGAACTCAACGAACTGGAAAAACAGGTCCTCGTTGAGCGCCATTTGATCAGTCGGGAGCTGTCGAACAGTTCGCGCGGATCGGGCGTGATCATCAGCGCCGACCAGACCAGCTCGATCATGATCAATGAGGAGGACCACATGCGCATTCAGGTGGTTCTGGGCGGGCTGCATTTCAAAAAGATTTGGAATACGATCGATTCCATCGACACCGCACTGGAGGCCGATCTCGATCTGGCTTTTTCCAGCGAGCTGGGCTACCTGACGGCCTGTCCGACCAATCTGGGAACCGGTTTGCGCGCTTCGGTGATGATGCACCTACCGGGTCTGGTGCTGGCCAGTCAGATGGAAAAAGTCATCCGAGCGGTCAACCAGTTGGGCATCGCCGTGCGTGGGCTTTTTGGCGAAGGTTCCGATGCCAGTGGCAGCATTTTCCAGATCTCAAATCAGCAGACCTTGGGCGAAAGCGAAGGCGACATCGTCAAGCGCTTGTCGAGCGTGCTGAACACGATCCTCGAGCAAGAGGACAACGCCCGGCAGCGGCTGCTGGAAAACGACCCGGAAAAACTCTTCGACAAAATCGGGCGTTCCTACGGCACTTTGCGCCACGGGCATGTTTTAAGCTCGGCTGAAGCGATGAACTGTTTGTCGCTCATTCGTCTGGCCGTGGACTTCAAGCTGCTGCCCGACGAAAATCGCAACCTGATCGACCGGCTCTTCATTGAATGTCAGCCCGGTCACGTGCAGTACGCCACGCGACAGAAAGTGGAAAGTCGCGGTCGTGATATCCAGCGTGCCCGTCAGTTGCGCGATGCGGTGGCCCCATTGCCGGCGCTAGATTTTGACAACCTCGGTAACTGATGAGATGCTTTTTGCAGACGATGGGAGAGGAGCACAATGGCTGAACCAATGAACAATTTCACCCCGCGCGCCCAGCAGGTTTTGGCGCTGGCCCGCAAAGAAGCAGACCGCTTTCACCACAACTACGTGGGCACCGAGCACTTGTTGCTGGGCTTGATCAATTTGGGTCAGGGCGTCGCCGTGAATGTGCTTCTGAAGATGGGGCTCGACTTGGAAACCGTGCGCAACGCGGTCGAAAAGCAGGTGGGCACCGGCGGCGAATCCAAGCCTACCGGAAACATCCCGTACACGCCGCGCGTGAAGAAGGTGCTGGCCCTGGCCGGCAAAGAGGCGAACTCGCTGAACCATTCTTACATCGGCACCGAGCACATCCTGTTGGGGCTGTTGCGCGAAGGCGAAGGCGTCGCCGCGCGTGTGTTGAAAAGCCTCAACGTCGACATCGAGCGGTGCCGCAACGAGATTCTCGCCGAGCTTGACCCGAACTTTTCCGGCGAGGGCGAAGAAGGCGCGGTGTCTTCCGGCGGCGGGCAGGTGACCGCTGGCGAGGAGAAGAAGGAGCTGAAAACACCGGCCCTCAAGGCATTTGGCCGCGATTTGACCGAATTGGCCCGCAACGGCGAACTGGACCCGGTTATTGGGCGCAAGCAGGAGATACGTCGCGTGGTCCAGATCCTCTGCCGCCGCACGAAGAACAATCCGGTACTCATCGGTGAGGCGGGCGTTGGCAAGACGGCCATCGTCGAAGGGTTGGCTCAGGAAATTGCTTCGGGCATCGTGCCTGAAATCCTCATCGACAAGCGGGTCATCACGCTCGACTTGGCCTTGATGGTCGCGGGCACCAAATATCGCGGCCAGTTCGAAGAGCGCATCAAGGCGGTGATGGACGAAATTCGCCGGGCGAAAAACGTCATCATCTTCATCGACGAGCTGCACACCATCGTAGGCGCAGGTGCGGCCGAAGGCGCGATGGATGCGTCCAACATTTTCAAGCCGGCTCTTTCGCGCGGCGAGTTGCAGTGCATCGGCGCGACCACGCTCGGCGAGTACCGCAAGTACATCGAGAAAGACAGCGCGCTGGACCGTCGTTTCCAAGCCGTGAAGGTCGAGGCGCCATCTGTGGACGACACAATTCAGATTTTGACCGGTATACGCGGCAAGTACGAGGAGCACCACAAAGTGAAGTACACCGACGTGGCCATCGCGACAGCAGCCAAGCTGTCCGACCGCTACATCACCGCGCGCTACCTGCCGGACAAGGCGATCGACGTTTTAGACGAGGCCGGTTCGCGCGCGCGTATCGACTCGCTCAATCGCCCGCCCGAGATTGAGGCCATCGCCAAGGAAATCGATGAGGTCTGCTCGCAGAAGGAAGAAGCCATCAGCAAGCAGCACTTTGAAGAGGCGGCCAAATTCCGGGACAAAGAGAAGACGCTCCGCGCGAAGCGTGAAACGATGATCGAGGACTGGAAGCGCAACCGCGAGGAGAAGACCATCGTCGTCGACGAAGACGAGATGCTCGCCGTTGTGTCTGATTGGACCGGAGTGCCGCTCAAGCGCATGGAGCAGGCAGAATCGCAGCGCCTGCTCGAGATTGAGCGCGATTTGCAGACGGAAGTGGTCGGCCAAAACGACGCCACCGAGGTTATCGCCAAGGCCCTGCGCCGTTCACGTGCTGACCTGAAAGACCCGCGTCGTCCGATCGGCTCGTTCATGTTCCTCGGTCCGACGGGCGTGGGTAAAACGCACCTGGCTAAGACCTTGGCTGAACTGATGTTTGGCGAGCAGGAAGCGCTCATCCAGATCGACATGTCCGCGTACATGGAGAAGTTCTCCGTGTCCCGTTTGATTGGCTCGCCCCCCGGTTACGTGGGGTACGATGAAGGCGGCCAGCTTACGGAAGCCGTCCGTCGCAAGCCCTATTCGGTCATCCTTTTCGACGAAATCGAGAAGGCGCACCCGGACGTGGTGCAGCTGCTTTTGCAGGTGCTCGAAGATGGTCGTCTGACGGACTCGCTCGGGCGCACGGTCGACTTCCGCAACACCATCCTGATCATGACCTCCAACGTGGGGGCCGAGATCATGCAGAAGAACACCTCGCTAGGCTTCGGTGCGGGATTGAGCGCGGAAATGGATTATGAGAAGCTGCGCGACAAAATCCTCGACGAGACCAAGCGCGTCTTCAAGCCGGAGTTCCTCAACCGCATCAACGAGATCGTCATCTTCCACCCGCTGACGAAGGTCCACATGGGCAAGATTGTGGACATCGAGTTGCGCAAGTTTTTCCGCCGCCTGAGCGACCAGAAGATCGAGATCGAGGTGACGGCCGAAGCCAAGGATTTCCTCATCGAGAATGGCTGGGACGAGAAATTTGGGGCGCGGCCGCTGCGTCGTGCTGTCGAACGCCATCTCGAGGACCCGCTCGCGGAAGCTATCCTGCGCGCCGAGGTCAAACGCGGGGAACCGATCCGCGTGGTTCTGGAAGAAAAAGAGGAGAACGAGAAGACCATCAAGGCACTCGGCTTCGTCCAGGATACCGCCGAAGCTGCCGACAGCGAAGCTCAGGAAGCTCCGGACGAAGTCGAGGACTAGATTCGCGGCGAGTACTTCGCTTTACACACGCCCTTCCGCTTTACCGGCGGAGGGGCTTTTTTTGCTGGAGAGCCTGGATGGCACGCAGTGCTTTGACCACGTGCAGGCCTTCGGCCGCCCGGCGGCCTGCTTGACTTGGATGAGCCAATGAAGGTCCAGAACTGGAAGAAAACTCCGCGCGGACGTAGCGCCCGGCTCATTGAACCGCCTCGTAATCGCCAAGTGGTTCACTCCTCGAAAGGCAGTCCAATTGGCTCAGTTCCGTTATGAGGTAGAGGTTTTTTTAGAGGCGGTCGCAGCTTCGTATTGTTTTTCCAATCCAGTTTGCACGGGTGCCTGCGGTATCGAGGATTCACCTCTTCACCCGTAGCCCATCGTCTAGCCAAACGTCCTCGATGGAGTCGTTGGCGGGGGCCTGCGGCACGGGCGCATCCGGTTTGGGCCTTGACATCAAAATGGGCGGTGTGACCTTTGCCGAACGATGGAGACTTCGCTGATCATCCTCAAGCCCGACTGCATGGAAAAGCGCCTCGCCGGCCAGGTCCTCGACCGTTTTCTGGCCGCGGGTTTCGACCTGGCGGGCGCCAAGCTGCTGCAGCTGGATGAAGCCTTGATGCAGGAGCATTACGCGCACCTGGCCGACAAGCCGTTCTTTCCGGAGATTACGGCATTCATGGGTTCGCGCCCGGTGCTGGTGTTGGCCTTGCGCGGGGACAAAGTGATCGAGCGTGTGCGCGAGCTGCTCGGGCCGACGGATTCCACACAGGCTGCCAAAGGCACAATCCGCGGCGATTTGGGGACGGACAAGATGCGCAACATCGCCCACGCCTCGGATGGTCCGGAGACGGCGCAGGCCGAATTGGCGCGCTTCTTCCAGCCCGGGGAACTGGTCTGATGGGGTGCGTGTGCCCGTCCGGAGTTCGTATGATGTACATCATATAAGCTGGTCTTTTGGATTGCCAGCCCAAGTCCGCTTCGGCCATGCTTGCCTACATGAGAACCCCATCTTGGTTTCGAGCCGCGGCTTTGGGTCTGCTGGCTCTGCTGCCGTTGGGCAGCTCTGCGCAGGTATCGCGCCTGGGACTGTCGAACATGATTCCCGACTTCGACGAAGCGGTCATCCGGACCAGCTTCGGCGTGGGTTTCGCGCCAGATTTTGAGGGCTCGGCAGACTACGACCCGATTCCGATTCTCTCGGTGCGGGCGGAGTTTGAGCGCTACCGGGTGGAGGTGAACGGGCTCAGTGGCGGGGTGGATGTTTCGCCGTTCAAGGGCTGGGAATTCGGTCCGGCGTTCGGCTTTCGCTTTGGGCGTGATGATGACGTGGACAACGACGTGGTCTCGCTGCTGCGCGAGATCGACGAAGCCTTCGAACTGGGCTTCTTCGTCGGCTACAAGCTCTCGCCGAAGCTTCTGGAGAAGGACCTGGTGGCGTTTCGCGCGACGTTCCTGCACGACGTGACTTCTGTGCACAGTGGGTTCACCGTTGGGCTAGGTGCGACCTATTCGTTCCAGGCGCTGCGGATGCTGCGCGTTGGCCTGGGCCCGACGGCAAATTTTGCGGACGGCGATTACTTCGACACGTTTTTCTCGGTCGACGCAGGCGATGCGGCGCGCAGCGGTCTGCCGGCTTTTGACGCGGACGGCGGGTTGCGCGACGTGGGCTTCAATTCCACGGCCACGTTTTTCTACAGCCGCAAATGGAGCATCACGGCCTTCGTTTCGTACCGCCGGTTGGTTGGCGATGCGTCGGACACGCCGATTGTCGATCTGGAGGGCTCGCCGAATCAGGTGACTTCGGGCCTGACCGCCAGCTACCGTTGGTAGGCTGTTGCGCTAGTCAATGCGCTGGAGCAGGACCACGGCCTGTGCGGCCATGCCTTCAGCCCGGCCAAAGGCACCCAGCTTTTCATGGGTCGTGGCTTTGATGCCAATTTGCGCCGGCGTGCACTCCATGGTCCGCGCGAGGCAGGCTTTCATGGCATCCAAGTGCGGGCCGATCTTCGGTTCCTCGGCGATCAGCGCAACGTCGACATTGCCGATGGCGTAGCCGCGGGCGGCCGCTTCCTGGCAGGCTTTTGCGAGAATTTTTTGAGAATCGATCCCGGCGATGTCCGGGTTGGATGGTGGGAAGTAGTGGCCGATGTCGGGCAGGGCCAACGCACCCAGGATGGCGTCGGCGAGCGCGTGGGTGAGCACGTCGGCGTCGGAATGGCCGTCCAGTCCGCGCGTATGCGGAATCTGGATACCGCCCAGGACCAGCGGCCGTCCCTCGGCGAAGCGGTGCACGTCGTAGCCGGTGCCAATGCGGTAGGGCAACATGGTAAAGGCGACGGGACCTAGGCTGTCGGCTGCGGCTGGCGCAAGAGGAAGTCCAGGTAGGCCATGTCGGAGGCAGTCGTGAGTTTTGGGTTTGGATGCGGGTTTTCGATCAGAGTGATGGACTTTCCCTGGCGCGCGTACGCGGCGGTATCGTCGGTCACCAGGATGCCATCGAGCCGGAGCTTGCGGTAGGCTTCGGTGATGGCTTCGCGCTCAAAGGCCTGGGGGGTTTGCATCGCCCAGAGGTGCGCGCGGTTGAGGTTGGTCAGCTGGCACTGGCGAAAGTCGCTTTTGTCGCAGGCGACTTCCTTAATGGTGTCGGTGACGCGGTGGGCCAGAACGGCGGCACCGTCGCGGCGAACGGCTTGCGCCACACGTCGAATCGCCTCAGGCCGCACTGCGGGGCGCGCGCAATCATGCATGAAGACCGCGTCGACCAGTAGCGAGACCTCGCTGAGGGCATGGAAAACGGAGTCCTGCCGCTCTTTGCCGCCACAGACCCAGCTGATTTGCGCCAGGTGCAGATTGCACTGGCTCAAGGCAGCCGAGAGGGCCTGCTGTTGCTCACGGTCACGGTACACGACAACGAAATGCTCAAAGAGCCCGGTTTGCGCGAAGGCTTCGAAGGAGTGGCTGATGACGGGTTTGCCTGCCAGGGTGAGGGTGATTTTGTCCTCGCAGGCTTGGCCCATGCGCGAACCCCGGCCCGCGGCCAGGAGGATGACGGCGTTGACCATGGCGCAGCGATCAGGCGGGGGCGTGCGCCGTTTCGATTTCGGCCAGAATGCGGTCGATCACGTCGGCCGGGTTGTCAGCCCGTAAAATCGGACGGCCCACCACGAGGTAATTCGCGCCCAGTCGAACGGCCTCGGCCGGAGTGGCGATGCGTTCCTGATCGTCGGCCGAAAAATCCGCCGGACGTATCCCCGGAGTGACGAGAATCGGAGTCGAGCCGAGCACTTCGCGCAGGTCCGTCAACTCGGTGGCCGCGCAGACGAGACCATCCAGCGGGGCTTCCTGGCTGAGCATGGCCAGTCTCAGAACAAGGCGCACGGGTTCCTCGTCAAAGCCAACCTGTGCCAGATGCGTGCGCTTCATCGAAGTGAGCACGGTCACCCCGAGCAGCTTCAGGTCGGGGTTGGAGGCGGCCTGGGCTTCGCGGGCCCAGCGCATCATTTCCGGACCGCCCGCGGTGTGCAGGGTCAGCAGGCGAATATTGCAGGTGGACAAACTGTGAATGGCGGAGGCGACGGTGTTGGGGATGTCGTGGAGCTTGAGGTCGAGAAAGACCTTGTAGCCCATGTCGGAAAGACGGCAGGTGATGTCGCGCCCGTGACGCAGAAACAATTGCAGGCCCACCTTGACCCACTCCAGGCGTTGCCCGGCTTTCTTGAGCAGGGCGAGGACTTCGGCCTCCTCGGGCAGGTCCAGCGCCAGAATCAGTTCCGGTTTCACGCTCATGATACTTGGAACGGTCGCGGCGGCGCCCGTCGCCTTTTCTGAAAGCAGGATCGGGGCCCCGGGTCAATCTCGGGTCGAATCCGCAAGCGGCAAGGCGGGTTGACAGGCGAGGGGATGCGCCCGCATATGCCCGCGATGCTCCTGCAAGCAACGTGCCCGGCCAAGTTGAACCTGACGCTCTCGATCGTGGGGCGGCGTGCGGATGGATTTCACGCGCTGGTGAGTCTGGTGGTGCCTGTGGCGCTGGCCGATATGCTGGTCCTGGAAGACAACGTTGACGGCGCGGACGATACGTTGACCGTCGAGAGCGCCGAGGCGGGCGAAACGGTGCCGGCGGGACCCGACAACCTGGTGCTCAAGGCGGTGAGCGCTTTTCGTGAGGCGACCGGTTCGGCGTTGGGCACGGGTATCCAGTTTTCGCTGACCAAGCGGATTCCAGCGGGCTCGGGGCTGGGGGGCGGCAGCAGCGACGCCGCCACGGCGCTCGAGCTTTTGAACCAGCGTGCCGGATCTCCCCTGGACGCTGCCGCATTGAGCGCGTTGGCGGCAAAGATCGGCTCGGACTGCCCGCTATTTTTGCGGCGGGGTGCTGTCATCATGCGTGGGCGCGGCGAAATCCTGGAGGCGGTGCGCCCGGCTTGGGTCGAGCGTATGCGCGGGCGCGCGGTGCTGTTGTTTCGTCCGGATTTTGGCATTCAAACCGCATGGGCCTACCGAACCCTGGCCGAAGGCGCGCAGGGCCAGTACACCAGCTCTGCCGATGCCGAAGCGGCGCTGGCAGACTGTATCGGCAAACTGGATGCGCCCGGTTACGAACCGTCCAATGACCTGGCCCCCATTGCGTTTGGGAAGTATCTGGCCCTGCCGAGTTTGCTGCAGACGTTGCGCCAAGATCTGGGACTTGTTGCGCAGATGACCGGCAGCGGCAGCGCCTGTTTTGCGTTGGCCCCGGAGGGTGGCGGTTTTGATGAGGCCATGGCGCTGATTCGCGAGTGCTGGGGCCCGCGGGCGTGGGTCGAGTCCAGCGTCCTGAAACCCTGAAGCTCAGTCGCATAAATGCCTTGCCATGACCCGGGCGCTCTTCCTTTACTGAGCCGTCCGGGACAAGGGGAGGCCCTGAAGTCGAATGGCAGGAGATGAAAAGACAGCGGAGCTGAGCCTACAAGGGATCGCTGCCTCTCCCGGGGTGGCGCACGGGCCTGCTTTTGTGTTTTTGCAAAAGGAGCTGGAAATCCCCGTGTACCAGGTGGGCCCGGCCAGCCGCCAACGCGAAACGCAGCGCTTTGAAGATGCTCTGACGATAACGCGCACCCAGATCACCGCCGTGCGTGCCGAGGTGGCGAAGAAGCTGGGCGAGGATGAGGCCCAGATTTTCGACGCCCACCTGATGGTGCTCGAAGACCGCGCGCTGATCGAGGAAACCATCCGCGAGCAGGAGGAGACAAAGTTCAACATTGAGTACTGCTTCCACTCGGTGTCGCGCCGCTACATTGAGGCCTTTGGGCAGCTCGACGACGAATACATCAAGGAGCGCGTCACCGACATTCGCGACGTGGCCAAGCGCGTCTTGCAAAACCTGATGGGCCGCGCGCACGAAGGCTTCGCCTCGCTGACGGAGGAGAAAGTGCTCGTGAGCGAGGACCTTTCGCCCTCGGATACGGCGGACCTGGAGAAGGCAAAGATTTTCGGGGTCGTGACCGACGCCGGCAGCAAAACCAGTCACGCGGTCATCATGGCGCGTTCGCTGCAGGTGCCGGCGGTGGTGGGGCTGCACGACGCGACGCGCCGCATCGACAATGACGATTACCTGCTGGTCGACGGTTACGACGGCGTGGTCATCGTCAATCCGGGCGAGCAGACGCTTTTTCGTTACGGGCAGCTGCGCAAGGAGCGTCAAACAATTCAGCGCATTTTCGAGTCTTCGCTGGAGCATGCCACCGAAACGCGCGACGGCGTCAAGCTGGGGCTGGTGGCCAACATTGGCGGCCCCGAAGACCTGCCCGAGGTCAAGCGCCGCCGTGCCGAGGGCATCGGCCTGTTCCGCACGGAGAGCCTGTTTATTCGCTCGGAATCGTTTCCGTCGGAGGAGGAGCAATACGCCGTTTACCGCGAAGTGGCCGAGGCGATGCACCCGCACACGGTCATCATCCGCACGCTGGACCTGGGTGGCGACAAGCGCATGAGCGGTTTCTTTTTCGCCGACGACGAGGAAAACCCGTTCATGGGCTTTCGGGCGATTCGCTTTTGCCTGGAGCATCAGGAGGTGTTTCGCGACCAGCTGCGGGCAATTCTGCGCGCAGCGACGGTGGGCAACGTCAAGCTGATGTACCCGATGATTGGCAGCGTGGTGGAATTGCGCCAGGCCAACGCGGTGCTGGAAGATGCGCGCCGGGAACTGGAGGCTCGCGGGGAGCGTTTCGCCACCAAGGTTGAGGTGGGGAGCATGATTGAGATTCCCAGCGCGGCGGTGATCGCCGACTTGCTGGCGCGCGAATGCGACTTTTTCAGCATCGGGACCAATGACCTGATCCAGTACATGCTGGCAGTCGATCGCGTGAACGACCGCATCGCCCACCTCTATGAGCCGAATCACCCAGCGGTGCTGCGCGTCATCCAACAGGTGATCGATGTCGCCCGGCGCGCGGAGATTCCCGTGGGTATCTGCGGCGAGATGGCGGCCGACCCCATCTACGTGCCGCTGCTCTTTGGCATGGGAGCCCACGACTTGAGCATCACGCCCGGCTCGTTGCCCGAGGTGAAATACCTCGTGCGCCAGATGCAGATGAGCGATGCCCGCGCACTGGCGCAGCAAGTCCTGGAGCAGGACGAACCGCACGAAGTCTTCCGGCTGCTCAAGGAGTTTTATCAGGCGCAGGTGGGTGGCGTGTTGGAAGGCCGTGGCGACAGTCAATGGGTCAGTGCCAACCATCGGGCGACCTGAGCCCCTGAGGGCTTGAGCCTCGAAGGGCGATCCGGTTGAACCGGTGCATGCAAGCCCACGAACTGTTCACGCTGCCGCAGTCACTGCCCTTCGCCGATGCCTTCGCGCCCACGGACACTCCGTGGGCTTGGGTCTCGGCCATCGCGGGAGCGCTCGCGGGCGTCAAGTGGTTCGAGTTGGGCAAGCATCCGGCGGTGCCCCCGGGCGTGAAAGTCGAAGGACAGGTTTACCTGCACCCCACGGTCAAACTGCCCGCCTATGCTTCGCTGAAAGGGCCGGTGTTCATTGGCGCGGGCTCGGAGATTCGCGCGGGGGCCTACCTTCGTGGCAATGTGATTGCCGGCGCGGGCTGCGTGCTGGGTAACTCCTGCGAGTTCAAAAACTGCTTGCTGCTGGACAATGTGCAGGTCCCGCACTTCAACTACGTGGGTGATTCTATATTAGGAAATGGGGCGCATCTGGGGGCTGGCGTTATCCTGGCCAACCTGCGCCTGGACCAGCATTCCGTCACGGCAAAGACGCCGGAGGGTCCGGTTGATTCTGGCCTGCGCAAGCTTGGTGCGCTGCTGGGTGACGGTGCCGAGGCGGGCTGCAACGCCGTGCTCCAGCCCGGCACAATTCTGGGCAAGCGCGCCATCGTAATGTCGGGTTTGGCCTACAGCGGCTACCTCAAACCCGAGACAATCGTCGCACCGAAAACTGAACTGCGCTACATCCCTCGCCCCGACTGAGCCGCCTTTGGCCTGCCACCCTGTGACGTCATTGTTCGGAGGCCTCACAGCCGGAATTCAGGGAGCCAAAGAGCGGTCGTCCTTCTTCGGGCGTGTCCTGGTGACCCGCTAGCGTATGCAATACATCAGCTGTTGAGCAGGTCGAGGACCTGGCGGTGCAGGTGGGGTGGGGCGGCAACCGCGCTATCGGCGCAGTCTTCTAGGGGATTGGGACCGCGAGCAATGCGCTGGCCCTCCCAGTCGGTGATGATACCGCCGGCACCACGGATGATCGGAACGATCGGCAGAATGTCCCAGGGGCTCAGTTGAGGGTCAGCCATGATGTCGGCCTGTCCGCTGGCCACCAGCAAGTAACCGTAGCAATCGCCCCAGGTACGCGAAAAGCTGACCGCTTCCAGCAGGCGTTGCCAGGCCGCGGGGTCGGGTAACTCGATCCCCTCGGGATGGATCGCAGAGGCCAGCAACACGCACTCTTTCAGGGGGCGGGCTTCACGCACGCGTACGGGCTTACCATTGAGGGTCGCCTGCGTGTTATCGCCCATCAGCAGTTGACCGAGGATCGGCTGGTGAATGGCCCCGAAGATGGGTTCACCGCGCCGCAGCAAGCCGATCAGCGTACCAAAAAGCGGCACATGCGTGATGAAGCTCTTGGTCCCGTCGATCGGATCGAGTATCCAAACGTACTCGGCATCGAGGCGCTCGTTGCCGAACTCTTCACCGATAAAACCATGCTCAGGAAATCTCTCCGCGATGCGCGCGCGCAAGACCTCTTCGGCTTTGTGGTCGGCCGCCGTGACCGGCGAGTCGTCACTCTTGGTGTCCACGGCAAGGTTGTCCTGGTCCCAAAAGGGGCGGATGACCTCGGCGGTTTCGCGGGTGAGTTCTTCGATGAAAGCGGGGAGGGCTTTCGTATCCATGGGTGTAAGTAAGGCCAACGGGCTTGCGAAACCAAGGGAAAAGGCGCAGAGGTTCCTCGGAGCAAAGCTCAGGCGATGGACTGGCGGGAAGCGCGCATTCACGTGATCGATTTTGAGGGCACCTCGCGCAGCGGCGTGGTGGAGTTTGGCGCGGTGACCCTGTATGGCGGCCTGCTGCTGGAATCGCGCACGGCCCTTTGTGCGCCGACAGGGGAGGTGGCCGGCGCGGACCTGCGCGTGCACGGTATCCAGGAAACTGATACGTCTGGTCTGGATTCCTTTGGCGCCCACTTTGACACCTTTGTCCAATTGCGCCGTACCGGACCGTTGTGCGCGCATCACGCCAGCGTCGAGATGAATCTGCTGAAGGATACCTGGCCCTACCCGGGTGAGGTGCCAGACTTTCCCGCCGGCCCCGGACGCCCGTGCAACTCCTGGGGTCCGCTGCTGGACACGCGCCGTATCTACGCCGCGTTGTATCCCGATTTGGCGTCGACTGCGCTGGCCGATTTGCTCGAACGCTTCGACCTGGTTCAGCGCCTGAAGCAGCTTGCCGAGGAGCGTTGTCCGCCGCGGCGTCGCAAGACACACTGTGCGCTCTTTGATGCACTGGGTGCGGCGCTTCTGCTGCTTCGCCTGGCCGAGGAGCCCGACCTAGCCCGTCTGCGCCTGGAGCAGCTTTTCGCTTTCAGCGGGACAAGCGGCCCGGGCGAATCTCCGGAGGGAAACCAGGGGGAGTTGGCGCTGTAGTCTATGCATCATCCGCGTCGTCCGCGTCCTCCTCGGCTTCGAAGGGAGCGTTGGTGTCGCGGTCATCGACTTGGACAACCTTGGAGATGCCGATGAGGCGGTCGCCTTCGGCAAGATTGATCAGGCGCACACCCTGGGTGTTGCGGCCAATCACGCGGATGTCCTTCACCGGGCTGCGCACGGCTTGGCCTTGATGCGTGAAGAGCATGATTTCGTCGTCGTCGCGGACAGCCAGCGCTCCGGACACCGCCGTGGTGCGGATGGCAATAATGCCGGACCCGCCGCGCGACTGCACGCGGTACTCGTCCCAGTTGGTGCGCTTGCCCTGGCCGTTTTCGCCGGCCACCAGCAGCGTGGAGTTTTCGTCGACCACCTCGATGGCCTCCACGTAGTCGTCGTCCTTGCGCAGGGTGACGCCCTTGACCCCGCGGGTGGCTCGGCCCTGATCACGCAGATCGGTTTCGGCAAAGCGGATCGACATGCCCGCGTGGGTGACCAGCACGAGGTTGTCGTCGCCACCGGTCAGGCGTACGCCGATCAACTCGTCGTCGTCGTCGATGTTGATGCCGATGATCCCGCCTTTGCGGAAGTTGCTGTACGCGCTCAGGTTGGTCTTTTTGACGATGCCTTTACGCGTGCACATGACCAGGTGCTGGTCGTCGGTGAAGTCTTTGACAAAGATCATCGTCGCCACGCGCTCGTTTTTTTGCATCTGCAGCACGTTGGCGATGTAGCGGCCCTTGGCGGTACGGCTGCCTTCGGGAATCTCGTAAACCTTCTCCACGTAGACGCGCCCGTTGTTCATGAAGAACATGATGTAATCGTGCGTGCTTGCGGTGAAGAGGTTCTCGATGAAGTCCTCATCGTGCGAGCCCGAGCCGATGACGCCCTTGCCGCCGCGTTTTTGCGAGCGGTAGGCGCTCACGCCGGTGCGCTTGATGAAGCCGCGGTGCGAAACAGTGATGATGCAGCCTTCGTTGGCGATGACGTCTTCCATGCGGAACTCGCCCTCGGCCGGCAGAATGTGGGTGCGCCGTTCGTCCGCGTACTTCTCCTTGAGCACGTTAAGCTCGCCCTTGATCACGCCGAGCAGCTTGCCCTCGTCGTCAAGGATGGCGCGATACTCCTCAATGAGTTTCATTAGCTGCCGGTACTCTTCCTCAATCTTGTCCTGCTCCAGGGCAGTCAGCTGGTAGAGGCGCAGATCGAGGATGGCGTTGGTCTGGCGCTCGGAGAGAGGGTACTTCGCCATAAGGCGCTCGCGGGCGTCGTCGCGGCTGGCACTGGCGCGGATGATCTTCACCACGTCGTCCAGGTTGGTCAGCGCAATCTTGTAACCTTCGAGGATGTGCGCGCGGTCCTCAGCCTTTTTCAGGAGGAACTGTGTGCGGCGCACAACGACGGTGCGGCGGTGCTCGATGTAGCACTCGATCGCCTCCTTGATGTTCATCTGCTTGGGGCGGCGCTGGTCCAGCGCCAGCAGGATGACCCCGAAGGACGACTCAAAGGGCGTGTGCTTGTAAAGTTTGTTGACGACGACGCGGGCGGCTTCACCGCGCTTCAGCTCAAGCACCACGCGGGTGTTTTCGTCGGACTCGTCCCGCAGGTCGCTGATCTCGTCGATGGTCTTTTCCTGAACCAACTCGGCGATTTTGGTGACCAGGTTGGCGCGGTTCACGTTGTAGGGAATCTCGGTCAGAATGACCTGTTCCTTGCCTCCCTTGAGCTCCTCGACGTGGGCGGTGCCGCGCACCTTCACGATGCCGCGCCCGGTTGTCATGTATTTTTGGATACCGTCCAGGCCGGTGATCGTGCCGCCGGTGGGAAAGTCAGGACCCGGCAGCAGCTTCATGATGGCGTCGATGGCAATGTTGGGGTCGTCGATGATCGCGCAGGTGGCGTTGATGACCTCGGCCAGGTTGTGCGGCGGGATGTTAGTCGTCATGCCCACGGCGATCCCGGTGGAGCCGTTGAGCAGTAGATTCGGCAGGGCCGCCGGCAGCACGGAGGGCTCGGTGGTGTCCTCCTTGTAGTTGGGCACGAAGTCGACCGTATCGCTGTCGAGGTCCTTGAGCAGCTCCTCGGCAACGGCGGTCAGCTTACATTCGGTGTAACGATAGGCCGCCGGTGGGTCGCCGTCGACCGAGCCGAAGTTGCCTTGCGGGGTGACCAGCGGGTAGCGCATCACCCAGCTCTGAGCCATGCGCACGAGGGTATCGTAGACGGACTGGTCGCCGTGGGGGTGGTATTTGCCGAGCACGTCGCCGACGACCGCGGCGCATTTGTCGAAAGAGCGATTGTGCAGCAGGCCCATCTGGCTCATCGCGTACAGCACGCGGCGCTGCACCGGCTTGAGCCCGTCGCGCGCGTCGGGAAGCGCCCGCGAAATGATGACCGACATCGAATAGTCGATGTAGGCCGTCTGCATAATATCGACGATGTTCGTCGGCAGCAGTTTTTCGTTTTCCGTATACATTTAAAGTGGGATCGGTTGTCGGGGCTGAGAAGGTGGGCTGAAAATTGGGCAGCAGCTGTGGTAAAGAAGGGCGGTGCAACGCTTACCGAGGGACCTGGGAAGAGCAGCCGGTATGGCGGTGGAGAGGTCGCGTTTTAGGGGCTGTCCAACTCCCCGCGCCGAAAACAAAAAATTAAGAGTGAAAGGATGGTCGCGGAGCAAGGAACCAGAGTCCAAGCCAGGAATCGGTCGAAGCTCCAACGAGCAACCGGATAGGCCGGGGCGCCTGTCTCACGCTGCAGAATCGCCCTGAGCTCGGTGATGGAGGTGTCCTGCGTAAACTCAAAATCTTGAACCGTATCTGTGGCCGCCAGCGACTTCCAATGGATGTCGTTGTTGGCTTGCAGCAGCAGGGCAAGTCCGCGCTTCCAGGCTTCGCGGTTGGCAAACATGTTGTCCAAGAGGAACGCTGTCATCAAAGAGACAAGGCAGACGGTGCCGATGAGGATGCGCCTGACCGATCGTTTAAACGGTTTTTCCCGCGTGAGCACCCATCCGACCACCGCGATGAAGAACAGTGCAAAGAACTCAATGTACTGAATGATCGCCGTATTGGTGAAGCGGATTTCCTCCAGCATTTCGGTGTAAGTCCAGGCAGTTTGGATTTCTGCCAGCAGCATTACACGTCGAGGTAGGAGGTGTTCAGGGCGTTGTCTTCGATGAAGGCGCGTCGGGCGGGGACATCCTCGCCCATGAGCATGGAGAACATCTGGTCGGCGGAGGCGGCGTCGTTGATGTCGACTTTGAGCAGCCGGCGTTTTTCGGGGTCCATGGTGGTTTCAAAGAGCTGTTTGGCGTTCATCTCACCCAGACCCTTGTAGCGCTGGATGCTCAGGCCCTTGCGACCGGCTTCGCGGATGCGCTCGACGATCTCGAGGATGGAGAATAACTCGCTCACGCTCTCTGATTTCTGGCCCTGGTTTTCGGTGAGCAAGTAGCGCGGCTCCTCGCCGGGAGTGAACTGTTTCACGTCCAGGCCGATCTTCTTCATCTCGTTGAGGATTTTGGTCATCTGGGCGGCCTCGAAGATTTCGTGAATGCCGATGCGCTCCTGCACGCTGTGGCCGTTCTCATCCTTGGCTTCGCGGATAACCGAATCCACGAAGAGGTCCTCGGTGATCTGCTGGTCGACGTAAAAGCGCGAGCGAGCGTCGTCATCCACCAGATACTCAAAGCGCTCCTTGTTGCCGGTGCGAATGCGCGCCACGTATTTGGGCAGTCGATACGTATCGGTTTCGTGCTGGTCGAGGTAGGCGTGCAGGTTGCAGCCGTAGCGGGTTACGCCGCGTCCCAGTTGCTCCAGGCGCGAGAGCGCCTCGACGATCTGGTCGACCTTGGCACTGGTGAAGGTGTGACCGTCGCGGGTACGTTTGAGGAGGACGTCCTCCGAGCCCAACTCGAGCAAAATGCGGTTCATGACGGCGTCGTTCTCGACGTATTGCTCACGTTTGCGGCGCTTGATTTTGTAGAGCGGCGGCTGTGCGATGTAGACGTAGCCCTTCTCGATGAGCGGACGCATGAAACGGTAGAAAAACGTGAGGTAGAGCGTGGTGATGTGGGAGCCGTCGACGTCGGCGTCGGCCATCAGGATGATCTTGTGGTAGCGCACTTTCTCGGAGTCGAAGTGCCCGTCGCCCTCCGAGCCGATGCCCGTGCCCAGCGCGGTGATCAACAGCCGGATGTTTTTGTTGTTAAGCATTTTGTCCAGGCGCGCCTTTTCCACGTTCAGCGGCTTGCCAAACAGCGGGAGGATGGCCTGGTAGCGGCGGTCGCGGCCTTGCTTGGCCGAGCCACCGGCCGAGTCCCCCTCTACGATGTAAATTTCGCACAGTGCCGGATCCTTTTCGGAGCAGTCGGCCAGATTGCCGGGTAGGCCGCCGCTGCCCAGGGCGCTTTTGCGGACGGTTTCGCGGGCCTTGCGGGCAGCCTCGCGGGCGCGGGCCGCGTTGAGGCATTTGTCGATGATGCGCCTGGCCAGACCCTGTGTGGTTTCAAAAGCCATCTTCAGGTTGTCCCCCACAATTTTCTGAACGATGCCGTCGACTTCGCGGTTGGAGAGCTTGGTCTTGGTCTGGCCCTCGAAGCGCGGCTCAGGCACCTTGACGGAGATGACAGCGGTCAGGCCTTCGCGGACATCGTCGCCGGAGATGCCCGGGTCCTTGTCCTTGATGAGATTGTTGGCTTTGCCGTAGTTGTTGACCGCGCGGGTGAGCGCCGTGCGAAAGCCTGACAGATGGGTGCCGCCCTCGATGTTGAAGATGGAGTTGGCGTAGGCGTAAATCTGGTCGTTGTAGCTGTCGTTGTACTGCATCGATACGTCCACCAGGATTTTCGCGTCGCTGCCGTCCTCGCTGTCCGACTCACCGGAGAAGGTGATGGGCTTGGCGTGGATGGGTTGCTTGCTGCGGTTGAGGAACATCACAAACTCCTCGATCCCGTTGTCGAAGCGGAACTTCTCCTCCTTGTTGTTGCGGTCGTCCTTGAGGTAAATCTCCACGCCGGGGTTGAGGAAGGCCAACTCGCGCAGCCGCTTGGCCAGGATGTCCCACTTGAACTCGCGCGTGGTCAGGAAAATCTCCGGATCGGGCAGGAAAGTGATCTTGGTGCCGGTTTTTTTGGTCTCCCCGATTTCCTTCATCTTTTGGGTAGTTTTACCCTGGGAAAACTGCATGTGATAGATTTTCCCATCGCGGCGCACCTCCGCCTCAAAGTGCTCGGAGACCGCGTTGACGCACTTGGCACCGACTCCGTGCAGACCGCCGGAGACCTGGTAGGCGCCTTTGCCAAACTTGCCGCCGGCGTGCAGATTAGTCAGCACCAGCTCAAGCGCAGGAATCTTGTACTTGGGGTGCGTGTCGACAGGGATGCCGCGCCCGTTGTCTTCCACCGAACAGGAGCCGTCGAGGTGGATGGCCACGTGAATGGACTTGGCGTAACCGGCCAGCGCTTCGTCCACAGCGTTGTCCACCAGCTCAAACACACAGTGGTGCAAACCGCGCTCGTTGGTGTCGCCGATGTACATGTCGGGACGCTTGCGCACCCCTTCTAGACCCTCGAGCTTCTGAATTTTGGAGGCGTTGTAGCTCTCGGCCCCCTCGTTGGAATTTTTCGAGCCGTTCTTCCCGTTGGAATCAGTTGACATAGAGTAAGTTACAAGTGGATTTCCCTGCCTCGTTGAAACCGTAAATCCTGGCGCTTTCGGCGGGTTAAGACAACGGAAATCTTGTGCACGCAGTAGACAACAAAAGGTATCTTGAGTTAGTAACCCAGTATGAAGATCTCGCTCAAGGTGGAGTACGCCTGCCGGGTACTCACGCAGCTGGCCCGTCGTCACGGGGCCACCCAGCTCTCGCACATCGATGACCTGGCGACCGTGGAGGCTGTGCCGGCCAACTACCTGGTGCAAATTCTCAACGAATTGCGCAACGGCGGGCTGCTGATGAGCCGCCGCGGCAAACAGGGCGGGTACGCGCTGGCCCGTCCGCCGGGTGAAATCACCCTTCTGCAAATCGTGCAGGTGGTCGACGCCGACATGCTGGAACAGCGTAGCGGATCGCAGGGTGAGTCGGGTCAGACGGTCAACGACACCTGGGCGCGTCTGGGCCGAAACTTTGAAGCCGAGCTCAAGGCGATCACCCTGGAGGACATGCTGCCCAAGGGGTCGGCCAACATGTATTACATCTAGGGATTCACCCTCGCCTCGGGCTTGTCTCCAACGCGGCACGGTGTCAAAGCTGACGACCATGAAAGTTGCCCTTGTTTTGATCGTTGTAGCTGCGCTGTCGGCTCTGCAGCCGCTGTCAGCCAAGCCGCGCATCCTTTACCTTTACGGTGACGTGGCGGCGGACGGGTCGACACCCTCAGGGGAGCAGAAACCGTTTCACCAGATGCGTCTCAACGACAGCGGCGCTCGCGGCATGTCGCAGTTTCGTGAGGCCATCGAGGCCGCTGGCTTCCAAGTCGACGAAGCCTACGACGCGGAGGTCGTGATCGACGCCGCTTTGCTCGAACCGTTGAGCGTGCTTGTTTTGGCGTCGAACCAGCGCCGTTTCGGCAAAGCGGAAGCGGTCGCACTGCACAAGTGGGTCGAGGGCGGCGGTGGCGTCATTGCCTGGTCCGACAGCGCCTTTGGTGGGCATTTTCGCCAAGTCGGCCTCGGCAACACGGTCGGGCGCGATTCGGACAACGACCTGATGACGCAATTTGGCATGTACTTCATGACCGACAATGGCGGGGGTAACTACCTGATCGTCGAGTACGCCGAAGACCACTTTCTCAACGGCAATGACAAAACGGGGGGGGTGCGCTTTCGCGGCGAGGGGGTGAGTCCGGTTCGGGTCAGCGCGCCCGCGCGCCTGCTCGCACCCATGCAGCACGGCGGGTTGGGAGGCGGCCTTCGATTGAACAAGGTCGACGGCAAACTCGACCCCACGCGCGATGCGGCCCTGGCCATTGCCGAAGTCGGCGAGGGGCGTGTGGTCGGCGTTTTCGATCGCAACCTCTTTTGGAACGCGGGTGAGGGCACTCGCTTGAGCCACTCCGACAATCGCGAGTTTACCCAACGCCTGATGCTGTGGACCGCCGGCATCGAGGATGAAGGCAAAGTCGACCGAACGGCTGCAACGGGCGGCGGCAAGAACGACCCGCCGCAGGTTCAGGTGACGCACTCCATGGTCGAGCTTCAGGGCGAAGGCACAGGCATTGAGCTGGTGGCGACGGTGACCGACGACGACACGGACCAACGCGATCCGGAGGTTTCCTGGAATGTGCAAAAAGGACCCGACGGCCACCGCTTCGAGAACGACAATCCGAACGGCCCGCGCATCCGTTTGCTGGTTGGCCAGCCAGGGACATACGTCATCGTTGGGACGGTCCGCGACGGCGAGTATGTGCTGCGGCGCCGACTGACCGTCGACGTGCCGTGAGGCCGGGTTACCTCCCTTGAATCCATCAACGCTGCTGCCCCATTACACCGACGACTTCAGCCCCGGACGCCGACCCCGCCATTCACCGCGAGCGCCTTTTTTGGGCCTCGTGCGTGGCGCTGATCGCCACCTCGGTCGCCTTTGGCACGGTGACCAAGGCGATCAACCCACTCAAGATCGCCTTCAACCTGACCAACGCCGAGGTCGGCCTGATCGGCGGCGTCACGCTGTGGGGCTTCGCCATTTCCATCGTCATTTTTGGGCCGCTGGTCGACGCGATGGGAATGAAGACGCAGCTGCGCGTGTCGTGGGTGCTGCACCTGTTGGGCTCCACGGTGATGATTCTGGCGGCGGATTTTTGGATGCTCTTTCTCGGCGGCTTGTGCATTGCATTGGCCAACGGCATCGTCGAGGCCGCCTGCAACCCGCTGGTGGCCACGCTCTACCCCGACCGCAAGACCGCCAAGCTCAACCAGTTTCACGTCTGGTTTCCCGGGGGGATTGCGATTGGCGCCCTGGCGGGCTTTGCCCTGGAGCGGGCGGGTTTGCCGGACTATCGGCTGCTCCTGGCGCTGAATCTGGTCCCGGCGTTGATCTACGGTTTGCTCATCTGGGGGCAGCGCTTTCCGCAGACCGAGCGCGTGCAGCAGGGGGTGAGCAACGCGGAGATGTTTCGCGCCACCTTCACGCGGCCGCTGTTCTGGATTCTGCTGGTCTGCATGGCGATGACGGCGTCGCTGGAGTTGGGGCCGGGCCGCTGGATGACGCCCATCCTCGAGTCCGGGGGGTTGCCGGGCATCTTGATCCTCGCCTACGGCAGCATCCTGATGGCGGTGCTGCGGTACTTTGCCGGGCCGGTGGTCAAGCGGGTGCCGCCCCTGGTGTTGCTCCTGATCTCGGCAATCGTCTCGGGGCTTGGGCTGCTGGCGGTGAGTTACTCGGTGAGCCTGGTCGAAGCGGCGTTGGCGGCCACGGTCTTTTATGTGGGCGTGTGCTACTTTTGGCCGACGATGCTGGGTGTCACCTCCGAGCGCATTCCCAAGGGCGGCTCGCTGGCGCTGGCGCTGATGGGGGCCTCGGGGATGCTCGTGGTGGGCGGGGTGACCGTCGATCTGCTCGGCGTGGCCGTCGACAAGCGCGCCGATGAAGTCCTGCAGGCCGACCACGCCCGCGACGTGGCCCGCACGCTCAACTACTTCGGCCAGAGCCTCGATGACCCCACGCAAACCGAGGGCCTCGATCCCGAAACCGTCGCTGAGGCCCGAGCCGCCGCAGACCAGGTCGTGCAGCAATTCGTGGCCGATGGCACCCTCCACCCCGAGGCGGCCTCAGCCCTGCGCTACGTCGTGGCCTTTTTCCCTGAGTCCGTCGACGGGGGCAACGCAGCCACCTTGCTCAACGACGCCGAAAACGTGGGCGGACGCGCGGCCTTGCGCCTGCTCACTCCGCTCGCTGTCATTTTGGCGGTGGTCTTCGGCTTACTCTTTTTGACCCAGCCGCGGCGCAGAGAGACCCCGCTGCGCTAGCTCCGTGGCGCCCGCGGGCGGGCGGCTGCCAGTTTCTCCTCGGCCTTGGGGATGCTTGCGCGCAGCCAGTGCAGGTGGAGGTGTTGGGCGTCCGCTGCGGGCAGGCGCCAGGTGGTTTCGGGCAGTTCGTCGCGCAGGCGCTGGGTGAGCACTTGCAGGCAGGTGGCGGTGAAGACGGAAAGGTTCAGGCTTTGGGTCAGCCCGTGCATGGGCAGGTGGGTGCGCAGGTCGGCTGCGGCGATGGCTGCCGGGGTCAGCCCCTGCATCTCATTGCCGATGAGCAGTGCGATGGGCGCTTTTAACGGCAACTCGGCGATGGGCACGCTGTCCTCGCCGGGGACGGTCGCCACGATGCGGTAACCGCGCGCCCGAATCGACCGCAGACTCTCCGCGCAGAAGGCCTGCAGGGCCTCACTCGGAAAATCGCCCAAGTCGCGCCGGGAGGCCGAGCGCCGGTGTGCGTCGAGGTCCGGGTGGCGATAGCGGTGCAGTGTCACCCATTGATGCGCCCCGCGCGTCACGTTGTCAGACACGCGAAAGCGGTTGCACAGCTCAATCAGGTGCAGGTCCTGCACGCCGAAGGCTTCGCTGGAGCGCACGACCGCATCGGCGTTATGATATTGATAGATGTCCTCGAGGACGATGGTGAGGTGGCGGGTGCGTCCCTGCAGCGCCTGGCGAAAACGCGCGCGCCGCTGCTCGGTGATGAGCCCTTCCAGAAAGGCGATGGCTGACGCTTCATCGAGTCCGGCTGACGTCTGCCCTGTCTGGCCCACATGCTCAGCCTAGCGCCGGCTTGACCCGGGGCGAAAGCTCAAAGCGCCGTGGTGAAGAACGCAGCAGCAGTGGGCGTTCAGGACCCGTTTAAGCGGGTCGTTGCTGGCCTCTTCCTGGCTTGACGAACGGGGCCGATTACTGTGTGTTTTAGAGTTTTCCACCAAAACCGACTGTACCACCGTATGCCCGTAGAAGTTCGTATCCGCAAAGGTGAACCCATGGAAAAGGCCCTGCGCCGGCTTAAGAAGAAGCTGGACCGCGAAGGCGTTATTCGCGACGTGCGTGCCAAGCGCTACTTTGAGAAACCCTCGGAGACCAAGCGGCGCAAAAAGAAGGTATCGGCCTTCAACAACATGCTGCGGCAGCGCTACGAGAACCAGTAACCTGCCGGGATTGACCCGGGTCCGGCATACATGGAACCCGGGAGCGGTTCCGCCGTTCTGAATCTTCGAGGTGTTTCGGCCCTTCGAGGATTTTTTTTGCGCCTGTGCCCAAACCCGGTGATGGTAGATGCGTTTGGATTCGATGTCCAAGGACTTTCCACAACTGTCGCTGTCTACCTGCTGGCTCGCCCACCGGCACGAGGACGGCTACGAGATGCTCCGCGAGGTCGCCGACCTGGGCTTCGGCTACGTGGAACTGGGCCACGGGACGCGTGTTTCGCTGGTGCCAGGCATCTTCAAGGCACTGGCCGAAAACATCGTGCGCGTGTCCTCCACGCACAATTTCTGCCCCCTGCCCCCCGGGGTCAACGTGGCCGCGCCCAATCTCTTTCAGCCCTCCTCGCCCGACCAGCGTGAGCGTGACCAGTGGCGGCGGCAGACTCTGCGCTCAGTGGATTTCGCCCACAGCCTCGGCGTGGACCGGGTGGTCGCGCACATGGGCAGCATGCTGTTTTTCTGGGGCAGCCCGTCCAAGGTCTTCAAAGCCGCGCGCGGTGAACGCACCGCTGAGGAGCTGGCGGCCGATCCAAAATACCAGCGCATGCGCGAAACGCTGCTCAAGAAGCTGCGCAAGGGTGCGCCCCGCCATGTGGCACGCGTGCTCGAGTGCCTGAAAGCCGTCCATGACCAGTGCTACGACAAGCAGGTCATGCTCGGGGCCGAGAATCGCGAAGGCCTGCTGGAGTTGCCGCTCGACGAAGCCTTCATCGACTTTCTCGACGCGGCCAACAAGGACCTTGCCATGATCGGCTGCTGGCACGATGTCGGTCACGCCAAGCTCAAGGAGCAGATGGGCTTCATCGACCAGCAGGCATTTTTGGACAAGCACCACGAGCGCATCATCGGCTGGCACCTGCACGACGTCACCCCGCAGGGCCGCGACCACCACGAGATCGGCGCCGAGGATGGTACGGTCGACTGGCAGATGGTCCGCCGTTTCATTCGGCCCGACCAGGTCTGCGTGCTGGAGTTGAGCCCCCGTCTGTCCCGCGCCCAGGTGGAACGCAGCCGCGATTTCATCCTAAAGCTCTTCGGCCGCAAACCGCTCGGGGTCACCGCCAAGGAAGCGCCGGAGACCTCCGTGGAAGTGACCGCCGAGGCAGACGCCCAAGCCCGGCCGGAGCGCAAGAAAGCCGCTTCGGGCTAAAGGCCACTCAAGGTACGCTGGGAATCGGGCAGGGTACAATGGCGTACTCGAAAAAGCCGTTGGGTGCCCCGGCGGGGATCGGTATCTCCACGGTCAGCCGCGAGCCATCGCCGAGGATTGGCAGCGGTGTCACCACGCTGGCGATGCACACCTCCGTGAGCGAAGTGACCGCGCCGGTCTCCAGGTCAATCTGGTTTACTCCGTAGCAGAGGCCATTTTCGGTATCGATGCTGAGCAGGAGCTTGGGAGCGGTGGGGGTGCCGCCAGTGGCCGCCTCACCGCTGGCCAAGGAGTCCTCGATGCCTTCGATCTCGGGCTTCCGGAAAACGAAGCCGATGGTGTAGTCCTCGGTTTCATTGAGCACGGGGTTGTCCTCAATCTCGATGAAGTAACCAAAGTCCAGCTGCTCGCTCAGGCGCACGGTGGTGGTGTCGCCGTCGTCGATGGAGGTCGTCTCGATGCCCGCGCCTGAGGCCAGGATCGAGTAAGTGAAGGCGTCGGAGGTGAAGTCGGTGTCGCTCCCATCGATCAAATCGACACGCCCGGTGCCATCGCTGCGTATGCGTACCTCGCTCACTTCAAAGTCCGCGCCACCGTACTGCGGCGTGCTGAGACTACCCGGATCGTCGTCCCAGTTGAAGGTGAACCCCGCGACTTGGTACTCGTCCGCCAGTTGGGCAAAGCTCGGTGAGGTGGCCGGGCGCTTCATCAACAGCGTGACCTCCCGCGCGATAAAATCGCCGCCCGGAAACGTGTCCTCCTCCAGGCTTTCGGTGATGAACAAGTCATTGCCGGCGGACAGCTCGGGAAAGGTGATGATTTCCAGGCCGGTATTGAGTTCCAAGCCATCGAAGGTGATGGCCCAGGTACCGGTGATCGGCACGCCCAGCGGCGGTCCGTCGCTGGGATCGCTGACGGTGGAAAACGTGATCGAAAAGGTGCCGGTGGACGAACCTGGTGCCGATGGCGTCAACGTGAGCAGGCCTTCGTTGATGTTGAAGCCGTCCAAGTCCACGACGCCGCTGCTGAAGGAAAGCGCCTGCACCTCGTACGAAAAGAAGTACCACTCGCCGGGCACGTCGGCGGGCTCGATACTTTCGTACTGAATGCCGATGATCAGCGAGGTTTCGGCAAAGATTTCCTCGAGCCCGTCCATGTCCGTATCGGGTGCAACTTCGGCATCGGCAATGCCCAGGGTGTCCGCCTCGCACGAGAGAAAGGCGCTGCCGATATCGGGGTCGCCGTCGATGTAGCCGAAGAGCACGTTGTTCAACGCAAACCACCGACCCGAGCCGAAGCCGATCTCAATAAAGACGCCCTCTGCGGTCAGGATATTGTCGGTGTTCTCAAAGTCGCCCCCCGCGAAGCCGACGTTAAAGGGGTCGGAGGTGCCTTCGGCGCGCACTTCGAACGTGAAGACCGAGAGATCGAGGAAGCGCCAGTTGCCGGCGACATCGGCATTGGTCAGCGGAGCGTTGGCCTGGCCCAACGTGGGCACAAAAAAGACCGCCACCGCAGCGGCAAAGCGAATCAGGTGCATGGCAATGAGGGATGAGGTGCGGGTGTATGAACCGGATTTTCTGCTTGCTGAATGATGGCGAATTCATCGTTGCTGGCAAGTCCGTTTGCACGCCGCCTCTGGCTTCAGGCATGGTCCCTGCCTCGTCTAAACCCTTGACCCGCCAAGGGCGTTCGCGCTGGATCCCAGGTTCCTTGAACCCGCCGCTTTGTTTTCGATGACTCGCGTTCTGCTCACCACTACTTCGTTCCAGGACACGCCTGGGCCCCACCACGACAAGGCGGCCGCTGCCGGCATCGAGTTCGTGCGCGAGCGCGGGCCGCTCTCGGAAGCACGCATGCTGGAACTCGCGGGCGAGTTCGATGCCTTTCTCTGCGGCGACGATGCGATCACCCGCGCGGTCCTGAAGAAATCCCTGCCGCGCCTGCGCGTCGTTTCCAAGTATGGGGTGGGCATCGATAAGATCGACGTGGAAGCCGCCACCGAACTGGACCTGCCGGTCACTTTCTGCCCCGGGGTCAACCAGACGACGGTGGCCGAACACGTTTTCGCGCTCCTGTTCGCGCTGACCAAAAATCTCTTCAAGAACGTGAACATGACGCGCTCGGGTCGCTGGGAGCGCACCACTGGCACGGAGATCCAGGGGAAACGTCTGGGCATTGTCGGGTTGGGCCGCATTGGGCGTGAGGTGGCCCTGCGGGCCGGGGGCTTCGGGCTGAGCCTGACTGGTTTCGACGTTTACTGGCCCGAGGATTTCGCGCGCGAACACGCCATCCAGCAGGCCGCCAACCTCGACGCGCTTTTTGAGTCCTGCGACATCGTCAGCCTGCACACGAATTTGACCGACGAGACCCGCGGCATGGTCCACGCCCAGCGGCTTGCGCGGATGAAGGCCAACGCCGTGTTGATCAACTGCGCGCGGGGCGAACTGGTGGAGACCGCGGCCATGGCCGAGGCGCTGAAGTCCGGCACCATCGCCGGATACGCTGCCGACGTGCTCGACCAGGAACCACCACCGCCGGATCATCCGCTGCTCTGTGCGCCTAATTGCGTCATCACCCCGCACGTCGGTTCGCGGACCTACGAATCGGTCCAGCGCCAGGCGGGCATGGCGGTCGACAACCTGATCCTCGCGCTCAAGGGCGAGAAGCCGCTGGCCCAGGTCAACGCTGTGTCGACCAAATCCGCGTAACAGGAACTGCCACAATGTCCGAAGAAACGTTTCACGTCGTCCCCGAAGATCAGCACAGTGCGCTGGTCGAGGCTGCCTACCGGCACCGGGGCTTCACCGCAGATGAAGCCAACGCCGGGTCCCGCTTTGCCGCCCTTGCGACCACCCACGGCATCCGCACGCACAACGCGCTGAAAGCCCTGCACCTGGACCATCTTTTCGGCTCGCAAGCGGGTGGCTGCCAGCCGGGCGCGCACGTGGTGGAGAAAGACAGCCGGTTTGCCGCCAGCCAGGTTTGGGACGCCAACCGAAAGCTGGGTCAGGCTGTCGCCTTCGAGGCGATGGACCGTGCGATCGAACTGGCGGATCAGTTCGGCATCGGGCAGGTCAGCGTGGACCACGCGTTCCACTATCTGTGGGGCGGCGGTTATGTGATGGAGGCGGCCAAGCGCGGATACATCGCCTACACCAACTGCACGGCCGCGTTGACGGAAGTGGTGCCCTTCGGCGGCAAGTTTCCCACCCTCGGCACCAACCCGCATTCCTGGGGTTTTCCAACAGTGCAAGCGGTGGGCTTTCCGGTGGTGATCGACTGGGCCACCTCGGTGGTATCGATGGGACGGGTCCAGCAATTCGCCCGCGAGGGACAGACGCTGCCGCCGGGAGCGGCGGTCGATGCCGAAGGTCAACCGACCGACGACCCCAAAGCAGCTAAGGCGCTCCTTCCCTTCGGCGCGCACAAGGGCTACGGGCTCTCGCTGGTGAACGAAATTGTCGGCGCGCTCATCGGCGGTTCGCTGCCCACGATTCGGTCGCGCTGGGACCAGGCACCGGACGACAAGCACACGCCGTGCTTTTACTTCCAGGTGATCCACCCCGAGGCGATTTCGGGCGGTAGGTTCGCATTTGAGCGCAGTCAGTCGGAAAATCTGCGCGCGGTACTCCAGGATGTTCTGGGTCACGGCAATGAGGCCTGCATTCTGCCTGGCGAAATCGAGCATCGCGCCGCCGAACGTACGCGCGCCAATGGTGGCCTGCTCTTCACCGCCGCCGAAATCGAAGCGTTCAACGAGCTTGCCCGCGAATGTGGTCTGCCGGAGTGGGACGCCGCCGCCTTTGACGTTGCCAGGTGAGGGGGGCACGCGCAGGCTGCGGCGCATGCTGAAGTCACTCGGATGCCTTGCCCTTTTCGTGGTCTTGTCGCTGTCGGCCAGTGCGACCACACCCGCGCAGCCCAACATTACCGAGGCGCAACGCGCATTGGCCCTGCGCATGGTCAAGGCCTGGCACTTTGAGGCGCAGTTCGAGAAAATGCTTCAGCCATACCGCGAGTACATGAGTAGCTTCGTCGATCAGCTGGCCGCCGATCAAGGTAAGCCGCTGAGCGCGGAACAGTTGGAAGTCTTCAACACGTACATGCAACAGATGCTGGATGCCATGGCGGAGGAACTGGATCTGGACTCCATTCAAGCGGCCATGGTCGACATCTACGCGGCCACCTTTTCCGAGCAGGAACTCACGGCTTTTGTGACGTTTTTCGAGTCGCCCATCGGCCAGACCTTTGTGGCGAAGTCGCCCGAGGTGAGCGCCCAACTCATCCAGCACATGCAGGTGGAAGTGGCCAAAATCATCCCCCTCATCAACGGTTTGGTGGAGGAGATGACCGAAGCCCTGCACCACGCCCATTGACCTGCCGCAATCCCTTTTCCTAAACGCTCGTTGCTCATGAATACGCCCAAACCCATCTCCATCCAACTCTACACCCTGCGCGAACAAGTCAAGGAACAGGGCTTCCCGCAGATCCTCGAAAAGGTCGCCACCTTTGGTTACACCGCCGTCGAATTTGCCGGCTTTGGTGGCCACAGTGCCGAAGAAGCCGCCGGCTTCCTGAAGGAGTTTGGCTTGAAAGCGTCGTCCATCCACGGGGGCCTGCCGACAGAAGACAACCTCGAGGAAGCCTTGGCCAACGCGGAGCGCTTCGGTTACCAGACGCACATCGGCGGCTTTGGCCGCGAGCATTTCCAGGAGCCGGCGAAACTGGATGAGGTCGTTGGCTGGGTGCAGAAGGCGGTCGCGCTGCTCGAGGGCAAGGGACTGCGTGTGGGACTACACAATCACGAGTTCGAGTTCGACAAACTCTGGGACGGCAAGCTGCCTCATGAGCGTTTGCGCGACGAGGTGCCGGGTGTCTTTTTTCAGCTGGATACCTACTGGGTTGAAACCGGGATGAAGCTGCTTGGTCCCGAAGCCGGGCGCACTTTGCTCACGATACTGGAAGCGTTTGGCGAGCGCGTGAAGAACCCGCACATCAAGGATGGTCCCTGCGTCCGCGGCGAGCCGATGACCGCGGTCGGCAAGGGCAGTATGGACTGGAAAGCTGTTTTCGCCGCCATGCCCGAAACCGTTGAGTGGCTGGTGGTTGAACTCGACCACTGCGCCACCGACATGCTCGAAGCCGTCGAGGAGTCCTACAAGTTCCTCACGGGCGAAGGCTACGCGACAGGCAATCGGTAAAGCTTTCAGGCGCGGTTCGCAGGCCCGGCGCTGAGCTGAGCGCCAAAAAAAACGCCCTCGCACATGCGAGAGCGTTTGAAGCTATCTGAGGACGGGTGAAGTGACGAAAACAGCAGTCGTCGAGGAAAAACCTAAACCTCACGCACGCGCCCGACGACGCAGCAGTGCGATGCCCAAGGCCAAAACGCCGAAGAGCGCTGCATAGGTCGCAGGTTCGGGCACGGCTGACACAGTGCCGCCGACCGTGAAGCTATTGATGTCGAAAATGCCATTGCCACCACCGGCGTAAATCTGGAACTCAACCGGTCCCGTCAGCCCGTCGTAGATCAGCGGATCATTGGGGATGACGAAACTGCCGGGCGTGTTGTCGCCAGGTCCCCAGCCAGTTTGACTTTCCAGTGCGTTTGCCACGCCAAGGCCTTCGACGCTGGTGGAAATCGCCCAATCTGGCGCGCCGGCGCCTCCGGGACGACCCATCTCGTAAGAGACTTCGGCGCCTGCAAGATTCAGTTGGAAGCCAGCGTTTGCCTGGATGGTGAAGCTGTAGAAGGAGCCGTCATCCGGGCCGGAAGTGGCGGCAAAATCGACCCGATAGCCGTCGCCTACTGTACCGTTACCCAGCACGCCGCCAACGTGGGTGAAGGGGGTGGTTTGGGTGAGGTTTGCGTCAATCGTACCGACGGGAACGACGCCGTTGCTTGGAATCGTGTCGGTGAAAAAGCCGGTGCCAATTTCAGCGGCTTCCTCGACCTCAAAGGTGGTGAAGACGAATGAGATAACCTGACCTTGGACTGCGGGCGCACCGAGCCCAGCCGCCAAGGTTAAAAGAGCTAGTTTTTTCATGGGATGTATCTGATGTGGTGATGAAGGTGAACGTTGCGATTTACAGGCTAGAATGTGCCTGTTCGTGCAGCAACCGAAGGCTTGTTAAGCACGCTTAACTGTGCTCCCCTGTCGGCATGGCCCGCGTAAATCATCGACATATCGCCGAAGCCGCCGGGGTCTCGAGCGGGACGGTTTCCCTCGCACTCCGCGACGACCCCCGGATCTCCATAGCCACACGCGCGAAAGTCAAAGAAACGGCCACCAAACTCGGCTACCGGCGCAATGCTTTCGTTGCGGCACTCATGGCTGACGTGGCTCAGGGACGCAGCGCATCGCGCACCGGCACCATCGCCATGCTCTGCCTGGGCCGGCAGCCCGATGAGCACGCACGCAACCTCAAGGCACACGCCCTCCAAATCGAAGGTGCGGAGCAGGAAGCCCAGCGCCTGGGGTTTCGCCTGGAGGCCTTCTCCCCGGTTCTGGAAAAGATGAGCTTGCAGGGCCTGCGCAAGGTGCTCTGGACGCGTAGCATTCAGGGTCTTTTCGTGGTGCCGCCGCCGTATCAGGCGAAACTCGACGTTTCGTTTTTCGAAGGCCTGGCCTGCACCACGATTGGACACGCGCTTGAATGCCCGCGCCTCCACCGGGTCGTCCCGCTGTACCACGCGGGCTTGCGTCTGGCCATGCGCCAGATTTGGGAGCAGGGCTACCGCAGCCCCGGTTTGCTGGTGCGGGCGTCGACGCTCGAGCGGGTGGAGGATATCTGGTTGTCCGGATTTTTGCTGGAGCGCGAGTATGGACCCTGGCCCAGGAAACCTCCCTGGCTGCGCCTTACCGTACACGCGACTACCAAGCGCTGGAGCCAGATTCTTCCCTGGGTGGAGAAGATGGGTCTGGATTGTCTTTTGGTGGACGACTGGAACGGGGACCTGACGCAATTTCTGCGCAGTGAAGGATTACCCATTCCCGGGCCCATGGGTTACGTTGACCTCTCGCGCAACGTGGTCGACCCGCAAATCGCGGGCCTGGAGCAGAGCTATCGGGAGCTGGGCCGTTGGGCCGTACGCTCAATCAGCTCGCAGCTGCAACGCAACGAAAACGGCATTCCGGCGCAGGCATTGCATATCGGTTTGCCTTGCGAATGGCACCCCGGGCCGAGTCTGTCGCCTCGAGCTGCATAGTCTCAAGGTGTGTGAATCAAACCCACGTGATCGAGGACCAAGCCCCAGAAGTTCGAGTGGCCTAGTAGCCGAACAAGTCAGTTTACTCGGTACTGTAGAGCGCAGCGCAGTCGACCGGAGAGCGTGGCAGTTACGATTCCCGGCGTCGGTGGGCGCGGACAAACCAACGGGTCAGATTTCAGCAGGCTCGCGGCTCGCCGCTAGGAGTCGACAGCAGCAAGAGTAATCTCTGCAGTTCGTTGAGATTCCGCCTTACGGTCGTTCAGTTCCTCTTCTAGCAGGCTCGCGGCTCGCCGCTAGGAATCGATATGAACGAGGCTAGCAGTGTCGAATGAGCGTGCAGAAAGCTTACGGTCGTTTAGTTCCTCTTCAAGCAGGCTCGCCCACGTCCGCAGATACAGCGCAACGTCCTCCCGACGATTGCGGCGCAGCCAGCGAAAACCGCCTGGCAGACCCCCCAGGATCTTTTTGTCCGAGAGGTACTCCAAGTGGTGGATGTCGCGTAACTCAAGGCCAGCGTCGAGCATCCGATCGATCACCGAGTCCACTGGCAGGCCGCTGTGTGGACAGTAGTCGTTGGCAAACTCACTCCATTCGTCGAGGCGTTCGGCGGCGGCGGTGCGATTGATCTCTTCGGCGGACAGACCCGTCAGCGACTGGGCGAGATGTCCGCAATTACAGCGCCCGGCGTGGGCCCATTCGTAGTGCGCGCCTTGTTCGAGGCGGGCAGCGGTGTCGCGGAGGAGGTCGATGAGCTTCGGATGTGCACGTGCCATAGCAATCGTTTCAGATTTATCAGAAAGATGTAGAGACGCCCGGTTGGGTGCAACTCCCGGCGGCGGTTTCGGCTCGGGCAATTTGCCAAGCTTCGCGTATAAATCTTGTTTGCGGCACGCCTGGCCGCGTACAACTGGCCTTTTCCCCGAAATCGACCTGCAAAAGTCCAGACGCCCATGTCCCTGCCGATTCGTCCCGCTGCCGATTGCCAATTTGACTGTGTCTCGCTGGGCGAGGTGATGCTGCGCCTCGACCCGGGCGATGGCCGCGTGCGGACTGCGCGCCAGTTCCAGGCTTGGGAAGGCGGCGGCGAATACAACGTGACCCGCGGGCTTCGGCGTTGTTTTGGCCTGCGTACGGCGGTCGTCACCGCGTTTGCGGACAACGAGGTCGGGCGGCTGATCGAAGATTTCATTCTGCAGGGCGGCGTGGACACGCACTTCATCCAATGGATGCCCTACGATGGCGTGGGGCGTGTGGTGCGCAACGGGTTGAACTTTACCGAACGCGGCTTTGGCGTGCGTGGTGCCGTGGGCGTGCCCGACCGGGGCCGCAGCGCGGCCAGCCAGCTCAAGCCCGGCGACATCGACTGGGACCACATTTTTGGCGACTTGGGCGCGCGCTGGTTTCACACCGGGGGCATTTTTGCCGCGCTCAGCGAGGAGTCCGCGGCCCTGACGGAAGCAGCCGTACAAGCGGCGCAGAAACACGGTACCCTCGTCTCCTACGACCTCAACTACCGCCCCTCCCTGTGGAAGGCCATCGGCGGCAAGGCCAAGGCGCAGGAGGTCAACCGTCGTATCGCTCAATATGTGGATGTGATGATTGGCAACGAGGAGGACTTCACCGCCTGCCTCGGCTTCGAGGTTGAAGGGGCCGACGCGAACCTGGCCAACATTCAGGTCGAAGCCTTCAAGCAGATGATCGGGCGCGCCCTGACCGACTTTCCCAATTTCAAGGCGACGGCGACGACCCTGCGCGCGGTCAAGACAGCCACGGTCAACGACTGGGGGGCCATCTGCTGGCACGACGGGCAGTTCCACGAAGCCATCCACCGCCCGGAATTGGAGATTTTCGACCGCGTGGGTGGCGGCGACAGCTTTGCCAGCGGGCTCATCTACGGTTTCCTTGCGCACAATGACGCCGCCCAGGCGGTGGACTACGGCGCGGCCCACGGCGCGCTCGCCATGACTACCCCCGGCGACACCTCCATGGCCTCGCTGGCCGAGGTCGAAAAACTCATGCAAGGTGGCAGTGCGCGAGTGGTGCGCTAGCGCGTGCGTCCCGAGCGAGTTTTCGACAAGCCGGGTGTTTGGGGTTCGCCCTTTGGCGCACGGTTGTGAGCCCTACACGATGTGATATTTTGTCGGCCTCCGGTTGCCATCCTCTCGACCACCTTCGTTGTCACCCTGATCGCTGGCCTGGTGGCGATGGTGCACGGTCCGCTGCGAAGGTCGACGGGTGGATCATCGCGGTGCCGGCCGTGACTTCGTTGGACTGCGTACCTCCTGAGCACGTGCCGCGCGATTAACCGGTCTACTGCGACTGGGCGAAGTCGTCAGCGGTGGCGCCGGCATTCGAGGCAGTTTTTTTCTGGAAGTTCGAGTTCGCGATAAGCCCTTTCAGGTGGGCTTCGTAAGCGGCAGCATCCAGCGGCAAGTCCAGCGTCTGACCCAGCGCGGAGGAGTAGAGCATGGCGTTGGCCAGTTCGACCGAGTGGGTCCCCTCGGCGGCGGGGGCCAGCAGCTCCGCCTCGCCCTGAATGGCGGCCACGAAGTTTTTGAAAATACCCACGTGCTGCTCGGCCTTGCCCGATACCTCGACGTTGAGCCGCTCGGTCTCCGGCTTGCTGAAACTGGAGGGCTCGCTGGCGCTGTGCTGTGCGGTGGGCACCTGGTTGCGCGTCCAGGCAAAGGTGTCGCCCTCGACGATCACCTTGCCGTTCTCGGCGGCGATTTCCAGGCGGTTGGTGCCGGGGGCTTCGCCGGTGGTGGTGATGAAAACCCCCGTACAGCCGCTGGCGTATTCCAGATACGCGGTCACGTCGTCCTCGACTTCGATCTCGTGAAACTTCCCGTAATGACAAAAAGCCCGCACGCGCTGCGGCATGCCAAAAAGCCACTGGAAGAGGTCCAGCTGGTGGGGGCACTGGTTGAGCAACACGCCGCCGCCTTCACCCTGCCAGGTGGCGCGCCACCCCCCGGAGGCGTAGTAGTGGGCGGTGCGGAACCAGTCGGTAATGGTCCATTGGATACGGTTGATCGTACCCAGATCGCCGTTTTGGATCAGCGCGCGCAGCTTCTGGTAGCGCGGATCGGTGCGCTGGTTGAACATCGCGGCGAAGACCTGCTTCGGGTTGGTGTGCGCGGCCAGCAGGCGTTCGCAATCAGCCTTGTGCACGGAAATGGGCTTCTCCACCAGCACGTGGTAGCCCGCCTGCAGCGCCTCGATGCCTAGTGTGGTGTGGTCGTAATGCGGCGTGGCAATGACAATGGCGTCGGCGACCTTGGCCTCGAGCAGTTGCTGCGGGTCCGCAAATTTCTCCACGCCGTTCACCCGCTCGAGTTTCTCGGGCAGGCTGTCGCAGATGGCGGTCAACGTGGCTCCGGGAACCTTGCCTTCCTGGAGGCTCTTGGCATGGGCGGTGCCCATGTTGCCAATACCAATAATGGCGAAACGAAGGTCACTCATCGGGAATCTTTTGGGGTGGGAGCTGGGAAATTGCGGGCATCGTTTTGCCCGGGAAAACTCATCCCATGATGACCGTCTGAGCGTGGCCAGCTTTTTTGGAACGCGCGGGCCGGCGTCAGTCCATGTAAGGCGTGTACTCGGGCACAAACTCGCGGATGAGCTGCTTGATCTTGTTGCGCTCGAGCCGGTTGACGCTGTTGGTCACCTCTTTGAGGAAGTCGTAAACTTCGTCCACCTTTGTGTCGGCGTTGGCCCGGGCACGCATGCAATAGACCTGCGGGTGCTGCGTTTTTTCCGAGTCTTCGTCCTGGTGCTGCAACTCCTCGAAGAGCTTCTCGCCGGGTCGCAGGCCGACAAATTTGACCTCGATGTCGGCGTCGGGCTGCAGGCCGCGCAGTTCGATCATCAGGTGTGCGATTTCCAGGATTTTGATTGGCTTGCCCATATCCAGGATGAAGATCTCGCCGCCGTCGCCCATCGTCGAACTTTGCAAGACCAGCCCCACCGCCTCATGGATCGTCATGAAGTAGCGGGTCATCTCCGGATGCGTCACGGTGACCGGGCCGCCATGCTCGATCTGGCGCTGAAAAATCGGAATGACCGAGCCGGACGATCCCAGCACGTTGCCGAAACGCACCGCCATGAACCGCGTGGTGTTGCCTTCCATCTTTTGCACCTGTTGCAGTGCGATCTCCGAGAGGCGCTTGGAGGTGCCCATCACGCTGGTCGGGCGGATGGCCTTGTCGGTGGAAATGAGGGTGAAGCGCTCGACGTGGTAGCGACTGGCCAGACGCGCCAAATCGGCGGTGGCCAGCGCATTGTTTTTGAGCGCTTCGCTGGGCTGGCTCTCCATCAGAGGCACGTGCTTGTGCGCGGCCGCATGATACAGAATGTCCGGCCGAAAGTGGTCAAAGATGTACTCCATCCGCTCGATGTCGCCCACATCGGCCACCAGCGAGAGCATGCTCACCCCTTTCCCGTCGGTCTCCAGCTCGTGGCTGATGGAAAAGAGCTGCACTTCGCTTTGGTCAATCAGGATAAGCCGGGCCGGGCTGTGGGCGGCGATTTGCCGGCACAGTTCCGACCCCACGCTGCCCCCGGCACCAGTCACCATGACCGTCTTGCTGTGAAGGAGCTGATGGATGGCTAATTCGTCGGTCTCGAGCACGGCCCGGCCCAGCAGATCGTCCACCTTGACCGGGCGCAGCTGGTAGGGGCGGATGGTGCCGTTGAGCATTTCCTGCGGCGAGGGCACGATTTGCAGCTCAAAGCCCAGCTCCAGGCTCTGCGAAACAAGAAAGCGGATGAGCATCTGCGGCGCCGCCGGCATGGCCAGCACGACCAGGTCGATGTCGTAGCGGATGATCTGGGTTTTCAGGCTGCGGATGTCGCCCACCACGCGCAAACCGTGGACGCTGTGTCCGATTTTGCTCGGGTCATCGTCGATGAAAATCAGCGGACGTTTGCCGTAGCCGCGCTTGAGCTGAAGGTCTCGCGCCAGGGCCGCGCCGACAAAGCCCGCCCCGATGATGGCCACATTTTGTACCGACGAGTTGCCTGTCTCGCTGATTCCCAGAGCGTCGCCGCGGATGGTCTGCACCAGCCCGCGGAAGGCCCCGATGAGCATCAGCGAGAGCATGAAATCGATCAGGATGATCCCGCGCGAGGGTACCTGGTTGCCCGACCCGGGCGCTTCGTTGCCCTCGAAGACCAGCCACAGGTACATCATGAAGGCGGCGTGCACCCCCAGCGCACCCGCCAGGCGGTAAAAGTCGTGCGTGCGCAGGCGGATGAACAGCGCGTCGAACTGCCCGAAGGAGTACAGGATGACCATCTTCAGCGGCAGCATCCACAACAGCACTTCCACGTACTCGGCGAACGAACCGCGCGGTGGACGAAACTCGAAACGCAGCAGGTAGGCCAAATACAGGCTTCCCGTGCACAACAAGCCGATAATGAGGATGTAGAGCAGGCGCTCGCGGGCTACTTGCTGAGTGACCATCAGGGTCTTTATCTAAACGGTCAAAGGGCGAATCAGGAAAGCCCCCCTTCCTGAAAGAAAGCTTTGGAGGCCACAAGGATTAAATCCCAAGTCCAACGTCACGATTTCCTTACGGTCTGGGAAGTCGATTGACCTTTCCTGCTCGGCGGCCTAAACCCGCTCGGCTTCGACACCGTTTTGCCTCAACGCGCCTCTTTCGCATGAACCCGGTCATCGTCATTCTCCTGCTGGTGGGCTTTCTCATGAGCCTGGCGACGGCCTGGGTGGTGACTGCGCTCTTGAAGCACTATGCGCCCAAGCTCGGTTGGATGGACGAGCCGGACTACCGCAAGGTCCACGAGACACCCATTCCGCGCCTGGGCGGTATCGGCATTTTCTGCGGTTTTTCGGCCGGGCTGTTTTTCTTCGGGCTGATCGGCTTTGTCTTTCCCAACAGCGAAAGCGCCGTAGCCGTGTCCGATGCGCTGCCTTCGCGTTTCTTTTTGGTCGGCACCTTCATGGTCGGGCTGCTCGGGCTGGTGGACGACATCAAGGGGATCGACTTCAAGCAGAAGCTCGTTTTCCAGTGTCTGATCTCGGTCTTCATGGTGCTGGCCGGCTACCGTTTTGCGCCGGACTTCACCGTCTTCACCGCCCTGGCCCCCTATGCCGAGTACATCTGCATCCCGCTGACCTTCCTCTGGATCATCGGCGTAATGAATGCCTTGAACCTGATCGATGGACTGGACGGTCTGGCAGGCGGGCTTTCGCTCATCGCCATCACCACGGTCAGCCTCTGTTGCCTGGCCTTGGGTGCGGGCCTGGAGATCGCCTTGTTCCTGGCCATGGCGGGCGCGCTGCTGGGGTTTCTGCGGCACAACTACCACCCGGCCTCCATCTTCATGGGCGACACCGGCAGTCTTTTCCTGGGCTTTGTGGTGTCGACTTACGCGCTCTCGACCACCCAACAGGTGGGTAACCCGCTGCTGTTCTTTTTGCCGATTCTGGCCGTTCTCGTACCGGTCTTCGATACGCTCTCATCGATGGCCCGCCGCAAACTGCGCGGCCGCCCCATGTTCTACCCCGATCGTGATCACATTCACCACCGCCTGCGCTACCGTATCGGTCTTTCGCACAAGAACTCGGTCCTGGCGCTGTACGCCATGGCCGCGGTCTTCGGCTCGCTGGCCTTTCTCGTTGCGCTGCTGCCGCCCACGCTCGGCGCGATTGCGCTGGCGGGTGCCTTCGTCTTTCTGGCCATCGTCATGCGTCGGTTGCAGTACCTGGACTACAAGAGCTGGAAGGCCGCTCGCGAGCGCGCCCGCCGTGCCCAGGAGCGTCCGGGGCTTCGCTTGGTTGGTTTGACGGGCAAGAACGTGCGCTGGGATCCGCCCCGGGCAAAGCCGGAAGAGCCGCGTGGTTTCCTGGGCTCCCTATTGCGCAGGCCGTAAACCTTAAGCGTAGGCGATCTGCACCTCGATGCGTTCGCCCGGCTTGGCCCGCAGGCCCGACGCCTGCACCGAGACCGCGCCCGCCGTCGACGCGTCCACACGCAGTTTCGAGACCGGCAGTGCCTTGCCACCCGCCCGTACGCGTACCGTGCCGACGCTCGCTTTTTTCGAGGCGAGTTCGAGGTTCAAGACCTTCGCGCGAAAGGTTCCGGTCACCGGGACCACGGCCACCTTCTCCGCGTTCTTGGAGGTCGTCCGTTCGTAATGAGCGGTGCCTGCCCCGTGCGCGAAAAACAACCGGAGGGGCTCGCCCTCAATCTTGGGCGCGAAGGTGTAGATGTCTTCACGAATCGCCAGGCCAAGAGCGCCATTCAGGATTCCCCAGGCGGACATGGGCCGGAAATAATGCCCGCCGAATTCCTGATGGTCGAAGTAACGGCCTTCGCGCCGGTAGCGCTCGTCCACGTTGCGGATAATTTTGAGCGCCTCACGCGGCATCCCTTCGTACAGCAGGAAAGAGGCAAAGGCCAGCTCGACGCCCGTCCACACGGTGTTGGCCTGATCGTTCCAGCAGTCCGGATCGACGTCGTGGTAAAAAACATCGCCGGGCCACTGACAGTTGGCCAGCCCCAGGTCGTCTCGGTAGTTGCGCTTCAGGATGGCGCGCAACGCCTTTTTTTTGCGTCCGGCTGAATGCGCCAGCAGCGGACGCAGGCCGCACTGGTGATTGGTGAACTGCCCGATCAACTGGTCGGTCAGGCAGCCCGCGTCGCGATCGCCGCGAATCTGACCGCCCACGTCGTTGTAGAGGTCGTAGTACTCGCCGTTCCAGAGCTTTTCCTCAAAGACGCGTTCGCCCCGCTGCAGCCACTCCGCAAAGGCGACTTCGCTCTCGCTGTCGCCCAGCACCTTGGCGGCCTCAATGGCGTAGGTCAGGGCCGACAACCACAGCCCGGCGACGTAACTCGAGGGCCCGTACATGGGAAAGTTATCGTAGGTGCACATGGCTCCCTCCATGTCGGGGAGGCCGTCGCCGTCCTTGTCGCGCTCGCGGTGCACGTAGTTGAGCGCCTGGGTCACCGCCGGCCAAATGCCCTCCAGATACGCGCGGTCGCCGCTAAAAAAGTACGCCCGAATCGCCATGATGGTGAACTGGCTGGGCAGGTCCAGGCGGCTGTGCACGTGCTCGGTCCCCTCGAAGATGTGAAAATTGCACGGCACGGCGTGAGAAATCTCGCCGTTTTTTTTCTGGATGCGCTGGTGAACGCGCATCATTTGCTGATCCAGTTCCGGAAAAAGTGCCGCTGTCGCGATCGAACCGTACAGTCCCACGTCGACCGTCGCCACTGGCCCCTTGCGTTGGTCGGGCAGCAGCCCCTCCTGTATCCCGAAGTCGCCCTCGCGCGTGTACCAACTGGAGAAGGTGAAGGTCGTGAGGTTCGAGTTGATTTGCGAGAGCACATAGTGCGGCAGCGAGGAATCGTAAAACGCGTCGTGAAAGCGGCGGCTCTGCTCCAGCAAGCGCTTGCGGTTTTGCAACAGGTAGTTCGCGACCGCCGCCGAATCCTTCAGGAAATTCGCGTAGGCATGCCCCTCAATGGTTTTGGGCGGCGTCTTGCCAGCGGCCATCTCCCGTGGCGTCAGCCCCGCATACAGATTGGGGAAATGCCAGGCGACGATGAAACTGTGCTTGAAACGCTGGCCCTTACGGGTGAGCCGCGCGTGTTTGCCCACGGTGGACCACAAGCGGTCGCCGGCCTGGAGCTTGCCGGTTTTGGGATTCTTGCTGTTGCGGCCCTTGGTGTCGTTGATGTCCGGCAGCTGCGCCGAGCGCAGAAAAATTTCGTAGTACGGGTGCCGGTGTTCCCAGCCCACGTAGTAGGTACTGCTCGCCCCGGCCGTCAACAGCGTCTGTGTCCCCCAGGAGGTGTCGGTCGCGTCCATCTTGTCGGCCGTCATGGTGGCCCGCAGCGCTGCCTTGTCCCGCTTTGTCGTGACTTTGTGGATACGCTCCTCCACCGCGTAGCCCGCGCAGTTGCGCCACGATGTGGTCAGCAACACATCCACCGGCTGGTTGCCCTTGGCCGTTACGGTAAAGTCGCAGTAAAAGCCCGGCAGGCCCGAGTCCTTGGCGTTGTGAGGGATGAACGGATGCCAGCAGACCAGTTCGATATCGAAGGGCATGTCCTGGTCGGTGAAGACCAGCCGCGTAAATGGATAGCTCGCCTGATAGTCGATCTGCTCCACGCCGCTCAGCCACGGAAACTCGTACACGTGCGTCGGGATGGCGCCCACCATGTGCCCTTCGTCGATCTGCAGGATCTTCATCTTGGGCGTCTGCCCCTTCACCTGGTAGCGCACCACGAAAAACAGCAGGTTGCTCTGCTCGTCGAAAGGCAGCATGGGCCCGGTAAAGAGCGGCTGATTGTTGAAGGCGTTCCAATTGCGGAAGGTGCCGTCCTTAAGCAATTCGCAGCCGCCGGTGCCAATGCCGCCCAGGGCCGTGCCGCTGCGGGCTTTGTGCTCGCGGCGCATGGTTTCGGCCTCGGGCAAGGCCGCCGGCGCGCTGCCGGTTGTATTGGAGGCGGCCTTTTTCGAGGCGCGCGGCGCGGACTTGCGGGCGAGGGCAGGAGACGTCTGGCGTGCTGGCATGGCGCCCACACTCACCCCGACGCATCCGTTGCTGGCAAGGGAAAACGTCTCAGTTCGCCGGCATCTGTCCCTCGATCAACGCACGCAGCCGCTGGACTTCGGCGGGATGCTCAACGGCACAGTCACGGCGTTCTTCCGGGTCGTTTTGCAGATCGAAGAGCAGCGGTTCGTCATCGACGCGGGTCACTGCTTTCCAGCGGCCGTCGAACGCCATGTCCCAACTCGGGATGGCCTTAAAGTTGGGCCCGAAGTGCAACGCGCTGTGTTGCCACTCGCGCCGTTTGCCGAAAACGCTGCGCGCGTCATAATGCTGCGAAATGGCCAGCCCAGCGGCTTCCAAAATCGTGGCGTTCACGTCGATCAACTCCACCAGGCGCTCGTCAACCGCCCCGCGCGGGACCTCTGGACCGGCCAGTATACACGGCACGCGCACGCTCGGCTCGTACCAGATCGATTTGGTCCAGCGCCCATGATCGCCCAGCATTTCCCCGTGGTCAGAGGCAAAAACGATCAGGGTATTGTCCAACTCTCCCCGCTGGCGCACCGCATCGATCAGCCAGCCCACCCAGTCGTCCAGCCCGGCGACCATCGCCGCGTAGTTGCGCCGCACCGCCTGATGGTCGATGCCCGCGTCGCCGTTGACGGGCTCGGGAAAGACGTCGTCCCGCGTGCGTTCGAGCAGCTCTGCCGGTGCATCCCAGGGGTCGTGCGGTCCGGGGAAGTTGACCCAGAGGTACCATGGGGCGCCCGCCGGGGTGCGGCGCAACAACTCCAGCGCGCTGCGACCGGTGAAGTCGTCGGTGTAATGCTGGCGTGGCAGCGGGGTGGGGAAACTCGCGTTGTAGGTCGTCGGTTGAGCTTCGGCGCGCCGCGCGTAATCGTCCATGTGCGCTTGCATCCAGCCGGACTCGCGCAGGTGTGCCACGTAGGCGCCTACTTTGTCGAACGGTTCGCGGGCGCTGTTGAGCTTGCCCCGCTGGTCGATTCCATCGCTAAAGCCCAGCCGACCCAACTGGGCGTCCCAGCCGGTGTTGCTGTAAAACTCACGGTGGGCGTGCACGTCGCACTTGCCGCTGGTCAAGGTGCGGTACCCGGCCTCGCGCAGTTGCTTGAACAGATTGGGCCGCGCCGCATCCATGACGTAGCTGTTGTTCGGACAGCCGCAGCGGTGATAACGCACCCCCTGCGCCAGACACGCCCGCGAGGGAATGCACACCGGTGCGTTGCTGCGGCACTGCGTGAAGCGCGTCCCCCGCTGGCAAAGCGCGTCCAGGTTGGGCGTGCGCACCGGCACCTTGCCCTCCGCGCCAATCCAGTCGCCCCGCCACTGGTCGGGAAACAGAAACAGGATGTTGGGCGGCGGATGGGGCATGGTTGATCGGGTTACCAGCTACCAACTCCACGCAGTGCCGTCCTCCAGCCGCGCCGTGGGCAGATAGGCGCGGCGGTACGGATGCGCGGCGGCGGCTTTGGTGTCAAAGGCCACGCCCAGACCTGGTTCCTCGCCGGGGTTCAGGTAACCGTTGTCGAAGCGGTAGGCCGGTTTGAAGACGGTCAGGGTCTCGGGCGGATGGCCCATAAATTCCTGGATCGCCGCATTGTGCGTAGCCAGACCAAAGTGAATCGCCGCCGCCAGGCCGATCGGTGAGATGTCGCTGGGACCATGACAGGCCATCCGCACGTGATAAGGTTCGGCCAGCGCCGCAATTTTGCGCAGCGCGGTGAGACCGCCGCCGTGGGTGGGCGCCATCCGCACGTAATCGATCCACTGATTCGTGATGAGTTGATGAATATCAAAGACCGTTGAAAAGACCTCGCCCAGCGCCAGCGGCGTGGTGGTGTGCTGCCGCACGAGCCGGAAGGCCTCCTGCAACTCCCCCGTCACCGCATCCTCCAGCCAAAAGAGCCGGTACGGTTCCAGCGCCTGGCCCAACCGGGCGGCTTCGATGGGCGTCAGTCGGTGGTGGGCGTCGTGCAAAAGGTGGGGCGTGGAGCCGAGAGCGGCGCGGGCCTGCCCAAACAGTTCCGGGGCAAAGTCGAGGTACTTCGCGGTGTCCCAGATTTCCTCCTTGGGCAGTGCGCCTTCCTCGGCGGGTTCGTAGACGGCGGCCTTTGGCGCACCGTACACTTCGTCGAGACCCGGAACGGCGCATTGCAGGCGCAGCGCCCTGAAGCCTTCGGCCTGTTTGGCCTTTGCCGATTCGATCAGGGCGGGCACGCTCTGGCCGTGGCAGTGCGTGTAGGCCATCACCCCCTGGCGGCAACGGCCTCCCAGCAGCTGATACACCGGCACCCCCAGCACCTTCCCCTTCAGGTCCCAGAGCGCCAGGTCAACGGCTCCGATGGCGGTCATCGTGACGGGCCCCCGCCGCCAGTAGGCGCCACGGTAAGCGTACTGCCAGAAGTCCTCGGTCGCGAAGGCGTCGCGACCCTCCAGACAGGGCAGCAGGTGTTCCTCCAGGTAAGCGCGCACGGCGTGCTCGCGGCCATTCAAGGTCCCGTCGCCCAAACCAACCAGGCCCGTGTCTGTCTCCAGCTCCAGCGTCAGGAAATTTCGACCGGGTGAATTCAGGTGCACGCGCCAGCCGGTGATCCGCATACGCGCATTGCAACGCAGCGCGGTTCTCGGCTCAAGCCGGATGTGTGCGGGCCCGCTCAGCTTGGTTTCAGCTTTGCTTTTGCGAGTTTACCGTAGCGCGGCGCGAGTCGCAGGAAACGTTTCCAACGGGCGGCATTGAAGCGCCACCTGTCGTAATGCCGTTGAAAGGCACTTTGACGCATTGCCGCCGCAAAGGCCGAACGGTTGGCGTGGAAGAGCCGTCCACCGACGTCCCACGGCTTAGGGCTTCCGATAAAGTGCACCACCTGGTCGTGCGTCTCTGCTGCGGCAGCCTCGGCTTTCTGATGCGGCCAATGCGGCACGTTGTACTTTGGATCCAGCCAAAGGGCACGGTGCATGAAAAACCAGTTGAGGGCCCCTTGGTCGCCTTGTTCGGGGTGCTTCTCCATGAACATCAATGTTTCCTGATAGCCATTGCGCGCGCGGTAGTCGTCGCAATCGGCAACGACAAAGGCCGAGTTGAAGAAGCGGTCTTCGTCGCTCATCCCATAAGCCTTCATCATCTCGCGCTCCATCGGATGTGACTCCCGCAAAGGCCGCCTCGAGACCGCAGCGGCGATTTTGTCCGACGCCTGCAAGGCCTCGAGGGCCGGCACAATGTCCGTCAGTACGATCATGTCCGCGTCGATCCAAATAGCGTGCGAGGCGGGAGTCTGCTCAAAGGCCCCCAGCACAACGTAACACATCATGTTCCCGGCTATGCCCTTGCCCACACCCAGTTCCATCTGATCGACGTCGTGGAGGTCCAGCCGGGCGCGGCCTTCGTGAGCCGCCACGGTCTCCTCCAGGCGCCGGCGTTCCGCCGGACCGAAGTCTTTCACATAGAGATGGAAAATCGCGGTCCAGCCCGGGCGAAGATGCCGCGCGCACGAGTCCACCATCAGGTTCAGGCACGGCTCCATGTTCCGGTCGGAGCCAGAAATGACGTGCACTTCATGAAGGACTTCGCTCATCGTCGGTTGGAGCCGGTCAGACTCTGTTGGAGCCTGCGAGTAAGTCCACCGGCCCAACCTAGGGCAACGTCATTCTCGCCCGCTGTGGGGGCGAACCGCCTGCCTCAATTGGGGGCTGGCGTCAGCAGGGTCAGGCGGCCGTGTTCGACCCACTCGGCCACCAGCAAGCTCCCGTCCGGGCGCACCAGCACGTCGTGCGGGTGAACAAATTGGCCGTCCGTGAAGGACTCGCTCGGGTTTCCGCGAATGGGGAACAGATCGTTGAGCGGGACCCCGGCATCGCCCAGGTAACCCACCAGCGCATTCTGCGCATCGAGCACAGCCACGCGACCGGCCAGATCCGGCACAATCAGGTACTCGCCCATCTGCGTGAAATGCCGTGGGGCCTCGAGGGTGCCATCGTCAGTGAGCTGAGCCTTCAGCGGTGTGCCATCCAGCGAGAACGTGCGCACCTGCGTGGGCAGATTCTCGGCCACCAGTAGCACAGGCTCCGCGCCTCGGGTATCCATAAACAGGCCATGCGGGTGGGTCACCGCGTCGGCGTGTTTACCCGGTCCGCCAAAGAAATCCATTTCGTTGCCGTGCCGGTCGATCCGGATGATGAAGCCGGTGCCGTAGCCGTCGGCCAGGTACAAGTCGCCGCCGGGGGCCGCCGCCACGTTGGTGGGGCACCACTTTAAGCCGAACAGACGCCGGTACATTTCCGGCTTTGCAAAGTGCCAGACCACTTCGCCCTGCAGCGTGAGCTTGAACAGGCCCTGCTTCAGGTCGGTCAGGTACAGGTATTCGGTGCCGTCTTCCTCAAAAAGCTCCAGCCCGTGGGCGCTGCCATCGTAAGCCGCGCCGAAGGAGCGCACGAAGTTGCCCTGCGGGTCGAGCACAACCACGGCATCGCGCACACGGCTGTCGGCGTGAACGGTGTGGGCGACGTAAAGGTGACCGGCTTTATCCTGGGCCAGTCCGTGGGTGTTGCCCCACTTCAGGTCAGCGGGGAGCCGAGCCCATTGATGCTGCAGGTGAAACCGGAGCGGGCCGGCCGTGGTGATGGGGAGTTGGGTGCTGGGCATGGCTGTGTTTGCGCGGGCAGAAGGTGGCGGTGCAACGCCCGCAAGCGCAGGCGGAACGGTCCGTGGCGGACCCCGATGAATGTGCGATCGAAGACATGGGCAATCAGACAGTGTGTGCGTGAACAAGTCCGGGGTGGCGCCGCCAGGATTTGGAAAGGGACAGGCCCGCCACCCCGCGAAAGGGAATCGGCTAGCTGCCCGCCAGTTCCAGCACCGGCGCGTCGGCTCCGGTAAGGGTACGCCCGGGGCGCATCCGCGGCGGCACGGGGTTGATGATCGAGCGCTGCGCCTCGGTCAGTCTCTCCAGCAGTCCATCCGAGGGGATGTAGTTGTAACGCGGCAGCATCGAGTGCGGTGAGTAGCGGTAGATGAGCACGCGACGCTCGCCCGGATTGGTCCGGGAGGAGCCGCCGTGAAGGATGGCATCGGTGAACATCAGGGCCTGCCCGGCTTTGAGGTGGACCTCGCGCGCGCCGAGGGTGTCGTCGGGCTTGTCGGTACGGTAGGTGGAGTGGCCGGAGTCGCTTTCGACGAGGACGGGGTGAGTCTCGTGGCTCTTGTGGGAGCCGGGCACAACCACGGTGCAACCGTCGCCGGGGCCGACATCGCTCAGGGCCATGAG
>JBHJGQ010000016.1:0-15738 GCA_050331595.1 Opitutales bacterium
TTCTGCAGCACAACCTGCCCGTTGTTGACCAGCTGGTTCAGGTCGCCAAAGCGCCGCGTAACTTGTGGGCTGCCCGGCTGCCCGCTGAAGTCCATCAGCCCGAAGTTGGTGGTCGACTCCCCGTTCATTTCGAAAGACACGAAATTGTCGCCGGTTGTCAGAATTGTGCCGCGGTTGATGAAGCTTGGGTTCAGCCGCAGCGTGCGGCTGGTGGTCTCGTTTTGAATCTCGAGAATCTGACCGGCCGACAGCTCATTGTCGTCAAAATTGGCCCTGCCTCCGCTCGGTTCGACCATAACGAAGCGTATGGGTGTGTCGCGCCCATCGGCAATTATGATGGTTTGAAAGGGGAAACTGCGAAAGCCCGTGAAGCTGACGGTGGGGATGCCGGTGGTGCTGGTAATCGCGCCCCCGCTCCACTCGAACGAGCCCGCCGACAGCGCAAACAAATCGCCATCGACAATCAGGTTGCCCCCGGCCTGCTCAAAGTCCGTCGATGAATCCACCCGCGTGCCGGGGTCCACTCGAAACGTTCCGTTGTTCACCACCACGTTCAGGCGCGGGTTGGATGCATCGGTCACCAGAATGTTCCCGTCGGGTGCGTTGATCAGGTCCTTGGTCACGCGGTGCTTGTTCGACGCGTTGATATCGGCCTGGCGAAAGGTGAATTGCCCGCGGTTGGTGAAGGTGCCGCCCGTGCTGAAGCCGGCGCTCGTGCTGAAGCCGGTGGTGACGAGCGAGCCATCCGGACCGGCCAGCGTGATATCGCCGGAATTCTCAAAGAGGTTCGGAACGTCCAGCGTGCTCCCGTTTACCACGATGAGTTCGACGCCAGATGGCACGTCGCCGGAGATGTCGACGACAAAACTCGGCGGACTCGGCGTATCGTCGATCACGAATCGACCAACCTCGCCGGCGGAGGGTGACGCGTTGCCCACGTCCAGCACGCCGCTATCGAGCAGAATTGGGTTCTGAATGTTGCCCGAACGGTAGATCACCGTGCTGTTGCCGATGGCCTCGATGGTGCCGTCGCCGGTGGTGTCCCCGCCGTCGAGCACCACCCGCTGGTTGACAAAGCTGACCCGCGAATTGCCGACCGCTTGAACCAGACCCGCGACGGTATTCAAAAATGTGCGGCCAGTCTCGCTGAAGCGCAGGTCACCGCCGTTGGCGATGACGAACCCCGGGTTGGGCGGCGAGAGCGGGTCACTCTCAAAAAAACCGTTGGTCACGTTGCCGCGAATGTGGGCCACGCCATCGTCGCCGAAGAAGGCGCCGCCGTTGGCGATAAACGCGTTGGCGTCGGTCAGTCTCAACTCGCTACTGTTGAAGAAATGGATCTGACCGGTGTCCATCGTCATGAAGTCCGTCAGCGTCAGCCGCCCACGCAGGTTGAAGCTGGAGTTGCCGGCGATAGCGAACCCGTCGATCGTGATGCTGGTGTCCAGATCGAGTTCGCCGCCGGGCAGCAGCGCGGTGTCGCCGGGAATGCTCGGGAAAAAGGTTGTGGCGATGAAATCGATAAACCAGCCCGTCACCGGATTGACCCCAGGCTCGGTGTCGGTCCATTCCTGCAAATCAGGGTCGCCCCCGGCACCCCAACGGAAATCAAAGGCCGGGCGCTGGGCCAGCGCCGTCGTCCCGGTCAGCACACACACAGAAATCAGAAACAGACGAAGAAGCGCGCGGGCAAAACCAGCGCTGGAGAGGCGAGACAAATGAGGTTGCATGGGTTCTTGGAGCAGTGAGGTGAATACCACAAAAATATTAGAAAAAATGTACTTTATCTGCTTCAGGGTCAATGATATTTCATCCAGCACTGTCTCCGAACAATTCGCCCAACCCTGTCCGTTTTTTTGGATCGTCCGGAAAGAAAGAAAAGGCCGGATACCCATAGAACCGAACCACCTCTTGGTTTGCTGTACGACCGGTCCAAAGAGCCGAAGCCATTGCTGCTCCCCGACACAGACACGCTTTGCGGAAACTGCATAAAAAAACGCGGCCCCCGTGCTTGGGGCCGCGCTGCTGCTCAAGTTCTACCGCTAGCTTGTCACGTAACTCAATATTTTAGGCACGACGCTTGAGGAAACGGCGCACGAAAACGCCGCTCAAGGCTGCCAGACCGACAAGAAATGCTGTCGTGGAGGGTTCGGGTACTGCAGTAAAGGTTGCGTTGATTTCCGACAGCGCAGGTCCAGTCAACAACCCGTTGTTGTTACGGAAACCGAGTTGCGTGATGCTCGTCGAACCGGCCACGCTGATGTCCGTAATGGTCGCGGTCTGGGTGGACACATTCACGCCGCCAATATCGAGCGAAAGCTCGTAGGTTTCGACACCCGTCTTGAGGAGGTCGAGGGTGAAAGCGAGGTCGATGGTCGCAGCGTCGGTGAATTGAGGCTCGGCTGAGAAGAGCGCGGTACCGTCAATCACCGTTCCCTAGTTGCCCAGAAAGAGGCTTCCCGGACGCGTGAGCAGTTCCGAAGTTGGAGCGATCAAGTCTTCCGGACCCGCGAGGTTGGCGTAGAACAGGCCGTCACTGTCTCCTTGGAAGCCGTAGCTGAAGGAGGAATTGCTGGCAGCCGCACTGTTAAAATTACTGTAGGAGAGCAGGAAACTCAGGCTAAGCTGATCGCCCACAGCAAATTCGGCTAAGGTATCAGTATCGGCGGCAAGCACGCTGGCGCCTGCGCCGGTACCAAAATCGATGAAGGTCGTGCCGTTGGCACCTGAAAGCGTGCCCGTCTGGTCGACGACCAGGTTTTGAGCAAACGCTGAGGTGGACAAGAGCGCGATGGTTGCGAGAGGGATGTATGTGTAGGATGTGAGGTTCATGGTGTTATAAGCTTCGTTCATGGGATTCGAGCAGGCAATGCAAGAGGCCTCGGGCACGGGGGTTTGGTTCGCATGTGCGAACGCGAGCGCGCCTGCGTTATCAGATAGCTTTCCAGCCGATAGAGATGTGACATACTGGATACGCCGATGGCCGGTCGTTGTGTTCAAAGATCCTTTTCTCTGGTACGGGTGCTTGCACGCAGTCCCCGCAGCCTCGGCTTGAGCGAACTGTGCGCCGCGACGGAGTTATCAAAAAGCACGGCTCACGACCTCCTGCAGGAATTGATCGCCGAGGGCATGGCGTCGCAGCATCCCGACAATCGGCGGTACTTTCTGGCTGGCTCGGCCTGCAATGTCTTCCGCGACGTGTTGCAGCACTTCAGCCTGACTGTAGAACAGCAGAGCAGGCTCATGCTCCGCGCGGAGGAGAGCGGCTGCAGTTTCTGCCTGTGCCAGCTGGCTGGGCGTCACTCGGTTGTCACGGCAGCCATGCTGCACAACAAATCCACGGATCTGCTCGGCTCAACGCCGCCCGCGGCCATTTCGGCAGCCGGAAAAGTGTTGATTGCCCGCAAATCGCCAGACATGTGGCCGGAGTACGGCCTAACCGAGGAGGAAGCCAGTTATTGGGGCGCTCGCCTGAATTGGGATTACGCCCGTTTTGAAGCCGAACTGAAGCAGGTGATTGAAGAGAACATCGCCTGGAACCCGGGGGTGCTCAATGAAAAGGAGTATTCGTGTGCAACGGTCCTGCCGATTTCGCGCACCCCGGAGGCAGCGTTGGGCGCGGTCATGCGCAAGGAAGATTTTGACAAACGCTCAACGCAAGAATGGGCGCAGCTGCTTCAGGAGACCGCACGGAGTCTGGCTTGATTCCACGCGGAGATCCCAAGAGCTCCAAGCTCCATCGCGACTGGCTCGTTGCAGGGGTACATTCGCTCTGACACAGCACCTGCACAATCGCTTTGCGAATGCTGACGAGGGTGAACGTGATGAACTGCAGACGGTTGCTTAGTTCGCCTCAAGCAGCTGTTTGCAGCCGATGTAAACACCGGCGGACCAGCCGATCATCGGGGCGGCATCGTACTCGCCGCCGGCAACCTCGCCGGTCTCGGCATCGGTTTTTTCCCAGAGTTGCCCGGTCTTTTCGAAGAGTTGGTCGGTGGTGCGGAGATACTTTTCAGCAAGGCGCTTTGCCTCTGCCGCATATCCGTAGCGGCTTAGCCCGCGAATCAGCATCCACACCATCGGCGGCCAAACATTCGGGAAGGCCCACTGATAATCCCGCGCACCTGGAACGTCGGGCGTGTAGGCCATACCGAACTCCCGTTCGAATCGGGGCATGTTTTCGACCATGCGCGCCGCCTGTTCCTCCGTGGCTAAACCACAAAACAGGGTTTGATAACCGGTCTGCGCAGGCACAGCGGAGTGCCGTTCATTCACGTAATCATAGTCGTAGAAGAGGCCCTCATCGTTGTTCCAGAAGTAACGCTGGATGCGTTCCTCACGTTCATTCTGCCGGGTCTTCCACAATCCGACATCTCCCCACCCAAGCTGTTCGGAATAGCCTATCAGTACGGTTTCGTATTCGTAGAGCAGCGCGTTGAGATCGACTTGGCAGAAGTCCAAACAGCGATAGTCGAAGCGGTTGCTGAAGTCGCAGGTGCCTTCAGCATTGGCCATAAAGTGACCTCCGATCCTGACCTTATCTTCAAACGAAGAGGATTTGCTCAGAAAGGGCAGTCGCCGGGCAATACTGTCGTGAAATTGAGCTAGGCCTTCGGCGGTTTCATGGTGCCTATAGTGCGATAAACCGATCGGCGTATGACGTGCGGTCACCCAAAAGTTGTATTCCTGGCGCAGCGCCTCCGCGCATTCGCGAAACAGCTCTGGGTCCTTTTCCGGTCCGCCGATGAACTCAAAATACTCGACAACCATTCTGCAAAAATAGGGCGACTGCGAGCGATTGTGCAGGGCGGTGTGGTTGGGCATGTAACCCTGGCGACGAATGAACCAGGCCATGTTGCGAATGTTGTTCTTGGCCATTTCCGTATAGCCATCGATCAACAAGCCTACGTTGGTAAAGTAGGTATCCCAATAGAAGAAAAAGGAAAAGTGGCCCTCCCCTTGGATGCAGGGCGAGGTGTACGGGTAGGGCAGGTCGTCACCCTTGAAGCCAGAGCCGTTCTTGTCTTCGTAAAACGAACGGGTCCAGTTGGCGCTGATGTATTCAGTGACTGTCATGAGAGGGTCAGTAGTCTTAGATTAAGAGCAAACGACGACACTACCAGTGGTTGGGCTGCCTGAGGCAAGGCTTTTTGAGGGAAGGCTTTTACCAACCCCCACAATCACGCCTCGAGTCGCCCGTAACGCAAAGCACCGTTTTCGGGCGCGATAACTGTGCTTTGGCAGGGAAGGAGGGACTTGAACCCTCGACCTTCGGTTTAGAAGACCGCTGCTCTATCCGCTGAGCTACTTCCCCGTGGCGGAGGTGAATCGCTGTGCCGGGTGCGACGCAGATTCAGCTTTCCTCGCGCTGTTGAGTCTAGAGGCGGCGTGAGTGTCGGCAAGCCGAACCCGGGGCTATGAACGTTTCCAAGATAGTTGGATTTGACGGATTCGCGCAGGCGCAGAGCCTTGCGACGCTGTCCTAAGCGAAAGCTGCGGCCACATGGCACAAGCGGGTCACCGCTTCCTCGATTCGGTCCTCGGCGATTGCGCCAAAGGAAAGGCGCAGGCAATGGTCGGGCTCGCCCGTGGCAAAGCAAAGTGCGCCAGGCACGTAGAGCACGCCGGCCTCCAGGCAAGCGGCGCAGAAGTCCGATTCGGGTCCGGTGGCCAGGTGTGTGGGTCCCTCCAGCCAGACGAGCAGACCGCCTTCGGGCGCTTCCCATCGCCAGCCGAGTTCGCGCAAGCCGCCACGCTCCAGCGCGTCCAGGAGGCGTTGGCATTTACGTGCATAGCGCGGTCGAATCGCTTCCAGGTGCGGTGCGTAGTAATCGTGGCGAAGGATATGTTCAACGATAGCCTGATTGGCGTTGGCCGTACCAAAGTCTTGATGACCTTTGGCATTGCGTAGCTTTTCGAGCCATTGGTTGTGATTCGAGACGGCGTAGCCGGTCTTTAGTCCGGTGGCCAGCGGCTTGGTCAACGTGCCCAGGTATAGGCACGGAAAATCCGTCCAGGCGGCGTCACTCAGCACGCTAGACGCAGGGTAGGGGGCGTGAAAAAACAAATCGCGGTACGCACCGTCCTCGACCACCGGAATGTGCCAGCCCTCCTGCGCGAAGATGTCCGCCAGAGCTGCTTTGCGCGAGGCATCCATGCAGAGGCCGGTCGGGTTGGCGTAGTACCCCTGCAAATACAGGCCCTTGACGCGGACGCGGTGTCCCAGACGGTTGAGCCTGCGCAGAAAGTCGTGGGCTTCGTCGAGGTCAACCGGCAGCCCAACGGGCTCCACGCCCAGCCCCTGGAGCAACTCCAGAAAGACGAAGTAGCTCGGCTGCTCGACGAGAAAGGCGTCACCGGGATCGCAGAGACTTTGCACCGCCAGGTAAAGGGCTTGCTGCGAGCCGTTGGTGATGAGCACGTCCTCCGGTGTACGTTCCGGAAGGGCCTCCCCCGGGCTGCGGCGCAGCCACTCCAGCACTGCTTCGCGCAAGCCAGGCCGGCCCGCGCTGGTGCCGTACTGCAGCCATTCCGGGTCAACCTCATCGGCACTGAGCGCCTTCACGGTTTCCGCGATGAGCGGGGTTGGCAGCAGCGCGTTGTCGGTGAAGCCGGCGGCGAGCGAGAGCAGGTCGGGATTCGCCAGCGCGCGTTCCATCAGCTGGGCGATGACGGGGTGCTGCGACTGAGCACCAAGCCTGGAAAAGCGCACCTTCGCCCGTGCCTGTTCAGCCATCTCCGCCATCGTGCCAATCTGCGAGTCTGAGCCTTGTCCCGCAACGGCAAACGCCAAGCGACGGTCAATCGAGTTGCTCCAGAACACGCGCCACCACGCTCTCGGGACGGCTTTCCTCGGTCGAAATGGTGACCACGTTGGGCTCGTCACTGGTGGGCACCTCGAGGTCGGCGAACTGACTGGCCAGCAACCCGGGCGGGAAAAAATGACCGGAGCGCGCCTGCAAGCGCTTTTCAATTGCGCTCATCGATGCCTGCAGAAAGACAAACACGCCGGGTTCGCCCGGACGAAGAAGCTGCTGCCGATATCGTTGCTTGAGTGCCGAGCAAGCGACAACCAGCGGCGCTTCACCTACCATCGTCAGGCACGTTTCGATGCGCGCGCGCAACGCCTCCAGCCAGCCCGCGCGGTCGGCGTCGGTCAGGGGCTCCCCACGCGACATCTTGGCGATGTTGTCGGCCGGATGAAAACCGTCGGCGTCGGCAAAGGTGCCGCTCAATCGCTCCGCCAGCAGGCGACCAACGGTCGTCTTCCCGCAGCCGGACACGCCCATCACGATCACAACCGACGTCTTCATGGTCGCCCAGCGCATGCCACCACCCGCTTGCTGGCGATGCAAAAGCTACGGTGCCGGCGTTGTGGCTCAACCCGCCACCATGCGCCAGACGCCGCTACGCCCGAACGACTTCAAGTGCACCGTGTGTTCCTGCCGGATGATGTCGTCGGGAATGGAGGGCAGGTTTTTGTCGGTCAGCAGAGTACCCCCCTCGGCCACGCCGCAGTAGCGCGCGGCCATGTTGATCGGGCGGCCCAGATAGTCGTGCCCGAAGTCCAACCGGCTGGCCAGGCCCAGGCTGACACCCGCGCCGATGTCCTGCGGCGTACCGTGGCTGAAGTGCGGGCTTTCGCGCACTTTCCGGTAACGCGGGCTCAGCGTGACCAGGCCGCGCAGGCATGTTTCCACGGCCACGGCACGATCCTGCGGGGTCGTTTCCCAAACACAGAGCACGCCGTCGCCCAGGTACTTGGTCATTTCGGGCGGATAACGCGCAAAGCCCGCCTGCACCGTGTCGTAAAAGGCCGACATCAGCGCGCAGGTGTAGGGACTTTCGATGTTGGGCTGCTCGCAGAAAAGCGTGAAGCCGCGCATGTCGATGACGCAGGCCAGCACCTCGCACGGGCGGCCAAAGGTGATTTCCGCGTCGCGAATTGGAATCTCCAGTCCAAAGACGTCTTGCAGAATTTCCTCGAACTGGAAAAAGCCCAGCTTGCTCAACGCGCACGAGCTGATGGTCAGCCCTGCCTGCACGTTGCGCGCCAGGTCGGCGTCGCGGTAATAAACCAGTTCGGTCGGCTCGCTGGCGGCGACGGCGGCCGTCGAAAACAAGCCGCTGCCCTGTCCGCGCGGAGCCGAGGCGCTCAGCTTCGCCCGAAAGCAGTCGGCGCACTCCAGGCCTTCACGCTGCAAAAAGTCGAGGATCTCGGACACGTTGCCTTCGTCCCCGAGCACGGGCTGGCCATTGCGCCACAACGAATAGGTAACCTGATCGTGGGCCGGGCTAACCCTCTGAAAATGGCCGCAGAGATCCCAGAAATCCCGGAATCCCAGGCCCTGGAGCGGGTAGTTGCGGCGTTCGGAGGCAAAGGCGATCATGGCAGTGGGACGCAATGCGGCGTCCACGCAGCAAATCGACTGTTTCCGCGCCGATTTTACCAGAGCCGCTCGGGTTCTGGTGCAGGCGCATGAAAAAACCCGGCCGATTCAGGGCCGGGCTCGCTCGGGAAAGGGCGTCAGTGCAGGCTCAGCCGGCTTTGTCGACTTTTCCGGCCTTCAGGGCTTTCGCGCAAACCCAGACGCGCTTGGTGCCGCCGCCTGGGAGTTGGATGCGCACGCGCTGCACGTTGGGCTTGTACGTGCGCTTGTGCTTTTTGGTGATGTTGGTGCCGATCCCACCGCTTTTCTTGGTTTGGCCCTTGCGGTGGATGACGCGGCCCTTGACGGGGCGCTTTCCGGTGATGCTGCAGATGCGTGCCATGGCGGTAAGGATTCGGTCGTCGAAATAGATGAAAACTCGTGAAAATGGGCAGCAAGGCCCTCGCTGGCAAGCGCTTTCTTCACTGGGTGCCGTGAGTCGCGCCCTTCTGGTGAGCGTCCACTTCTAGCGGTCCCTTCGGATAACCAAACCGCTGCAGCTCGCGCAAGTAGGCTTTCAGATACGGCTCCAGCCCGCCCAGCCACTCCATCTGCGCGACGTGGCGCAGCTCATGCGCCAGCAAACCGCGGTCTTCCTCGGCCTCGCGCCCGCTCAGCCAAATCCCGTAGCCAAAGGTGATTCCCCGCGTGCCCTCGAGCTTAAAGCCCAGCAAATTCGCGGCGGCGACCAGACCGGGCGAGTCCGGCTCGGGCAACTTCGTGAAGCGATACAGGCGCACTTTGCCCGACAGCCTCACCCCGACCGCGTCGGCCAGCTCGGCTTCGCCCACGCTCAGCGAGCGCCCACAGCTCAGCGCTTCGGCTTCGCAGCCCTGCGCCCAATCCACAATCGATGCCCAATACGCTTCCAGCGCGTTTGATTCCCCAACGTCCGTCACGTTGCGTGTGAAATACACTCCACCAACACTTTCAAGGCCGAAAACCGTTTTGTATCACCTTTGCATAACAGCCAACTGCGATGAGCGTAGGTTCTGGATGTCCGCCTTACGCAGTGGAGCGTCGCGCCCAGAGTACCTGAAATTTCGCGCCGAGGTGGCCCGGCGACAGCATCGCTTGTAACGCCTGGCGCTGGGCATCGAAGGCCGCCGGGGCTCGTTCAATCACCTCGGCCAGGACGGCTTGAGCGTGCGTGACAAAAAAGCTCTCTTGCCGCTGCACCTGGACCAACGCCCAACCGGCTTCCCGCAGAACCGTTTCCAGTCGATCCCAGCAGACATGACAGGTCAGGTCTTGCGCTCCGGGACGCGCCAGCAGGTCCGCTTCCAGCGTGTGCTGATAATACGCGCGGGCCGTGCCCTGGGGGCTGGTGTCCAGCAGTTCGGCCAGCGTTTTCCCATAATCCAGGAAGGCCAGAAGCTGCAGACCGGGCCGCGCGGCGAGCGCTCCCACAAGCCGTTCCGCTTCCAGCGCAAGGTCGAGCGTCGTGCCGTTGGCCAGCGTGGACGCGCTGGGCAGCGACGGGATCTGCGCCTGTCCCGCTTCGGAGGTCGTGGTCAAGGTCACTTCGGAAAGGATGCCATCCGCGCTCACCGCCACCCCCAACTCCCGCCAGAAACCGCCGTCCACGCGGAAGCGCCGGAAAGGCTGTGCGTCCAGTACTTCGTTGCCAAACAGCGCCCAATCCTCGCCTGTGCCGGTCGGCTCGATCGGTGCCCCCAACCGCGCCTGGCGAAAGCTCGCAAACCTGCCCCAGCAATCCGCGACGGCTTGTTCAGGTTCGGCACCCAGCTCGACAACGTTCAGTGCGCGGGCGGATCCTGCGGATCCAACCAAAGTCCGGAGCGCTTCGGCCATCAACCGATGAAACAAGGGCCCCAGGCTGGCCGCCGTATAAAAGTCGGTTCCGCGCCCGTGGCCGACGCGACGCCGGGCTTGCCGGTAGTAGCCCCAGCCGGGCGCATACAACGCCGCGCGCGTAAACTGCTCCCAATCCAGCACGCCTGCCTCGCCGGCCAACTGTCGCAACGCGTTGACGACTTCGCGAGACTGCATTCTCTGGAGATAGTGCCTGACGCGTCTCGGGCAAGCACCACCCGCCGATTCAAACCATGGAAACGCCTTCGCCGACACGTCGCCGCCTCCTCATCTGGCTGGGGTCCGGAGCGGTTCTTCTGCTCCTGGGCATGCTTGTAGGCCAGCTTTGGGGGTCACACCTGGCCTCTGGCAGCTTCTGGCGGGAGGTGTACCGCATGGGGCAGGTCATGTCGATCGTCAACCGGGCCCACGTCGACCAGGACCAGAGCGCCTTCCCGGCGATGGGCGAGCGAGCCCTGCGCGAGATGGTCAACGGGCTCGACCGTCACTCGCGCTGGATGAGTTCCGAGGAGGCGAAGGATTTCGAGCAGGGCTTTCGTCAGCAATACTCTGGTATCGGCGTGTCGATTCGTCCGGTCGAAGCCGGCCTGGAAATCAACGAGGTGTTTGAACAAAGTCCGGCGGAAACGGCGGGGCTGCTCCCGCGCGACGTCATTGTCGAGGCTGCCGGCCAGCCCCTCCTGGGTCTTTCCTCGACCGAGGCCATCAGCCTCATCAAGGGCGAAAAAGGCACCCCGGTCGCGCTGGCGGTGCGCCGCCCTGGCGCCACCGACGACCTGCGCTTTGAGGTTATTCGCGGGGACATTGCCATCGAAAACGTGCGCAACGTGCGCTACGAACGCCCTGGCATCGCCGTCGTCGAAATCACTGAGTTTGGCGAAAAGACCAACGAAACGTTCGCCCGTGTTCTCAATGAGCTGGAAGCCGATGGGCTTCAGGGGCTCGTGCTGGACCTGCGGGGCAATCCCGGCGGGAGTCTGCTCAGCGCCATCGGCGTGGCCGAACACTTCCTCGACAAGGACGAGCTGGTGGTGACGACCCGCGGGCGCGATGACTTTGGCACCCAGGAATTTCTCTCCAGCACGCCCGCGCGCACCCAGGACTACGCCCTGGTCATCCTGCTCGACGGTGCCAGCGCCAGCGCTTCGGAGATCGTGGCCGGAGCCCTCCAGGAACAGGCCGACGCCATCGTGGTCGGCGAGCGGTCCGTCGGCAAGGGCTCAGTCCAGAGCTACATTCCGCTGCCCGACGGAGGTGCCATCAAACTGACGACGGCCAAGTGGTACCTGCCCAGCGGTAAAGCCGTTGAGGGCAATGGCGTGGAGCCTGACGTGGTGGTCGAATTGACGCCGCGCGAACGCATGCGGCTGTTCTTGCAGCGTCGGCACGACCCCCAAAACAGCCTCGACGACGCGGGCTTTCTGGAACGTTTCGGCTTTGAGCGCATTGAAGACAACCAGCTCAAAACCGCGCTGGATATCCTGACCGCTTCCCGTTTTGCCGGGGCGAATTGACCCGCGCCATCATGCTCGAGAGCCTGGTCGTCGGCTTTTTTCTCGGCGTTGCGATCATCGTTATGGTCGCCATTTCGGCCAACCGCGCGCAGCGTGCCGCGGACAAGCGCGAGCAATCGGGAAAGAGCCCCAACCCTACGCCGCCGGCTGGCGACGATAGCGAAACGTAAGCACGAGCCGCTCGCGGGTGTGCGTGATGCTTTCGGCCGAGCGCGTCATCATCTTGCGACAAAAGCTTTCCAGGTCCGGCTCTTCGATCTGAACATCGAAACGGCGCACCACGCGGTTCTCGTCGTCGGAGGCAATCACCTCGACGTGTTCTTCCAAAGCCTGGCGAAGCGCGCCGATTTCGCGCGAGGCGGGCGGCACCTTGCCCAGAATCTTGAAAAAGCACTGCATGCACGGACCGGCACCGTCGGGTTGCCCCAGGGCCGCATACAGATCCAGGATGTCGTTGATGGTGGCGCGGTGCTGCCGGGCAATCGTTCCCAGCGTGGCTTTCAGGACTTCGCTTTTGGCTTCAGGACTCATCGCGGTTGCTCCGTCTGGACAAATATCGGGCCTCAGTTACAGGAAAGTTAGGGCCACTTTGTGAGACTGAGTTGCGGTTGCAAGAAGTATTCCTGCGCCAGGCGCAAAAAAAACCGACTTCCCAAACGGGAAGTCGGCGCTCCAAAAGTGGATAGTGGCTGCGGCCCTTACTTCGCAGCGAAGTCGCCGCACCAGTCTTCAGCCTTCGTTTCCGGGAAACGCGACTCGAACTGGGTCGAGGCGTCGACCTTGAAGACGATGGCTTGAGGCGCGCGACGGCGGCACTCGCCAGCATCGGCTCCAGCGGCTTTCCAGTACAGGCACTTGGCGCAGGCGGCTTGGGCAATGGTTTCGGTAGTCATAAAAATCCTTTGGTTGAGTGAACTGCAGTTACCATTCGGCTGTTAGAACGAATTGTCAAATTGTTTTAAGTAATTGTCCATCAACGGTTTGAAACTGAGTCTCATTAGAGTCTCATCCATGGGATCGCATCCCAGTCTCAATTGGCCAAGCCCTTCCCTCCGCCTCCTGCCACAACCCGCCCTTGACCCGCATCGCTGGCTGAGTGTCAGTCGCTTACGTGATCCTGGCGGTCGAAAGCTCCTGCGACGAATCGGCCTTGGCCTTGTTTGAGCCGAGCCGGGGCCTGATCTTCGAGCGGCTTCACAGTCAGGTGGCCCTGCATCGTGACTACGGCGGAGTGGTGCCCGATTTGGCCAGCCGCCAGCATCTGGACCAGTTTGGCCCGTTGCTCGAAGCGCTGCCGCCGGACTGCTTCGATTCTATCGATCGGATCTCCGTGACTCGGGGTCCGGGCTTGGCCGGGTGCCTGGCCCTGGGCATGCAACTGGCGCAGTCGCTGGCCTTGGCGTGCGGCTGCCCTCTGGTCGGGGTCAATCACCTGCGGGCGCACGCGTACTCGGTCTTCATCGACCGGCATGCGGCCGACCCGGGCGGTTTTGAGCACACGCTGCCCGCGTTGCTGCCGCATCTTGGTCTGCTGGTTTCGGGCGGCAATACGTTGCTGTTCGTCATCGGGGGTGACCGCTCCTTGCGGCTGCTGGGCCAGACGATGGACGATGCCGCCGGCGAAGCCCTCGACAAGGGCGCCAAACTGATGGGGCTGGGGTATCCAGGGGGTCCCGAAGTCGAGCGAAACGCTGCCCGCGGCGATCCGACCGCCGTTGATTTTCCGCGCGCCATGAGCGGTCCGGCCAGTGCGGATGCAGTGCGCTTCAGCTTTTCCGGACTCAAGACCAGTCTGCGCTACCGCCTGGAAAAAATGAACGACGCCGCCGTGGCTCAAGCCCTGCCAGACCTGTGCGCCAGTTACCAGCAGGCCGTCGTGGACCAGTTGACGGGCCGCTTGCGTCAGGTGCTGCAAGGAGGCGGGGCAGGGCGCTTCGCGAGTTTGGGGCTGTCCGGGGGCGTTTCCAACAATTGTGCCCTGCGTGAGGCCTGTGGCGCGTTGGCTCAGGCGCAGGGGTTGCCGTTGCTGCTGGCGCAACCGCGCCATACCGGCGATAACGCCGGCATGATTGCTTTTGCGGCGCACGCCGATCCGCAGGGCCTGGTCGAGGCGGACGCCCGCGGTTGCCTGCCGATGGAGCCCTCGCTGCCGCTGGTCACTCCACAGACCCAACCCGCACAATAGGGTTGAGTTGACCTTGGGTCGCGACGAGACCCTTCTGCTTTCATGCCATCTTTACCATGTCGCTGCAGCCTCACCTGAGCCGGGACGCCTTTCGCGCACAAGCCGCAACGGCCAACCGCATCCCGTTGCTGGCCGATGTTCTGGCGGATTTTCAGACGCCGGTCGGCGTTTACTCGCGCCTGGCCGCCGCCGGTCTGCCGGCCTTCCTCTTTGAGTCCATCGAAGGGGGCGAGCAGATCAGCCGCTACAGCTTCATCGGGCATGCGCCGCGCAAAATCTTCGAGGTCTTCGAAACGACCACGCGCATCCACGCGCCGGAGGGGAACGTCGAGGAAATCCCCACGCCGAGCGATCCCCTCAAACTTGTCGAGGACGAGATCGCCTCCGTCCGCTATCCGGAAACGGCTGGGCTGCCGCCTTTCACCGGCGGTGCGGTGGGCTTTTTGGGCTACGAGTACGTGCATCGGATTGAGCCGACGGTGCCCTGCCCGGAGGCCGACCCGCACGGCATGCCGCTGCTGTACTTTTTTCTCTGCGACACCGTTATCATCTTCGACCATGTGCGCCAGCTGCTGCGCCTGTGCACCAATGCCGTCCTGCAATTAGGCGCGGACCCGGATGCCGCCTACGACGCAGCCGTGGCCGAACTTGAGAGGCTGCTGCAGCGCATCACCGAACCGCGTGCCCTGGCCCCTTTGCCCCTGCAAGCGATCCCGTCTGGGCCGGTTGAGCCGCCGCCCGGCAATTTCACGCGGGAAGCCTTTGAGGCCATCGTCGAGCGCGCCCGCGAATACATCCGGGCTGGCGATTGCATCCAAATTGTTGCGTCACAACGTTTTGAACAGGACTACACGCACGAGCCCCTCGCCCTTTACCGCGCCCTGCGGGTGATCAACCCCTCACCCTACATGTTCATTCTGCAAACGCCTGACTTCGCGCTGGTCGGCGCTTCACCCGAAGTGCACGTGCGGCTGACCGCAGAGCGGGTGGAGATCCGGCCGATTGCGGGCACGCTCCCGCGCGGGGCTACACCCGAGGCCGATCTGGAAAATGAACGGCGACTGCTGGCCGACGAGAAGGAGCGCGCCGAGCACCTCATGCTGGTCGATTTGGCCCGCAACGACATCGGACGCGTCTGCCACACGGGCTCTGTTGAGGTCAAGGAGTACGCCGTCATCGAGCGCTACTCGCACGTCATGCACATCGTCTCTCAGGTGGAGGGGCGGATCGACGGGTCTTGCAACGCCTTTGACCTGATGCGCGCCACCTTTCCTGCCGGCACGGTGTCGGGCGCGCCAAAGGTGCGGGCCATGCAGATCATCGCCGAGTTTGAGCAATCGCGACGGGGCCCCTACGCCGGCGCTCTGGGGTATTTCGGCTACGAAGGAAACCTCGACTCGTGTATTGCAATCCGCACGGCTCTGCTGAAGGGAAACAGGCTTTTTGTCCAGTCTGGCGCGGGCTTGGTGGCAGACTCGAAACCCGCTAATGAGTTTTTTGAGACGCTCAACAAGGCGGGTGGGATGCTCAAAGCGGTCGCGCTGAGCGAAAAAATCGACCCTGTCTAGATGAGGTCTCTAGGTAACGACACCTAGCTGCATCAAGCGGCCCGAATCCCTGCCGATATAAGATGCAGCCTTGATTCAGCCCCCCCCCGTCATCCCCGCGGCGCACGCCGGACCCGCACCGATCGTGCAATCGTTTGCATCCGCGGGCGGGGCGTGCTTTGGTGAGCGGTGAAGACGGAGGGGTACGACGTCGCGGCCACACATTC
>JBHJGQ010000017.1:0-225121 GCA_050331595.1 Opitutales bacterium
TTCAAGCCCACCCCGTCTTCCCACAACCCCCCGCCGTTCCCTCACCGCCACCGGCCAGAGGATGCCGTTGCGCGACGATTGACATTTTTGCTCGGGGGTGATTTTTTGGAATTATTCCAAATAAAAATTTGAACCCGCGCACGGACTGTCAGTCCTACGGGGTACACCCTTTGCTTTTTAACGCGTGCACACATCGCCGGACGGCCCAGAAGAAGAGTGCGGGAATAAATCAAATCGCCTCCTCCTCAGACCTCACCGGCCAACTGTACCTGACCCGACCTTTACCCAGGAGATTATCATGATAGCCGAATCTGCATCGACCCGCCGCACCCGTCAGGCCCGCTCCGAGCGCGCCGCTCCCCGTCGTCGCCCCTCGGCATCCGCTCAACCGGCCCCGGCCAAGGTGGATCGTCCGCCTGCGCCTTCGCGTCTGCCGCGCCGTACCGAGAGCGAGGAAAACGAATCGGGCACGCGTTATTCCGACCTGCCCAGTTCCGAGAAGAGCGCTTTCAAGATTTACCTGCAGGAAATCGGTCGCACCCCGCTGCTGACCATCAACGAGGAGATCGAACTGGCCGTCCGCATCAAGCAGGGGGATCAGGAGGCGCGGCACAAGATGATCAAGGCCAACCTGCGCCTGGTTGTGAAGATTGCGCACGACTACAGCAATTTCGGTCTGCCGCTGCTCGACCTGATCAGCGAAGGTAACATCGGCTTGATCAAGGCGGTGGAGCGTTTCGACCCTGCGAAGGGGGGCAAACTGAGCACCTATGCAGCCTGGTGGATCAAGCAGTCGATCAAACGCGCACTGGCCAACCAGTCGAAGACGATTCGTCTGCCCGTGCACCTTGTCGATAAGATTGCCCGCATGCGTAAACTGACGATGGCGCTGCAAGAGGAATTGGGTCGCGAGCCGACCAACGAGGAAATCGCTTTGGAGATGGGCATGCCCGTCAACAAGATTGCCCACCTCAAAACAGTGTCGGTGCGCCCGACCTCACTCGATGCACCTGTCGGCGAAGACGATGACACCTCGCTCGGCGAACTGGTCGGCGACGAAAATGCGTCCAACCCCTTCCAAGACCTGCACGGCAAGTCGCTAAACAAGGATGTCATTCGCCTGCTCGACGAGTTGGAGCCGCGGGAAGGTCAAATCCTGCGACTGCGCTTCGGACTCAACGGCGAGCGTCCCAAAACGCTTGAGGAGGTCGGTCAGATCTTCAGCATCACCCGCGAGCGTGTGCGTCAGCTGCAGAACATCGCCTTGACCAAGATGCGCAAACGTATGCTCCGTAAGGAGAAACAGCGCACGACTGAAGAGATTCAGCAGGAAACGCTCGAGCGCAAGCGCATGCAGGTGATCGAAGAGTTCATGAAGCAGCAAGACGATACCGGGCCTGACCTGCGTCAGCGTCGTCCTGCCTGAACAAGGGGGTACACCCCAAACACCTTTCAGCCGGTCCCTTCATTCAGGGGGCCGGTTTTTTTGGTCGATTTTTCGAGCGTCAGCCGCCATGCTACGCGCCGTTGATGGATCATCCCAGGTACCGGCAACGGACGCCTAAAAAGTGACTCGCCTTCCCAAACGGTCGATGATCGGCTGGCCGCAGCCTGCTCCGGGTGTCGCGCTCCACATCGTTCGTGCACATCCCCAATGAGACAGCCAACGTTTTATCGCAACGCGCTGCCGAAGTTCATCCCGGACAAGGAAGCCTCGATTCTGGTGGTCGGCGGTCATCACAATGACTACGCGGTGATGGAAGCCTGTGGTTTCACCAACGTCACCATCTCCAACCTCTCGGAGTTCGGACGCAAGGCCGATTCGGACTACGCTTACGACATCCAGGACGCTGAAGCGCTCACCTACGAGGACAACAGCTTTGATTACGTGGTCACGCACGCCTCGCTGCATCACTGCCGCTCGCCCCACCGCGGCCTTATTGAAATGTACCGCGTGGCGCGCAAAGGCGCGATTTTCTTCGAGTCGCGCGACAGCCTGGTGATGCGTCTGGTGGTGTCCTTTGGCCTGAGTGCCGAGTACGAGACCAGTGCCGTGATGCGGTCGGGCTTCGACAAGGGCGGCGTGTCCAACTCGCCGGTGCCCAACTACGTCTATCGCTGGACCGAGCGCGAGGTGGAGAAAACCATCAACACCTTCGACCCCTGTGCGCCGCACGAATTTGTTTACGCCTACGAACGCGCCGTCACCATTCGCCGCGGTCTGCGCGGGCTGCTCACGCGCGTTTTCAAGCTGGTCTACGTGCCGCTGACGATGGTTTTTCCCGGACAGTGCAATCTCTTCGCCTGCATGGTGAAGAAGCCCGATGTGTCCAAGCATCACTTCCCCTGGCTCAATTACGACCAGGGTGAGTTCAGCTACAACCGCGAGTGGACCAAAGTTCACAACCGCGCCGAGCCCGTGCGTCAGCGTGTGAAGGTGTAGGCCGTCCACACGGATTTTTTTCTCGCTCCTGCACCCTGCGAATCAGAGCCGGTTCCGGAATAGGGGGCCGGCTTTTTGTTTCTTACAACTGTCCTCAAAAGCGTTGTACAAAGGCTTACAGTGCATCTTAACGTGTCCACTCAAAGATTAGTATGTACCCAAAAATGATTGCTCTCGGGCTGCTGGGCAGCCTGATTCTCGCCGGTTGCAACACCGCTCCGCGCGGCTCGGCGGAAAACCTGCCGCAGCGTTTTTCCGGTTCATGGGAAGGCACCGTGACGGTGGTCGCGCGGCAGGATGGGGTGGGCAACGTTGAGCGCTTTCTGGCGTTGGCGGAAACCGGCTGGAATCCGGTGACGGAGAAAACGCTCAGCGAGCTGTACGAGGACGGCTCACCAGTCATTGCCTTTTTCGACGAGAATGGTTCCTCAGATCGCTTGATTCCGCTGCCCGAGGGCAACGCGATCGGGTTGAAGGACGGCGACGAGGTGGAGGTTTTTGGCCACCTGTTCATCGGCGGTTTCAAGGACACGCAAGGGGCGCTCTACCGCCGGGTGTATCAGGAGACCTTTTTCAAGGAGCCGGTGATTGTGGCCACGGCCATAGAGCGTGACGGCCAGACGCTCCCGATCGAATTCGGGCCGGCACCGACGATGCTCGTTGAGCACAGCCCGTAGGCATCGGCTGCAAAAAAATCCGGCCCCCCGAGGGAAGCCGGACTCGAAAATGATAGTGCGCGGACGGTGGGTGTCTAGTCGCGTGCGGCTTCGTCGAGGATGTCGCCCAGAGAGGTGAGCTGGGTGGAGTCCCCAACCTTCTCGAAGGCGGCCACCTCGGCGGCCAGCTGATCGGCGTCGTAGCTGGCGGCTTTGATCGAGAGGCCGATGCGCCGGTCGTCGCCGTCGATTTTGATGACGCGCGCCTGCACTTCCTGACCGGGCTTGAGCACATCGCGGATCTTCTCCACGTGCTCCTCATCGATTTGGGAAATGTGCACCAGCCCGTCGATGCCGTGCTCGAGTTCGACGAAAGCCCCGTAGGAGGTGATCTTCGAAATCTTGCCGGTAACGACGTCGCCCACCTTGAAGTAGCGCTCGATGTCTTCCCACGGGTCTTCGGCCAGCTGCTTCATGCCCAGGGAGATGCGCTGCTGGTTGGAGTCGACGTCGAGCACGATGGCGTCGATTTCGTCGCCCTTTTTGACGACCTCGGCCGGGTTGTTGACCTTGCGCGTCCAAGACATGTCCGAAACGTGGACCATGCCGTCGATGCCCTCCTCCAACTCGACGAAGGCGCCGTAGGTGGTGAGGTTGCGCACCTTGCCGCGCACGCGGGCGCCGACGGGATAGTTGTGGCGGGCCATATCCCAGGGGTTTTCCTCGAGCTGGCGAATGCCCAGCGAAATCTTCTGCTCTTCCTTCTGGATGCCCAGCACCACGGCTTCGACCTGCTCGCCGATGCGCAGCACCTCGCCCGGCTTGCTGATGCGGCGGGTCCAGGACAGCTCGGTGACGTGGACCAGACCTTCGACGCCCTCCTCGATTTCGATGAAGGCACCGTAAGGGACGAGGTTGACCACCTTGCCGCTGATCTTGGAGTTGACCGGGTACTTGCGCTCGATGTTTTCCCAGGGATTGGGCGTGGTTTGCTTCAGGCCAAGGGAGACGCGCTCGCGGTCGCGGTCGACCTCGATGATCATGATAGTGACCTCTTCGCCGACCTTGAGCATTTCGGACGGGTGCGAGATACGGCCCCAGCTCATGTCGGTGATGTGCAGCAGCCCGTCAAGCCCGTCGAGGTCGATAAAGGCACCGTAGTCGGTGATGTTCTTGACCATGCCGCGGCGGGTGTCGCCGGGCTTGACCTCTTCGAGCAGCTTGCGGCGCTTGGCCAGGCGCTGCTCCTCGATCAACTCACGCCGCGAGATGACGATGTTGCGGCGGTCCTGGTTGATCTTGAGGATCTTGAAATCGTAGGTCTGGCCCACGTACTGGTCCAGGTTCTTGGGCGGCTGGATGTCGATCTGCGATGCCGGCAGGAACGCGTCGACGCCAATCGAGACGATGAGCCCGCCCTTGACCTTGCTGCGCACGCGACCGGGGATGATCGAACCCTCCTCACACTTGCTGAGGATGTTCTCCCAGTTTTTCTTCTGCTCGGCCTTGTCGAAGGAGAGGACGGGGTTGCCCTCGCGGTCTTCGAGCTTCTCGAGAAAGACTTCAATCTCGGAGCCGATTTGAAGTTCGCCCACGTCGACGAACTCGTTGTTGGGGATAGACCCCTCGCTCTTCCCGCCAATGTCAACGATGACCTCGTTGGCGCGGATTTCGGTGATGGTTCCCTTGATGATGGAACCAGGTTTAAGGGTTTTGAAGTGGTTCTCAGCGAGCAGTTCTTCCATGAGTGAACTTATACGTTGATGGGCGCGGAGGCACACGGGGGGCGGCGTCCGGGTTGGTGGTTAATGGTTGATGCGTATACGTTAATGAAACGAAAGGGTCACTGCGCATCAGCAGACGCGGTCACGGCCTTTCTTCGAGGGAAAGTCGATTAGAAGACCACAGCGCGGACGAGGGCGCAAGCGTTTAATCGGTCCTTGGTCCATCGTCCGAAGTCGCTGGTCCGGGTTCCGCGGTCGGGGTTCGAGCGAGGTTGCATCGTTGCTCGTTCTTTTAATCTTGGCGCTGCAAGTTGCCGGCTGGCGTGCAGGCGCGTCCCGGGCTACCGCACAGCGATGGGGGTAGACCGGTTGCAGGCGGTGGCGACTTCCTCGCTGAGGGTTTGGAGAGCTTCCAGGGTGGGCGCTTCGCGCTGGCGGAAGGCCGGGTCGCAGGCGTTCTCCGGAATGAAGCGTTGAAAGGCCAGCGGCGAGGCATCGCCGGCCCATTGCGCGATGGCAGTCAGGTCCTTGGGGTCGTGGAAGCCGGGCAGGACCGTCGTGCGGAATTCGTGGGGCAGGCCGCAGTTGCGAATGAGGTCGGCGGAGCGGCGCAGGTGTGCCGGGTCGACCGGCCCGTTGACCAGTGCGGGGTAGGCCTCGGGCACGGCTTTCAAATCCATCGCGATGAAGTCCAGCAGTTGCGCTTCCAGCAGTTTTTCGAGGCGGTCGGGAAAGACGCCGCTGGTGTCGAGTTTGATGGCAAAGCCCATCGCGCGGATCTTCGAAATGAAATCGCCCAGACCGGCGTGCAGGGTCGGTTCACCGCCGGAGATGACCACGCCCTCCAGCTGGTTGCGCCGCGATTCCAAAAAGCGCAGCACCTCGGCCGCCGTCGGGACGGTGTCGGAGCGGTCGAACTGGGCCGGATCGGTCAGCTCGGGGTTGTGGCAGTAAGCGCAGCGCCACGCACAGCCTCGGGTGAAGACCACCGCGGCAACCTTGCCGGGGTAGTCGATGAGGGACGTTTTCTGCAAACCGCCAATCGGAATAGACGTAGACATAACTCAAGTAGGACAGAGATTGGCTCTAAGCTGAAGCATGATGTTCAAAACTGAGCAGCCAACTGCAAGCCTCCGTGCTTGCGGGGCCAGCCCCGGGTTTGCGGGATGCAGCTTCAAGCTCACACGGAGACGGTGGCGCGCAGGGCAAACTCGGCTTGCTTGCCCTCGTTCCACTGCCCGACGGGGCGCAGGTAGCCGACGACGCGGGAGTAGACTTCGGTGGGCTTCTTGCAGGTGGGGCAGGTGTGGTATTCGCCGGGGAGGTAGCCGTGGTCCGGGCAGATCGAAAAGGTGGGGGTGAGGGAGAAGTAGGGCAGCTTGTAGCCTTCGGCGATCTGGCGCACGAGCTTGCGTACAGTAGTGGTATCGTGGATACGCTCGCCGAGGAACAGGTGCAGGACGGTGCCGCCGGTGTAACAGGTTTGCAGGGCGTCCTGGTGATCGAGCACGGCGAAGAGATCGTCGGTGGCCTGCACTGGCAGGTGGGTGGAGTTGGTGTAGAAGGGCGTCTCGGCGGGGGCTTCCGGGCAATCGTTGGCGGCGATGAGGTCGGTGCCGAAGCGCGCGCGATCCTTGCGGGCCAAACGGTAGCTGGTGCCCTCGGCTGGGGTGGCCTCCAGGTTGTAGTTGTGGCCGGTGTCCTCCTGATAGCCCAGCAGACGCTCGCGCATGAACTCAAGAGTGTCGCGGGCAAAGGCATGACCCTCCGGCGTCGCGATCGACGTATCCAGGAGATTGAGACAACACTCGTTCATTCCAACCAGACCGACGGTGGAGAAGTGGTTCTTCCAGTAGCAGTCGAAGCGCTCCTTGATGTGTCGCAGGTAGAACGTGGTGTACGGGTAGAGGTTGGCCTGGGTGAGTTCCTCCAGCACCGCACGCTTACGCTCCAGAGAATCGCGGGCCAAGTCCATCAACGCGCCCAGACGCTGGCGGAAGTCAGCGACGTCGTCGGACTGGTAGCCCAGCCGCGGCAGGTTGAGCGTGACGACGCCGATGGAGCCCGTCAGTGGGTGCGCGCCAAAGAGCCCGCCGCCGCGCAGGGACAGTTGCGTGTTGTCGATACGCAGGCGACAGCACATCGAACGGGCGTCCTCGGGGTTCAGGTCCGAGTTGATGAAGTTGGAGAAGTACGGCACGCCGTACTTGCCAGTCATTTCCCAGAGGCCTTCCAGGTTGGGGTTTTCCCAGTCGAAGTCGCGGGTGATGTTGATGGTGGGGATGGGGAAGGTGTGGATGCGCCCGCGCGCGTCGCCCTCGGCCAGCACGCTGAAAAAGGCGCGGTTGAAGCGGTCCATTTCCTCCTGAAAGTCGCCGTAGCGCTCGGTCAAAAACTGCCCGCCCAGGCAGACCGGTTGCTCGCGGTAGAAACTCGGGCAGACCAGGTCCAGCGTCACGTTGGTGAAGGGCGTTTGGAAACCGACCCGCGTCGGTACATTAATATTGAAAACAAACTCCTGCAGGCCCTGGCGCAGGTCGGCGTCGGAGAGGTTGTCGAAGCGGATGTAGGGGGCCAGCAGGGTGTCGAAGTTGGAGAAGGCCTGCGCGCCGGCAGCCTCGCCCTGCAGCGTGTAAAAGAAGTTCACGATCTGCCCGAGCGCGGTGCGAAAATGACGCGGCGGTCCGGCCTCGACCTTGCCGGGCACCCCGCGAAACCCTTCGCGCAGCAGGTCGGCCAGGTCCCAGCCCACGCAGTAGACCGAGAGCTGGCTGAGGTCGTGGATGTGCAGGTCGCCGGATTCGTGCGCCTCGCGGATACGTTCGTTGTAGATGCGCTGGAGCCAGTAGGTTTCGGTCAGCGCGCTGGAAAGGTAATTGTTGAGGCCCTGCAACGAGTAGGTCATGTTGGAGTTCTCGCGCACCTGCCAATCCAGGCGGGAGAGGTACTGCTCGACGCGGGCAACTTCCGGGTGGGGTTGAGCCTCGGTGGCCCCCGAGGCGCTGGCGGTCGGAACCGCCGCAAGCTTGGCCAATGACATATCTCCTCCTGTATTTAGTGTGTGTCGGCCATTGTGCACACAAGATGTAGGCACAAGCCAGACGGAAGGCCGTTCCGAAGGACGAATGCAGGTCTGCTGTTGGCTGCGATTAGGCGGCTTTGTGTGACGGTGCGTGGATTGCGGTTGAGCCGCGCGTGACGGTTCGATTGGCTCGCGCACATGAGCTGCAAGCTTCGATGGGGTGTGTTGAGTACCGCCAAGCACGCGCGCAAGGCGTTCATCCCGGCGGTGCGCGCCTCGAAAAACGGGGAGATTGCCGCTATCTGCAGCCGCACGCAGGACGCCGCCGATGCAGTGGCGCAGGAGATGGAGATTCCCCGTGCCTTCGGCAGCTACGAGGCCATGCTGGCCGACCCCGACATCGACGCCGTTTACAACGCGCTGCCGGTGTCCCTGCACGCGGAGTGGTCCATCGCCTGCGCCGAGGCGGGCAAACCCTGTCTTTGTGAGAAGCCCTTCACGTTGACCGCCGACGAAGCCAAAGCGGTGGCTAGCGCTTTTGAAAAGGCCGGTCTTGCGGTGGCCGAAAGCCTCATGTGGCGTTTTCACCCGGTGGCCCGCAAGGTGATGGAATTGCTCGACGAAGGCGCCATCGGACGCCTTTGCATCGCGCGGACAACCTTCAACGCTGACGTCGCGCGCGAGGGCAATTTCCGCTACGACAAATCACTGGGCGGGGGCGCCTTGATGGACCTGGGCTGTTACACCGTCAGCGGGCTGCGCACGTTCGCCGGCGAAGAACCCGAGCAGGTCGAGGCGGTGGCGCATTTCGACGCGGGCGGCGGCGTGGACCTCAGTGTGGCCGGGGTGATGCGCTTTCCCTCGGGCATGGTCGGTTACATGGGCGTGAGCATGCAGACGCCCTTCAGTAGCAGCTACGATTTGACCGGGACGGACGGGCGCATCCGCGTAGACCTGGGCGGGTTCGTCACCTGGCCGGGCACCGAGTTCACCATTGATCTGTGGCGGGACACCGAAAAGGAGACGCTGACCGTGCCCGCGGCCAACCACTACGGATTGGTGGCGGAGGACTTTGCCGATGCGATCCTCGAAGGCCGCCCGCCACGACACCCCGTCAGTGACGCCATTGCCAACATGGCCGTTCTCGACCGCCTGCGCGCCTGCATCCAACGCTAGGCCGGACGAAGAAAAGGAAGAGGAACCACACAGGCGCAGATAACCGCGGAGGGGTACCGTGTTTTTAGGAGGTAAGTGTGAACCACGAATCAACACATATGAGACACGAATCAGGAAGAACCGTTTGGAAGCTCTTTCAGTCATTCGTAACTATTCGTGTCCATTCGTGGTTCCAGCTTCTTCATCTTTTCGGTGCCCCTCTATGACGCCTCCGTGTCTCTGTGGTGAAGCTCTGCTTTCTGCCCGATGAAGATCAGTCTTGTAGATCGAGCCAGCGTACTTCCTCGGGGGTGAGTTCGACGGCAAGGCCCGGCAGGCCGGTGCGCAATTCATGCCGGTTGGCCGGGCCGATGAGCGGGTAGGTCGGGTAATCCTGCCGGAGGACCCAGGCCAGCGCGATGTTGAGGGCCGACACGCCGTACTTTTGGCCGAGTTCGGTGGCACGTGCCTTGCGCTGGAAATTGTCGTCGCTGTACCAGCAGCGCACCAGCTCGGGGTCGTCCCGTTTGTCGGGGGCGGAACGGTCGGTGAAGAAGCCGCGGGCCTGGCTGGACCACGGCATCAGGTGCAGTCCCGATTCGCGCAGGAAGGCCTGGTAGGGCGGCTCTTTGGCGCAGAGAACACCGGTCCAGACTTCGTCCACCATCCGCGCTAGAGAGAGGTTGTTGCTGACGACCGTGGGCAGCGGCAGTCCGTTGGCTTGGGCGTAATCGATGCCGGCCTGCATGCGCTCGACCGTCCAGTTGGAGAAGCCGTAGGCGCGGACCCGCCCGGACTGCTTCCAGCCGGCCATCACGTCGATGAACTCGCCCACGGGCACGTCGAGGTTGTCGCGGTGCATCATGTAGAGGTCCACGTCGTCCAGGCCGAGGCGTTCGAGGCTGCCGTCGAATTCACCGGGCATGTACTGGGGCCAGCACTTGGGCGTGTGCGCGCCCTTGGTCAAGATGACCATGTCCTGACGAACGCCCCGATTGGCCAGCCATTGACCGAGGTTTCGTTCGCATTCACCCCCGCCGTAGACAGCTGCGGTGTCGAAGCAATTGCCGCCGGCCTCCACGTAGGCATCCCAGATATAGCTGGCGCGGGCAAAGTGCGGCGTCATCGCGCCCATGACCACGCGCGAGACCGGCTGAGTGACACCGGGGATGGTGCCGTAGAGCATCGGCGCAGTGGCCTCGGCGCGTTGTCTCAGTGGGGCGCGGTCAATGGTTGGAACACCGGGGCCGCGGCGTTCGATGTCGTAGCTCAAGCCGATGGCGGCGCGCCAGCGATCGAGCACCGCCATGTTGCCCAGACTGTCGTCCCAACTCATCGCGGGGAAGGCTGCCTGACGCTGGTCGAGGTAACGCGCGACGGTGTCCACCTCGTAGCGGTAGCGCGCCGGGTTGGTGGTCACGGGAATGGCTTCCGGCTCCGGCGCGTTGCCTTGGTAGAGGTGGATGGCGTCGCCGCCAAACCATGGGTTGGGCACCTCCAGGCGGCCTTCCTCGCCGTGGATGGTCACTTTGTTTTGGCGGCGCAGGCGTACCGCACAGGAGGCCTCCGCCACCAGGCCCGAGGCGAAGCCCATCGTGCAGGCCGTCCAAAAGTCCACGCCCGTTTCTCCCAGATGGCCAGCGGCCCCGAATTGAGTGGGCTCGGCGAAGGGTTTGCCTTCGGCCACGCCGGCGACCAGGCGCGCGAAGGACACCGGGTAGCAGCCGATGTCGAGAATCGCGCCGCCACCGAGGCTCTTTTTCTGGTGCCGTCCGTCTGGATTGGCCCCTTGATCAAAGCAGAAGTGCCCGGAGAAAAACTGGATCCGGCCGATGTCACCGCGCTTAAGCCTGTCGATCACCGTCTGCGTCTGCGGGTAGCAGCGGTACATGAACGCTTCCATGAAAAACACGTCGTGCTCGCGGGCGACATCGAGGATCGTCTCGGCCTCGGGCGCGTTCATGGTGACGGGTTTTTCGCAGAGGATGTGCTTGCCGGCACGGGCGCACTTCACGGCCCACTCGGCATGCATCGGGTGCGGCGTGGCGATGTAGACAACGTCCACCTCGGGGTCGGCCAGTAGATCATCGTAACTGCCGTGCGCGCGGATAGGGTCGCCGTATTGCCGGGCAAAATCCGCGGCCTTGGCCTGCTCGCGACTGCCCACGGCGGTCAACACGCCGGTCTCCGCGGCCGCGACCCCCTTGGCCAGTTGGTGAGCGATCGTTCCGGCACCGAGGATGCCCCAGCGAAGTTTGGCCGTCGTCATGGGATCGATCTGCACGTTGCCCGGCGCGGGTGTCGAGATTCATCGCCGAGGCCGACCCGCGAAACTGTCTAGGGCAATCCGTTCTGATCGTGGGAATAGACCGCCCGTCGAGGCGCTCTCAATAGCCTTCGCTGACAACGCAAGGCTGCCTGCCGCCGAATGCTTTCAAAACAGACCAACCAACTCAAAATCAACACACCACACACTGAAAGGATACACGCACTATGAAACACATCCTCACGTGGATCGCGGGTCTTGCCCTTGCACAGGCCCTTGCTCTCAGCAGCGCAAACGCTGGCGTACACGGCCATGAATCGAGCGTGGACGTACAGGCGGCTCCGGTCGCGCTGATCGGCGTTCAAGGCTACGATCTGGTCTCCTACCATCAGGAAAGTGGACCGGTGCGCGGCAGCGGCTTCCATGCCTCCACCCATGATGGCGTCACCTACCTGTTTGCCAGCGAGGCCAATCAAAAGACCTTCGCGGCCAACCCCGAGAAGTTCCTGCCGGCTTACGGCGGTTACTGCGCCTACGGCGTGGCCGTCGGGCAGAAGTTCGCGGTCGACCCCCTGGCGGCCAAGATCGTGGACGGCAAGCTGTACCTGAACCTCAACGGCGAGATCCAGGCGCAGTGGCTGAAGGACATGGATGGCTTCATCGAGAAGGCGGACGCTCAGTGGGCGAAGATCCACCGCAAGACGCCAGCCGAACTCGCCGCCAAGTAAGCGGACATACGCTTCAACGACACCCTCGGTTTTCACACGCGGTCGCTGGTTTGCATGCCGGCGACCGCGTTTTCATCTGCGGGCTTCCAGGCAGATGCGCTCCACGACCGAGCGAGCGCGGGCGCGCTGAAAAGGCTCAACCGAATTTCGCCTGACGCCGGCAACGCTCCGAGCAGTATTTCACTTCGTTCCAGACCTTGGCCCATTTCTTCCGCCAAGCAAAAGGACGGCCGCAAACCGGACAGATTTTCTCGGGCAGATGCAGCTTTTTGTGGGCCATCGGAGCAAAAGCAAAACCGCCTGTATCCGCTGTTTGAGGCAGGGAGGGTGGTGGAGCCGATCGGGATCGAACCGACGACCTCTTCAATGCCATTGAAGCGCTCTTCCAACTGAGCTACGGCCCCCTTCCCGGTTGCCCGGAACGAACCTGCATGAAACCGCGTTGCGCCGCTTGGGTCAAGCCGCGGTTTGCACCGGGTGTGACTACGCCAGTGTCGCCGACGTTGCGGCGACTGGCGAAACGGCCTCGAGGTGATAGAATAGGCTGATGAGTCCGTTGCTTCGTTGCTCCCTGGCCGGGCTGCTGTTTCCGTTGGCGGTTGCCTCGGCCCAAAACGTCGGCCCGTTTCCTGACCCGATCGCCCCGGCGCAATTCGCCTTCCGTCTGGTGCCTTTCGCCACGCTGCCGAACTCCTTTGGCAACACCGGCGCGCGCGTCAACCTGGTCACGACGGACCCGGCCGGGCGCCTCTTCGCCAACGACCAGCGCGGCCCGCTCTACCACATCAGCGATGACGGCACGGTGTCGGTGTATCTTGACCTGCGTGACCCGCCCTACAACACGTTTCACTCGCTGCTGATGGAGAACGAAGCCGGCTTCATGGGCTTCGCCTTCCATCCGGATTTCCACACCATCGGCGCGGAGGGGTATGGGCGGCTGTACACCATTTTCAGCACGACCAATACGTCGGTGCGCACACCGGACTTTGGCGCGAGTTTTTCGACCGACCACCATGTCATTCTGCTGGAGTGGAAGACGGACAATCCAGCGGCCGTGCCGTTTGAGCCGGCCGTGCAGGACCAGCCGGCGGTACCCGGCGCGCCGTTTCGCGAGTTGATGCGACTCAACCAGCCCTTCGGCAACCACAACTCGGGCATCATTGCCTTCAACCGCTACCTGCCGCCGGGCGACCCGGCGCGTAACTGGCTGTGGATCGCGATGGGGGATGCCGGAGGCGCGGGCGACCCGCTCAACGTGGCCCAGAATCCCTCCAATCCGTACGGCGCGATCCTGCGTATCGACCCCATTCCCGACAACACCGCCGACCGCTACGACCTCGTGCTCGACAACGTTTTGGCCAGCGATGGCGACCCCAACACGCTGGCCGAAATTTATGCCTACGGGTTGCGCAACCCGCAGTGGTTCGGCTGGGATGCTTCCACCGACGCGCTCTACGCCGCCGATATCGGGCAGTCGCTCATCGAGGAGATCAACGTCATCGTCAACGGCGGACACTACGGCTGGGATTTGCGCGAGGGCGACTTGGATTTCCAGGTGCTGCCCGGCGAGACGACCACCGACTTGAGCCTGATCGGTCCGGCGGCAGCCTACGATCATTTCGGCGACGTGGATGGCTCGGTCGCGCGCACGGGTGGGCGGGCCATCACCTGTGGCGAGGTCCTGCGCGGCACCGGCATCCACGCGCTGGACGGCTTGCTCTTCGCGGCAGATTTTCCCACCGGCAACCTGCTCGCGCTGAACGTGGACACCGAGGTCTTCTCCGGTGGCAACACCGAGCTGCGGGCGCTGCCACTTGTCGACGAGATGGGCGAGCCCATGACCTTTCTGGATGACGTGCGTGACCAGGTGAACGCCCGCGGGTTGAACGACGGGCTCTCGCGTGTCGACGTGCGCTTCGGCGTGTTTACGCCGGGGGAGGTCTACGTTTCGAGCAAGCGCGACGGGGTGATCCGCCGCCTGGTGCTGGTACCCGAAATGGAGCTGACCCAGCACGCCGAGCAGATCACCATCGACTATGTGGGCCGGTTGCAGTGGCGCGCCTCGCTGGACACCGGCGAGTGGACCGACGTTGAGCCCCAGCCCTTATCTCCGTGGACCTTCACCCCAACCGACGAGCAGGCCTTCTATCGCGCCGAGTCAAATTAGGGTGACTCTCGTGCGCCCGATCTGAGCTCAGGGCGCGGCTTTGGGCGGATCGTAGCGCCCGCAACAGACGGCGAAGAGCTTCTTGAGCACGTTCAGGTTGCCGCGGATAGGGCTGATCTTGGTGGGTGTTTTCCCGCTTTTTGGGTACACGCGCGTGACCGGTATTTCGACGCAGTTGAAGCCCAGGCGTGGGGCCTTCAGCGCAAGGTAGTAGTGCAACTCGTAGCCGGAAAAAACGTCGCGAAAGAGGGCAACGCGCGGGTCTTCGAGCAAGGTCCGGCTGTAGGCGCGGAAGCCGTTGGTGGTGTCGGTGTGACGAAAGCGCGCGGCCAGGCTCAGCAGGGGAGCGTGTAGCAGCCGGACCCCCCAGAGGCGTCCAAAAGGCGTGTTTTCGTGATGGCCGCCGGGGATGAAACGCGAACCCTGCACGTGGTCGAAACCCTCGGCGAGTTTCTCGCAGAACCGCGGTACGTCCTCCACGCTGTCCTTGTTGTTGCCATCAACCACCACGACGCCTTTGTAGCCGCGGTCGAGCGCCCAGGCAAAGGCCATGCGCATCTGCGCGCCGAGGCGGCCCGGACCGGTCCGCACCAGGAGCGTGTTGACCCCAAAACCTTGCAGGGTCTCAGGCGCGGTCGAGCCGTCCGTGCTGCCCCCGTCGGCAATGACGAGGTCGACCGTCGAGGCCACCGTGCGCATGCGCTCGAGCTGTTTGTGAAACTTCGCCCCCTCGTTGATGATGAACACCGCCACGCAATAGTCGGCCCGCTTTGGGGCGAATTCGTGGCAGTCGTACGCAGGAATTTCGCGTGGGGGCTTCATCGCGCTCAGGTGACGGCTTGGGCAACGGGTGCGGCGGCCCGAGCCGGGGTTGGGTTCTCCGTGGTGCGGCGGTAGTGGTGACTCTCGCGCAGGACGAGCAGCGCACCCGCCAGCAGGGCGCTGTAGCGCAGGACTTCCGCAATGCCCAGCAGAGGCGTCTGGGCGTACAAGCCCCGAAACCCAGGCGTGGCGAAGGCCAGAAACGTGAGCGCGAAGATGACCTTGGTGCGGAGCGTGACCGGCGTGCGCGACATCAGTACGGCCATCTGGAAGAACAGGATGGAAAAGGTCACGTAACTGTTGTGACGGGAGTAGAAGAAGGCCTGTCCGACGGTCAGCACCCAGCCCAGAACTGCTGCGGGCTCCGCTTTGTGGTAGAGGGTCAAGGCCACCGCGGCGACCGCAAAACCCAGCAGCATGTAGACCTTCACCACCGACTGAGCGTCTCCCAGACCGTATTGCAGGAAGGGAGCGGCCATGCCGATGTCCACTGGCCGAGAAAACTCCGAACCCTTGGCTGACATCTGACTGAGCAGATCGAGCATGGGCATCGACAGCAGCTGACTGGCCGCAAACCACGCACCCAGGACCAGACCGACCGCGATGGACAGTCCGACGAATCGCCGCTGCCGAAGAAACCAGAAACCCAGACACACCACCAGCGTGGGCTTGATCATCATCAGGCCAAAGAGCGCACCGGCGGGAAGTCGGAACCCGCGTTGTTCCGCGGCTATGAAGAGCCAGCACAATGCGCAGATCCAGAAATCGAAGTTCGCCAAGGACACCGCATTGATCAGGTAGACCGTGCAAAACAGGCCGCCCAGGGGCAGCAGACACAGGCTAGACTCGCTGCTTTGAAAAGGTTGAAGCCGGCGGTGTGCGCCGATCAGGATCCACGCCAGCACCGCCGCATTGAACACCCCCAGGGCGAGCTTGGCCTGGTTTTCGGTCAGCCAGCCAAAGGCGATCACGCAGTAGGTATAGACCCACGGCGGCTGGCCGGCTTCTTTGATCAAGGGTCCGATTTCGGGCGATGGCGCAAGCTGCTCCGAAGCGATCCGAAAGGGATCGATGCCCTGCAAAACGTATTGGGCTTCGCGGTAGCGCAGCTGAAAATCCTTACCGCCGTCGATCAATCGGTAGTTGCCCAGAACAAAAAGCAGGCCGGTGGCAGCCAGCAGGGTCAGCCATGCCAGACCTACCGGAGACCGAACAACTGCAGGCAGCGGGCGTAGCATCGGTGGGTGAAGTTGCCGGGATTGTCCGGATCAGCGGTCACGGCCGGTTTGCACGCGGTTGGGCTGCGCGGAGGTGCTTTCGCTGAGCACGTTGAAGCGGTTTTCGTCGATCATGACCGAGCTGTGCTTCTCAAAGACCACGCTGTATTGCGGGCCCTCGCTGCGTTCGTCGATCATGCGGCCCAGGTACTCGCCGAAGAAAGCCAGGATGATGAACATGAGGCAAAATTGCGCCGAGACGATCAGCATGAGCGAGGTCCAGCCTTCCACCACGCGGTCGGTGAAAAGGCGGATGAGCAGCGAATACGCCCCGAAGGCCACGGCCAGAAAACTGCCGGCCAGGCCCAGTCCGCTCATCCAGCGCAGCGGCCGCGTTGAGTTGAAAACAAGCATCCGCACGTCCTGGCGCAGGCCGGCCAACAGGCCCGGGTGCTGCGCCAGGCGGTTGCCCTGCGGTTGGTAGGCAAAATAGCCCGCCGGGAAGCCCACCCGCGAAATCCGAAAGGCAAAGGTGTGGTGATAGCGGGTGGTCTCGGTAATGGCGTTGATCGCGCGCCGGCTCATGCAGGCCAGATCGGTCGTGCGCGGATGTATCCGGCAACGCAGCAGGCGCTGCAGCCAAAAGGCGAGGAACGGGCGGGCCAGGCGATAGGGCAGTGTGCCCACCGGTGACTGGGATTGGCCCAGAATGACGTCCGTGCCGGTGTCCATGCTGCGGGTCACCAGTTCGCGAGCGCAATCGGGCGGGTCGCTGGCCACATCGAGCACGACCACGAAGTCACCGATGGCGTTTTCGAAACAGGCAGCCATTGCGACATCGCGGTGCGCGCGCCGGCTCAAGCGGATGTAGCGAATGGAGGAGAACCGGCTCAGCAACGCCTCGACCACGCGCTGGGTGTCGTCCTCGCTGGCCTGGTCGACCAGTACGATCTCAAAGTCCATGAAGCTGGCCTTCAGGTGCGCGTGCACCTGGGCAACGAAGCTTTCAAGCTGCTCGGCGTGGTTTTCGACGACGGCGGCCACGGACACCAGGCGGTCGATTTTTTCGGGCTGCGGCGTGGGCGCGCTCATGAGAGTTTGAGTTGCTGGATCACGTCCAGGGCATCGTAGACGTTATCGATCTTGCCGCCCATGATGCAATGAAAGCCTTCGAGCCCGACGTTGGGCCGGAACAAAATCGGGCGCGAGTCGTCGACCTCGCTGCGTGGCAGCACAGTTTTCACCTCCCACAGGGAGTCCTGATAGTCGGACTCACCGAGGATAGGCAGGTAACGCTGGGCATCGGTCACCATTTTGCGCCAGTGAGTCTGTTTGGGCACGCGCTCGAAGTGCTCGTAGGCGTTGCGGTAGGGCTGGCCCGGCTGGTCGTGCCACTCATAATGCGGCGTGTAGCGCACATGACTGAAGGAGTGCAGGCCGCGGTCGGGGAAGGGCATGACCGAGAAAAACGGTCCGCACATCACTGTCAGCCCGGCGTCCCGCAGCAGTTGCGGAGGTCGGACCAGGCACATCTCCGTCATTTCGTGTTTGAGCGGGATCAACTCGAGGGTGGAGGCGTCCAAAACGCGGTTGATCATGGAGTAGGTGCAGTTGAACACCTGGTCGACGCGCAGACGCTCCTCGCCGGTGTCGCGGTCGCGCCGTTGCAGCGTCACCTCCAGTCCGCCCGCCGGGTGCATGGCCACGCGGCAGACCTCGGTGCTCAGCCGGCAATCCACTCCGGCGTCGTCCACCCGCTCGCACATCCGCGCCTTGAGCAAGCGGGTGTTGAAGGCGGACTCGACCGTTGCGAAGACCGCCTCGATCAGCCGGGGATTGACGCTGGAGGCCAGGCGTCCGTGAGCGGGTTCGCAAGGCGCGCCGATGCGCTGGCAGAAGGTCAGGAACTGCGTGGCGGTGACCTTGCCGAGGATTTTTCCGATGAGGTAGTATTTCTCGAAAGTGTCGCAGACGCAGTCAGGAAACTCCGCCGTGAAACGCGGGAAGCTGATGCGCGAGCGCAGCGCGGTCAGCACGCTGCGCGGATAGTGGTAGCCGTTGTGCACGCGCGCCTGGTTGGTGTAGGAGGCGCGTTGCATGAAGTCCTCGCCCAGCTCGCAAAGGGTCACCTCGTGTCCGCGCCGGGCCAGAAACTCCGCCACGTACAATCCGAAAAAACCGCCCCCAATGATCAGCGAATGCATGGGACCCCTCGGCGTTGCGGATTGGAAGGGTTGGGCGGCATGGCCAGGCGCGCAGAACGATTCGCAGGGGGGCTTACTTCGATCCGGCCGGGACCGACTCCAGCGCGGTGCGGATCAGGTCGATGCTCTCAAAGACCGAATCGCGATGCTCGGGCGTTTTCATTTCGATGGAGACCCACTCGACGCAGCCGGTGGCGGCAACGGCCCGGAGGGCTTGGGCCTGGCCCACGCTGTCGCCGGTCAGCGGCTCCAGCATTGGCTCGGACGCGTGGTAATGGCAGAACGGTCCGACCTCGGCGATCTGCCGGGCGATGTCGCCCCCGCACAGGTGCAGGCCGGCAGCATCCAGGTGCAGTTGAAGCCCCGGTGAGCCGATGGCGTCCACCAGGCCTCGCGCGTCGGCGTGGTTGGTGACAAAATCGCAGCCGTACTCCACCGGGTTGTGTTCCCAGCCCAGCACCACGCCCTCAGCCTGGCAGATTTCAGCGAGCTTGCCGCCGAATTCGACCGCCATCGACCAGGCCTCGTGAAAAGCGATCTGGCCGCGTTTGCGGTTCTTGGGCGCGCCAAAGACAAGCACCTGGGCCCCCAACTGATGCGCGATGCCGGCCACGCGCCGGATATGCTCACCAAAGGCAGCGTGGGTCTGCGGGTCGAAGAACTGCAGGTCGGCGCGGCCAAAGACGATGGCCTGGAGCGCGGGGATATGCAGGCCGGCATCGTCCAGCCGGGTGCGGTATTCTCGGACGGACTCCGGCGTGATGGCGTCCCAGCTGGGCTGGATTTTGGTCGGTGCGACCTCGATGCCGCGTACGCCGCGGGCCTGCAGCTGCGGTAGCAAGGCGGCCTCGTCTTCGGCGCTCCAGGCGATGTTGGAAATGGCCAGCTGCATGGTTTACCGAGGCGGGTTGGACGCGCGTTGACGCTGAATGAAGGCCTCGATGCGCTCCAGCATCTCCTCCCGTGAGGCGATGTAGGGACCGGTGCGTCCCCAGAGTTCGGCGTGCCGTGTGCGCAGGTCGTAGTGGGCCTCGCCGACCGGTTCGGCGCCCACCTTGGCCTCGGGGAAAAACCGCTGGAGGATGTCCGCCGTGGGTACGGGCTCGGTGAAAAAATTGACCAGCGTGAGGGCGCTTTGGACGACGCGCTCGATGTCTTCGGTCAGCGCGGAAAGGTCGTAGTACTGAAACGACGAAGCCGGGTTGATCATCTCCAGGCAGTTGTCGTGAAGCAGGTCGAAGATGACGTTCTTTTTCAGGCCTGTGCCGAACAGGCCCGGCAGGCGGATCACGCGGCAGTCCGCAAAGCGCTGGGCGCAGAAGGCTTCGAAGGCCAGCCGGTGGGTGCCGTAAGCATGGTTGGGCTGGGCCTGGCAGTCGTAGGCTTCGTCCTCGCCGGTGATGACCGGATACACGTCGATGGTGGAAATGAGGACGAAGCGCGCGGCCTCGACTTCATTCAACACCGCTTCGAGCGCGGCGATGCCGGCGCGGTCGGCTTCAGGTTCCTTGTTGGCCTTCCATTTCACAGCGCTGACCCCGGCGCATACGACCTCGTCGTAGGCTTCGCCGCGCATTTGCTGGAAGTTCTTGGAATTGAAGCAGTCGGTGTAACTGCCCTGGGCCCGGAGGTTACCCCCGACAAAGCCCGTGTGCCCGATCAATGCCCTGCGCATGCGAAAATCTCCTGGTTAACCACGTGAAAGCACCACGATGCCCACGACGATAATCGCCATGCCGGCCAGGCGGGTGGTGCCCAGGGATTCGCCCAGCCAAAGCACGCCCATCAGCGCCACCAGCACGTAGCCCAAAGCCAGAAACGGGTAGGCGAAGGTGATGTCCACGCGCTTGAGGGCCGCCAGCCAGACCCCCAGTGCCAGCACGTGCAGACACATGCCCGTCAGTACCCAGGGGTTTTGCGCGACCGCCAGCAGCGTGCCCAGCAGCCCGTCGGCCGTCTCGGACTTTGCCTGCATGCCACGCTTGAGCACCACGTGCGCAGTGGAAGAAATCGCAATGCTGGTCACGATAATGACGATGCTGAGGAGCCGTTGAGAGGGTTCCATGGAAGCAGCCTGGCTCGCTCGTAAGCGGTCTGAGCGAACGTGAGCGGTGATGGTTTTGGCCAGCGGTCGACGTTGAAATCAGGTCAGGGAGGTGCGCTGACGCCATCCGAAATGGGCGATTGAGCTTTTCTTAGCAAGCCTTTGGGCCGGTCGGAAAAATCGAAAGCGTGCGGGTGGGCCTCTCTGTCGCAGGCAGGCAGTCCCGAATCGCCCGGTGAGCCCCATCCCATAAGGGCCGTGGCGCCACGTGCGTTTTCGGGCGTCTTTCGTTTGCTGTAGCGGCACAGGGACGGGTAACGTCCGTGCGAAGGTAATTCCATGCCGATCGACAAACTTTTCAATCAGATGCTCGGTCCGCCCGCGGGCAAGGGCGCGCTCAGTGGGGCGGCCTCCGGGGCGCTGGTTTCGGTGCTGCTCAACAAAAAGGCGCGCAAGGGCCTTGTTGGCGGCGCAGCTAAAGTTGGCGGATTGGCTGCGCTTGCCGGCGTCGGTTACCTGGCCTACAAAAAGTGGCAGGACCACCGACAGGGTCAGACGACGGACGCGCCCCCGAGCCCGGCCAGCGGTTCGGAGCCGCTGAGCCTGGAGGCCGCTTCGGAGTCCGCCCCAGCGGTGTCCGAGGCGCTTGGCCTGAAGATGCTCCGGGCCATGATCGGGGCGGCCAGCGCCGACGGGCAGATTGACGCCAGCGAGATGGACGCGCTGATGACCGCCATCGAACAAGCCAGCCTTACGCCAGAGGAGAACGCCGCCATCACCGCCTCGCTGAATCAGCCGCCAAAGGCCGAAGCCATCGCCGAAGGCGTGACCGATCCCGAGGAGGCAGCCGAGATTTACGGAGCCGCCGTCATGGCCATTGAACGCGATACACCCGCCGAGGCACTCTTTCTAAGGCGCCTGGCCAGTCTGCTGAAGCTCGACGCGGAACTGGTGGCTTTGGTCGACACCAGTGCCGCGCGCGAATCCGGTACCGCCGCCGGTTGAGGCTTGCGGCTGCGGGCGGACCAGGCGCGTTTGGTTCCGCTGCAATGGTTCACTCAGTGGCCATTTCGGTGGCGAAGCGCTCGACCGCTTCGTGATGACCGTAAGCGATAACGCGGTCCTGCGCCTCAAACGTGTCGTTGCCTGTCGGCACGCCCAGGTAGTCGCCGTTGGTGCGTTCGATGCCGAGAATGACCACGCCGCGGTCGCGCGGGCGAATCTCCTCAAGCGTGTGGCCGACCAGCTTGCCGCCTGCGTCGACCTTGAGTTCGAGGACTCGGTAATCCCCGGTCACCTTGAGCAAAGAGGCGTAGTCCTGCAGGTCGACGTCGGTGTACTTCAGCAGGGCCCATTCGATGGCGTTGGAGATTTTGTCGTCGAGCCAGTGGCTGCGGGTGATCAGCCAGAGCGCCGCCAGTCCCAGAACGATCAGGCCGATGTTGCGTGCGTTGGTGGTGGCGCTTTCGTCGCCGGCAAAGGTCAAAATGAGCGAGGAAACTGCGGTGATCAGGCCGGCATTGCCCAAAAACATCAGGATCATCACGATGCGCCGCCGGACCGGGTGATTGACCGCGCGCTCGGCTTCGGCAGTGGTGAACCCGACCCCGGTGAACGCCGAACGGGCCTGGAACTTGGCGCTTTCGCGGGTCAATCCGGTGTGGCTCAGGGCGATGGTCGCAACCTTCGTGATCAGCAGCGAGAGTGACACCACAACTAACAGCGATGCGATGGAGAGCATGCCTAACTGTACGCCGGCGGATTGACGAGGCAACGCGCGGACCGCACCTGGATTACCGCGGCTGTCGGGCGATTTTGCAAGGTTCTGCGAACAAGGCGGATGCAGTGATGGATTTCTGCATCGAGCCGGTGGTGGGGCGCGGTCATTTTCGCGAACCGATCTTCCGAAATAAGGCGGGCTGGCGTTGACTCCCGGCGAAAAGACGTTGGCATTACCATCATTAGCTACAGTCCAGTCAATCCCGCACAGCATCAGCTGTCGTTGAATCCGCGCCGCCCGGCCCTAAGCGGCTCACGAGCGGGGCGATGGAGAGGCCGGACCATCTCCGCAGGTTGATGAAAATTGTGTTGAAAGCCCTCAAGACGGTGTTTCGTGCGCTGGGGTCGTTGCGCCTGACCACGATAATTCTGGCGGTGTCGGTCGTCCTTGTTTTTCTGGGCACGCTGGACCAGGCCAACTGGGGTATCCACCACACGCAGCAGAAGTACTTTGAGAGCTGGTTTGTGAAGAGCCCGGTGGTCTCGCTGGTGGCCCTGGTCATCGTGCAGGATTACCCGGAGCATCTGGAATGGCTGTACATCTGGCTGCCCGGCGGTTTTCTGCTGGGCACGCTGCTGGTGATCAACCTGGTCTGCGCGCACTTTCGCTACTTCAAGCCGGGCTGGCACCGTATCGGTATCGCCATGACGCACGGCGGGCTCGTCCTGCTGATCATCGCGGGCTTCCTCGTCAGCCTGCTGCAAAAGGAGTACCGCATGATCCTCGACGAGGGCGGCGGACCCGTCTGGCACCTCAGCGCCTTTCGCGGCTATGAACTGGCCCTGATCAACGAGACCGACCCCACCCGCGACACGCAGTACGTGCTGCCTGCGGACCAGTTGGCCTCCGGCGCAACCTTGCCCATCGGCGAATCGGGCTTGCAGGTCGAGGTTCTGGGTCTGGCCGCAAACGCGGCGCTGGCCAGTCGCCAGGGGTTGCTCAACTCGCTGCACGAGCAGATCGACCTGGGCCGGCTTGAAGAAACGTCCGAAGCGGCCGCGCAGAAAATGGTCGCCGCCCTGGAAGACCCGGGCGTTCGCTTCGTGAACCGCCTCGGCGACGCGGTGGGTCGACTCGGTCCCAACGAACTGCGGGGAGCAGGTCGGGAGCACGATTTGGCCATCCACGGCCTCAAGCTGACCTTCGCCCACGACGAAACCAACGTGGCCAGCGCGGTGGTGCGCTTGCGCGATGGCGAGCAGTCCCTGGGGGGCTGGGTGCTCAGCCCGAGCCTGACCGACAACGACCGCATTGCCCCCCAGCGCTTCGAGCACGACGGGCGAGTCTACCGGATTGAGCTACGCTTTCCTCGGACGTACCTGCCGTTCTCGCTGGCGCTGGACGATTTCATCCACCGCCGTCACCCGGGTACGGACATTCCGGCGGAGTTTGCCAGCGAGCTGCGACTCGACAACCCGCAAACGCAGGAGGCACGACCGGTGCGCATCGCCATGAACGAGCCGCTGCGTTACGGCGGCTACACCTTTTATCAGGCCTCCTTCGCCAACGAAGACCGCACCTCGATGCTGCAGGTCGTGCATAATCCCAGCTGGCTCCTGCCATACTTCAGCGTGGGCATCGTCGGCCTCGGACTGGTGGTGCACTTCATGATCGGTCTGTACCGCTTTTTGACGCGCCAGGAAAAGAAGCGCGCACGGGCGCAGGCGCCCCCGGCAACGCCCGTGCCCGCCCTGGAGGAGGCCGAGGCATCCGCATCGCGTAAACCCGAACCTGCAACGCTCTAGCAACGATGGACTGGCTGACGAATCCCTGGGTCATTGGGTACACTGTTTTGGCGCTGCTGGTGCTGCCGATCGTCGGCTTCGTGCTGGCCAAGCCGGTGGTGCGGCGGGCCTACCGCTGGCCGTTTGCGGTGGTGGGAACGATCCTGTTCCTCATCGTGCTTTACGGGGTGGGGCTGCGGCCCAAGGCGCACCCGACCGCGATGGACGTGGAACGTTTTGCCGAGATTCCCGTGCAGTATCAGGGCAGGCTCATGCCCATCGACACGGCGGCGCGCAGCACCCTGCGGCTGTTGCGCCAGAAGGAGACGGTCGAGACCGCCTCGGGCGATAAGCTTCAGGCCATCGACTGGCTGTTGTGGGTCATGGCCAAGCCGAAAGAGGCCAGCCAGCTGCCGGTGTTTCGCATCGATCACCCGCAGGTGCGCACTTTCTTCAACCTGCCCGAGAACGGCAAGTTCGCCAGCTATGCCGACCTCTGGGACCGCCTGCCGGCGTTTGAGCAGGCCCTGCAGGTGCTGCCGCCCGAGAGCCAGGACTTCACCACCTACGAGCGCAATCTGGCCAAGCTTGCCAGCGCGGTGAAGCGTTACAACGACCTGGGCATGTCCTTCCACCCCGGCGTCAATCGCCCGGACGTCGACTCGATGGACCTGGTGCGGACCTATCAGCATTGGGGTCAACTGGTGAAGGAAGCCGCCGCGGCCGCGAGCAAGACACAAAGCGGCGAGAGCCTTTTGCCCCGCGAAACGGCGGTGCTGGCCTTGCTGCGGGGCGTCATCCCCATTTTTGAACGCATGCAGGACCCGACCGGGCGCCTGCTGGTGGTCCCGCCCAGTTACGCCGGGGCCGAAGACAAGCCCGAGCAGCAGCGCTTTTGGTCGACGATTGGCGGCAGTCTGCTCGGCACCTTTGAAAATGGCACGGTAGACCCGGCTACGGCAGACTACGCGACTGTCATCCTGGCTTACAACGAGGGTGACGTGGCGGCTTTCGACGCGGCGGTTGAACGTCTGCACGCCCAGGCCGGACCCGCCGCTGAAGAAGCCGCCATCGGCTTGGAAGAAGCCTTCAACCGGGCCTCGCCCTTCTACGTGGGCTCGGGCCTCTACGTCATCGGGATGCTGCTGGTTTTCGCGGGCTGGCTGCGGTGGAGCGAGGGCTTTCGCCAGACCGCATTCTGGCTGCTGGTGCTGACCTTCGGGCTGCACTCGGCGGCGCTGCTGGCACGCATGATCATCATGGATCGCCCGGCCCCGGTGACGAATCTGTACTCCTCGGCCATCTTCATCGGCTGGGCGGCGTGCGGGCTGGGGCTGCTGCTGGAGCAGGTCTTCAAGAACAGCTTCGGGCTGCTGACGGCGGGCGTCATCGGCTTTCTGACGCTGGTCATCGCGCACAATCTGGACAACTCAGGCGACACCATGGAGGCCATGCGCGCGGTGCTGGACTCCAACTTCTGGCTGGCGACGCACGTGGTCACCATCACGCTGGGCTACGTGCCGATGTTCGTGGCCGGCACCATCGCCACGGTCTACCTCTTCATGGGCATTTTCACCTCCGCGTTGACCAAGGACATCGCCCGTACCTTGACGCGGACGGTCTACGGGGTACTGGCCTTCGCGCTCATCCTGACCTTTATCGGGACGATGCTGGGCGGCATCTGGGCCGACCAGAGCTGGGGGCGTTTCTGGGGCTGGGACCCGAAGGAAAACGGCGCCCTGATGATCGTGCTGTGGGTGGCCTTGACCCTGCACGCGCGGCTGGGCGGACTCGTGCGCGAGCGCGGAATCATGCTGTTGGCGGTGGCCGGTGGGATGATCACGGCCTGGAGCTGGTTCGGCACCAATCAGCTGGGCATCGGCCTGCACAGCTACGGGTTCACCGATTCGGGCCACAACGCCTTGCTGGGGTACTGGGGCAGTCAGTTGCTGGTGATTTTGGTAGGGCTGACCCCCCTGCGTTTCTGGCGCAGTGCGCAGCAGTTGAAGCAATCCGGCACGGAGCTGCGCCCCCGGCCCGTGGGTGAGAAGGTGCCTGCGGGCACGCCGCAAACGCAGTCGGCATGAGCGTGCGCTCGGGCAGCGGTGCTCGCGCAGGCCTCTGGGGGATGCTCGCGCTGCTGCTTGCGAACCCTGCCCATGCGCAGACCGACGACGAAGCCTCCGCCGACCGCGCGCACGCCGCCTTGATCGACGCTGCCAACACCGCTGCCGAGGCCCACGTGCGCAGCCTGGTGCCCGCGGTGCTGAGCATTTTCGAGCGCAGCTGCGCCGAATGTCACGACCCCAACTACAGACGTCCGAGAGCTGGCTTCGGCTTCGTGATGGATCTGGAACGGCTGCGGCGCAACGACTACTACGTGGTGCCGGGCGACCCGGCGGGTTCCTTTATCGTCGAAGTGCTCCTGGAGCCGCCGGAATCCGACCTGCGCATGCCGCCGGTCGACAGCGACGTGCCCCAGCTGAGCCCGGCGGAGATTCGCCTGGTCCAGCAATGGGTGTTGGGTGGCGCGCCAACGTCAGTGGAGGCGAATTCGGAAGCGAACGCCGCAACAGCGGCCGACAATGAATCGGGCATTGGCGCCGTGATTCAGCCTCGGAAAAAGGGCCTGGGCGGCCAGCTGCTCAGCGTGATGGGTCGAGCGCATCCGTTGGTGGTCCATTTCCCGATTGCGTTGCTGCTGCTGGCGGGCCTGGCGGAGCTAGCGCGGCAATTGTCCACCTATCCGCGCGGAGCGGCCCCCGTGGTGGGCTGGTGCCTGTGGATCGGTGCCCCCGCGGCGGTGGTGGCGGCGCTCAGTGGTTGGTTCAACGTGTCCGTACAAGGCTACGGCGAAGCGACCGTGTTTTGGCATCGCTGGACGGGTGTGGGCGTGGCGGCCATCGCCGTGGCCGCACTGGGGCTGCACCTGTGGACGCGGCAACGGCCAGGTTCCCCGCGTTGGCTCGTGCTGGTGCTGCTGGTGGTGTTGACGATAGGCATCCTCGTGGCCGGGCACACCGGCGGGGAACTGGTGCACGGCGAAGGCTATTTCAATCTTTTCTGAGTCTTGACTGCGCAACCACAGATGAAACCCCCGTCGACGGCTTCTTGGGTTTCTTGCAGCGCTCTTGGATGCCTGCTGGAGCACGCGCTGCTGGAAAGAGACCTGGAAGCTGCCCTCGCGTTGATGTCGGCGTAGCGGTTGATGTCGTAGCGCGTCTGCAGGGTTGCGCCGCTGTGCCCGGGCGAGACTGATTGCAGGGACGCTCGGAAAAACGGGCTTGATACCAGGGCCTGGGCCGTTGTTTGCTGGCGGTTTCCTGCCCCTGGAAGACGTTTCGTGAATTGGCTGAAGAGTTCGTGGCGAGGGACGCGTGCCGTTCTGGGTAGACTCGCGGCGAACAACCAGCTGCAACTGCTGCCGATTCGCCGCCAGCTCAAGGGTTACAATGCGCACCAGTTCAAGGGCGATTTTCGCGCCGGGTTGAACGTTGCGCTGCTGGCCTTTCCCCAGGGGATGGCCTACGCGCTGATCGCGGGGCTGCCGATCCAGTACGGGATCTTCGGCTCGGCGGTGGCGGCAATCGTGGGCGCGTTTTTCGGCGGTTCGCGCTTCATCATGTTGGGGCCAACCAACGCCACCAGCGTCACGCTGTACTCCTCTTTTGCGGCGCTGGTCATCGCCTTGGGCGGGGACTTCACAGTGGCCGAGAAGACGGCGTTACTCCCGCTTTTGGTCACGATGGTCGGGGTGTTTTTGGTGGCCGGTGCGTACCTGCGCGTGGCCAACCTGATTCAGTACATTTCGCGCACGGTGGTAACGGGTTACATCACGGCGGCGGCGGTCCTGATCATCGCCAACCAGGTCAAGAATGTCCTGGGCATCACCTTCGCCGAAGGGGAGGAGCCGCGCACCTTTTTGCAGGTGGTGATCACCACCGCGAGTCATCTGGGCGAGGTGACGCGACCGGATTCGCTGCTCTTTGGGCTGCTGACGGCGGCCATCTTTTACGGGCTGAACTGGAAGCTGAAGGCCCTGCCCAACGTCGCCATCACGCTCATCGCGATGTCTATCGTGAGCTACCTGACCATCGATGTCGGGGGGTTCGCCGAGGTCAGCCGGCTGGCGTCGGTGTCCGCCGGGGATTGGGCGGTGACGTTGCCGGACTTCGATTTCAACACGATGAGCCTGCTGGCCGGCACGGCGGGGGCGATCGCGCTGTTGTGCGTGCTGGAAGGCATGAGCATCGGCCGTAGCCTGGCCGCGCGGGCGGGTCAGCGCCTGGACGCCAACCAGGAAATGCTCAACATCGGCATGGCCAATATCGGCTGCGGTTTGCTCAACGGCATGCCCGCCTCGGGCTCGCTGACGCGTTCGGCGCTGGGTTTCGAAAGTGGGGCGCGGACCTCGCTGGCCAGCCTGTATTGCGGGCTGCTCGTGGCGCTGGGGGTGGTTGCGGTGGGCGACTTGGTCCAGTACATCCCGCGCGCCTCGCTGGCGGTGGTGGTCATCGCGATCGGCTTGTCCCTGATCAAGGGACGGACGATCCGCGTCTCTTTGAAGTCGACCGGCTCGGACGCGACCTCGTTCCTGGTAACGTTTCTGGGCGGGCTGGTCTTGCCGCTGTCCACCGCGATTTACCTGGGCGTAGCCGTGAGCCTAATCCTGTTCCTGCGCAAGGTGAGCACGCCCGAGCTGATCGAGTACACCTTCACCGACGACGAAGGCTTGGTGGAAAAAGGCGAGGGCGACGCGCAGGTGCTGCCGCAGGTGAGCATCGTGCACGTGGAGGGCGACCTCTTTTTCGGCGCGGCGGAAGTCTTTCAAACACAGCTGCAACGCGTCTGCCTGCAGCCCAAACTGAAGATCATCATCATCAAGCTGCGCAACGCCCGTCACCTGGACGCGACTGCCGTCATGGCGCTGGAGGAACTGGTGGCCGACATGCAGCGGCGCGAGCGTTTCCTCATCCTCAGCGAGGCCAAGAAGGACGTTATCCGGGTGATGCGCAACTCCGGCATGATCGACGTGATCGGCCGCGAGAACATCTTTCCGGATGTGCCGCGCAACCCAACCAAGTCCACTGCCAACGCCTTGCGCCGCGCCCAGGAAATTCTGGGCGGCCAGGACGCCGACATCCAAATCTTCGTCAATCCCAAGAAGGAGCCCGGGGAGTAGGCGGAGGCGATGAAGGCCCTCAAGTTTGTCGGTCTGTGGGTTGTTTTTCTCGGCTTGCTGGTCTTTGCACCGGCTCACTTCCTGCCGGATCTGGTGCGGATGCCCAACTACGAACCGCTCGAGGCGGGGGAGCCTTTCGAGGTTCAGCCCGGCGTGACCTACCAATTTGTCCTTCGCTCGCCGGAGGGTGAGGAGCCCTCCGAGGCCGCACTGCGTCGGCTGGGTTCGATTTGCAGTTTGCTGGGGAGGCCGAGGTCGAGGCGGTTGATCTGAGTTCGATGACAGGGCGCGATGGCGCCTTGTACATTCGCCTGGCCCGGGCGGAGTTTGGTGAGGCCGGCGAGACCGCCGCCTTGAGCAACGTCGACACGGCGCTGCCGTCGATGGGCCTGGCCTACACGACGGACTCGCTGCTGCCGTTCACCCTCTTTAGTGTTGCCGGGTTGATCCTCTCTTTTGCCCTCGCGGGATTTCTGGTCTTCTGGGCGAAGCTCTGAGTGGGCCGGGAGGGTTGCCTTTGCCCGGGAAGAAGGGGACGATTTCAAGGCCGTGCAGTGCGCCCGGCCCGCCGCCTCCAGCAACGAACGAAGTACCGTGCTCGGTGTGCCGCACAACCCGACCCGGGAGGACTGTCCAGCAAAGAACCAACAACCACGAACAAGGAACGAGTAACCAGGAACGAAGAACGAGGAACATTAACCCATGGATAAAGCCGACATCGCCGACGTGCTCGAGGAAATCGCTGCGCTGCTGGAAATCAAAGGCGAGAACGCCTTCAAAGTGCGTGCCTATCAGAATGGGGCGCGGGCGATTGAAACTCTTGAGGAGGACCTGGGCACGTTGCTGGAAGAGGACCGCCTGGGAGAGGTGCAGGGCATTGGCAAGGCCCTCGTCGACAAGGTGCGTACGCTGCACGAGGACGGCGAGCTGGCCTACTACGACGACTTGAAGGCGTCCGTGCCAGAGGGCTTGCTGGAGTTGCTGGAAGTACCCGGGCTGGGGCCCAAAAAGGTCAAGAAGGTCTATGAAGAACTCGGCGTGAGCGACCTGGATGCCTTGCGCGTGGCCTGCGAAGATGGGCGCGTCGCCGAGCTCAAAGGCTTGGGCAAGAAGACGGCCGAGAGCATCCTCAAGGGCATCGAAAACCTCGAAGCCTACAGCGCGCGTCACCTGTGGTGGGACGCGTTCGAGGTGGCCGAGCCGATCCTGGAGGGCTTGCGCGAACTCGACGACGTCGAAATGGCCGAGCACGCCGGCAGCCTGCGCCGTCGGGTGGAGACGGTGGGCGATCTGGATTTTCTGGTCGCTGCGGCCAAGCCCGCGCCGGTGATGGATTGGTTTTGCGGTCGCGAGGGCGTGGAGGAGGTCCTGGCCAAGGGCGAAACGAAGTCCAGCGTGCGCTACGAAGGCGGGCTCCAGGCGGATTTGCGGGTCGTGCCCAAGGCGCAGTTTTTCTCGGCCCTGCACCACTTCACCGGTTCGAAGAACCACAATGTGCGGATGCGTTCGCGGGCCCTGGAGCGCGGACTGTCGCTCAGTGAGTGGGGGCTTTTTCCGAAGGACGAACGCGGTAACGAGCAGCGCGAAGACGCCGAGCCGGTTCAGAGTGAAGCAGAACTGTTTGAGCGCCTGGGGCTGCGGTACATCCCCCCGGAACTGCGCGAGGACACCGGCGAGATCGAGGCCGCCGAACTCGCCGGCGGCGAGGGCCTGCCCGAACTCATTCAGTGGGGCGATCTGCAGGGCGTTTTTCACAATCACACCACCGCCTCGGACGGGCGGGCCACGCTCGAGGACATGGTCCAGGCCGCGCAGGATCGCGGCTACGCCTACTTTGGTCTGGCCGACCATTCCAAAGCCAGTTTCCAGGCCAACGGGCTCGACGAAGAACGGCTGGAGCAACAACTGGATGCGGTCCAGGCGTTGAACGATTCCGGCAAGTTCGAGACCTGGTGCTTTTCGGGCATCGAGTGCGACATCCTCAAGGACGGCTCGCTGGACCTGGACGACGCGGTGCTGGAGCGCTGCGATTACGTGGTGGTGTCCGTGCACGCTTCCATGAGCGGGATGAGCGAAGAGGCGATGACGAAGCGCATCTGCAAGGCCCTCGAGCATCCCCAAGCCACGATGCTGGGCCATTTGACTGGTCGGCTGCTGTTGCGGCGCGAGGGCTACGCGGTCAACGCGGCCAAGGTGATCGATTGTGCGGCGGGCAACGGCAAGCTCATCGAACTCAACGCCAACCCCTACCGGCTCGACATGGACTGGCGGCACTGGCGGCGCGCTCGCGACAAGGGTGTGCTCTGCTGCATCAATCCGGATGCCCACGCGCCGGACCAACTCGATTTGACGCGGGCGGGGCTCCAGGTGGCGCGCAAGGGGTGGCTGCGCAAAGAGGACGTGCTCAACACGCGCTCACTCAAAGACGTGAAGGCCTATCTGGGTGTGGACTGAGCACCCTTCAGCTTTGGGTACGCAATTGTTTGTGAAACTGCAGGTTCCTTGATTCGTTTAAGAATCCTTGATTCGTTTACTGAATCCAGGCGATTTTCTGGAATCATGGAATCCTCTCTGATTACAGGAAAAGGGCAGACAACGGTGCCCAAGCGCATTCGTGAGCAGATCAAACTCAAACGTGGCGACCGGCTCTACTACGTCGAAGACGCCCAGGGACACATTCAGCTGCAAGCAAAGACAGGTACTTTTCGTGACCTGATTGGGATTCTGCCCAAGCGACCCTACATCTTGGACGAAGAAATTGAAGAGCGCATGGGAGCGGCGATCGCCGCCGACGCGATGGGAGACGAGGGAATTGATCGCTCTTGATACGAAAATTCTGCTGAGGCTTATCCTCAACGATGAGCCCAGCCTCTGCGAACGTGCCACCAGACTCGTATCCGTTCATTGTTCGGAGGCTGACCCGGGCTTCATTCCAGTCTCAGTAATTCAGGAAGTCTTTTTCGTGCTATTGCGTGTCTATAACGACTCAAAAGCCGAAGTGGCAGGCGTTTTCCGTGATATTCTGAACACCACGGAGTTCGTGGTTCAGTTGAATGATGAAGTGGCCCGGGCGGTGTCGGACTTCGAGCAGGGAGCCGGTTTTGAAGACGCCTTGATTGAGCATCTGGCGAAAAGCGAAGGCTGCCCGACAACCTACACGCTGGACGAGAAAGCCGCCCGCCTGCCGACGTTCACCCTCGTTTGAGCGAAGGCTGCCTGGCGGTCCGTCGACCGCGTGAGTCGAAACCGCCCGTTGACAGGGTGGGGCGCAGGCGGTAGCGACGGAGGCTTTTGAGGATGAAGGCTTTGGTGGAGCGAATCGCGGGCCTACGCGTGCTGGTGGTGGGCGATGTCATGCTCGACCACTACGTCTGGGGGGATGCCACCCGCATTTCTCCGGAGGCGCCGGTGCCGGTGATTTCCGTCGAGCGGGACACCTATGGGCCGGGCGCGGCGGCCAACGTGGCGCTCAACTGCGTCGACCTGGGGGCAGAGGTGACCCTCGTCGGTCCCTACGGCGACGATGAAGCCGGGCGACGCCTCGAAGGCATCCTGACGCACAAGGGCGCGGTGCTGCCGGCATTTTGCCGGCGTCAGAGCTGCGCGACCGTGTTGAAAACGCGGGTGGTCGTGCGCAGCCAGCAGCTGTGCCGGCTGGACCGCGAGGACCCGCCGCAAGCTTACGCCTTGGATGCCCCCGAGGTGGTCGAGCACCTGGAAATGCTGCTGAGCGAGGTGGACGTGGCGATTGCCTCCGACTACGCCAAGGGGGCCTTGAGCGAGACCTTGCTGGCGAAATTGGTGACGCTGGCCGCCGCGTCGCAGACGTTCCTGGCACTGGACCCAAAGCCCTCGCGCCCGCTGGCTTTCTCCGGCGTCGACTTGCTGACGCCCAATCGTTCGGAGGCCCTGCAACTGGCCGGCCTGACGCTGGCGCGGCACGAAGCATTTCCCGAGGAAGCCGTCTGCGCGGCCATTTGGGAAAGGCACCGACCGCGCAACCTCGTGATCACGCTCGGAGCAGACGGCATGCTGCTCAGCCGCGAGGGCAAATGCATCGAGCGCATCCCGACGTACGCCCGCGAGGTGTTCGACGTTTCCGGGGCGGGGGACACCTCGGTGGCGGCCCTGACGCTGGCGCTGGCCGCGAAGGCGAGTTTGCAGGAGGCAGCACACTTTGCCAACACCGCCGCGGGTGTGGTCGTGGGCAAGCTGGGCGCGGCCACGGTTACTCCCGGCGAACTGCTGGCCTTTCACGCGAACCCGGTTAGCTAGGCAACAGCGATGTTTTTCGACGCCACAAAACTGCTCCTGTTGGCAGGTCCATGCTCGCTGGAAAGCCGTGAAACCTGTGCGCCTGTGGCCGAAAAACTGGCTGCCCTGCGCGAGGCCGAGCCGCGTTTGAACCTCGTCTTCAAGGGCTCCTTCGACAAAGCCAACCGCACGTCGCTCAAAGGCGCGCGTGGTCCCGGAATCGATGAAGGGCTGGAGTTGCTGCGATGGGTCAAACGAGACTACGGCCTGCCGGTGGTGACCGACATCCACCTGCCGATGCAGGCCGAAAGGGCGGCTGAAGTTTGCGACGTGCTGCAGATTCCTGCGTTCTTGTGCCGGCAGACCGACCTGCTGGTCGCGGCGGCGCAGACGGGGCGCATCGTCAACGTGAAGAAGGGGCAGTTCCTGTCGCCGGCGGAGATGGCCTTCGTGGTGCACAAACTCGAAGGTGCCGGCGCGCAGGAAGTGTGGCAGACCGAGCGCGGTACCTTTTTTGGCTACCAGAACCTGGTGGTGGATATGCGCTCGTTCGCGCTGATGCAGGCACACGGCTGGCCAGCCCTCTTTGATGCCACCCATAGCGTGCAGCTTCCCGGCGCCGCCGGCGGACACAGCGGAGGTCAACGCGAATTTGTCCCGGCCCTGGCGAAGGCGGCCCTGGCCGCGGGCGCGGATGGCCTCTTTATCGAGACTCATCCCGAGCCGGCCAAGGCGCTTTCGGACGGACCCAGCCAGGTGCCGCTGGCCGAATTTGCGGCTTTGGTGGAGGAGTGCCTGCGGGTGTGGTCCGCGGTGCGCGCGGTCGATGGTGCAAGCGAATGAGCGCGGGTGCCCAACTGTCGATTGTGGTCCCTGCGCGCCTGGCCTCCCAGCGATTTCCGCGCAAGCTGCTCGCGCCGGTCCTGGGCAAGCCGCTCATCCTGTGGACCGCCGAGGCGATTCAACGCGCGCAGCCCGAGCTGCCGCTGTGGTTTGCCGTGGGCGATTCGGAATTGGCGGAAATGCTGACGGCAGAGGGTTACCGAATCATTCAAACCGACCCTGATCTCGCTAGCGGGACCGACCGCCTGGCCGTGGCCAACCGCGAGATTGGCGCGGAGGCGATCTTGAACGTGCAGGCGGACGAGCCCCTGGTCTCCCGAAAGCAGATCGAGGCGCTGGCGGCTTTGTTGGAGAATCCCGGCGTCGAGATGGCCACGCTGGCCACGCCGTTTGAATCGGTCGAGGCGTTCAAGGACGTAAACAACGTGAAGGTGGTTCGCGACGAGACCGGGCGGGCGCTGTATTTTTCGCGGGCATCCATTCCGTATCCACGTGGGCACTACGCCGAGTTGACTCCCGATACGCTGCACGCCAACGGCTGTCTGCACCACTTGGGCCTGTACGCCTATCGGGCTTCGCTGTTGGAGGCTTTTTCCAGTTGGCCGCCCGGACGACTGGAGCAGGTGGAGAAGCTCGAGCAGCTGCGCGCCTTGGAGCGGGGGATCCCCATTGCCGTGGGCGTCGTCGACGAGCGCACCCTGGGCGTGGACACGCCCGAGGATTTGCCGCGTTTGGAGGCGTTGCTGCAAGCACGTAGTGGCGATTTGGATACTTGACCTCGGACCCGCCGCCCGGATTTTCTTCTCATCGTGAAAACGCCTTACGCCACCGCCCGCGACGTCTTCGACAAGGAGATCGCCGCGCTGGAATCCGTCAAAGCGGCCATTGAGCCCAGCTTCGACGCGGCGGTCGAACTGCTGGTGCGATCCGGCGGCAAGTTGATCGTGACCGGCCTGGGCAAGAGCGGGATCATCGGCCACAAAATCGCGGCCACCTTCAGCAGCACGGGCACGCCGGCGGTCTTCATGAACGCGGCGGAGGCGCTCCACGGTGACCTGGGCGTGGTCAGCCCGGAAGATGTCGTCATCCTCATTTCCAACAGCGGCGCGACCATCGAGCTGGTCAAGTTGCTGCCGAGCGTGCGCAAGCAGGGCACACCGGTCATCGGCATTTTTGGCAAGGCGGATGCGCCGCTAGCCTCGAAGTGCGACTGCGTTTTGCCGGCCATCGTGAAAGAGGAAGCCTGCCCCTTGAACCTCGCGCCGATGAGCAGCACGACGGCAGCCCTGGTTGTGGGCGATGCGCTGGCTGCGGCGGTGATGATGCAGAAGGGCTTCACCCCGGACGACTTTGCCTGGCGTCACCCCGGTGGTCACCTGGGGCGAAACCTGCTACTGCGCGCGGGCGACGTGATGCATGCGGGCGAGGATCTGCCGCGCGTCTCGCCCGAGGCGGATTTTCGTGCGCTGCTGGTGGAGATGACGCGGGTCAATCTGGGAGCAGTGTGCGTGTGCGACGCCGCCGGTAAGCTGATTGGAATTGTGACCGACGGCGACATTCGCCGCTTTGTGCTCGAGGGCAAAGCAATGGACGCCCCGGCGCACGCGCTGATGACGCCCAACCCCGTGACCGTGACGCCCGAGATGGCGCTGGGCCAGGTGCTGGAGGTGATGGAAAACCGCGGGCGGCAGATATACATGGTGCCCGTGGTCGATGTCGACGGGCAGGCGCTGGGGATGGTCCGCATGCACGAAATTGTGGGCCAGAGTTAGGCAATCAGTGAAGGGTTGCCGGGAGCGCTTTGGGGTTGGCAGGGCGAGCCGATAGCTGCATTGCAGAGGCTGATCTGCTCCCATTCCTCTGGAAATACTCCTGGACATGAAGATTTGCTGCATTGGCGCCGGCTACGTCGGCGGACCCACCATGGCCATGATCGCCCGGCAATGCCCGGACGTGACCGTGACCGTGGTCGACATCAACGAACAGCGCATCGCTGCCTGGAACTCGGAGGCGCTGCCCATTTTTGAACCGGGGCTGGACGACGTCGTGCGTGAGGCCCGTGGGCGCAACCTGTTCTTTTCGACCGACGTGGACGCGCAAATCGTGGCGGCGGACATGGTCTTCATCGCGGTCAACACGCCGACGAAAACCTACGGCGTGGGCGCGGGCCGAGCGGCGGATCTGAAGTACGTCGAGAAGTGCGCGCGGCGCATTGGCGAGGTCGCCACCAGCGATAAAATCGTGGTCGAAAAATCCACCATCCCGGTCCGTACGGCCGAAAGCATCCGGCGCATCCTGACCTCCAACAACGGCGGGCCGCGTTTTCAGGTGCTGTCCAACCCGGAGTTTCTGGCCGAGGGCACGGCGGTCAAGGACCTGCTCAACCCCGACCGCGTCTTGATTGGCGGTGACCCCAGCGACGAGGGCCAAGCGGCCATCCAAAAGCTGGTCGACGTTTATGCGCGCTGGGTGCCGCGCGAACGCATCCTGACGACCAACGTCTGGTCCAGCGAGCTGTCCAAGCTCACCGCCAACGCCTTTCTGGCCCAGCGCATTTCCTCGATCAACGCGATCAGTGCGCTGTGCGAAGCGACCGGTGCCGACGTGGACGAAGTGGCACGCTCCATCGGCACGGACAGCCGCATCGGGCCGAAATTCTTGCGCAGCTCGGTGGGCTTTGGCGGCTCCTGCTTCCAGAAGGACATCTTGAACCTGGTCTACCTCTGCGAGCATTTCGGGCTGCCGGAAGTCGCCGCCTACTGGGAGCAAGTCGTCACGATGAACGACTACCAAAAACGGCGTTTCTCGCGGCGCATCGTGACCGAGCTGTTCAACACCGTTTCCGACAAGCGCATCGCGGTCTTTGGCTTCGCCTTCAAAAAGGATACCGACGACACGCGCGAGTCGGCATCGATCTACGTCTGCCGCGATCTTTTGGAAGAGCAGGCGCGCCTGGCCATATACGACCCGAAGGTGCCGGCGGAGAAGATTTATCACGATTTGGCCGCGGTCTTGCCGGGTCAGGAGGACTTCATTCGCGAGCGCGTGGAGGTGTGCACGGATGCCTACGCCGCCGCTGACAAGGCCCACGCTATCGCCGTGCTGACGGAATGGGACGCCTTCGCCGAACTGGATTACCAGCGCATCTACGAGGCCATGCTGCACCCGGCCTGGCTTTTTGACGGGCGCAACATCGTCGACCGCAAAAAACTGGCGGCCATCGGCTTCACCAGCTTCGGCATCGGCAAGGGCTGAGGCCTACTCCTCGGCCTTGGGTGCGGTGATCAGGGCAAAGTCGCCCAGCTGGATGTAGGTCTCGCCGTCGGCGGGAAAGGCGTAGAGCGCGCCGAGGCGGTCGGGCACGTCGTAGCCGTCGTTGAGCACCAGTGCAACGTACCGTGCGTTGACCGGCAGCTCGACGGTGAAGTAGCCGAACTCGATGGTCGTGATTTCGTCCACAGGCTGCAGCGAGCCCAGAAACCTTTCCCAGCGATCGATCACCTCCGCGCGGCGCGTGCGAATAGTCTCCAGGGTTTCGGCGTATTGGATGTAGCGCGCGGATGGGTCTCCGGGCTCGGGCGCGCGCAGGCGCCGGCGTTCGCTGCGAATGATTTCCAGCCGTGAGGCCAGCGTCTTCAACTCGCGGCGGATCGCCTCGGTCTGGCTGTCCTGATAGATGCGCACGGTGCGGCCCTCGTTCTCGACAAAAATACGCACGCCGCCTTCCTGCACGACCGTGCTGGGACCGCAGCCGGCGAGCAGCCCAGCGCAGGCAAGGGCGACCGAAAAGATTTTCCACAGATGAACCGTCCTTCGCACGCGCGACATCCTTGAACTCGCGGGCCCGCAGGCAACGTGAAAAGCCTCGACCGCCTGTTGGAATCGTCGTGATGCTGGCGGCGATGTCGTTTGCTCGAATCCGCTCGTGGAGCCTCAGTGTGCTCAGCCTTGTGCTGAGCACGGCCCTGTTGCAGGCGTTGCCCCGCGGCGGGAAAACGGCCTTCACGCAGCGTCCGGGCTTCGACCTCGCCGAGACCGTCATCGTGCTGCCAAACGAGGCGAGCGACACGTTGCAGCTGGCTGCCCAGGAACTGGCCCTGCACCTCGAACGGCTGGGCCACGGCGCACGCCCAACCGTTGAGGAATCCGTCTTTGGCACGGGCTCGGCCATTTTTCTGGGCGAGACCCAGGCCGCCTCGGCCATACTCCCCGATGACGAATCGCTCGACCGTGACGGCTACCGTATCCGAAAAAAGGATACGCGCCTCGTCATTCGTGGCGGCAGCGACCAGGGGACGCTTTTCGGGGTGTACGGCCTGTTGCAGGATCACCTGGACGTGTACTGGCTGGAGCCGGGCCCGGCGGGAATCTCCCTGCCGGAGCACCCACGCCAGTTGCCCCGCCGTTTGATGGAGCGCGTCGAGCCGTCCTACCTGTCGCGAGAGGTCGCCGGGTTGCGGTCCGTCGAAGACCGCGTCTGGGCGCGGCGCAACCGCCTGGCCGGGCGCTACCTCTACAACCACCATCTTTTCCGCATTTTCACGCCGCAGGTGGCGCAGCAGCACCCGGAGTTTTTCCCGATCATCGATGGCGAGCGTCGGCTGCCGCGTCGCCGCAGCGCCGGCAATCCCCAGCCGCACCTGGCGTCGGAAGCCGTGGTCGACTTCACCGCACAGGCGGCCGCCGCTTATTTCCGCGACAATCCGGATGCGCCGACGTTCTCCATCGGGCAGAATGACAGCCGCTTCTTTGACGAGGGTCCAGAAACGGCGTCCATCGTCGAACCGTTCGGCTACTTTCGGAAAGTGGGGGACTACTCGCCGCTGGTCTTTGGCTTTTCCAATGCGGTGGCCGAGCGCCTGGAGCCGGCGTTTCCGGAGAAAAAGCTGGGCGTGCTGGCTTATGATGTGACGCAAAATGTGCCGCCCTTCCCGATGCACCGCAACGTGCTGCCGTACCTCGCCGCCGACCGTTTCAATTGGATGGTACCCGAGTTTGCCGAGGAGGATAAGGCGCTGATCCGTGCCTGGAGCCAGAGCGGCGTGGAGACCTTCGGGCTCTTCGATTACACCTACGGGTATGGATTTTTCTTCCCGCGCAATTCGCCCCACTGGGTCGAGGCGATTCAATACGCGCATGCGTATGGAGCTTCTGGATACATCGCCGATTCCGGTTTTATCGCCGACTGGGACGCGCCCAAGCTCTGGCTGATCGCGCAGGTACTCTGGAACGTTGAGGCGGATGTTGAGCGGTTGGCGGATGCCTACGGGAAGCGGATCTCCGAATCTGGATTGAGCGGCATCGTGAATCCGGTGGCCGGCGACTGGGAAGCGATGCGTTGGGTCTATGGCGAGCCTCGTTGGCTGAAGGGTTTTTACGACTTGGGCCAGTTTTCAGCCTACCAGATGTGGTCCGTTGCCCTGGATAGCCTCAGGGCCTTCCTGGAAAGCGGTCATGAGCTGATCGCGGACAGCACGCCGAGGCTGGAACGGGTGCGCGACTGGCTGCTATTGTCCGACTATGCATCCCAATGGGCAGCGCTCGGAGGGCGGACAGATGACCTTGTTCGCAAGGAAAGGCTGACCGTGTTTGAGCTTTCCCAGCGAGACATACAAACACGCTTCCTGAAAGAGGGGCGGAGCCGCTGGCGGACCGGTCCCTTTAGCGGCCTTTTTCGGCAGATGCTGCAGACCAGTCCGGTGCACCGCCTCGCGTTGGAGGAAGGCTGGGCTGAATTCTTTGACGGGCTCGATGCCGAGGGCTTGGCGGCGTTGCAGGCAACCGCGCCGGTCAACGTGAACGCAAATTTCCAGCGGCGGTTGTTCTTCGAGCAAGGTCCGCTCAATTACGCGAAGCTGCGTGAGTACCGCCGCGTGCCGGGCTACCAATTGGCCTTCAGCAACAGCGAGGGCCTCGCCTTCGACCAAAGCTTCGAGGCCGCGCAGGAGGGGCGCTTCGGGCTTTCGCTGGAAAACGCCGAGACCTTCACGTTGTCTTGCGCGGGACCGGTGCAGCCGGGCGAGGCGGTCTTGGCCACGTTGCCCACGCGCGGTCAAGTCGGGCCGGGCACGCGCCATTCGCTGCTCTTGGGCTGGAAGGATGCAAACGGCACTTTGATCCAGCCGGTGCACGAGGATCGCCTGCCGCCGCACGAGGCGTACCCCGACTGGGTTCGGCTGACAGCTTACGGGCACGCGCCGGAGCGGGCGGCGTTCTGGTTTGCCGCCTGGGTGGTGCAGTATCAGGAATCTGGAGACTGGGCTCACGCCGACGCGCTCGAGGTGCGCGTGCTCAAGGCGAGTGAAGCGCCCGCGAACTCGACCGATTGAGACAGGCTCATGCTCAAGCGCTGCTTTGATTGTGTGATGGCTGCCGGGGCGCTGCTGGTGCTCTGGCCGGTTTTGCTGATCGTGGCCTTGCTGGTTTGGGCAAAGCTGGGGCGCCCGATCTTCTTCCGCCAGGTACGTCCAGGGCTGGGCGGGCAACCGTTTCACCTGGTCAAGTTTCGCACGATGCGCGACGCCGTCGACGCCCAGGGCAAACCGCTGCCGGACCACGAGCGCCTGCCGCCGTTTGGGCGTTTTTTGCGGGGCACCAGCCTGGATGAACTGCCCGAGTTGTGGAACATCTTGAAGGGCGAAATGAGCTTGGTGGGCCCGCGCCCGTTATTGATGGCGTACCTGCAGCGTTACGACGCCGAACAGGCGCGCCGCCACGAGGTGCGACCGGGGCTGACGGGCTGGGCGCAAATCAACGGGCGCAACGCCGTCTCTTGGGAGGAACGTTTTCGGCTGGACGTGTGGTACGTGGACCACCGGACTTTTGCCCTCGATTTGAAAATCATCGCGCTGACCCTGCTCAAAGTCCTGCGGCGCGAGAGCATCAACGCCGTCGGCGAGGCGACCATGACCGAGTTCATGGGCTCGCAGACATCGACGGTCGCGCCGGAATCAGAGTTGCCCCGGCGGCCCTGAACCGGTAGCCCTCTGCGCCATGCGAGAACGAGTCGAGGCGATTGTGCGCGCGGTGGTGGCTGAGACTGCCGAAGAGGCGGACCTGGATAGCCTGCGTCAACCTCAAGCGAATACCGCGTTGTTCGGCGGTGGTAGCGGACTGGATTCGATGGGGCTGGTCACGCTGATCGCCGATTTGGAGGAACGCCTGGCCGAAGCCTTTGAACAGCCCGTTGTCCTGGCCGACGAGCGCGCGATGAGCCGGTCTCGGTCGCCGTTTCGCACGGTCGGCGCTCTGGAGGACTACATCTGCGGCCTGCTCGAGGCCTCGACCGCAAAGGACGCATGAGCCAGGTGATGCTCATCACCGGCACGCGCAAGGGGATTGGCCGGGAGTTGGCCGAGCGCTACCTGGCGAAGGGCTGGACGGTGGCCGGTTGCTCGCGCGATGCCGCCGACTGGGAACATGCAAACTACCGTCACTTCTGCCTCGACGTCAGCGACGAGCCGGCCGTGGTGAAGATGGTGCGCACGGTGGCCCGTGAACTGGGCGGGCTGGATGCGCTGCTCAACAACGCCGGCATCGCCTCGATGAACCACGTGCTGCTGACGCCCGTGAGCACGGCCCGACGCATCCTTGAAACGAACTTCGTGGGCTCGTTTTTGTTTTGTCGTGAAGCGGCCAAAGTCATGACGCGGCGCAAGGCCGGGCGCATCGTGAACTTCTGCACGGTTGCCGCGCCCCTGCGTCTCGAAGGCGAGGCGCTGTACGCTGCGAGCAAGGCGGCTATCGTCAACTTCACCGAGATTCTGGCGCGCGAGCTGGGGTCGACCGGGGTGACGGTCAACGCGGTCGGCCCCACGCCCGTACCCACCGATCTGATACGCGGCGTGCCCCAGGAGAAAATGGACGCCCTGCTGGCGCGGCAGGCCATCCGGCGCTTCGGCACGATGGATGACGTGGCCAACGCGGTGGACTTTTTCCTGCGGCCCGAAAGTGATTTTATCACGGGTCAGGTGCTGTATCTGGGAGGCGTGCATGGCTGAGCCGCCGGTCGGGCACTGGCTGAACACCCGCCTGGAGCGGCTGGCCGGGCGCACGCTCTTGATCGACGCGGACAACGCACCCTGCACCTTCGACGCGCTGGCCACGCGGATCGAGCAGTTGCGGTCTCAGGTCAGCGTCGAAGCTCTGGGCGGCTTGCAAACGGTGGCGTTTTCGGCGGGAGCTCGGGCGTCGACCTTGGCGCTGATGTTCGCCCTGGCCTGCGAAGGACACGTGCTGGCGCCGTTGCTCTCGGCCACCCCATCAGAGTACGCCGACCGCCTGCGCGAAGGGCGGGTGACCTGCCAGATCGGCCTGAAGGGCGACGAGGTGAGCGTTGCAAAGACTGTATCCGAACTGCCGATACACCCTCTGGTGGCGCAGTTGAATTCGAAGCGCCGGCCCGGCCTGCTGCTCTTTAGCAGCGGCTCGACCGGTAAGCCCAAGGCGATGCTGCACGACTTTGCGCGCCTGTTGGAGCCCTACCGGCCCAAGCCGTTGAAGGATCTGCGCCTGCTCTTGTTCATGGCGCTGGACCACATTGGGGGCATCGATACGCTGCTGCGCACCTTCACCAACGGAAGCACGCTCGTGGTCCCGCCCGCGCGCGACCCGGAAACTGTCGCCCAATCGATTGAGCGCCACGCGGTCTGGGTCCTGCCGGCTTCGCCCACGTTTTTGAACCTGCTGCTGCTCTCGGGGGCGGCGAGCCGCTACGATCTTTCCTCGTTGCGAATTATCGGCTACGGCGCGGAGCCCATGCCGGCTGCGTTGCTCCAGCGCCTGGCCGACGCGTTCCCGCAAGTGAGGTTGCAGCAGAAGTTCGGCACCTCGGAGACCAATGCCGTCCGGGTGACCTCGCGCGATTCGCGCAGCCTGGAAATCCGTATTGAAGACGCGGATACGCAGTATCGGATCGACGACGGGGAGCTGCTCCTGAAGACGCCTGCGCGCATTCTCGGCTACCTGAATGCCGACGGGGACAGCCTGACGGCGGACGGCTGGTTTCGCACCGGCGATCTGGTCGAGGAGACCGGCGAGGGGTGGCTGCGCATTGTCGGGCGCAAGCGCGAGGTCATCAACGTGGGTGGCGAGAAGGTCCTGCCGGGTGAGGTCGAGGATTGCCTGCTGGGGCTGGACGCGGTGGCCGACTGTCTGGTGACGGCTCGTGCGCATCCGATGATGGGCCAGGTGGTGGCCGCGCAGGTTGTGCCGGCGGCCGGCGTGGAGGCATCTGCGCTCAAGAAGCGGGTGCGCGCGCACAGCCGCGCTCATTTGGAAAGCTGGAAGGTGCCCGTACACATCAAGGTCGTGCCGGAGCTGGCCGTCAGTGCGCGTTTCAAAAAGCAGCGCCTGTCTTCCGAATCTCAGAGGGTCTACGACAAGGGGCCTTGAGCTTTTGCGTTTCGGTCGATTGCTTCGGGTATGCCCAGGAGCCGATTTGAGCGCGCGGCGATGCGAGCCGTGGTGACCGCCGTTCCGCCTACGGTGCGCCGCATCGACGACGATGCCGAACTGCTGGGCAACAACCCCGCACAGCTCGAGCGCATCAAAAAAACGATCGGCCTCAACGAACGCCGTGTGGTCGCCGAGGGAACGACGACCGCGGACCTTTGCGAGGCCGCCGCGAGGCATCTACTTGAACACTCTTCGCTTGAGCCCGCCCGCATCGACGCGCTGGTCTGCGTGACGCAAACGCCCGATTTTTTTCAGCCCTGCAACGCCGCGCTGCTCCACGGCAAACTGGGCCTGCCCACTTCCTGCGCTTGTTTTGACGTGAACCTGGGCTGCTCGGGCTACGTGTACGCGCTTTGGCTGGCCTGGATGATGGTCGAGTCGGGCAGTTGCGAAAACGTGGTGGTCTTGGCGGGCGATACGATCAGCTGCCAGACCCATCCGCGCGACCGTGCGGTGGCTCCGCTCTTTGGCGATGGCGGCAGTGCAACGTGGGTGGCCGCCGCTGACCAGGCGCGTCCGGCCTGGTTTGACCTGCACACCGACGGCACGGGTTTCGGGCACCTGATCGTTCCGGGAGGTGCCTTTCGCCAGCCGCCTTCGCCCGCAACGCAGGCCGAAGTCACCGACGACGACGGCAACGTCCGCACCGCGCAAAATCTCTACATGAATGGCGCGGAAGTTTTTAATTTCTCGATCAAGGTGGAGCCCAAGGCCATTCGCGAGCTGCTGGATTTTGCAGGGATGGCCGCCGACGCCGTGGACGCCTTCGTCTTTCATCAGGCTAACCGCTACATCATTTCCAACATTGTGCGACGTCTGAAAGTGCCGCTGGAGAAAGCGCCCTGCGACGTGGTGGAGAAGTACGGGAATCAATCCAGCGCGTCGATTCCGTCGGCGCTTTGTGAGTCGCTCGGCCCCGAGTTGTGCCAGAGTCCGCGGCGCCTGGTGCTCTCTGGTTTTGGCGTAGGCCTGTCGTGGGCGTCCCTGCTGACCGAGACGGGTCCGCTGGAGTGCGCGGAGATGCTTTTTTTGAAGGAGGGGTAGGGCACCATTTCTGGGCTGGTCTTCTGTCGGGTGGAGGCTTTTAACCTCAATCTGCGCTGCAACGGTTTTTGCCTATGAATAGCGAAGCGTTTATCAAACAGCTTGCCGACAGCATCGAGGGGCTGGAGGCCGATGGGCTCACGCTGGACACCCGTCTGGCCGACCTCGACCAGTGGGATTCCCTGGCGATCCTGACGACCATCGCCATGGCCGATGCCGACTATGAGGTCACGGTGACGGGTCAGGAACTCAATCAGTGCGCGACGGTGGGTGAGGTTTACGCGCTGATCGAAGGCAAGCGAGGTTAGTCCGGCATGGAGGATTGCTTTCGCCTCGATGGGCAGCGCTTGCTCGTGACCGGGGCAAGCTCCGGAATCGGTGCGGCCACTGCGCAGCGCCTGGCCGAGCGCGGCGGCACCGTGTTGCTCACGGGTCGGGACACCACACGCTTGGCCGAGGTGCAGTCGTCGTTGACCGGAGAAGGGCACCGAAGCGTGGCGGCGGATCTGTGTGAGCCGGAGGAACGTGGACGGTTGGTCGCGGAGTTGGAGCCACTCGACGGTGTTGTTTTTTGCGCCGGAGTGGTGAAGGCGTCCCCGGCCAAGTTTTGGACACAGCGCGACTGGGCCTTTCACAGCGAACTCAATCAGGCCGTGCCTCTCCTGCTGACGCGCGAGCTGCTCAAAGCCAAGCGTGTGGCCGACGGCGGCTCGATCGTGTGTGTGTCCTCCATTTCGGCGCACCACCCTAGCGTCGGCTACGGCTTGTACGCGGCCAGCAAAGCTGGTTTGGAGGCGGCGGCGCGTACCCTGGCCCTTGAGCTGGCCCCCCGTCGCATCCGCGTCAATTGCCTGGCCCCCGGCCTGGTCGAAACACCGATGACGGCTGCGTCTTCTGAAGTTCCCGACGCCTCAATGCAGGCCTATCGCGAGCGCTACCCGCTGGGCACGGGCCAGCCGGAGGACGTGGCCGCGGCAGCAGCGTTTCTTTTGTCGGCAGGCGCGCGCTGGATTACCGGCACCACGCTTATCCTCGATGGGGGCATCTCACTGACGTAGTGAAAGACGCGCGATGTTGGACGTTCTGATACTGGGTGCCGGTGGTTTTGCCCGCGAAGTGTTTGCCTGGGCGCGGCAACACCCGGAGTGTGGCGCGCGCTGGCGCCTGGCCGGCTTTTTGGACGACAACGCCGACGCGCTCAACGGCTACGACCTGCCGGTGGGCATCGTTGGCCCGCTGACTGGCCATGTGCCGCAGGGCAATGAGGTTTTTCTCATCGGCCTGGGACTACCAAAGGCAAAGATTGCTTGCGTGCCTCCGCTGCGCGAGCGCGGCGCGTCTTTTCTCCGGCTCGTTCATCCGAGCGTGGTCCTCGGGCAGCGCGTGCACCTGGGTCAGGGCGTGGTGGTGTGCCCGGGGGCGGTGCTGACCAGCGATGTGGAGGTCGGCGATTTCGCGATGATCAACTGCAACGCCACCGTGGGGCACGACGCCGTGGTGGGTGCGTGGTCGACCCTCAGCGGTCATGTGGATATCACTGGTTACGTGAAGGTGGGCGAAGGCGTCTTCTTCGGTACGCGCGCTTCGGTGATTCCAGGTAAACAGGTGGGCGATGGTGCCACGGTGGGCGCGGGTGCGGTGGTCATCCGCAACGTGCCTGAAGAGGCGACGGTCTTCGGCAACCCGGCGCGCGTTCTTGGCTGAATGTGCCCCTACAAGGCGGTGACTGCGGCACTGGTCTCAGCGGATGCGGTGGTCGCCTTGCCATCGCCTGCCTCGGTCGCCAGCGGGATATCCTGCAGAACGTCATTCATAATGTCCTGCAAAATTTCGTGGTTCCACGTCTTCTCCGTACCGGCAAGGTCGGTGTTGCTGCTCACACGGACGAAATACTGCTGTTGGCGCTGGTCGAAGCCGAAGCGGCGAAAGTCATCAAAGACCAGCAACCCGCGTTTGATCTTACCCCAGATACTCGCATCCCAACCCACGCCTTCATAAGAGTATAGGCCGTCACCCACCAGGTGCCAGAAAACCACGCTGACCTCGCGTCCCCTCGGGTCCAGGTACTTGCCGTATTCGGCGGTCTTGAGCGGTTGGCCGTTGACCTTCAAGTCGGTGAGTTGCGCCCGGTCCAAGCGCTCCATGCCAGCATTGACCCAGCAGGTGTCAGGGTTGTGCGTACCGACGCGGTTGTAGGGAGCCGTTCCCGGCTTCCAGTAGGCCAGATAAACTTGGAAGTATTGCTCACCGTTGGTGTAAGTGCGCACGATTGTGTCGTCGTACTGCAAGATGGCGCGCACCCGTTCGTTGGCAAAGTCTTCGCGACCCAGCTCATCCGAAATGACCTGCCAGTACCCCGCCTCTTCGGGCAAGACCTCGGCCAGGGACTTATCCGGCGGCTCAACCTCTTTCACATTGAGCATGACAAGCACCTGCATGCCCAACATGAAGGCAATGGTGACGGCACCAATGACGAGAATGGCTTTTTTCATGGGACGACGATACGTGATTGAAGACGTAGTGATAGCATTGAAGCCGGGCGGAGGCAACACGCAGTGAGCACCCCGACACCGCACCCCTGGCAGCGTTCCCTGCGGCTCGACGCGGCCTTTCGCGCGCCGGTCGAGGCGCTCTTTTTCTTCAACCCGCGTCAGCAAACGACGCTTCCCAGAATCGAAAAAGCCATCGAGCGCTTCGGTATTCCCAAACTGCACGTGGATGCCCAACGCCAGCTGCGCTTCACCCTGGACGACGAGCCGGTCGACGCGCTCTATCTGCTTGAGCGTGAGTCGCTTCCGAATGAGCTGCCGAGGGTGGCCGCCGTCGCGCTGCACCGCCGGGTTGAGCCAGACTGCCTGGCGGTCATCCATTTAGCGCTGGATCCGCAAGCCGAAGGAGCCGCTGACGGCACGTTGATGGACGCGCTGCTGCACGAACTGCGGACCTTGGCCCGGCAAGCGGTTTCCATTCGCCAAATCTGGCTACTCTACGCACCCGGCGAAGGCAGATTCATGAAAGTGCGCTGAAAAAAGTCCGTTGCCGGACCTCCAGCCGCCGCCCAAGGTACCGACATTTCCTGTCCATGTCCGAAGTCGCACCAGTCGAGGCAAAGACGCCACGCCCCTACCGCATCTACCTGTCACCGCCCCACTTAAGCGGGCGCGAGCAGGCCTACGTGGCTCAGGCGATGGCCGACAACTGGGTGGCCCCGGCGGGGCCGGATCTGGGCCGTTTTGAGAAAGCCTTCTCGGAGTACACGGGCATTGCGCACACCGTGGCGGTGGCCTCGGGGACGGCGGCGCTGCACCTGGCGCTTAGACTGGCGGGCGTGAACCGCGGCGACCTCGTGCTGTGCTCGGATTTGACCTTCGTCGCCACGGGCAACCCCATTTTCTACCAGGGCGCAACGCCGGTGCTTCTCGATGCCGACCCTGCCACCTGGCACATCGATCCCGAACTGCTCGAAGCGGCCCTGACTGATTTTGCGGCGAAAGCGCAGCGCCCAAAAGCCTTGCTGGCGGCTCATATCTACGGGCAAGCCGCGCCCATTGAACGTCTAGCCGAAATGTGTGCGCAACACGGCATCACGTTGATCGAAGATGCTGCCGAGAGTCTGGGCTGCACGATTGGCGAGGACCACCCGGGAAGCTTTGGGCGCATGAGCGCGTTCTCCTTCAACGGCAACAAGATGCTGACGACCGGCGGGGGCGGGATCTTGGCCACCGACGACCCTGACTTGGCGCGGCAGGCCCGGCATCTGGCCAGCCAGGCGCGGGTTCCCGGTCCCTTCTACGACCATGACATGCTCGGCTACAACTACCGCATGAGCAACATTCTGGCGGCGATCGGTCGGGGACAGTTGGAGACGCTGGACGCACGGGTGGCGCGTTGCCGAGAGCTTTTCGAGCGTTACCGGGCGGGCTTGGGCCAGGTGGAGGGGGTCGATTTCCAGCCCGAACCTCCAGGGACTGTCGGCGCGCGCTGGCTGACGGTGATGACCGTCGACCCCAAGGTGCACCCCAACGGGCGCGACCGCGTTTTGGCGCACCTGGAAGCGCAGCGGATCGAAGCGCGCTCGATCTGGCGACCCCTGCACCAGCAGCGTGTCTTCCGCGATTGCCCGGTGTACCCAAACGGTGTCGGTGACGCGCTCTTTGACGCCGGTGTCTGCCTGCCTTCGTCAACGCTGATGACCGACGCTGAACAGGACGAGGTGATTGCGCTGGTGCGGGAGGCCCTCGGCGATGGCTGAGGCCGCGGCTGCGGCAAACCGCAAGCCCAGGGTCATCGTTTGCAGCAACGTGGACGGGGAGCAGCTGCGCTTTCTCGAGCATTGCCTGCAGCATGCCGGCTACGACACCGAACGGTTCACGCCAATCGGTGCGGAAACCTATCGACGGCTCGGCTCCGGGGGGCGTTGGGGACGCCTCTGCCTGCGCCTGCGCATGTACCTGGGCTATGCACTGGGCCTGGTTTGGAAGGCGCTGCGCACGCCCAAAGAGGCGCTGTTCGTCGTCACCAGCAACGGCTTTCATGCGCCCTGGCTCGCGGGGGAGACCCGGGCCCTGGTCGATGCGCCGGTCGTGCACCTGCTCTACGACCTGTTCCCCGACGCGCTCGAGGTGGCCGGGAGTCTCCAGCGGGCGTCCATTGGCTCCGCTGTGATCGGCGCGCTGCAACGCCGCACTCAGCGTGTCTGCGCGGGAACGGTCTACCTGGGCGCGTTTTTGCAGGCACATGCTCAAGCCCGCTGGGGCGAGCCGCGACTGGGCGCCGTGATCGATGTGTCTGCCGAACCGGTCGAGCCGCCCCCCGCGCTCGAACCTCCGGGCGATGCCCTGGTCTTTCGCTATGGGGGCCAGCTGGGTTGGATGCACGAAGCGGAGTTGCTGGCCGATTGCATTCGCGCGGTTTTGGAGGACCCGCCGCCGGAGCGCCCGGTGCGCTTTGAACTGCACGTTTCCGGCGCCCGCGCGCCCTGGATGCGCGAAGCTTTGGCGGACCTGCCCGGCGTCGAAGTGGGCGGGGTGCTGCCGCCAGACGAATGGAAGGCCCATGCCAGTCGCTGCCATGTCGGCCTGGCTACGCTCCTGCCCGGCGGGGCGACCGTTTGCCTGCCCAGCAAGGGCTACGGGCTGATGAGCCATGGGCTGGCCCTGCTCGCGCTGTGTCCAGCCTGGAGCGATCTGGCCCGTCTGGTCGCGCAGAGCCGGGGCGGCTGGGTCGTGCCCACCTCGCCGCCTGAGCACCTCCCAGAGCCTGCTGCCGAGGGCTATTTCGACACCGTCGAGCAGCGTCGCCCGGACCCCGATGTGGTGGCTGACTTCAAGGCAACTGTCCATGGGATCGCGGGCGATCCGGAAGGCCTGGCTCGGGCGCGCCGCAACGCACTGCACGCGATGCGGACGACCTACGGCGTCGGAGCGCTGGCCCAACGTTGGGACGGTCTCCTGCAAGCGGTGGCGGCGTCCCGCCGAAGTCACGGCTAACCTGCCTTTCGGGTTGGCATTTGGGCACCGATGGTATGGCTTGCCGGGCTTCAATCCGTACCGATGCCAGCTGCCAGTGAAAAGCCGCGAATCCTGCTGATCACGCAGGTGTATCCGCCCGACCCGGCGGCGGTGGGTCAATACATGGCGGAACTCGGCGAGGCGCTGGCAGCGCGCGGCTGGGATGCGCGGGTGCTGGCTTCGGGTCGCGGCTACGACGACCCCTCGCTCAAGTACCCGCCCAAAGAGACGCTGCGGGGCGTCCGTGTGCGGCGTCTGCCCTGGTCTTCGCTGGGCAAGAAAACGATCCTGCACCGGCTGGCCGGACAGGCGCTGTTTTGCGTGCAGGCGATTCTGCGAGGGCTCTTCACTCGGCGGCTTGGCCTCATCGTGATTACGACATCGCCGCCGATGGGCAGCGTGGTCGGGCTGACCCTGGGGATTGTGCGACGGTGTCCGGTGGCCTACTGGGTGATGGACATCAATCCCGACCAGGCGATCCTGCTGGGCAAGGCTCGCGCCGACAGCCCGCTGGTGCGCGCGTTCGAGGCCTTCGACCGCGCTATCTTACGGCGCGCGCGGACCATTGTGACGCTGGACACCTACATGGCCGAACGCCTCCAGGCCAAGGCGCCCGAGGCTGCCGAGCGTATTGCCGCCGGCGCGCCCTGGCCGATGGAAGAACGCATCACCCGCATCGAGCACGCCGACAATCCGTTTCGCCGGACCCACGGCCTGGAGGGCAAGACGGTCGTCATGTACAGTGGCAACCACAGCCTGGCGCACCCGCTCGATACCGTCCTCGAAGCCGCGCTGCGCCTGAGGGATCACCCCACGCTCGTTTTCCTTTTTGTGGGTGGCGGCCATGCCAAAAAGCCAATCGACGACGCCATCGCTAGCGAGCAACCGCCCAACCTGAAGTCGCTGCCCTACCAGCCGCTGGAGACGCTCTCGGAGTCGCTTTCGGCGGCCGACGTGCACCTTGTCGCCATGGGCACGCAGATGGTCGGGGTGGTGCACCCGTGCAAGGTCTACGGCGCGCTGGCCCTGGCCAAGCCCATCTGCTTTATCGGCCCGCGTCCCAGCCACGTGACGGACCTCATCGACGAAGCCAACTGCGGCTGGGCCGTGCCTCAAGGCGATGTCGAGGGGTTGGTCGCGCGCTTCGAGGCGATCGCCGCCGCCGACCCAGCCGAACTCGAGCTACGTGGCCGTCGCGGGCGCGATCTGGTCGCCGCGCGCTTCTCCAAGCGGGTCCTCTGCGAGCAGGTTTGCACCAAGCTGGAGACGGTGGTGAGGGTATGAGCAAGGTTTCCTCACGCAGACGCAGAGCCACGGAAGAAAACGCGTGCGTCTTTACCTGTCTTGGACATTTTCAGGCGGCTCCACTCGTTTGGCAGCGGCACATGACGAGATGGCCCCCATGCCCGTCATTGCGAACGAGCCTGAGTCTGACGAAGGGGAGCGTCGCTATCCAGGGAAATGCCGGTATCCTCGGAGTCGGAAAAAAGTCGAAGTTGTAGCTCTTGCAGGTCTGCTTCCGGAAACGGTTTCGACAGAACAACTCGAATCCTCCCGAATGGCTGAGGCGTTCCATGCAGAACGACCCGTTGCTCATCCGCCTGGCTGGCCACGTCGGCCTGCGGCCGCCTCGCCATGACGTTGGATACTTTGTCTCTTGGGAGACAGCGCGGTTGCGTTAACAGACGCGTCATCTAGGTCTGCCCACAGAGTCTTCCCCGGGCAGCTGCATGCCTGCATCGTAGACCGCAAGACTCAGCTCACTTCCGGCACTTCGAAGCCGAAGTGGCGGGCGGCGTTGTGGTAGCAGACGTTGGCCACGAGCGGTTCGTAGAGGCTGGGCACGTCGGGAATGAGGCCGTTGTCCACGTCGCTGCCGACCATCTGGCACAGCAGCCGCCGGAAGTACTCGTGCCGGCAGTACGACAGGAACGAGCGTGAGTCCGTCAACATGCCCACAAAGCGCGAGAGCAGCCCCAGGTTTGAGAGCGCGTTCATCTGCCAGCGCATGCCCTCGAGCTGGTCGTTGAACCACCAGCCCGAGCCGAACTGCACCTTGCCGGGGATTTTGCCTTCGCTGTCCTGGAAGTTGCCGATCATCGAGGCAAAAAGGTAGTTGTCGACCGGGTTGAGGTTGTAGAGGACGATTTTGGGCAGATTGCCGCCCAGCTCCAGGGTGTCCAGGTAGCGGGCGAGGGTGCGCCCCTGCGGGAAATCACCCACCGAGTCGCCGCCCACGTCCGGCCCGAGCTTCTTGAAGAGGCGGGTGTTGGTGTTGCGCATGGCGCCCAGGTGGAGCTGCTTGGTCCAGCCGCGGTGGAAGTCGAGCACCCCAAAGTACACCATGAGGAAGGAGGCAAACTGGCGCTTTTCCTCCTGGCTGGCGTCTTGCCCGGCGCGCGCCTTGTCAAAGATGGCTGAGGCCGTCGATTCGTCGCAAAAGTCCGCGTAGCACTGCTCCATGCCGTGGTCGGAGAGACGCCCGCCGATCTCGTGAAAGCTGTCATGGCGTTCCTTGAGCGCGGTCGTGAAGGTGGCGAAGCTGTCGCACTTGACCCCGGAGACGGCTTCCAACTGGCTGACCCAACCGTTCCACTCGCGTGCCTGGTCCACGTTGAGGGCCTTGTCGGGGCGGTATGTGGGGTACACGCGCGTTGCCAAAGCGCCCGAAGCATTGTGCGCGGCAATGGCCTTGTGCTGCTCCAGCGGGTCGGTCGGGTCATCGGTGGTGCAGACCACGGCCACCTTGAATTTTTGGAGGATGTCGTGTGCTTTCAGGCCGGGCAGCTGCGCGTTGACGCCGTCCCAAATCTCCTTGGCGGTGTCCTCGCTGATGAGCGCATCGATGCCGAAATACCGCCGCAATTCCAGGTGGCACCAGTGGTACATCGGGTTGCGCAGGGTCATGGGAATGGTCCGGGCAAAGGCCAGCCATTTATCGTAGGGGTCGGCCTCGCCGGTGCAGTGAGACTCGGGCACGCCGTTGGCACGCATCAACCGCCACTTGTAGTGGTCGCCGGCCAGCCAGATGTCGGTCAGGGTCTCGAACTGGCAGTTGGCCGCCACTTGCTCGGGCGGCAGGTGACAGTGGTAATCCACGATTGGCAGGTCTCGGGCAACCTCGTGGAAAAGCCGGCGAGCGGTCGGGGTGGTCAGCAGAAAGTCGTCGTCGAGGAAGGCCATGGCAGCGTTTGGATCGAGTGGGAAAGACAGGGCGTGCCTTCACCTTTTGGTTTTGCGACCGATCAAGGCTCACGGAACCAGCCTGCTCAATCCGAAAATCCTTTGCCTGTGCCTGCGCCGCGTCCGAGTCGTCCCTGCCTGTACATTTTTCTGGCTCTCCTGCCGGCGCTGCCCGGGGCCTGCCTGCACCTGCTGGCCACCGCTCAGGAACCGCCCTCAATACCGGTGGAAGACGACGGCGCCGACGAGGAACTGCCCGTGCCCAGCGGCCCGACGAAGGTTGTTCGCACCGACGTGGGCAGTCTGCAGACTCGACGGGCCGACGGTGCCCTGATCGTCCTGCGCGGCCACCTGACCAAGCAACTGCAAGCCGATAAATACCTTTTCAGCGACGGCACCGGTGTCATCCCCGTGCGTATTGCCACCTACCTGTTTCCGCCCACGCCGGTTACACCGGAGACGCCCCTGGAACTTCGTGGTCAGCTCAACCGGCAGTTTCTCGAGAACCCCGAATTCGAGGTCGGCTCGATGGTTGTCCTGGGCCAGCAAGTCGATGCCTTGAGCGAGGCCAAAAATTTTACCATCAACGAGCTGCTGAATAAGCCAATCGATGGTCTGCCGGTCACCGTAAGCGGCGAAATCGTATTTTTCCTGGACGAATCCTGCTTCGTGTTCCGCGACCGCACGGGCATCCTGAAGGTCGAGGCCGAGGGCCTGGAAACCGAGTTGCTGGATTTCATCGCGGGCTCGCAGGTGCACATCGTCGGACGCACGATGATTCGCACCTTCCGTACCCGCGGTGAGCTGCGCACCGAAGTCAAAGCCTACCGCATCGAGGGCATCGGCCCGGCCACGGCGGCGCGCTAGGGCCTCATTGACGCACGGGCGCCAGTTGCGTAGCCTGCGGCCATGAAAGTCGGTAAAAACGGTACGATCGTCCTTCCCGAAGCCATTCAACGCCAGTTGGGGATCGCCGAAGGCAGCGAACTGGACATCGACGTGAACGGCCAGAGCATCGTCCTTCAGCCGGTGCGCTCACGCAAGCGCTCGCTACTGGAGAAGATCGATCACGTCGCTGGAGGCGCCGATGCGGGTCTGACGACGGATGAAATCCTCGGGATGACGCGGGAAAAGTAGGTGGTCCTTGTCGACTCGAATGTGCTCCTGGACATTCTGACCCGAAATCCAATCTGGTTCGGGGCTTCGCGCGCAGCTTTAGGGCGGTGCCAAGACGAGGGCATTGCGATCAATCCGTTGATTTTTGCTGAGGTATCGGCTGGCTATCACGGCGAAGCTCAAGTTCGGCGTGATCTGAGCGTCCTGGATTTGGATCTCCTAGTGTTACCTTACACCGCGGCCTTTGCTGCCGGTAAGGCCTTCGTTGAGTATCGGCGTCGTGGCGGTGTAAAGACCTCGCCCCTGCCGGACTTTTACATCGGCGCCCATGCGCTGACGGCGGGGATGCCGCTTTTGACACGCGACCCCAACGTTTATGAGACGTACTTCCCCGGTCTGGAAATCTTGCAGCCTGCCCGTGCCTAGGGCGCGTCTGAAAAACAGAAAGCGTGCGGGTAGGCGCTTGCCGGGGCGACCCCCTGGGCCCGGTTGCCAGCGGTCCTAGATCCGCATCGAAGCGAAGCCGCCGTCGACGATCATTTCGTGGCCCGTAATAAAGCCGCCGGCTTTTTCGGAGGCCAGCAGCAGGGTTGCGCCAACCAGTTCGTGGCTTTCGCCAAAGCGCTGCATCGGGGTGTGCCCCATGATTTGCTCGACGCGGTCGGGGGTAAGGATGCGGCGGTTCTGCTCGGCGGGGAAAAAGCCGGGCACCAGGGTGTTGACGCGGATGTTCAACGGCGCCCATTCGCGCGCGAGGTTGGCGCTGAGGTTGTGCACCGCGCCTTTGGAGGCCGAGTAGGTGAAGACGCGCGAGATCGGGTTGAGCCCGCTGATCGACCCCACGTTGATGATCGAGGCCGGCTGCCCGCGCTCAACGAAGTACCGACCAAAGATTTGGCAGGTGAGAAAGACCGCTTTGAAGTTCACCTCCATGATGCGGTCGAACTCGGTCTCCTCGATCTCGAGGAACGGGGTGGGTGAGTTCACGCCCGCCCCATTGACCAGAATGTCGACGTGCCCGGACTTCTTGAGCACGCGCTCCAGCAGCTGTTGCAGATCGGCTTTACTTTGCACGTCGCAGGCTTCGAAGTAGCTTTTGCCATGCAGTTTTTCGATGCGCTTGAGGCGTTCGGCGGCCTTGTCGGGATTGCGCCCGACCAGCACAATTTCGGCACCGGCAGCGGCCAGCCCTTCGGCCATCGCGCCACACAACTCACCGGTGCCGCCAATGACTACGGCCACCTTGCCCTTGAGCGAAAAGAGGGAATCGAGGAAGTCGGGCATAGCTCGCAAGGTTGTGGACGCGCGGGCCTCCAAGGCAAGCGCGGAGGGCAGGCTGTCAGTAACTTCACAGCCTTGCGTGGTTAAACCATATGTAGGACTGTGCAGTATGAGGTTATTTAAATACATGCGAGCTGGGTATGCTCAGGAACTTCTCGAAACCCGCAAAATCAAAGTCACCTCTCCTCTGGAGTTCAATGACGTGCTTGAATACTGCCCTCGACCATCTGGTGCACCTGATCCGGGGACTCTCGTCTCTTCGCTCAAAAGTAATCTCCGTCGGCGCCAAGCGTATGGGAAGTTGCGCGAACTCGGTGTATTTTCAGGCACGTTTGAAGAATACGAGGCCTGGATTGTGGATCCCAAGCAGTTGCTGAAAATCGCGGAGAGTTTAGCAAAGGAACATCCCGAAAGAGTACTGAAGGAATGTCTCTCCTTTCGGAAAGACTACGCTCTAGACCTATTGGTGCTTTGTTTATCAAAGGATTTCGACAATCAGCTGATGTGGTCCCATTATAGCGATTCCCATCGCGGCTGTGTGGTCGAATTAGATTTCTCAGTGGGTCTCGCTTCAAAATTCGCATCACCCGTGCAGATGACATATGGTACAGAGCGTATCCAATTAGTCGATAATTGGGCTGGGTCGGCGGATCCTGACAACCCGGAGGTCATGGCGTTCATTCACGATCTGACCGCCTTTAAGTCAGACGTCTGGAGTTATGAAAACGAGTACCGATGGTTTCTGCTTCAAGAACATTGCGTAGAACGCGATGGGTTGTAGTTCTTCCAGCTCAAAAAGAAAAACATTATTTCTGTGGCGTTAGGTTTAGAGTGTCCAATGGATGAAAGAAGCTGGTTTTTAGAAACTGGAAAAAAGTACATAAAACATTTGGTAATTTATAATATGCAAATTCATCCAACTGATTTTGCGGTGCTCCGTGTAGAATCTTAGTCAGTTTTTGTTTCAAAGAAAATCACCCTTCCTCGGCCAAGAGCAGCTCGAGGAGCTTTTTAGCGGAGTCGGGAATGACCGTGCCGGGCCCGAAGATAGCCGCCGCGCCGTGCTCGAAGAGGTAGGGGTAATCCTGCTGGGGGATGACGCCACCGCAGACCACCAGGATATCGTCGCGGCCTTGGTCCTTCAGCGCCTGCACCAGCTGCGGCAGGAGCGTCTTGTGCCCGGCGGCCAGCGAACTCATCGCGACCACGTGCACGTCGTTCTCGACGGCCTGCTGCGCGGATTCCTCGGGCGTCTGGAAGAGCGGGCCGATGTCCACGTCGAAGCCCATGTCGGCGTAGGCGGTGGCGACAACCTTGGCGCCGCGATCGTGCCCGTCCTGACCCATCTTGGCGATGAGGATGCGGGGCCGCCGTCCCTCGGCCTTTTCAAATTGCTCCACCAGTGTGCGCACCTCGCTCATGCGATCCTCCTGTTCGCCAAATTCCTTGCTGTAAACCCCGGAAATCGAACGGATCTGCGCCTTGTAACGCCCGAAGACCTTCTCCATCGCATCGGAAATCTCGCCCAGCGAGGCGCGGGCTTGCGCGGCGTCCACGGCCAACTCAAGCAGGTTGCCTTCGCCGGATTCCGCGCACTTGGTGATCGCTTCGAGCGTCTGGCGGCAGCGGGTGTCGTCGCGCTTGGCCCGCAGTTCTTTCAAGCGGCGCACCTGCTGTTCGCGCACGGCGGTGTTGTCGATGTCGAGGATGTCCAGCGGGTCTTCTTTTTCGAGGCGATGTTTGTTGAGGCCGACGATCGTCTCCTTGCCCGAGTCGATGCGGGCCTGGCGGCGGGCGGCGGCTTCCTCGATGCGCAGCTTGGGCACGCCGGCTTCGATCGCCTTGGTCATGCCGCCGTACTTCTCGACCTCCTCGATGTGCGCCCAGGCCATCCGCATGAGCTGGTCGGTCAGAGACTCGACGTAGAACGAACCGCCCCACGGGTCGATGACGCGGGTGATGCCCGTTTCCTCCTGCAGGAAAAGCTGGGTATTGCGCGCGATGCGCGCGGAGAAATCGGTGGGCAGGGCAATGGCTTCGTCGAGCGCGTTGGTGTGCAGGCTCTGGGTGTGGCCGCAGGCGCTGGCCATGGCCTCGATGCAGGTGCGCACCACGTTGTTGAAGGGGTCCTGCTCGGTCAGCGACCAGCCGCTGGTTTGCGAGTGCGTGCGCAGGGCCAGGCTCTTGGGATTCTTCGGATTGAAGCCCTGCACGATTTTCGCCCACAGGCAGCGTGCGGCCCGCATCTTGGCGATCTCCATGAAGTAGTTCTTTCCGATGGCCCAGAAAAAGGACAGGCGCGGCGCAAAGTCGTCCACGCCCAGCCCGGCGGCCGTGCCCGTGCGCAGGTACTCCAGCCCGTCGGCCAGGGTGTAGGCCATCTCGATGTCGGCAGTCGCGCCGGCTTCCTGCATGTGGTAGCCGGAGATCGAGATGGAGTTGAACTTGGGCATGTTGCGCGCGGTGTAGGCGAAAATGTCGCCAATGATCCGCATCGAGGGCGCGGGCGGATAAATGTAGGTGTTGCGCACCATGAATTCCTTGAGGATGTCATTTTGGATGGTGCCGGCAAGCTGCTCGGGTTTCACGCCCTGCTCCAGTGCCGCGCTGATGTAAAAGGCCATCACCGGTATAACCGCGCCGTTCATCGTCATGGAGACCGAAACGCGGTCCAGCGGAATCTGGTCAAAGAGAATCTGCATGTCCTCGACCGAGTCGATGGCCACGCCAGCCTTGCCCACGTCGCCGACCACGCGCGGGTTGTCCGAGTCGTAGCCGCGGTGCGTGGCCAGGTCGAAGGCGACCGACAAACCAGCCTGCCCGGCGGCCAGGTTGCGCCGGTAAAAGGCGTTGGATTCCTCCGCCGTCGAAAACCCCGCGTACTGCCGCACCGTCCAGGGCCGAAAGACGTACATCGTGGCGTAGGGACCACGCAGGTAGGGCGGCAGGCCGGCGGTGTGGTCGAGGTGCTCCAAGCCGGTGTAGTCGTTTTCTGAATACAGCGGCTTGACCGGAATCTGCTCCATCGTGTCGTAGAGCAGTTCGTCCAGCGGCTTGCCCGAGTGGTTCTGCGCCTCGGTCTGCCAGTCGGCCAGGGCGGCAGCGGCCGCACCATTTTGGCGGTGCTCCAACGGGTCAAAGGCCAGGGTGGTGAAGTCAGGATTTTTCATCGGGAAATATTCTCTCAGGGTGGTCCGCGCTGTTGAATGGCACGCAGGTCAATGGGATGGCCTTAGCCGGCGGGCAAGGGCTCGGCGGCGACGAGTTTCTTGCGTGCGGGATCGATGGTGAGGTCCTTCTTCTTACGCTCGACGCCGATTTTCTCGAGGTAGCGGCCGGCGATCCAAGTGAGTTCGCTGCCTGTGTCCACGAGGAGCCGCTGAACTGTCACCTTACGCGCGCGGTCGGCCACGTTCTCAATCACGCAGGTTGTTCGGAAGGTGCCCATCGTCTGCTCGAATTGCTCCAGTTCTGTCGTCTCGCAGCTGTCGTTTCCATGCGCTGCCCACTCACACCGCCCCGACGTGCTCGAGGTACTTGCGGACGGTGTCGTAGTTGTTGGAGCGAATGGAAATGAAGTCGTCCAGGCCGGCGGCAGCGTAGGCCTCCTGCTGCTCGCCTGGGTCGCCGGCCAGCAGCACTTTGATGCCGCTGTCCTTGCCCTTGAGCGCGCGGCAAAAGGCAGGCACGGCCTCGACGTAGGCGTCGTCGGTCGAGCAAATGACGGCCACGCGCGCGCCGGAGGCGATGGCCTCCTCGGCCGCCTGGGCCGGGTCGTCCTGACCTTTTGGATACAACACTTCAAAGCCGCCGGTCTCGAAAAAGCCCCGGGTAAAGTCCGCCCGCAGCTTGTGCTGGCGTAGCGGCCCGATGTTGGCCAAATAGAGCTTGGGGCCGTGTTCGTGTTTTTCGGCGTAGTAGCGCGCGGCCAGGCGCAGTCCCTCGTATTTTTGCGAGAGCCGCTTGAAGGGCACGGGCTGCACGGTTGGCTTGGCTTTCTCGGCATCGGCCCCGCGCAGACTGCGGGCCACTTCCCCGAGGCTGGCCCCGGCACCGGCGGCCTCGATCATCTTGGAAAAGACACGGGCCCCGTCCGAACTGGCAATCGCGCTGAGGCGTTCAACAATCGCGGCATCGCCCTCGACGTCTCCGGAAATGCGGTACTGCGCGACTGCTTCGGCTCGGGTGCGACGCAGCTGTGCGTAGTTGGGCACGTTGCTGGCCAGGTGCTGCTCCTGCAGGTTGGGGAAGAGGTTGCAGCCGATCTGCGTGCTGCGGCGCTGGTCGTGAAGTTTCTCACGCTGAGCAGCGGTGGCGGCGATGCGCTCCTGCACCCAGCCCTTGTTGAGTGCCTCGAGCAGCCCGCCCTGCGACTCGACTTCCTGGAAAAGCGCCCAGGCTTGTCGGGCGACTTCGGCGGTCAGGTCCTCGATGAACAAGCAGCCGCCGGCCGGATCGACCACCGCCTGCAGGTCGCACTCCTCGGCCAGCATGACCTGCGTGTTCAGCGCGATGCGGCGGGAGAATGCATCGGGGACGCGGAAAATTTCGTCGAAGGGGCCTACGTGCAGGCTGTCCACGCCGCCAATCACGGCAGCCAAGCCCTCGGTCGTGCTGCGCAGAAGGTTCACGTACGGGTCAACCACGGTCTTGTTGTAGAGGCCGGTGCGCGCGTGCAGCTGGAGCTTGGCCGCTTCGGCGGAGCCGCCAAAGGCCCTCACCACCTTGTGCCACAGTTGCCGCGCGGCCCGCAGTTTGGCCACTTCCATGAAAAATTGCGGGCCGACTGAGAGGTTCATCCGGGTGAGTTTGGCGGCGTCCTCAATGTCGACCTCGCGTTCACCCAGGGCGCGGAAGGTATCGGTGGCGCTGGCCAGGGTGAAGGCGAGTTCCTCCACCGCGCTGGCCCCGGCACCGGCGAAGGGCAATCCGCTGGGTCCGAAGACACGCAACTGCGGCGCGTTGGTGGTGTGCCACTGCTGCAGCCAGGCCATCTCGTCGAAGGCCTGTTGCAGCGAAATATCCAAACGGCCCGCCCGGGCCAGCACTCCCAGAGGGTCGGCCCCAAGACTTCCGCGAACTGCCTGGGTGTCGATGCCGGCTTTGTTCAGGTAGGCCTGCAAGAGCGCGGCGAAGGGCAGGGCGCTGGCCCCGCACTGCACGTGTAGGGGCACGGCGGTCAGGTAAACACCGTCCAGCGCGCTTGCCAGGTCGCCTACGGTAGCGATCGAGACCCCGCAGGCACCCACTTCGCCATCGGCCGCACTGTCGGGGTCCACGCCGTTTTGCGAGGCGATGTCCAGCAGCAGGTTGACGGCATTTTGCCCGCGGTTGAGCGCGGCCAAAAGGACTTCGTTGAATTCTTCGGGTAGCGAGCAGGGCAGCTCTTGGGCCATCTCCCAGGCTTGCAGACGGTAGCCCAGCGGCTGGGTGCCGCGCAGGTAATCGCCCTGGCCGGGCGCCGGCGCGGTCAGCAGCCCCTTGGCGGCGGCGTCCTCGCGGCGGTAAATCGGCTGCAGGGTGATGCCCTCGGGCGTGCGCGTGAGCATCTTTTTCTCAAAGGGCGCACCCTTGAGCAGCTTTTCGGCGGCGGCTTTCCACTCCTCGTAAGTGGGTACGGCAAAGGCCTCCAGGAGGCGGCCCTGGCCTTGACCGTTGCTGGCCTGCGGTTCTAAATCGCTCATATCAGGGAGGTTGAGAGAGGTTGGCGGGTCGGTTTCAGCAAGTCCAGAAGCATTTCTAATCCAAATTTTGCTGTCAATTTTAAAGCCGCTGCAATGTGCATAAAATTTTTTAATCCAAGATTTTGCAGCCGCAAATTATTGTTAACAAGCAAGTTAGTTTCACTGTAGAAATTCTTTTTCCGAAGGTTTCTTGACTTTAGATATCCTTATACCTAGACCGCCTGCAGCCGGAGGACCGGCATCTTTACCCATTGCGTCATGATTACGAAAATCGATCACCTTGGTATCGCGGTACGCTCACTCGAGGAAACGGTGAAATACTATGAAACGGTGCTGGGACTGCACTGCGAAAAAACCGAGGAGGTGCCTTCGCAAAAGGTGCGCACGGCCTTTTTTGACGTCGGCGGCACCCATCTGGAGTTGCTGGAGCCGACCGCCGAGGACAGCCCGGTGGCCAAATTTCTGGAGAAAAACGGCGAGGGCGTCCACCACGTGGCCTTCCGCACCGACGACATTCAGGGCCAGCTCAAGCAGGCCGCCGACCAGGGCGCGCGCCTGATTCACGAGGAGCCCTTCGAAGGCGCGGCCAACAAGCTGGTGGCCTTCCTGCATCCCAAGTCCACCCATGGCGTGCTGACAGAATTTTGCACGCCCAAATCCTGAGCCTTGTCGGAGCGTGCTTGACCGCCGCGCGTTCAACGGCAGCCTGCCTGCCGACGCTTGTGTCTGGTACGCCCGGCGTTTTAACCGACTGAGACGATGGCCATTTCCAAAGACCTTTTAGACCAACTCGAAAAGCGGCGTGAGAGCGCCCGCGCCGGTGGCGGTCAGGACAAGCTCGACAAGCGCAAGAGCAAGGGTTTGCTCTCGGCCCGCGAGCGCCTGGAGCATTTCTTTGAACCGGGCACTTTCCAGGAATTCGGCATGCACGCCGAGCACAGCTGCCACAGCTTTGGCATGGAAAAGCGCTCGATGCCCGGCGACGGCGTCGTGACCGGCACGGGATTCGTTGAGGGGCGCCCGGTGGCGGCCTTCAGCCAGGACTTCACCGTGGGCGGTGGCGCGCTGGGACGCATCCACGCCAAGAAAATTTGCGACCTGATGGACTACGCCTCCGAGGCGGGCATCCCGATTGTCGGCATCAACGACTCGGGCGGGGCGCGCATCCAGGAGGGCGTGGACTCGCTCTCGGGCTACGGTGAGGTGTTTTTCAAAAACGTGTACCTCTCCGGGGTGGTGCCGCAAATCGCGATCGTCGCCGGTCCGTGCGCGGGTGGGGCGGCCTACTCGCCGGCGCTGATGGACTTCATCATCATGACGCAGGAGAACGCCAATATGTTCATCTGCGGACCTGGCGTGATCAAGGCTGCCACCGGCGAAAACGCCTCGCTGGAGCAGTTCGCCACGGCGGCGGCACACTCGACCGTCAGCGGCAACGTGCACTTGGTCGCCCGCGACGACGCGCACGCCTGCGACCTGGCGGCGAAACTCCTGTCATTCCTGCCGCCCAATAACCTGCAGGACCCCCCGCACAATCCGAGCGAGAACCTGACCATCACCCGTGACGAGGGCATGAACGCGCTCGTGCCAGCGGACGCCAAGAGCCCGTTCGATGTGCTCGAGGTCATTCGCCTGCTGGTGGACGACGCAGACTTTTTCGAGATCATGGGCGGCTTCGCGCCCAATCTGGTCACGGGGCTGGCCCGCATCGAAGGGGTCATCGTGGGTATCATTGCCAATCAGCCCAAGGTGAAGGCCGGCACGCTCGACATCGACGCCTCCGACAAGGGCGCGCGCTTCATCCGCTCCTGCAACATCTACAACATCCCGGTGGTCACGCTGGTCGATGTGCCGGGCTTCATGCCGGGACTGGCCCAGGAGCGCGGCGGCATCATCCGCCACGGGGCCAAGATGCTCTTAGCCTACGCCTCCTGCTCGGTGCCAAAGATCACGCTCATCATGCGCAAGGCCTACGGGGGTGCTTACCTGGCCATGTGCTCCAAGGACATGCGCGCGGACTTCGTCTTTGCCTGGCCCACGGCGGAGATTGCGGTGATGGGGCCCGAGGGCGCCGTCGGCGTGCTCTACAAGAAGGAAATCGAGGGCGCCGAAGACCCCAAGGCCAAGCGCAAGGAACTCGAAGCACAGTACCGCGAAAAATTTGCCTCGCCCTATCAGGCCGCAGCCAATGCCATGATCACCGATGTGATCGAACCGGCTCAAAGTCGCTCGACCATCGCTCTGGCGCTGCGCAACACGCTCTCCAAGCGCGTCACGCGTCCGCCCAAAAAGCACGGCAATATTCCTTTGTAAACCACCGATGCCTCTTTTTTCCGCGACTTCACCAGCCCCGCTGCTGGCTTCGACCGCCGACGATATTACCCTCGTCTTTCTGGGCTTCGGCATCGTCCTGTCCATCCTGGGCGTGCTCTGGCTGGTGACGGCGCTGATCGGGCGCATCTTCGTGGCCCAGGCCGCCAAGCAGTCGCTGACGCAGCCGGCGGCGACAACGCCGGCCCCGGCGCCGGCGGAGATAGACCTTTCGCAACCCAGCAGTGTCGGTGCCGACCCTCACCTGCTCGCGGTGGTGGCGGCTGCGACGCAAATCGCGCTGAACCGTCCGGTAGCCATCCGCTCGATCTCGCCAGCCACCCGCGGGAACTGGGCGGCAGAGGGCCGCCGCGCCATTCACTCCTCCCACCGCGTGCGCTAGGGCCTGGCTGAACCCGCGCCGACTGACTTTCCTGACATGAAACGACTTCGCATCACCGTTGAGGGCAAAGCCTACGAGGTTGAGGTGGAATTCCTCGACGAAGGCACCACGCCGGCCCCACGTACGCCTTCGCGCTCGGGCGCGGTTTCGATGGCTCCGCCGACCGCGGCCCCGGCGGCCGCCGCCCCGGCTGCTTCCAGCGCTGCCGCCGAAGATGGCGTGGTCGTCAGCCCGCTGTCCGCCACCGTGGTCTCGGTCGACGTGACCGTCGGTGCCGCTGTGACCGAAGGCCAGCAACTGCTCACGCTCGAGGCCATGAAGATGAACACGTTCGTCAACGCGCCCGCCGCCGGCACCGTGGCCGAGGTCCTGGTCGCGGCCGGCGATTCCGTCGAGGAAGGCAAGCCGCTCATCCGGCTGGGCTAGTCGTCGGCCCGTTCACCCCCAAGCACGCGCGTCATGTCTGAGTTGATGGAATTTCTCGAGCAAAGCGGCTTTGCCCGGATCAGCCTGGGCAACGTTGCCATGTGGCTCATTGTGATTGCGCTGCTGTACCTGGGCATCGCCAAGAAGTTTGAGCCGCTCTTGCTCGTGCCGATCGCCGCCGGGGCGCTGCTGGCAAACTTGGGCACCCTCATCGAAGAGCCCCCGCCGGATCCGCAGCGACTGCTGGCCGAGGTGGCCGGCACGGTCATCGAGATCCGCGTCGACGAAAACGATGTCCTCACCAACGCCGACGCCGACCGGCGCGCCATCGTCATCCGCACCAACCAACGCGACGACGACGGCGAGTTCATCCTTGAGGAGATCGAGATGGGCGACATCGGTGCCGGCAAAGTCACCGACCTGTACGTGCGCGAAGGTCAGACGGTCACGAAGGACGATTTGCTTGTGCGCCTGCAACCCGAGGGCCGCGGCGGCTTGTTCTACTACTTTAAAAAGGGCTTGGACCTGGAGCTGTTCCCGCCGCTGATTTTTCTGGGCGTGGGCGCGTTGACCGACTTTGGCCCGCTCATCGCCAACCCGCGCACGCTGCTGTTGGGCGCGGCTGCCCAGTTTGGGGTCTTCGCCACGTTTCTGGGCGGTCTCTTTATCTTCAGCACGTCCGAGGAGGCCGCAGCTGTCTCGATCATCGGCGGGGCCGACGGGCCGACGTCCATCCTCCTGGCCAACAACCTCGCGCCGCACCTGGTCGGTCCGATCGCCGTGGCGGCCTACAGTTACATGGCACTGGTGCCTTTGATTCAGCCGCCGATCATGCGTGGGCTCACCACCGAAAAAGAGCGCCGTATCCGCATGACCTCGCTGCGCAAAGTCGGCAAGCTGGAGAAGCTCATCTTTGGCGGGGTGGTGACGGTCTTTTGCATTCTGATGGTGCCCGAGAGCGCCCCATTGATCGGCATGCTGATGTTGGGGAACCTCCTGAAGGAATCCGGCGTCACGGAGCGACTGACCCGCTCGGCCCAAAACGAAATCATCAACGTTGTGACCATTTTGCTCGGTGCGAGTGTCGGCATCACGATGACCGCCGAGCGCTTCCTGACGATGGAGACGCTGGGCATCCTGGCGCTGGGCATCGTTGCCTTCGGCATCGCCACCGCCAGCGGCGTCCTGATGGCCCGGCTGATGAATCTGCTTTCGCCCGGCAGCCCGATCAATCCGCTGATCGGATCGGCGGGGGTATCGGCCGTGCCGATGGCTGCGCGCGTCTCCCAGGTCGAAGGCCAGAAGGCCGACCCGCAAAACCACCTGCTCATGCACGCCATGGGTCCGAACGTGGCCGGTGTTATCGGCACCGCCGTGGCCGCCGGCATCTTTATCTCCTATTTTGGCTAGGGCGTGAAATGAAACGGCTGAGCAAGCGGCGGCTTGGGTGGAAGATGGGCACTTTGCGCATCGCCGGGCTTTCCCGTTTGTTGGCAAACACGCCCGCGTGCGAACCTTTCAGCGCCGCCCTCGTGCGAGCAAGCCAACCCGACGTTTCGGACAAGGCACCTATCGAACTGCGTTTGGTGGGCCTCGACCTTGAGTACGTAAGCGCCAACGCAACCCGGTAAGCTTCCTGGCGAGACGACCGATCCCTTTGACCATGACCCAGACCATCACCGAACTGACCGCCGAGGAGGCGGCCGCCCTCATCCAAGACGGACAGACCATCGGCTTTTCGGGGTTTACCCCGGCCGGTGCGGCCAAGGCCATCCCGCGCGCCATCGCGGCTCGGGCGCGGGCCGAGCACGAGGCAGGCCGGCCCTTCAAGGTCAACGTCGTCACCGGCGCGTCCACCGGAGACTCGCTCGATGGCGAACTGGCCCGCGCCAACGCGGTGGGCTGGCGCACGCCGTATCAGTCCAGCAAGGACATGCGCGCCAGTATCAACCGAGGGGACACGCACTTTTTTGACATGCACCTGTCGCTGCTGCCGCAGCACGTGCGCTACGGTTTTCTCGGCAACTTCAGCTGGGCCATCGTCGAGGCCTGCGACGTGACCGAGCAGGGCGAAATCGTGCTGACCACCTCGGTCGGTGCCAGCCCCACCTTCTGCAACTACGCCGACAAAATCCTCGTCGAACTCAACGGCTACCACCCCGGTCGCCTGCGCGGCATTCATGACATTTACGAGCCGGCCAACCCGCCCGGACGTCGCGAGATTCCTGTCTTCCGCGCCGACGAGCGCATTGGCCGCGAGGTCATCAAGGTGCCGCCCGAGAAGATCGTCGGCATCGTTCGGACCAACGAGTCCGACGAGACGGGCGGCTTTGCCGAGCCCGATCCGATCACGCTGCAAATCGGCGACAACGTGGCGCGTTTTCTGGCTGCGGAGATCAAGGCTGGCCGCGTGCCCAAGCAATTCCTGCCGATTCAATCCGGCGTTGGCAACGTGGCCAACGCCGTGCTCGGGGCCATGGGCGCGCATCCGGACATCCCGCCGTTTCAGATGTACTCGGAGGTGATTCAGGACTCGGTTGTGCAGTTGATGGAGCAGGAGCGCATCCGCTTTGCCAGCGGTACGTCCATCACCGTGTCCCAGGAGGTCCTTAAAGGCATCTACGACAACATCGGCTTTTTCAAGGACCGCATCCTACTGCGCCCGCAGGAAATTTCCAACAACCCCGAGGTCGTGCGCCGGCTGGGTATCATCACCGTAAATACGGCGCTTGAGGTCGACGTCTTCGGCAATGTCAACTCGACCCACGTCATGGGCAAGAGCATGATGAACGGCATCGGCGGCTCGGGCGACTTCACGCGTAACGCCTACATCTCTATCTTCACCTGTCCTTCGTTGGCCAAGAAAGGCGCGATCTCGCCGATTGTCCCGCACGTCTCGCACATTGACCACAGTGAGCACAGCGTAAACGTCATTATCACGGAGCAGGGCGTGGCCGATCTGCGCGGCAAAGATCCCCATGGACGCGCCGAGGCCATCGTCAACAACTGCGCACATCCGGACTTTCGCGACGAATTGCGGGCGTACTATGCCAACACGCGCGACGGGCACACGCCCGAAACGCTGGGCTGCGCCTACGCCATGCACCAGCAGTTCTTGAAGACCGGGAACATGCGTGGAGTGAACTTCGAGGAACTGCTCGGGGCGCAGTAAGCCCGTCTTTCCCGGCAGGCATGCCGGGCGATGCCGTCTGAGCGGTCATCCTGAACGCGCGTGGAGAGATTCTGAGAAAGTGCGGGCGCGCCGCGCTTTATCCATTGACACGAAGAAAAATTCGCGAATTGTCAGTCCTGAAACTGTTTTTCATGACGCAACTTCAACACAACGAATTCGAAGTGGCCGCACGGCAACTCCAACGCAATGCCGAGGGTGTTGCTTCCCCGGTCATTGCAGTCGCTGCCGGCGACGGCATTGGTCCGGAAATCATGAACGCCACGCTGCGCATCCTGGCCGAGGCCGGATCGCGTCTGGACCTGCGCCCGGTCGAGGTGGGTGAGTCGGTCTACCGTTCGGGCCACACTTCGGGCATCGCGCCGGAGAGCTGGGACATCCTCAACGAGACCGGCCTGTTGTTGAAGGCGCCCATCACCACACCTTCGGGCGGGGGCTATAAGAGTCTCAACGTGTCGCTGCGCAAAACCTTTGGCCTCTTTGCCAACGTGCGCCCGTGCCGCGCCTATGCGCCGGCGGTGGCCACCCGTCACCCGCAGATGGACCTGGTCATCATTCGCGAAAACGAAGAGGACACTTATGCCGGTATCGAGCACCGCCAAACCGCTGAGGTCACGCAGTGTCTGAAGCTGATTTCGCAGCCGGGCAGCCAACGCCTCTGCCGCTTCGCCTTTGAGTACGCCCGCGCCCAGGGTCGGCCCAACGTTGCCTGCTTCATCAAGGACAACATCATGAAGCTGACCGACGGGCTCTTCTACGATGCCTTCGAGCAGGTTGGCGCGGGTTATGACGGCGTGGCACGCCAGCGTTTCATCATCGACATCGGCACGGCTCTGCTGGCCGATCAGCCCGAGCGCTTCGACGTCATCGTTGCGCCGAACCTGTATGGCGACATCCTCTCCGACGTGGCTGCGCAGCTGACGGGTTCCGTCGGCCTGGGCGGTTCGGCCAATCTCGGTGAGGGCTTTGCTATGTTCGAAGCCGTCCATGGTTCCGCGCCCGACATCGCCGGGCAGGACAAGGCCAATCCGTCCGGCCTGCTGCAGGCGGCGATCATGCTCCTCTCTTACGTGGGCCAGGACGACGTCGCCCTGCGCGTGGAAAAGGCCTGGCTCAAAACGCTGGAAGATGGCGTGCGCACGGGCGACCTGCGCGGTGAGGCCGAGGGCGCGCCTCCGGTCGGTACGCAGGCATTCGCCGATGCCGTTATCGAGCGTCTGGGTCAGGAACCACAGACGATGGCACTTTCTCGTGGACTGCGCGGGCTCAAGCCCATCGAGTCGCAACCCGCGCAGGCAAAGCAACGTCCCTACAAAGAAACCGTTGGCGTGGATGTGTTTCTGGATTGGGACACAGCGCAGCGTAACCCCGACGTGCTCGCCGAACGCCTTCTGCGAGTCGCGGGCGACGGGCTGGTGCTTAAGCTCATTACCAACCGCGGCGTGAAGGTGTGGCCCAACGGCAACCCGCGCACGTTTTGCACCGACCACTGGCGCTGCCGCTTTGTCAGCGAGCAAAAGGACGGCAGCATCCGCCACGGCCAGATCGTCCGCTTGTTGCAGCGCCTCAACGAGGCCGGCGTCGATTTCATCAAAACCGAAAACCTCTGCACCTTCGACGGTGAGCGCGGCTACTCACTGGGGCAGGGCGAATAACGTACTCTTTGTTCAGGAATCAGCATCAGGCGGGGTCAGGGACAGCAGCCCCGCCACTCAGTCAGGAAAAAGGACGGGCTCGCCGGTAACGGCGGGCTCGTTCGCTTTTTGCCCCGTCAGTGCTTCCAGGTAGGCCCCCGGCGCGTGGTCGCACCAGGCGCGGAAGGTTTGGGTCAACGCCACCGGGGGCGGCGTGTTCAAGGGGCCCAGGTTCAACGTGGCGGGTGACTGCGCGTGCGCCAGCCCGGCCCGGGTGGCGTCCAGCGCGTTGGCACGTTGCTCAAAATGGCCGTCCACGGGCATCAGCACGATGGGCTTGCCCAGATAGGCCCCCTCGGCGACCGCTTCAAAGCCCGCCGTCGAAACCAACCCGCGCGCCTGCGTCACTGCCTGCAGGTAGCGTTCGCCGTGTATGGGCTCGCGGTGAACCGCCGTTGTCCGGGAGGTCAGTTCCGCCTCCGAAAAACCCGAAAAACAGCGCACGCGCAGGTGCGGCTCCAGCGCCTGGGCACGCTCCAGGTCGGCCACATAACCGGCGTTGAGCAGGTAGGCCACGACCGGGCCCACGTCGGTCGAGTTGCAGCGGCGCAAGGCCGGACGCAGCAGCGGCGGGACCACCTGGATCCGTTGCTTCGGATCCGAGGGCTGCTCACGAAAGGACAGCGCCAGCTTCAGGCTCGTGCCGCCGACCAGCCGGATCAGGTTCAGGGTGGAGCGTCGCTCCAGCCACGTGCCCGGAGGCAGGCGAAAGGCCGGATGCAGCAGCAGAAACTGGTGGCCCAGGCTGACGACAGGTGCCGGTGCCTCTTTGAGGCGAAAGTGCACGCCGGCCACGGGCTCGAAAAAGTTCACGATGCGCTCGGGCTGCTCGCGCCGCAGACAGGCGGCGACTTGTCGGTAGCTTTCGGTGAGGGCAGGCAGGTCACGCAGAAAGCGCGCCGTCGTTTGCACGTGGGTCAGCCCGCGTCGGCGGCAGTAACTCAAGGCGGGGCCCCGGTAGGTTTCCAGACGTCCGCGAAAGGCCAGCTGGGCGAACTCGGGCAGACGCCGGTTGTGCGGCAGACCCACGCAAATGCGGCAGACGCGGTGTCCCGCTGACTCCAGAATACGCTGCAGGCTGATGGCCTGAGTCAGGTGGCCCCGACCCTCGCCTTGCACGAAAAAAACAAATTTCATCGAATGGTGGCTCGCAGCGTCCACACCCGTCAGTCAGTCGCGGCCATCGCCCGCCCGGCCAGATAGCCGGTGGTCCACGCCGCCTGGAAATTAAACCCGCCCGTCACCGCATCGATGTCAAGCACTTCGCCGGCCAAATACAGGTCGCGGCAGACGCGGCTCTGCATCGTGCGAAAGTCGACTTCGGGCAGCGCCACCCCGCCGCAGGTAGTGAATTCCTCCTTGAAATTGCTCTTGGAAGAGACGCCGAAGGTGCACTCGCCAATCTGCCGGCACAGCGCGCCATGCTGCTCGCGTGAAAGCGTGGCCCATGGGCGCGAGTCCTCGATACCGGCCGAGCGTACCAGGCGGCTCCACAGGCGTTGGGGCAGCTCCGGCGCGGGTCCGTTGACGACCTTCTTCTTTGGGTTGGTGCGCCGAATCGCATCGACGCGCTGGGAAACCCCCTTGGGCGACTCCTGGCCCAACCAGTTGACCTTGACCTTGAACTGGTAGCGACGCTGCGCCAGTTCCCGTGCGCCCCAGGCCGACAGCCGCAGCACCGCTGGACCGCTCAACCCCCAATGCGTAACCAGCAGCGGGCCGCGTTCGCACAGGTCGGACGCCTCCACGCTGGCCTCAGCCTGCGGCACGGAGAGTCCGGCCAGCCCGTTCAGCCGCTTGTCCTTGACCACGAAGGTGAACAGGGAGGGCACCGGCGGCGTGACGGTGTGCCCCAGCGCTTTGGCGATGCCCAGACCGCGCGAGGATCGATTGCCGCCGGTGGCGAGCAGGAAACGGTCTGCGTGGATGGATGAACCATCGCTCAAGCTGAGCAGAAAACCGCGGCCGCTGCGCTCGGTGGCTTCCAGGACGCCCAGGCCCGTGTGCACGGTCACGCCACAGTCGCGAGCGGTGTTGCGCAGGCAATCGGCGATGGAGGCCGAGCAATCCGAAACCGGAAACATCCGCCCGTCCTCTTCAACCTTGGTGGGCACGCCTCGGCTTTCGAAGAACTCCACCGTGTCCGCCGGCTGAAAATGGTGAAAGGGCCCGAGCAGTTCACGCGCACCACGCGGGTACGCTTTGACGAGTTCTTTCGGGTCGAAGCAGGCATGGGTGACGTTGCAGCGACCGCCGCCGGAGATGAGCACTTTGCCCAGCACTTTGGGCGCGCGCTCCAGAATGGTGACCGCGCACTCCGGATTGGTCTGGGCGCAATGAATCGCCGCAAAAAAGCCCGCGGCACCGCCGCCCGCGATCACCACCGCATGTCCGGCCATCCTCGCCAACGTCCTATTTCACCGTGACGGTGAGTTCGCCCAACTCACCGGCGAGGGTGAATTTCACGTCTTTCCAGTCGGGCGGTCCGAAGGTTCCGCGGGCGTTGTTGGAAAAGCCGTAACGCTCGGTAGGCACGCCCACGAAGTTTTTGTCCAACTTGAAGTTCTTGTTGCGGTCGTGGAAGACCGCCAGGGCGTAGTCCCCGTGCGGAATGTTGGTGAAGAGCACGTGGCTTTTCTTGCCGGAGACAGGCGCCACGCCGCGTCGGAAGGGTACTTCCGCAAACTCCCCCGAGGTACGAAAGAGCGCGTAGCAGACCTGGCCCTTGCTATTTTCCAGGCCGTTGGCACGCACCAGCAGGTTTGAGGTAGACGCTTTGGGCTTAGGCAGTTCCCTGGGCGCGGGGCTCACGTAATGGTCGTCGACGTCCTTGGGGGGAGCTTTGGAGGCGTGTGCGACGGTGGTGGTCATCGATATCGAGAGAAGCAGGCAGAGCAGCGTTGGCAGACCGAAGTGGAGACGTGTCATGGCTGTGAGAGGCGTGCGATGGGCGATTGCTTCCGAACAGGCTAGCGAATTCTCGGCCAACCGCCACCGTTTCAGACGCTTTCCATCACCGGTGCGGGGGCGTCTGTTTGGGTGTCCGTCAGGCGGGTGCGCATGAACGCGCGCAGTTTGAGATCGGCCCAAAACGCACCGAAGGGCACCAGGGAGGCAAAGAAAATCAACCAGCCCAGCGGCCAGGTGAGGGGACTCTTCACCTTGGCCCAGCACAGCGCACCGACCAGCGCCATGAATAAAATTCCGTGGATCATGCCCACGATAAAAACAGCTTCGGGTATGCCCGCGCCGTACTTCAGCGGCCTCGCAATGAAGAGCAGCACCAGCCACGAAACGCCTTCGCTCAGCGCGGTCCAGCGTAGCACTTGCAGTACGTTTCGCGATTCAGTCGGCAGTGGCATGACACCAACGGTGACGGGAACCCGACGCCGGTCAACGGCATCTGAACAAACGATTTGTTTTTTGCAGAAAGCGCGCGGACGCTTCGGTTTGTCTTGCCAAGAGACTGGAAAACGTTTTCCTTAGTAAGTAACGCGAATAACTCAAGTATCCCACCACAGACCCACGCACAGCCATGGCACTCTACGCGAACATCGTCGAATCCGTTGGGCGTACCCCGCTCATTAAGCTCAACCGCGCGGCCGCTGGCCTCGACGCTGACATTTACGTCAAGTGCGAGTTCTTCAATCCGCTCTCCAGCGTCAAGGACCGCATCGGCTACGCCATGATCGACGCGGCTGAAAAGTCCGGCCAACTCAAGGCGGACAGTGTGGTCATCGAGCCCACCTCAGGCAACACTGGCATCGCGCTCGCTTTTGTCTGTCGCGCGCGCGGCTACCGCTGCATCCTGACCATGCCCGAGACGATGTCGCTGGAGCGCCGCATCCTGCTCAAGATGCTGGGCGCGGAAATCATCCTGACGCCAGGACCCAAGGGCATGAGCGGCGCCATTGCCCGCGCGAGCGAAATCCTCGACGAGTTCAAGGACCAGGGCTTCATGCCGCAGCAGTTTGAGAACCCGGCCAACCCAGCAATTCACCGCGCGACCACCGCCGAGGAAATCTGGAGCGACCTGCAGGGGGACATCGATTATTTTGTCTCGGGCGTGGGCACCGGCGGTACCATCACCGGGGTCTCCGAGGTCATCAAATCACGCAAGGAACTGCACGCCATCGCGGTAGAGCCGGTGGACAGCCCGGTGATCTCCGGCGGTCAGCCGGGGCCGCACAAGATTCAGGGCATCGGCGCGGGCTTCGTGCCCAAGAACCTCAATACGGAGATTGTCGACGAGGTGATCCAAGTGACCAACGAGGACGCCTTCAAAACGTCGCAGGATGTGGCGCTGTCGGACGCAATTTGCGGGGGCATCTCGACGGGGGCCAACATCTGGGCGGCGATGCAGGTGGCCAAGCGCCCCGAGGCCGCCGGCAAGAAGATCGTCACCATCGCCTGCTCGGCAGGTGAACGCTACATCTCGACCGCGCTGGCCGAGCGGGCCCGCGAAGAGATGACTGCGGCGACCGCAGGCGTCTGAGACCTGTCCTTCGCCAAACAATTTCCGGCGGGCATTGCAACTTTGCTGTGTCCGCCGTTTTGTTGAGCAACGTCGATGCAATTTGCACATCAGCGCTCTCTAAATCGGGATCAAACGAGGCGCAGGTAGCAGGTTGAACCGGGCACGGAAGGAACTGTGAATCCATAAGCAGTTGACTTTGAACAAGTAATGGTAGCCGCACAGTTTCCCAAGGCCCTGATGGCACACCTCTTTCAACAGACTTTAGTATGCCTGACAAAAAATCTGACGCAGCCCCGACGCTTTTGTGGTTTCGGCGCGACCTGCGTCTTGAGGATAACTCCGCACTGCAAGCGGCGATCAAACGCGGCGAACCGATTGTGCCGGTGTACATTTGGGCGCCCGAAGAGGAAGGGGAATGGCCCCTGGGCGCGGCGGCCCAATGGTGGCTGCACCAGGCGCTCGAAGACCTTGCGTCGAAGTTTACCGATGCCGGGCTGACGCTGATTTTGCGCAAGGGCGAGTCACTGAAAATGTTGCGCGAACTGGCTGAGGAGACGGGTGCGGGCGCGGTGTTTTGGAATCGCCGTTATGAGCCGGTCATTCGTGAGCGCGACGGCAAGATCAAAAAAGCGCTCGGCGACGATGGAATGGAGGCTCGCAGTTTTCAGAGCCACGTCATCTTTGAACCGCACAGCATCGAGAACAAAAGCGGAAAGCCCTTTCAGGTGTTTTCGCCATTTTGGCGCGCGTGCCAGACGCACGACTTTCCGGAACCGCCGACTATCGATTTGAAAAAAGCGCGAGGGTTGAAAGACTCCCCAAAATCCGACCCGCTTGAGGACCTGGGCCTGCTCCCCGAAAAGAAATGGGACGACGGCATCGCAGCGTTTTGGGACCCGACGCTCGACGGCGCGGAAAAGCAACTCGCCACTTTTCTTGAAAGTGGTGTGCGCGATTACGGCGACACGCGCAACCGGCCCGACATCGACGGCTCCTCCCGACTCTCGCCATACCTCGCGCACGGTCAGCTGGGCCCGCGCCAGATCGTGGCACGCGTTTACGAGGTGGGCGACCAGCGGGCCAAGGGCATCAAAAAGTTCGTCGACGAAATTGGCTGGCGGGAGTTCTCTTACCACCTGCTGTATCATTTCCCGGATACACCCGAGCAGCCGCTACGTCCCGAGTTTGAGCATTTTCCCTGGGACGACGACAAAGACCTGCTGAAGGCGTGGCGCAAGGGGCGCACGGGCTACCCGCTGGTCGATGCCGGCATGCGCCAGTTGTGGAAGGTAGGCTGGATGCACAATCGCACGCGCATGAACGTAGCTTCGCTGCTGGTGAAGCACCTGCTGCTGCCGTGGCAGGAGGGCGCGCGCTGGTTCTGGGATTGTCTGGTCGACGCCGACCTGGCGAACAACACCCAAGGCTGGCAGTGGGCCGGTGGGTGTGGGGCTGATGCCGCGCCGTATTTCCGCATCTTCAATCCGATGATGCAGGGCGAGCGCTACGACCCGAAGGGCGACTACATTCGCGAATATGTCCCGGAATTGAAGGATTTGCCCCAATCGGTGATCCATCAGCCGTGGGAGGCTTCCGACGAGGAGCTGTCGGAAGCCGGCGTGACCCTGGGCGAAACGTATCCAAAGCCAATCATCGACCACAAGGCGGGCCGCGAGCGCGCGCTGGAAGCCTTCGAAAAACTCAAGGAGCGGCGCTCGGCATGAGGGTCGCCGTTACCGGAGGCACGGGATTGGTCGGAGGCTCGCTGGTGCGGGCCTTGCGCGAACGCGGCGACGAGGTTGCGATCATCTCGCGCCGGTCCGGGCCCCAAACCATCACTTGGGACGTTGAGCGCGGGCTGCTCGACGCGGCCGATCTGGCGCGTTTTGAGGCGATCGTTCACCTGGCCGGCGAATCGATTTCTGGACGCTGGACGGCGGGAAAGAAGGCGCGGGTGCTGCACAGCCGTGTACGTTCAACCGAACTGCTCACGAAGAAAATCCTGGAGCTGCCCGCAGCAGATCGGCCTCGGCATTTTATCTCGGCTTCGGCCATCGGCTACTACGGACCCGGGCCGCATGCGGGCCGCTTGAACGAAGACGCGCCCGCGTCGGAGGTGTTTATTGCCGAGGTCTGCCGCAAGTGGGAGGCAGCTTCCGAGCCGCTGGAGCAGGCGGGGCTGCGGCGGGTGCGGGCACGCATCGGCATCGTGCTCTCGACGAAAGGCGGGGCGCTCAAAAACATGCTCCTGCCCTTCAAGCTTGGGCTGGGCGGACCCCTGGGGACCGGTACGCAACACCTGCCGTGTATCCACGAATTGGATATGACCCGTGCCTTGACCTTCTGCCTCGATCAGGAAGCGTTTTCGGGGCCGGTGAACTGCGTGTCGCCCGAGCCGGTCACCTCCAAGGAGTTTGCCGAGGCCTTGGGCAAGGTTGTGAACCGACCGGCGGTGTTGCCTGCCCCGGCATTCGCGCTGCGCCTGATTTTCGGCGAGATGGCCGACCAGCTCCTGCTGGGCGATTATCCGGTGGTGCCGGAGCGACTGCAGGCAGAAGGCTTCCGGTTTGCCTATCCGAAGTTGCCAGAAATGCTGGAGGCGCTGCTCAAACCCAGAGCCAAAGCCGGCGTGCCTGCCCATGCCTGAGGCCAGCGACACCGTGGATGTGCTCGTCGTAGGGGCGGGCATGGCCGGGCTGACCGCCGCGCGTCACCTCAAGCAGGCAGGACGCTCCGTACGCGTCTTGGACAAGGGCCGCGGCTTTGGCGGGCGGATGGCGCATCGACGCGGGGACGACGGCCAGGCTTTCGACCATGGCGCGCAGTTTTTCACCGCGCGCGACGACCGTTTCAAGGCGATGGTCGATGCGTGGATTGCGGAAGGTGTGGCGACCGAATGGCACCGCCTGCCGGCTACGGCAAATCATCCCGAGCCGCTGATACGCTACCGTGGAACGCCCGGCATGACCGCGCCCGCGAAGTTCCTGGCCGAGGGTCTGAACGTGTGCCGGAGCTGTCAGGTTGAGGCGCTGGAACGTGCGAACAGCGGCTGGAGCGTGCGCGCGAAGGACGGTCGCCACTTTCACGGGCGCTGGCTTTTGCTCACACCGCCGCCGCCGCAGGCCTTGAACCTGCTGGGCGACGCGCATGCGGCGTTGCTGACGGCTGCGCAGCTCGAGTTTCTGCGGGGGGTCCACTACGAGCGCACCCTGGCGGCGCTGGTCCAACTCGACGGGCCCAGTGCGCTCGAGGCGCCGGGGCTGCGCAAAGGCGACTTGCCCGAACCGCTCGAACTGATCGCGGACAATTACCTGAAAGGCGTTTCGACACGACCGGGCACGCTGACCTTGCACGCGAATGCTGCGTATTCAGAAAAACACTACGACTCGCCAGACGAGACGCGCTTGCCGCCTCTGCTGGAAGCGGCCCGGCCTTTCTTTGGCGATTCGCCAGTGGCAGACGCGCGGGTGCATCGCTGGGGGTACGCCACACCATTGAACGCGCCCCATCCCGACCGTTGCCTGATGGCCGAAGCGGCGCAGCTGGCCTTTGCCGGCGATGCCTTTGGGGGAGCGCGGGTGGAAGGTCCGGCACTCTCGGGCCTGGCCGTAGCGGAGAGGCTTCTGGCGCTTTAAGCCATAAGATGCGGCTTGCCCTCGGGCGGGGCGGGCGGCGTGATCGCCCTTTGCGATGTCGATTCCCGGGTACTACATCCTGCCGCTGCTGGCCGGGCTGGGCTATGCGCTGTCGGCGGTCTGCTCAAAACGAGCGATGGTCGAGGGCGCCGGCATGATGCGGCTGATTGTTGCCACCAACTGGGCCACGGTGCTCGCGTTTTCCGCGCTACTGTTGTTCCTGCCGTCCAAAGTCGACTGGTCCCACTGGCTCTATCCGTTACTGGCGGGCGTATCGTTCTTTGTCGGGCAGGGCTTCACCTTTTTGGCGATTCGCGTGGGCGATGTGTCGATTCAGGGGCCGATGATGGGCACAAAGACGGTCTTTGTGGCGCTGGTCATCGCGGTCTTTGGTACGGTGGGCGTGGACACGGTGACGTGGATCGGTGCCTTCCTGACGGCGGTGGCGGTGTTTCTGCTGGGCTTTTCGGGGTGGGGGAATCCGCGCCAAACGCTTTGGGCAATTGTACTGGCCCTGGCGGCTTCGGCCAGCTTTGCCGCCGCCGACGTTCAGATGGCCACCAATGCGCCCAAGTTCGGACCCGCCCCCTTTCTCGTTGTGATGGGTCTGACCAACGCGCTGCTGTCGATGGGCTTCGTGCCGTTCTTCAAGGGCAGGTTTCGCGAGTTGCCGCGCCGGAGTCTGCCGTGGTTTTGGGCCGGGGCCGGTTTGATGGGGCTGCAGGCGCTGATCATCTGCGGTTCACTGAGCAGCTTTGGTCAGGAGACAACGGTGACGCAAAACATCCTCTACAGCGCGCGGGGATTTTGGAGCATCCTGCTCGTCTCGGTGCTGGGCGGCCTCTTTGGCAACCTGGAGCAGGGCCTCGGCCCGCGCGTCGTGGCGCAGCGTTTGGTCGGGACCAGCCTGCTTTTGGTAGCGATCGTTCTTGTGCTGACGCGCTAGCAGATCCAAGACACCCGGCGATGCGAGCGGTGGTCCAACGCGTAAGTGCGGCGGCGGTGCAGGTGGACGGGGAAACCGTCGGCGCAATTGAGCGCGGGTTGCTCGTTTTTTTGGGTGTGCAAAGCGGCGATACCGACGCGGAGATGTCCTGGCTGGCCGCAAAGGTGGCCGGGCTGCGCGTCTTTGAAGACGCAGCGGGCCGGATGAACCGCTCGCTGGCGGAGGTCGACGGGGCCTCGGCGCTCGTCATCAGTCAGTTCACGCTCTTTGGCAACACACGCAAAGGCTACCGGCCATCCTTCAATCGCGCCGCCGCGCCCGAGCTGGCCATCCCGCTGTATGAAGGCTTTGCCCGCACCCTCGAAACCCAACTGGGTCGTCCGGTGGCGATGGGCCGCTTTGGCGAACACATGCGCGTTGATGCGGTCAACGACGGTCCGGTCACCCTCATTCTCGACACCGCCCAGAAGGATTTTTGAACGCTCCCAACAACCCGATGCGCCCAACGAAAGTCCTCCCGCCCGACTACTTTGCCCAGCCCACCGTGGGGCTGGCGCGCTCCCTCTTGGGCAAACACCTCTGCCATGCCGACTTGGCCGGGCGGGTGGAGCGCTGGCCGGTGGCCGAAGTCGAAGCCTACGACGGCAACGGCGATCTTGCCTGTCACGCCGCCAAGAACAAGACACCGCGCAACGCGATCATGTTTGGCCCGCCGGGGTATTGGTACGTTTACTTGTGCTACGGCGTGCACTGGCTCCTGAACATCGTGGCGGGCCCGGAGGACTTCCCGGCGGCGGTGCTTATTCGCGGAGCGGGCGGGCGCTTCGGGCCGGGACGGCTGACGCGTTCGCTCGGGATCGACGGCGCTTACAACCTCCAGTTGGCCGCGCCAGAAACGGGTTTGTGGCTCGAGGAAAGCGGGCTGAGCGTCCCCGATGCGGAGGTGCAGACCACCCCGCGCATCGGTATTCACTATGCTGGCGAGGAGTGGGTGAAAAAGCCCTGGCGATTTGTCTGGAACCGCGAGCCCTCGCAGTGGACCGTACGCGAAGGCACCCCGGCGATCTGGCGCCCCGCGCGTTGACAAGGCCGCGGCCAACTGAGAGTCTTTTACTTCACGCGCCTGCCAGGCGCTTCGCTTATTCCGCACTCCCCGATGATTTCTTTCGTGCGTCTCGTTCGGTTGATGCATTTCGCGTTGGCGTTTGTTTTCGGGCTTTTGGCGCTGCCAGGGCTGCACGCGGCAGACTCGCGCATCCAGCTCAGCAGCGGGGCCAGCGTGACCGGCGACCTCCTCAAGGAGCATCCCGACCGCCTCATCGTCGACTTGGGCTTTACCGTGTTGACCATCCCGCGCGAGGCCATCGCGGGCGTCGAGATCCTGGATGCCTCCGGAGAAGCCCTCGCGACAGATCCTGCTGAGGCGACCCTCTACCAGGTGGGCGGCTTTGGGGCCGACCGGGGGATCAAGGAACTGGCCGACGTTCTGGGCGAGGCGGTCGTGCTGGTAGAGACGCCGATTGGGCTGGGCTCGGGCTTCGTCATCGACGCCGAGGGCTACGTCATCACCAACGATCACGTCATCGCCGGTGAGAACGAAATCACCGTCACCGTCTTTGAAAAGCGTCCCAAGGAACTCAAGCGAATCCGCTTTGAGAACGTGCGTATCGTCGCCTCCAACCCGATGATGGATCTGGCTCTGCTCAAGATCGAGGACACCGCCGAGCGCCGCTTCGAGGTTGCGCCGGTGGGTCAGAGCGCGGGCTTGCGCGCGGGGCAGCGCGTCTTTGCCATCGGCAGCCCGCTGGGACTGGACCGCAGCGTGTCCGAAGGGATCATCTCGGTGAAGAACCGGCCGATCGGCGGTCGCCTTTTCATTCAGACCACCGCCGAGATCAACCCGGGCAACTCCGGTGGCCCGCTCTTCAACCTGCGCGGCGAAGTGGTGGGCGTGAATAACATGAAGGTCGTGGGCATGGGTGCCGAAGGGCTGGGCTTCGCCATCCCCTCCAACATGCTCAAGCTTTTCCTGGAAAACCGCGACGCCTTTGCTTTTGACCCGCGCAACGCCAACAGCGGGTTTCGCTACAACCGGCCGCCTCTGCAAGAGACGCCGGACTCTGTTGACTCACCATGACGCATCGACTGATTCCCACCTCCCTCACGCCGCGGCTTGGGGGTGCTCTCGCGCTGCTGGGCCTGACGCTGGCGGCTCCCACGGCTCAGGCCTCCCTGCTCGGATCGAGCGTACAGGCCGACTACGAGCGATTCTTCCCCGAGGAGACTCTCTTCTTCCTGCAAATGCCCAACGTGCCGCGCATGCGGGAGAATTTTGACGCGTTCTACGGCGACTTCATCAACGTTGAAAAAATGCGCGCCTTCCTCGCCCCGCTGGAAGCGAAAATGGCTGAGATGCCGGATTTTCAGGAAGACGCCGCGATTTTCTTTCCCGACTTTGAGGAATCCGGCCTGCTCGGGCCTTTCATCGATGTACTCGACATGGCCAAGGGCGAGGCTGCCTTCGGCATGTACGCCAGCACCGAAATTTTCGAACAGCTTCAAGTCTTCGAAGAGGAAGACCGCCCGCCCGAGTCCATTTCCGGCGGTCTGCTTTTCATCGCCGAAGTCGACGAAGCCGGTGCCGAAACCATCCACGAGCGCTGGGACGAATTGACCGAAATGGTTCTGGAGCGCCTAGAGGAAGAATCTCCGGACAAGGACCCCGTCGAATTCATCGAGGACGAAGTGAGCGGACACACCCTGCGCCTGGCGTTGGTCCAGGATCCCGACGAGCCTTCCAAACAGATGGAAATGGTCGGCTACGGTGTGATCGATGGACACCTGGTGATGGGCTTCCCGGGTCAGGCGCTGCGCGAATGCGTCGCGCGCATGACGGGCGGCACCAGCGCACGCACGCTGGTCGGCAATCCGCGCTTCATCGACGTGCAGCAGAAAGCCACCGAGTTGGACGAGACTGATTTGCTGTTCTTCCTTGATGCTCACCAGGGCATGCGCCTGATCAACAAGGCCATCGATCTGAAGGAACGTGAGGATGCCGAACGGCGTGCGGAACTTGGCGAGGAAGACTGGCCGGAACCGCCCGTCACTCCCGCCGAGGTGATCGACCTGCTCGGCTTCAACGAGTGGAACAGCGTGTTCATTGCCTCGGGCATGTATTCGGGCACCGCCGGCAGCGTGACCGGGTTGATGGTCGAGGAGAAGACCGGCTTGTTCGAGTTGTTTCAGTTTCCGCCGCTGGACTACGGACCGGTTGACTTCGTACCGCGCAACACGGTGTCGTATGTGCACCTAGGCATGGATTTCAGCAATCTGTGGACGGTCCTGCGCCGCAACATCCGCGAGCAGATGCCCGATGGCGGCCAGCAATTCGATCAGGGGCTTGATGCGATCGCGGCGATTTCCGGGGTGAGCATCCCACGCCTGTTCCAGGACGGCTTTGGCGATGAAGTCGTTTTCCTCTACCTCGAAAAATCCGAGGATGCGGATGTGGACATGAACAGCCCGTTCTCCATCGGTGTGTTCGACATCGCCTTTGCGATTGAACTGCGCGACCGCCAGACCATCGAAATGGCCATCAGCAACGGGATTGCCGCTGCCGGGGTGCCGCCCAACATGATCGGCGAGCGCGAGTACCTCGGCACCGAGCTGCGGTTCGCCCCCGGGCCCGCGGTGGATACACCCGTGCGTTTCAGCTGGTTCATCCGTGATCAGTGGCTGGTCCTCCTGGTGGGTTCGGTGGAGAACGCCGAGGCGCTGATCGCGCAGATGGCCTCCGAGCGTCCCGGCCGGATCAACGCGCGGCTGGTGGCCCAAGCCGACGATTACCTGCCTGAAGCCGGCTTCGCCGCCTCCTACGACGACCTCGCCAAGACGTTCACCAACATGTTCCGGGTCTTCGAGCCCATGGCCGAAGCCGGCGACCTGCCGCTGGACTTTTCCGTTTTCACCGACGACGGCGAGTTTCCGTTCTACCGGCTCTCGCGCGGGATGGAAGCCAGTAACGGCTACTTTTTTTACGAGGTACTGTTGCCCAACGAGGGCCTGCCGGAATGACCGGGGCGCGCGGACTTTCAGTGGGGCTGGTCCTGCTTGCGGGACTCTCCGGCGCGCTACACGCCGAAGACAGTCCGCCGCCGGTGCGCCTGGAAGGCCCGCTGGTCCAACCGCTGGACTGGGGCACTCGCGGCCTGACCGCCGCCGATATCGACGGGGACGGGCGCAACGACCTGGTCGTCCTCAACAACGACCAGGCCAAAATCGAAATTCTCTACCAGCGCACTGCCGAAGAAGCCCCCAAGCGGCGCCCGGCGGCTCTGCGCCGCAACCGTTGGGACCCGGAACTCTCCGACCTGCCCTTTGAGCGTTACTCGATTGTCAGCGGCGTGGCGATGTATGCCATTGCCGCCGGAGACCTGAACGCGGACGGGCGCGCCGATCTGGCCTACACCAGCCGGCAGGAGCCCCTGGTCGTGCGTTTCCAGGCCGTCGATGGCTCGTTTGACGAAAAAATTGTTTTCGACGACCTCGCGCCCTCCTCTTGGACGTCGACCCTCGCCATCGCCGATCTGGATGCCAACGGGACGCCCAACCTGATCGTTCTCAGCGGCGACGGCGTCGCGGTCTTTGAGATGGACGGCGAGGAAACCTTGCGCGAACCGGTCCTGTATCCAGTCTCTGGAGACGACCCGCGCGGCTTGCTCCTGAGTGATGCCAATGCCGACGGTCGCGATGACCTCTTCTACATGCTCGCCCAGGAAGCGCGCCCGTTGCGCCTGCGCCTGGTACAGCCAAACGGGTCGCTGGGTCCCGAATTGGCGTTTGCGCAAGAGTTCACCAACTCGGGCGTGCGTCCGGTGGGATCCTCGGGTCAGCCCTTGGAGTTGGCTTCAGTCAACGCCAACACCGGCCTGGTCGAGTGGCACCGGCTCTTGCAGCCGTCGGCGCAGGTGAGCCGCTTGGAGGACTTGCAGCCGCGTGTTTTCGCAGCCGGTTCGCGCGGTGGGGATGCGGCCGGGTATGCGGTCGGCGATTTTGACGGAGACGGTCGCACCGACCTCCTGCAGGCCGACGGCGATGGTTCGCGTGTTTGGCTCTTTCGCCGGGGCGAAGATGGACTGGCCGCGCCGGTTGCCTTTCCCACACTGGCAGGCGTGTCCGCAGTGGCTTCGGGCCGATTCCATGCCGACGACGATCGGGACTGGGTGGCGGTCTTCAGCGCGGAAGATTCCGTCCTGGGCGTGAGCCGCTACACCGACTCCGGTCGCTTTGATTTTCCCCAGCTGATCGAGTTGGAGACCGATGCCCTGCTCGCCATCACCGCGGCGACGTTGGAACCGGGCAAGCCGGCGGAGCTACTGGTCGTGCATCGCTACGATGGTGACGGCTTTCTGGACCGGCTGGCCTACGACCCCGGCACCGAATCCTTTGTGCAGGTTTCGCGGACGACACTGCCGGAGAGTCGACGTCAGCCGGAGTCGGTCCGCGTGGTCGACCTGTTTGGTGATGGCCGGCCCGAAATTTTCCTGCCTGTCTCGCGCGATCCTGCTGTGCTGCTGCAGGTCGACCCGTCGGGCGCGTTGGTGCCCTTCGCCGAGGAAGCGCCCCTGCGCGAGACGCTCCTCAAAAACCTGAATTTTGCCCTCTCCGGTTTTGCCGACGTCGATGGCGAAGCCGGCTCCGAATTGCTGCTGGCCTCGCCGGGCCTGGTCCGCGTGCTCAAGTTCACGCCCGAGGGGTCGGTGCAACTGATCGACCAGGCCAACACGCGTTCGGACGAGGACCTGGCCAGCGTGCCCTTTTATCGCGACCTGGACGGCGACGGTGCCGCCGAATTGGCCGTCTACGACCGCATCAACGGGGAGTTGCAATTACTGCGTCAGGACCAGGCGGGGGTTTTTCGGTATCGACGCTCGCTTGAACTGGGCCGGATCAACCCGCGCCAGGTGCTCCACCTGGCCGAGACCAACGAGCTGCTCTTTCTGGGCGACCAACGCTGCTGGAGCCTGCCGCTCGACCGCGGCGCGTGGTCGCTGGAACGCTTGCGCACCTACGAGACCGACTTGGAAAACATCCGCTACTTTTCGGCGGAAACGGGCGACCTCAACGCCGACGGTCTGCGCGATCTGGTCCTGCTCGATGGCGAAAACAACCTGATCGAGATTCTCGGACAGGCCCAGGGAGGCGAATGGACGAGCCAGCTGCACTTCACCGTCTTCGAGCGTAACGTGCACTACTCGGGCCGCACCGGCGCTGCGCAGGAGCCGCGCGAGATCCTCCTGGCCGACGTGACCGGCGACGGCCTGGACGACCTGATCGTGCTGGTGCACGACCGCGTTCTGCTCTACCCGCAGAAGCAATCCTGAGGGCGCAACCTAGTCTCGGGCTTCGCGTTGGGCGTCCGCCGCGGCTTGGGCGGCCGCCGCATAATCAAAGTCCTCGACATAAGCCCCTTCTTTAGCGGCGCGCTCCAGTAGTTCGTTGAGCTTCTCTTTCAACACAACGGTCGGCAGATCCTTGCGCAGGAAACCCATCGCGCCGTGGCGAATGGCTTCGCGCACGCGTTCTGGACGCGCGTCCGAGGTCACGAACACCACCGGCACTTTTCGATAAAACGCGTTGAGTTGGCCGAGCGCCTCGGGGCCGTCCATCCCAGGCATGTTGATGTCCATCAGCACCAGGCCAGGCTCAAAGGCGCCCACCTGGGCAATCGCCTCTTCGCCATCCTCGGCAAAGGCGGTCTCCTCGATGCCCAGAAGCTTGCAGACCTTCGCCAAAAACAGGCGCACGTGCGGTTCGTCATCGACGATCAGCACGCGTTGGACACGGCCCTGCCCGGCAGCCTTCAAGCGCATGTCATGGAGGTCGACGCGCCAACGGGCAGGCTGAAGCCGTATTTTGCCTCGCTTAATTAGCTAACGCTCTCAAAATGAGTGAGTTAGGCCCCGCTCAAGTCGACGCGTACGGGGTGGCTTTGGCTGGATCGATGTAATTGGCCAGCATGTGCAGGAGTTGCTCCGTGGCGATGTCCTTGCGGATAAAGCCTTTGGCTCCGATGCGGATGGCCTCCCGCACGCGCTTGTGCGTGGCTTCCGAGGTGATCATGACCGCGCGCACCTCTGGAAACATCTTGCGCATTTCCCGCAACGCTTCGGGGCCGGAAAGTTCGGGCATGTTGATGTCGAGCAGCACCAGATCGGGCTGCTGGGTAAAGTACTCCGCGATGGCCTCCCAGCCGTTTTTGGCGTGGCAGATCTCCTGGATGCCCAGCGTCTTGAGGGCGTGCTCCAGGTACACCCGCACGTGTTCGTCGTCGTCGACGTTCAGCACTTTCTCAACGGGCTTGGCAGATGGATGTGGCATGGTCTGGGTGCGGGGTTTTTTAGGGAGACTTTGGGCGGGTGGACGGTTGTGCCGCGTACCGGATCAATCGGTTTGATGGGTGGTTTCCTGGAGCTTTCTTCTGTGAATTGCGTAGTTTGCGCGACAGCCTCCTCCGTAGTCTTGCCGAGCGGAGGGCCTCGTTCCTGGCTCAGGTGAGCCCTATAATTACGGCTAATGATGCAGTCATTTCTTACGAATGCTTGCCTGGCTTGCGGTCCTCTTTCTCCGTAACAACATGTAGACGCACACTTAACACAATCGGGGAAAACCGTTTCCTTCTAAGCGATTTCGCAGACAATCAATTGCAGTAAACTCCATTCTACCAGTTACTTGCAGTTACTAAAATGGATGCACAATGAAACGATACTGGCTTCTTAAGAGCGAACCTGACGTTTTCTCGATTAGTGATTTACGAAGCCGTCCCAATTCTCAGGAAAATTGGGATGGCGTTCGCAACTATCAGGCGCGCAACTATATCCGCGACGAGATGAAGCCCGGTCAGCTCGCTTTGTTCTATCATTCGCGCACCAAGGAGCCGGGCTGCGTGGGCATCATGAAGATCGTTAGCGACCCTTTCCCCGACCCGTTAGCCTTCGAGCAGGACTCGCCCTACCACGACCCGAAATCCGATCCGGAAAATCCCCGCTGGTTCTGCGTGAAGGTCGAGTTTTACGAGGAATTTACGCAGGTAGTGACCCTCCAGACGCTCAAGGAACGCTCCGAGTTTGCCGACATGGCGGTGGTGGCCAAGGGCAATCGCCTGTCGGTCATGCCGGTCAAGAAGGCCGAGTTTGACCGGATCTGCCGACTGGGACGCGCCAAAGACAAAGGGTGAGCGCGATGTTGTCCATGCGGGCACGCAACCGGGGTGAAACCAGTTCTGACTTGCCGGCCCCTTTGGCCGATAGTACGTTTCGGACATTCGCCGAGATAGCTCAGTTGGTAGAGCGACGCACTCGTAATGCGTAGGTCGTGGGTTCAAGTCCCATTCTCGGCTCCATTTTCCAGCGGATTGTTGCCTCTGGTTGGTCAAAGCGTGACCCGCGCTTGACGGAACCCATCGCCGGGCTTCCGTTTCTGATCATGGCGATGAGCGAGCACGAACACGTGATCATCGATGCCTACATCGATTACGTGCTGGAGGAGGGCCACGAGCCACCCAGCGTTTACACCTTTTGCAAGAAACTGGAGCTGAAAGAGGCGGACTTCTTCGCCCTCTTTCCGTCGTTCACGGCCGTCGAGAAAGCCTTCTGGGCGCGCCTGGCCGAGCGCGCCAAGAGCACGCTCGAAAGCGACCCGGAGGTTGAGTCGCTCAACGCCCGCCAGCGCATGCTTGCCTGGTTCTACGCGCTCAACGAGCAGGCCAACGCCAACCGCTCCTTCGTGCTCAAAGGCTTCCCGGGGTTCAAGCCGCCGATGGTGCCAGCACCGCTGGACCGGCTGCGCGAACGTTTTGAGGCACACGCCAGGACGGTGCTGGCAGGCGGCGTCGAGTCCGAGGAAGTGGCTCAGCGCGGGCGCCTCAACGACACCTACCCGTTTCTCTTTTTCCAGCAGTTTTGCTTCGTGCTGGATTTTTCGGTGAAAGACGACAGCCGCGGGTTTGAACGCACGGAAGCCTTGATCGAGAAGTCGGTGAACCTGGCTTTCGATTTGATGGAACGGCAGGCGCTCGAGTCGGCCTTCGACCTTTTCCGTTTCCTGGCCGGGCGCGCGCACCAGCCCGCTTAGACAGAAGCCCGCACTCATGTCGCAGCGATCCATTCCCAGTTCGCGGGTCAGCCGTGCCGTCGCCCTGGCCAAGACCGGAGCCCGCGTGGGCGGCAATTACCTGCGCTATTACGGGCGCAAGGGAGCCGGCGTGTCCGACGCCCGTGACCAACTGCACGAGGCCAACGCCAAAGACACCTTCGACGCATTCAGCAAGCTCAAGGGCGGCCCGCTCAAGGTCGCGCAGATGCTCAGCATCGACCAGAACATCCTGCCCTCGGCTTACGTGCGCGAGTTTTCCAAGGCGCAGTATTCGGCCCCGCCACTGTCGTACCCGCTGGTGGTGCAGACCTTTCGCCGCGCCTTTGGCAAGGCCCCGCACGAGATCTTCGACACCTTCACGCGCGAGGCGGTCAACGCGGCGTCCATCGGCCAGGTTCACCGCGCGACCAAGGACGGTCGAACGTATGCGGTCAAGGTGCAGTATCCCGGCGTGGCCGACAGCCTGCTGTCGGACCTGCGCCTGTTGAAACCCTTTGCCGCGCGGCTCTTCAACCTGCGCTCGGGCGAAATGGAGCACTTCTTTTCCGAGGTGCAGGAGCGCCTGCTGGAAGAGACCAACTACGCCCTGGAACTGCGACGCTCGATCGCCTTGAGCGAAGCCTCGCGCGATTTGCCGCACACCCTTTTCCCGGGCTATTACCCGGAGTTTTCGTCTGACCGTATCATCACGATGGACTGGATCGAGGGCCTGCCGCTGGACCGCTTTGCCGAATCGGGTCCCGCGCCCGAACTGCGCGACCGCATCGGCCAGGCCATCTGGAACTTTTATCATTTCCAGGTGCACGAGCTGCGGGAGTTTCACGCCGACCCGCATCCGGGCAACTTCCTGGTCACCCCCGACCACCGGTTGTGTGTGCTGGACTTCGGCTGCGTGAAGGCCCTGCCCGAGCCGTTTTACTTGGCCTACTTCCAGTTGCTGGCACCCGGACGCTTCGACGACCCCAAGGAAATGCAGGCGGTGCTGGAGGACTTGGGCCTGCTCCTGCCAACGGATTCGCCCCGCGAGCGCGCGCTGCTGGTAGACGTGTTCACGCGTTCCATCGAGTTGCTTTCGCGACCCTTCCAGAGTGAGACCTTCGACTTCGGCGACCCTGACTACATGCGCGCGATTTACGAATTTGGCGAAAATAACCGCCTGGACAAGGAACTGGAGAAAGTCGACAACGCCCGCGGCTCGCCGCATGCGATTTACTTGAACCGCGCGTACTTCGGGCTCTACAGCATCATGGCCCGCCTTGGGGCCACCATCCGCGCGAAACTGCCCGCGCACCTGCGCCCGCTCGATGAGCGAAAAGCGGCGACCGCGTGATCCTTGGGCCCTGTTAAGTTCGATTGCCTCCGTGCCTTCGAGCGAGTTGCGTCTGCAGCCCCTGTTTCAGAATTTGAGCGATTGCCCGAGCACGAAGGCGTGCTCGAAACCATCATCCCCCAGGTCCGAGTCGATCAGGACAAAAACGCCGTAGGTGACGCGGTCGTTGAGCTTGAAGTTCAGGCCCAGCGGCTTGAAGCGGTTCTGGTTAAAATCGTCGGGCTGGAAGTCGTAAAAAAACTCGTTGGAGATTGAAAAACTGTCGGCCCAGAAGCCTTTCAGTTGTTGGCTCAGCTGCACGCGTAAGCGCCAGCGCCAGCGTTCGGAATCCACGTTTTCGGTGAAGAAGAGTTCGACACGGTTGCGAAAGGACAGGCGCCGGCTGCCGTCTCGGGACTGGAAAAACGGAGTCACCTCCCACTCCAGGCGATAATCGCCGCGGGTGTCACGCGAGTCGCTGGACACCTCCTGGTAGGTCATTTTGAAGGCCAGGTCCAACCACGGCGCCGCACGGTAGCCGAACTGCTGTTTGACGCTGCGAAAGCTGTTGAACGTGCTGTTGTCGTTGAAACGCGCTTCGCCGTAAAGCGAGAGCGTCAAACGGTCGTGCTGGAAGTACGTCCAGGTGAGCTGGTGCCAGGTTTCGAAGTCTTCGATGCCCTGACCCGAGGCGGCGGCGCGTTGATTCAGCCCCAGGCTCAGCAACGTCGCAATAAGCAGCAGCGAGACAGCGATCTTGAAGAATGCACTCATGGACCCGTCCGCGGTGCATTGACTGCACCGGCCTGGTCGAAGGCGATGGCCGGGCCATACGGCGCGAAGCCCACCATGATGTAATCGTTCACCGCCTGTTCGCCGTGGGCCTCGGCAAAGCGCCACAGACGCTGGCACATTTCACGAATGACGGGCTGATACTGTGGGTCGCTGGCCAGGTTGCGAAACTCGTGGGGGTCGGCCTGTAGGTCGTACAACTCGTCGAAGTCGAACCCGTTGTAAACGTACTTCCACTCACGCGTGCGCACCGAGCGTTGGATGCCGTACAGCTCGTTGCCGTTGGACTGGGTGAAGACCGCGTCGGGCCAGTCAGGGGGCGGTTCTGCGCGCAGCAGCGGCACCAGGCTGCGCCCGCTCATCGCCCGCTCGGTGACGACGCCGGCCATTTCCAGAAACGTTGGCGCGAAGTCCGTCAGCGAAACGAACGCGCTTTCGCGGCGTCCCTTGGCTCCGTCGGTGACGCCTGGCCAACGCACCAAGCACGGGATGTGGTAGGCCCCCTCAAAACAGGGCAGACCCTTGCACCACAGTCCATGATCGCCCAGGTAATCGCCGTGGTCGGAGAGGTAGACCACGACCGTGTTCTCCGCCTGGCCGGAAGCCTCGAGGGCCTCCAGCACCTGCCCGAACAGCCAGTCTTCGTAACTGCAGAAAGCCAGGTAATGCCGGATGGCTTCGCGGTGTTCGTCCTCGGTGAGCTGGTCGAAGATGCCGCGCGTGCGACGGTAGAACCCAGGCTTGTCGTCCATCCGGTCGTGAAAACTCGGGGGCAGTTCGATCTCGGCGGGATCGTACAGGTCGACGAAGGATTGAGGCGGAATGTAGGGATCGTGCGGGCCAAGCGTTCCCACGAACTGGCACCAGGGCGTGCCGTCGTTGGAGCGGGTCCGCAATTTCTCGATGGCATGCTCCACGACGTCGGCGTCGCCGAAGGGACGCTCCTGTGTGCCGTAGTGGCGATACGTCGAGTAGCCCGGGCGCAGAATCTGCGCGGCTGCGCGCTCGGATGGCTGGGGCTCCCGCGCCAAGGTGCGGTACTTATCCCAGTGCATGCCCATGATTCGGGTGTCCGCGGCGGTTGCCTTGCCCACGTTCCAGCCGAGATCGACGGGCGTTCGACGCGTATCCACATGCCACTTACCGTCCCATTCCAGGCGATAGCCTGCCTCGCGCAGATCCTCGAACCAATAGCGCGTGCCTGCGATCGGTCCCCGGCTGTGCGCGTTCTGCACGTTGATGTTGTTCCACACGCCGTGCTCGGTCGGGTAGAGGCCGGTGAAAAAGCTCGCGCGCGACGGGCAGCAGTGAGGCGAGCAGGTGTAGGCGTGATCCAGCGTGGCGGCGTCTTGCCGAAACCGATCGAGCACCGGCGTCCGCGTGAGGTGCTCGGGCAGCACGGTGTTTCCGCGCTGCTGGTCGGTCATGAAAATCAGGATGTTCGGGGGAGGCATCGAGGTCATTTTGAATGCGTCAGCGCGCCGCCGGCGGCAACGGAAAAGCAGCTTGCCGTGCGGGTTCGAGTGTCGTCATGCTCTGCCCCAATGCGCACGCTGAGCATGGCTTCGCTTGGATGGCGCCGGGATGTCCAGACCCGGCCCGAGCGATGGCGTGTGTGCTGATTCAACGCAACCGCCGCTGCGGTGAAGCGCTCGCTTCGCCGTCTTTTGATCCTGCCGGGCCCGCCAGCCCGGTTTTTTTGTGCCACCACCTGCCCATGACGACCATGCACAGCACTCTTTTTCTGGACAACGTCGCCTTTTACGGGCGCACCCTGCGCGAGTACCGCGCGTTTTTTCAATTGACCTACGCTGACCTGCAGCAGCGTCGGATACTCGACTGCGGGGCGGGTTGCGCCTCGCTGAATGCCGAGGGTACCCGCGCCGGGGCGGACATCGTCTCGGTCGATCCCCTCTACAATCGCAATGCCGCCGCCTTGAGTGCGGTGGCCCGTCACGACATCGCCAAGGTGCTGGACCGGGCTCAGCATGCCTCCGCGCACTTCGTGTTCCGTTTCTTTCGCGATCTCGATGAAGTGGCGCACTGCCGACGCAACGCGCTAGAACGGTTTCTGGAGGATTATGCCGCGGGTCGTGCGCAGGGACGTTACCGCGCCGCGAAGCTGCCCCACTTGCCCTTCGCCGACCACGCCTTCGATCTCGCACTCTGCGGGCACTTTCTGCTGCTCTACGGTTATCAATACGGAGCCGACTTTCACCTCCATAGCCTGCGTGAACTCCTTCGAGTCGCCCGCGAGGTGAGGGTGTATCCGTTGCTCCAGCCCAACGGTGAGCCGCCGTCGTTTTTGGAGGCGTTGCTCGGGCAGTTGCGCGATGAAGGCATCACAACGGACCTCGTTCCGCTCGAATATGAGTTTCTGCGCGGTGCGCATACCCTGTTGCGGCTGCATCGAGTGAAACTCCCTTCTGCGCCAGCCAGAAAATGCGGAACATTGCCAAAGCCCTTGGGACTGATGGCCTTGGACCCTTCCGCTTCCCTCTGATGAAATTGCATCCCAACTCCAACCGCGGTTTGCGCATGCGTTCGCAGATGCACGGCGCACTCGGGCGCACCTGGTTCTTTTTGGCCGGCCTGGCTCTTTTCCTGATCCTCGGGCTGCTGCTCCCGCTGCAGGCGCAGGAGACACCCACGACCGATCCCAACGCGACAACTTTCACCAACGCCGCCCAGGCCGAACCCGAGGTGGTGGTCGTCGAGGTGGACTGGTGGGCGCAGCTCACGCCGGAGGATCCGGTCGGGCGCGGCATCATGATCGCCCTGGCCTTTTTGTTGGTGCTCGCCACCGCGTTTTGCCTGGAGCGCCTCTGGGGCGTGCGCAATCGCTACTTTGCCCCGCGTCGACTGGTGCAGCAAATCCAGCCCTTGTGGAATCGCGGGCGCTTCAACGACGTGGCCGAAATCTGCCGCAACGATCCCAGCATCCTCGCTCAGGTGGCGCTCTACATCGCGCGTCATTACCGCGCTCCGTACGAGATTTTGCAAACCGGTGCCGGCGACATCGGCGCGCGCGAACTCAAGCGACAGTTTCAGAAAACCTACCCGCTCGCGGTCATCGCGATGCTGTCACCGTTGTTGGGGTTGCTCGGCACGGTCATCGGCATGATCGGCGCCTTCAACACCGTGGCCGAAGTTGGTGAGATGGGCGATGCCAGCGTGTTGGCCGGGGACATCGGTCTGGCGCTGATCACCACCGCGGTCGGCCTGCTCATCGCGATCCCCACGCTCGGCATTTACCACGTGTTCCGCCAGCGCATCTCGATGTTTGGCAACCAGATCGAAGAGGAACTCGAGGAGTTGTTTCAAGCCTGGCTGCGACCATTGCAGGAAGTCGAGGAATGGAAGGAAGAGGCCCAGCCGGTCGCGGACAGTCCAGCCACCCTTGCCGAGGAGCCGGTGGCCAATACGACCGTGAATCCCGGTGAAGAGGCGACGGCGCCCTCGAAGGTCTAGGACCTAAGCCCTGAAACGAACCGAATTTGGCGGTAGCATGAGACTGGATACGGAAGAGCCTGAAGAGGCCGAGGTTGCGCTTTCACCACTGATCGATTGTGTTTTCCTGCTGCTGATTTTCTTCCTCGTGACCACGATGTTGAAAAAGTTTCAGCGGCAGATCCCGATTGAGTTGCCGGAGAGCGCAGCGGTTCCCGCCGAGTCGACACAGTACGAGGAAGTCATCATCCGCATGGATGCCGAGGGGGCTTTCTCGGTGGCCCATACCCGCGATCGCGAAGGCCGCTGGACCTATCGTCCGATCGACAGCCTGCCGCTCTTTCTGCGCGACCTCAAAGCCGAGCGCGGCGTCGACGCCCCCCTGCGCCTGGACGCCGATCGCGACCTTGAAATGCAAACCGTCATCGACGCACTCGACGTCTGCCAGATTCAGGGCTTTGAGCGCACCTTTGTGCGTCTGCAGCATGCGGACGAAACCTACTTCCAGATCCCCGGCAAGAGCCTGCGCCCGGACCTGCCCTGACGCCGGCGGTTAACCCATCGGTATCATGCGACTGAATACGCAAGAGGACGAGAAGTTCGAACTGTCGATGGGGCCGCTGATCGACTGCGTCTTTTTGCTCCTGATTTTCTTTCTCGTGACCACGATGGTGAAGAAGAAGCCGCGCGACATCGAGGTGGCCCTGCCAGAGTCGGCCTCGGCCATCGAGGTCAAACCCGACGACGAGCAACGCGTCATCGGCATCGACGCCGATGGTGCCCTGTTCTACGAAGGCGAGCCCACCTCGGTCACCCTCTTGCACGAGGAACTGCGTAGCCTGTCCATCGAAAGCCCAGAAACACAGATCCGCCTCGACACCGACGAGGCCACGCCCTTTCACCGCGTGGTCGAGGTGCTCAGTGTATTGCAGTTTCGCGAACTCAACAACGTCGCCGTTCGTGCCTACCACTCGCGCTATGACGACTAGACACCAGCGTGGCCGTCGCGCCTTCAGATTCGCCCTGATTCTGGCGCTTGCCATGAACGCCGGCGGGCTTCTCTGGTTTTATCACGATGACGACCTGCGCCGTCACACCTATACCTACGAGCCGGTAGAGCCTGACACCGCGCGCGGCGATGCGCCCAAGAAACGGCGCAAGCTGGATGAGGACAAGGTTCAGCGGCTGAAGGAGCGGACCGAGGAACGCAAAACCGCTCAGCTGCGTGAGGAAGTGCGGCGCCTGGAGGCGGTCAAGCTGGAGATGGAGGCGCACCTCGACGCCAAGCTCGAGGAATTGCTGGCCGACGAGGATTTGCAACTCGATGACAAGGGGCGCGACGCGTTGAACGAGGAAGCGGCGGCGCTGCTGGAGGATGTGCGTGCCCAGCGGGAAGCGGTCGCCTTCGTCGACGGGCGCGCGAAGCAGGTCGAGTCGACGCTGGAATCGATGGTCGAGATGAACGTGCTGACCCAGACGGAAGCGTTCATCGGCGCAGCGCTGCGATCTGCCGAAGCGTTGGCCGACTCGCCCGCGAAGCTTTCGCGCAAGGCACCACCGCCGGGCGAAACCTTCGACCCCTTTGACGATGACGCCTGGGAAGAAGTGAGCCTCCCGGCGCAGGACGCCGAGACCTTGGCTGCATTGAGTCAGCGCGCGCGGGATCTCGCCGACAAAGCCGAAGCGCTGCGGACCGTCCCGTACGCGGAACTGTTCGACGCCGGCCAGTCGCTGGAGGCGCTTCAGCCGGAGACCCTCGAGACGCTCGACGCGAACGATCTGTACGCCTACGCGCAGGCGCTGGAGGCTGCGATTTTCGACGATGTCAATGTGCACCAGGCCGCCGACCTCGCGCTTGTGGGTAGTGGCAATTTTGACGAAGCCCTGGAAGCGGTCGCCAGCTCCGCGCCGGCCCGCCCTGATTTGACCCAGGCCCTCACCGACAATCAGCCCACAACCGCGGAGGGCCTGCTCGCCTTTCACAACTCCCTCGAGCAGGCCGTCGGCGAGACAACCCAGATGCGTGTGTCGGCCCAAAGCCGCTTGAACACCGTACAGGCGCGCACGAGCGTCGGCACGCAGGGGCGGCAGCTCACCCTGGCCCGCCAAAACATGCTGGCGCTTTCCGCGCAACAGGGCAGCCGCGGCTTCGCGGATTACTCCCAGCAGTTGCAGGCCATGCAGCAGCTGCAGGTGCAGTTGGGTGGCGGTTCCGGCTACACGCACGACACGCGCAACACCACGCTCGATCAGGGGACCGGTGCCGGAATAGGGCAGGGTGGGGCAACCCCGCAAAACCTTCGCCTCCCCGAAAACCGAATCAAGCGCGAGGCCATGCCCGGTCGACGCTTCACGCGCGACTCCATCCGCCAGGGGTGGCTCTTTCTCGACAGCTGGTACATCATCGGACCCTGGGAAAAAGAACGCGGCGAAATCACCTTCAATCCGCCGTACCCGCCCGAGGCCGTCATCGACCTGGATGCTCAGTACCCGGGAAAGGAGTTTCGGGGGCAGCCGATCGCGCTGCGTTGGCGCTTCCTGCAAAGCGATTCCGTGCGTATCACCCCCTATGAGCACACGGGGAATTCGGTCTACTACGCCTACACGGAGGTCTACGCCGAGGTAGCCATGGAAGCGCTCCTGGCGGTGGCCTCCGACGACGGGGCCAAGATTTGGCTCAACGACGTGGTGGTGCATCAGGACAGCGGACTGAGCCCGTGGCGTCTGGACGAAGGCTTTCGCAAGGTGTACCTGCAGCAGGGCTTCAACCGCGTTCTCTTGCGCGTTGAAAACGGACCCAGCGTCTGTCATTTCTCCGTTTTGTTGTGCCCGGTCGAACTGGCCGGCGGCTGACTTGATCTCCCATGCCGCGTATCGAGAAAACCAATACGAACGATCTGGCCTGGGCGCCGAAGCAATCGCCTAGCGGACAGTTTTCGTTGCAGCAGCAGGATGTTTCGCTTGCTTTGGGCGGGAAGAAGGACCGGGGCGTTGAAGCTGGCGGGCATCCCTTTGACGTGTCCCGGGTGCGACTGGCTGCGGGCAAGCGCAATTGGCCGTTGCACGCGCACAGCAACCAGTGGGAGTGCTTCCTCATCACCGCGGGCACGGGGCGGTGGCGGACGCTCGACGAGGCCGACGTGGAGCGGGAGCAAGCCGTTGGACCGGGGGATTGCCTGCTCTGCCCGCCGGGCTTGGCGCATTGCCTGCGGGCAGGCTCCGATGCGCCCTTGGAGTACTGGCTGATTGCCACCAACCAACCGTCCGACAGCACGCACTATCCCGACTCGGGCAAGTTCTTCCTCAAACCGCAGCGGGTTATGTTGCGCGGGGAGGCGACGGCGGATTACTGGGACGGGGAGGACGAGGCGTAGACGCGGCGAAAGGCCGATGGGCTCATGCCGTGATGCCGGCGGAAACCGCGGCTGAAGTGAGCCGCGTCGGCAAAACCGCTGCCGAGGGCCACTTCGGTGATCGTGCGCGAGGGGTCGAGCAGGCGCAGCGTGGCGTTTTGGATACGGCGCTGCTGGAAGTAGGCGGTTGGGCTCATGCCGGTGGCTTCGCGCACCAGCCGCGCCAGGTGCTCGTTTCCAATCGAGCTGCGGGTGCGCGGAACACCGGCGGCGACCGCGTCCCCGCGCTGAACGGCATTCTCGACAGCGTTTAAATAGGCCCAGACTTCCGGGCGAAAGCCGTGGGGCTGGACTTGATGCGCGGCCACGGCGGCTCGGGTCAGCCGGCAGAGGCATTTCATGAGAGCGGCTTTCAAAAAGGGGAGCGAGGGTTTGGGCCGCTGAGACTCTGCCTCGAGATCGTTCAGATCGCGGGTACAGGCCTCAAGCGCTTTTGGCTCTAGCGCGAACTGAGGTACCTGCTGCCCGGGAGGCCGCCGAAAAAGCGCTTGCTCCAGGAACAAGGCCACCAGCCCCGCTTCAGCCCAGAGGGTGGGCAAGTCGTCCAGCAGCCATTCCGCCAGATAGTACAGGTTGATGGCCTGCACGCGGCTGCGCCCGATGGCGTGAATGCGACCAGGGGCCAGCACCGCCACGCTGCCGGAGGTGAAGCGCGTTTGCCCCGTGGCTGTTTCGTGCCTACACCCCCCGTCCAACACGATGAAAATCTCGTAGAAGGCGTGGTCGTGCGGCGGGACGTTGTGGCCGTTTAGGCGCACGCGCTGCAGGCGCAGCGGCCGTTGACCGCTCAAGCCCACCGTCCGTTGGCTGACCGTGTGTTCTGCGCGCAGTGTAATGTCGAAATCATTCAAATTTTTTCCGCAGATGATGCAAGCCGATTGGCTTATGCCTGGGTATACTATTGCTTATGATGACGAAGCTTGAAACGCCCACGCCTTACCAATCCACCGCCGAGAGTCTGACCGAAGCCCAGCTTGCGCAGTACCGCGAGGCGGGTTTCCTGCGCCTGAAAGGGGTCTTGTCGCACGAGGAATGCGCGCGCTTTCGCGAGGCGGCAGCGGCGGTCAACGAGCGTGCCCAGCAGCGCGTAAGCGATGGCACAGTCTTCAACCAGTTCGTCAACACCTGGCGCGAGAGCAACACGCTTAAAGCCCTGACCTTGCACCCCAACATCACCGCGATTGCTCGCAAGCTGGCGGGGACCGCACTGCGTCTGTGGCACGATCACCTGCTGGTTAAAATGCCGCACAACAATGCGCCAACGCACTTTCACCAGGACCAGCCCTACTGGCCGCACGCCCATTCCACGCACTCGCTTTCGTGCTGGGTGGCCCTCAACGACGTTCCCGCCGAGCGCGGCTGCATGACCTTCATCCCCAAGTCGCAGCGTTTCACCGAACTGACCGCGCAGAACCTGCGCGACGCCGGCAGCCTCTTTGGCCTGTGCCCCGAGCTGCAGTGGGATGAGCGCGTGACCCTGCCGCTGCAGGCCGGCGACTGCACGTTTCACCATGGGCGCTGCGCGCACATGGCCAACGACAACGTGACCGACGAGCCGCGCTACGGTTTTGCCATCATTTACATGGACGCGACTACAACGTTTGCCGGATCCAAGCATGTGGTGACGCAGCCCCTCGTCGAAGCCGGCTCCCTCAAGGAAGGCGACCTCATCGAAGGCGATCTCTTCCCCGCAATCTAGACAACCCAGCTCGTTCCCGCGCAGGCCCCGTGCGGCGCCCCCTCGCGTCCACTCACCCCTCGTCATTGCGAGCAGGCCAAAGCGTCAGCGCGGGCCGACGTCGCAATCCAGGCGCACGCCCGCATCCAACGACAGCATAACGGCCCCCTCTCCTGCCTGCGAAGCCCTAATCCGCGCACTGCGCCTTCAGCCGTTCCGCCGCAGCTTTCAGCGCGGCTTCGTCCACCACCTCACCGGCGTTCTCCAGCAACACCGTCAGCACACAGTTGTTGCCCGGACCGGTCGCCTCGGCCCATGTCCGCAGCTGCGCGTATGCAGATTCCGAGAGCGCGGCGTTGAAGCGCTTGGGCAATGGGTAGTGCTATTTGCGGGCGGTCATCCGCCGAGCGATAGGGCAGCGTCGACAATCGCCTTGCGGTGCATGCCCAACTCGCGCAGGACCGTGGATCCGGGCGCGCTCAGACCAAAGCGGTCGATGCCAAGCACCTTGCCTTCGCTGCCCACATACTTCCACCACAGGGCCGACACGCCGGCTTCGATGGCGATGCGCCGCGTGCACGACGCCGGCAACACTTCCTCGCGGTACGCCGCGTCCTGCCGATCAAAGCGTTCCGCACACGGCATCGACACCACGCGTACACCGGGCGCCAGCATCTCGGTGACTTTTTGGGCGACAACTCCGCCCTCGGATTCGCCTTTTTCCAGCGCATCGGCGGCTTCCATCGCCAGGTGCAACTCGCTGCCGGTGGCGATCAGGATCAGCTTGAGCTTACCGGTTTCCTTGCGCGCGATGTAACCGCCCTTCAGCGCGCCTTCGCGGCGTTCGGTTGCGGAAATCTGCGAGAGCGTCGGCAGCTTCTGGCGCGTCAGGATGAGGCCGGTCGGCCCGTCCGCGCGGGAGAAGGCCGCGGCAAAAGCGGCAGCGGTTTCTTCCGGGTCGCCAGGCCGGTAGACGTCCAGGTTCGGCATGCAGCGCAGGGCACTGACCGTTTCCACCGGCTGGTGGGTCGGCCCGTCCTCGCCCACGCCGACGGAATCGTGCGTCCAGATGTAGACCACCGGCAGGTGCGACAATGCGGCTAGCCGCACAGCCGGGCGCATGTAGTCGGAAAAGACGCAGAACGTCGCACCCGAGGCCTTGAACAGGCCGTAGTACGCGAAGCCATTGAGCATCGCGCCCATCACGTGTTCGCGTATGCCAAAGTACAGGTTGCGCCCGCTGGGATCGTCGCGGCTGAAGTCGCCCACGTCCTTGATGTAATTCTTGGTCGAACCGTGCAGGTCGGCCGAACCGGACAGCAGCAGCGGGTTGCGCTGGGCCAGGGGTTGGAGGCACTTACCGCCAGCGCCGCGCGTGGCATCGGCGTAGTCATCGCCAAATTCTGGAATCGCCGCCAGCAGTTCCGCTTCCGTGCCGTGGTCACCGGCGATACCCTTGTCCAGCAGGGCGGCTTTTTCGGGATTGGCCGCGCGCCAGGCTTGATATGTCTGTTCCCACTGGGCGTAGGCCGCCTCGAGTTGTGCCTTTTTCTCGGCAAAGAATTTGTAGGTGGCCTCGCTGACGTGAAACGTTTCCTCCGGCAGGCCCAGCGCCTTGCGGGCGGACTCGGCGTAGTTCTTGCCGCTCTCGCCATGGGCCTTGCTGGTGCCTTCGACTTCGGCGATGCCCTTGCCCGCGACGGTCCGCGCAAGAATGAGCTTGGGCTTGCCGTTGCCCTTGCGGGAGCGTGCCCATTCCAGCGCTTCGAGCGTGGCGGCCATGTCGTGCCCGTCGACGGCTTTGGTTTCCCAACCCAGCGCTTCGTACCGCGCGGCCTGGTTCTCGCTCTGGGTCTTGTCGGCGGCGGCATCCAGGGTGATCTTGTTGTCGTCGAAGAGCATGATGAGGTTGTCCAGGCCGTTGTGACCGGCAAAGGACGCCGCCTCGTTGGAGATGCCTTCCTGCAGGCAACCGTCCCCGGCCAGCCCGACGATGACGTGATCGAGGATGGTGTGCTCGGGAGTGTTGAAGATCGCCTCGGCCATCTTTGCCGCCGTGGCCATGCCCACGAGGTTGCCCGTGCCCTGACCGAGCGGGCCGGTGGTGGCTTCGACCCCGGGAGTCTCGCCAAACTCCGGGTGGCCCGGCGTGGTGCTGTGCAGTTGGCGAAAGTTGATCACTTGCTCCAGCGGCAGGTCGTAACCGGCCAGGTGCAGCCAGCCGTAGAGAAACATCGAGCCGTGCCCGGCCGAGAGCACAAAGCGGTCGCGATTGATCCAATCAGGCTTGGACGGGTGGTAGCTCAGGAACGAACTCCAGAGCACGGCGCCGATTTCCGCGCAGCCCAGCGGCAGGCCAAGGTGCCCGATGCCGGCCTTGGTCACGGCGTCGATGGCCAGCCCGCGGGCTTCGGTGGCGGCGTTGCTGAGGATATCCAGAGGAAGGTCGGCGGTGGTGGACATAGGTGGGGGGCTGAAGTCGTTGGATCAATCGGTGATCTGCCAAAGAGGGACGCGGCAGCGCGTTGTGGTCCTGCTGACACTACCCCGCACCCAGCCCAAGAAAAGCAAAACTTCGCGGCCGGGTTCACTTCCAGAGTCCGCCGTGCGCGAGTTTATTGCGCCGCGGGTGCACTCGGAGGCAGATCGACACCGCTTCCGGATCGTCGTGGTCCGGCTGTTTACCGGATGCGGCGGAGCGGTCTCGCGCGAGAATTTCCTTTTCTCAGCCGTGGCCTTGGCCCTGTATGGAGGGCTCTAGCCCGTAAAATCGACATGTCCAAGGAACTCGAAGAAGGCAGTACGCTGCAGCTGGATTTCACAAAGCTGGCCAAAGTGGCCGCCTGCGGTCAGGACCTGTTGCCCGTCGTGGCTCAGGATGCTGACACCGGCGAGGTGCTCATCGTCGCCTACGCCAATCAGCTCGCACTGGAGACCGCGCTGAAAGAGCGCATGGCCACCTTTTGGTCCAGCAGCCGCAACGAGCTGTGGATCAAGGGCAAGACCAGCGGCGACTTTCTCGAATTGATCGAGGTACGCGTGAACTGCGAGCAGAACTCCCTGCTGTACAAGGTGCGGCCCAAGGGCAAGGGCGCCTGCCATACCAAGGACGCCTACGGCAACCCCCGTACCGGCTGCTACTACCGCCGCCTCGGCTCCGAGGACCGGACGCTGGAGATGGTGTAGCCTGTTGCGGTGAGTACGCCCGGCCACATCCTTGCCATCGGTGGCAGAGAGGGAAAAGGGGGGATGCCTCCGCAGTGTTTGGTTCAGTGCGCCGTAGCACTTGGTTTTTCGTCAAGGCCTGACCCCTTTAGGGTATCCCGAGCCCATTGAGCAGATGGTCCTGCACCAGTTCTCCTTTGCCGACCCATTTTCCAACGAGGCCGATGCCGGGCCCGCGCCGCAGATTCCCGACCAGTCCGACTCCAAATAGGATGGGACTCACCTCGCATAACGGCACTCAGAGGCGTATTTCCCGGGGCCTTGCAGCCCCACCCATCAAAGAGACCGATTCAATTACTTTCGGCGCTAGCAAAAGCTTGCGCATTTTCTGCTCAACACTGCCCATCCAGCCAACCCATCGTTTCCCATAGCTTCCGATTTATGGTAGACTCTCCCTACCATGCCAAAGACACTCCAGGCCTGGCGACAACGGTTGCTCCCCAGGCCTCGACCAAGATCACGGACCACCCCAAAATTTTCGCCGACTGCATCCTCGGATACATTGGCGACCCCTGGTTCGAGGCACTCCCGACCGCCAGCCCTACTTCCAAAACTGCCCCGTGACCCCATTCTTGCCGGTGCCGCGATTGGAGGGAGCCCAGGTGAGCGTGTCTTTTTCGGGGTCGGCGAAGTCGTAGGCCAGGTAGAGACTTGGGGTGCCGTGCAGGGTGTTGTCGGCGAAAGTGACGTCGATGTCCGCGCCGCCGGCGTGCAGGTGCAGGGCAGGTTGACCGGTGCCGCCTTCCCAAAAAAAATCGTTCCCCACAATCTGCAGGTTCGTGCCGTGTCCTCGCAGGGTCCACTTGTCGTGGCCGAAGAGGCGCAGCGCGAGCGCGGGCCCGGTCAGGTCCCGAAAGACATTGCCCTCAATCACGGCGTTGGAAAGGCCGTACGAGAACACGTGCCACCGGTGCGGGCCCTGGATTGTGTTGCGCGCGATCACAACCGAGCCTTCGCGCGCCTTGGGCTCGTTGTGGATCGAAAAGCCATTCTTGGGCTGCCAGTGCGGGTAGTCGCGGTTGGCCTCGACGGTGTTGTCGGCCAGCACCAAGGTTTGCGCGCCGGTCAGGAAGGTCTCCACGGCGGCGTTGTAATAGTTGAAGAACTTATTGCCGACGATCCGACCGGCCGGACCCGATATCGCCGACGAAGGCGTCCCGTGAACCCGGCACCCCTCAATGAGCACATCGCACCGCGCGTTGCCGCCCTTGTAAATCAGCTCGCCGCGAAAATGGTCCACCTCCACGTTCACAATCCGCACGTTTTCCAGGTGGACCGGACCCCAACCCAGGCTGATGCCCTTGTGCGAAATGTCCCAATAGTGCACCCGCTCCTCCTTGCTCCACCAGGCGTCGTTGTCGATCGGTCGCGCGTTGCCGCTCAGGCGCAAATCCCGAATGGTGACGTTTCTCAGCGTGCCGCCCCGACGCCCCGGATTGAAAACGATGCCGTGCCCACGGTGCGAATACTCCCAGTCGTTGTCCCAGGTATCCACGCTTTGGATACGGTAGCGCCCGCGACGCTTTTCGACGAAAAAGCGATTTGGGTCGCGCAGGCCGTAGACGTGGCAGGAAAGGACGGTTGCGTCCATTCCCGCGCCCTGAAGGGTGAGGTTGCCCTGGCGAATGCGAAAGATCTCCGTCTCCTCGATTTTCTGCGGCGCGCACAGGTAGGTGCCTGCTTCGAAGACAACGGTGCCACCCTCGCGTTCGGCGGCGCGAATGGCCTGGCGGATGGCGGCGGTGTCGTCGGCGGTGTCATCGGGCAGCGCGCCGAAATCCCGCACGTGAAACACGTTCTCGGCGACGCTCTCAGCGTGGAGCGCCGAAACCGCCAGCGTGGCTAGCAGCCCTATGCAGAGGGTTGCCTGTTTAAAGAAGCCGTTACGCATCGAAAGGAGATCCTATCGGCTTTGACACGGCGGGCAAACGCGGGTTCGCGGCAAATGCGCATGCTTGCCGTGGGTGCCGTGATCACGTTATCAAAACGAGATGACAGTCTTCCGACGCATTCGATCGATTTTCGCCATGGGTACGCTAACGCTGGTTGCCGCGCCTGTTTGGGGCGAGGGCCACGCAACGCACAAACCCGTTCAGTACAATGTGGGCGGAGTGACCCTGGAAAGTCGTTTCGTCACAGTCGAGCGCGAAGGCAAGCAGCCGGGCCTGTTGATCGTCCCGAACTGGATGGGGCCGCGAGAATATTTTTTTGAGATGGGCGCGAAGTGGGCCAACGAGGGCTTCGTGGTGCTGGTGGTGGACATGTACGGCGTGGACGTGCGCCCGAAAAACGCTCAAGAAGCCGGGCAGGCCGCCGGCGGCATCTACGCAAAGCCGGACCAATTTCGCGCGCGCATTACCAAGGCCCTTGAATTGCTCGAAGCACACGACGCGGTCGACCCGGAGCGCATCGCCGCCTTTGGCTTTTGTTTTGGCGGGCGAACGGTGTTGGAACTGGCCCGCACCGGGGCCGACGTGCAAGGGGTGATTTCGTTTCACGGCGCGCTCAAGCCCGTCGACCCCAAAGCCACCCCGGACTTCAAAGCCGAGGTCGTAGCGCTGCACGGCGACGTTGACCCCTACGTGCCCGACGAGGAAGAGGCGGCCTTCAAGGACGAACTTCGCGCGCACGAGGCCGAGTGGACCTTCATCAGCTTTGGCAACACCGTCCACTCCTTCACCAACCCCGAGGCCAACATGCCGGGCGCGGCGATGTACAGTCCCGAGGTCGCGGCGCAGTCCTGGGAGATCGCCGATGAATACCTGGAAAAATGGTGCGAGCCTGAAGGCGAGGAGGATGACGACGACGTGGCCCGCGCCGAACCCCGGGACTTTCCACGCGAGCTGACCGTTTCTGTCCCACCGGAGGGCATGTGGTTTGTCGAAGATGTTCCGGTGCCGCCGCTGGCGGACACGCCGCACGCCTCGCTGTCGGCCTACCTCGCGCAGTTGCAGGCCCTCTCGCAGGAGCCACTGACCGTGATCCTGGCGGTGGACAAGGAGATGCAATTTCGCGAAGTGCAGCGCATGATGGGAGCGGTGAAGCAGGCGGGCATTGAAACCGTGCAACTGCGCCTGGCCCAGTTTCGTCTGGGCGGCTCAGGGACCGGTCAATTGAAGGGAGCGATCAGCTTTGTCGATCCCTCCAACGCCGGCTTCGACCTGCAGTACAAGCGATCGAGCCCTCTGCCTCGAGCCGCTGACGAAGATGGGCGCCGGGCCGAGTCCGCGACGAGCGTTCAGGCGGCGGTGCTGACCATCACCAGCGACGGGCTCATGCAGCTGGACGGGGTGGACCTGCGCCTTTCAGACGACCCTTATTTCCGGGCGCTGACCGAACAACTGAAGACCATCCGCTTAGCGGCTTCGGACGAGGAAAAGGCACTGGCGCTGCAGATCAGGGCCGCCTCGAACACGCCCAACAGATACCTTGTCCAGGCGATGGATGCGGCCGCCCGCGCCGGCGTCGAAAGAGTCACCCTGCAGTCAACCCTCTGAGACGGGCACCCGCGCCGGAGAGGTCCTGGGCGTTACGCACGTGGAGACTTGGAAAATGGGGCTGTTCAACTTTGGCGGATCGGGTTCGGATGCGCAGCCGTGGCTCAAGCGCAAAGACTGGGCCAGTGGCCGCGTCAAGAACAGCGGCGGGCTGTCGGGGCTGCTCTTCTTTGGAGGGTTTGCGCTTTTCTGGAACGTGGTTTCGTGGACGCTGACCGTCAAGATCCTGACCGAGGGCATCCGCGACCCGATCACGTACGTTGTTCTGCTGTTCCCGGCCGTCGGTCTGGGCCTGCTGGGCTGGTTGGCCTACATATGTCTTCGCTGGCGCAAATACGGCAAAGTTGTCTTTGAGATGAGCGAGGTGCCCGGGGTGCTTGGGGGGCCGCTGGCCGGCGTCATCTTGATCCCCACGCAGGTGGCGCCGCGCGAAGGTTTCCGCCTTTCGCTCAAAAGCATCCACACCTACACCACCGGCTCGGGCAAGAACCGCAGGCAGCAACGCGATACGGTGTGGGAGGCCACCCAGGTGCTCACGCACGAGGCGATGGCCGATGACCCGACCCAGACGGCCCTGCCGGTGTACTTCGATGTGCCCTACGACACGCAGCCCACCTCCAGCGGAGGTTCCTTTTCGTTCGAGGTCAAAGGCGTCGGGCGACGTACACGAGACACCTACTCGTGGAAGCTGGAGGCCAAGGCGAAGACCGAGGGCATCGACTTTGGGGCGAGCTTTGACGTGCCGGTGTACCCGACCGAGCACAGCAATGAATCGCTGACGCAGGCCGTACTCAACGACCCGTTACGGGCCCGCGGCAACTCGCCCACGCAGAGCTTTCAGGCCGTCACCGACCCCGAAGAAGCGCTGCGTGACGCCTCGGTCCAGATCACCGGCGAGCCGGGCGCGGGCAAGGTCTATGCTTTTCGCCAAAAGAAGTCGCCCGTGACGATGGCCATGCTGCTGTTGCTCGGTGGCGCGCTGCCCATCGGTTTGATCGCCTTGGCGTTGTCGGGTGGGCTGTCCTTGCCCTTCGCGCTGGTCGGTGTCGGGATCGGCGTTGTCGCAGGGGTGATCGGGATCCTCTACATGAGCACAGCAACGGCCACCGTTTACCGCGATCGAATTGAGCTGGAGAATCGCTCGTTGCTTGGCCGCAAGCAGCAGACGCTGGCCGATGGTCAACTGGCGAGCATCGAGACGGCCGAGTGGTGCAAGGTCAACGGTGTGCCGGTCTACTCACTGGCCTTCATGCCGGCCGATGGTGGCAAGCCCTTCAAGCTGCGGTCGGGGCTCAAGGGCATGCCCCTGGCCAATCAGGCCGTGCGTTCCATGTACGCGGCGATGGACCGCAATGAGCCGGAGTCGGTGGACGGCTGACGCACCCTGTCTCCGATTATCTATCCTCGTGTGGTTGGCGTTTGGCGCAGCGTTCAACCATGCCGAGGCAGTGGCCCAGGCGGCCGTTGACAGCACCTACGCGGTGGCTTTTTCGGGGGCGGGAGACTGGTCGAGAAACTCTGCGAGAATCTCGGGGATCACCTGGTTGCGGTGCGTGAAGATGCCCTCGACCTGGCGACGAACGAAAGGCAGCGCGATTTGGCCAAACGGATAAAAGGGTAGCTTGTAGCGCACGTGGTCCGTCATCAGGGTGCCGCCGTCGCGCTCCTCAAAGGTGTGCGTGTGAATCCACTGCTTGTACGGGCCCTTCAGTTGCTCGTCGGTGAAGGAAAAGGGCGGATTCCATTCGCTGATGCGGGTGCGCCAGCGCGCCGGAATGCCGTTGATGCGCAGCTTGTAGTCGATCAGCGCGCCCGTTTTCATCTCGAAGGGCTGCGGCGTCAGAATGTGAAAATTCAGGCTCGGCGGGGTGATGCGCTCGAGGTTGCCCGCGTCGGCGAAAAAGGGAAAGACCTGCTCGCGGGGGTACGGCAGGAAGCATTCGCGTTGGAGAACGTGTTCCATAATACCTCCAGTCTTTTCAGGAACGCCTGAAAGACAAGCGGAGCGGAACGTTCTTCAGTAAGACTGGAGCTCTGCCACGAATGAGCTGTATCGCGGAGCGTTGTTGAATTTCTGGTGTGTCTAGCGTTCCCACACAGACCCTCTTGTCCCGGCGGCAGGCTTTTAAATCCCGTTCATCCATCCGCTTACGAGGCTGGGTCTACGAGGTTTGTTTACGCCGATTCAGGCGGACGAAACCTGGCGCTGCGTACGGGAACTGAGATTCCCTCATTTGCTTCTGCTCAAACAAGGACCGCGAGCATCGACGCACGTCAACCAACGACCCTGCTCCACAGACGTGGTGGACCCCTCCGCCTGCCTCAATTCATCTGGATGCCGTCGTCGTCGAGGCCACCTTTGAGCTTCTTGTCGATGATGAGGCGCTCGTTCTCGCGGCGCAGCAACTCGAGGTAGCGCTCATAGCGACGGGCGACGTTGAGCTGCTCCAGTAGCATCTGCTTTTGCTGGTGGTCGGGACAAAGGGTGAAGGCGGCGATGTCGAGAAAGACCTCTGGATCGCGCACCTGCGTGAGAAACTCGACCAGCTCCTGCGGGATGTTACCGCCCAGCTTGCGGTTCTGGCTGATGAGCCGGGTAAGGTTGGCCCGCAGTTCGCGCAGGTCTTTGTCTTCGGCGCCGGGCTCGGTATCCAGGGGCTCGATTTCAGTCAGCCGGTAGGGTTCCTCGGAAATGATACGTTTGAAGCGAATCCGCGCCAGTCCCTGCAGGACGAGGTGGGAGGTCTCGTCGGCGTTCTTGCGGCAATGGCGGACCATGCCGACGGTGGCCACTTCGTAGGGCGGTTCAAAACGGCCGGTCGCTTCGGCTTCTTTTACGTTCATGCCGGCCACGGCAAAGAGGCGGTCGCTCTCAAGCACGTGCTGCAGCATCGTTCGGTAACGCGGCTCGAAAATATACAGGGGTAGGACGGCGTGGGGAAAGAGCGTGGTGTTAGGCAAGGTCATGACGGGGACCTCGCTGGGAATCTCAATGGTGACTGCCATGCCGCGAATGCGTTTGCGTTACCCCATGAGGATACGGGTGTGGACCTTATTTTTCAAGTGCCGGGGTTAGCGGGGGCATCTTGGTCATTTTTAGCCAGCGGCTCAGGAAAAGGCCATACACCGACCGGCGTGGCGGGTGTATCCGAAGCTTGGAGACGGATCTGAGCCTGTGGATACGGTCCGAATGAAACTCATCTCAAGAACGTTTAGCCTTTGTTTGAGCTAAGGCCTGGCACGGGGCAAAAGCGGGTGGGACAGGCTCTGGCGGCGGATGAAAGGGGTTTGGCAGGAGGCATTTACGAGACGTTGGCCTGCTCATCCATAAGGCGTCTAAGCCCTTGTCCATCAGGCATCCCCCGAGGGTTTAGGGTGCTTGGCATGGGGGCTGCTTCCGGTCTCCGTCAACACCGAAGGCTACGTTCCCGTATCATTTACAACTCCCAACCTATGAACAGACGAATGAAATCTAAACTCCCAAAACTTTGGATGCTGCTGGGGGCCTTTGCCCTGCTGGCGGGTTCCTGGACCAGCGCGTACGCGCAGCCCGATTTAGAAGGTGCGGCCGCAGAGGCTGAAGAGGCGGCCGAAGCGCTTGCCGAAGAGGCCGAAGCCGTCGTTGAAGGTTTTGCGCTGCCGGATGACGAACAGATCGCCGAGTACCGCGAACTGGCCGCGAAGTACGGTGAGTCTTTCGACTTCTTCACCATCAGTACGCTGTGGACAGTCATCGCTGCGGCGCTGGTTTTCATCATGCACCTGGGCTTCGCCACGCTCGAGACCGGCTTCACTCAGCAGAAAAACGCGGTGAACATCATCTTCAAAAATGTGTTCATCATCTGCATGGGTATTCTGGCCTACGCCGCTTATGGGTTTAACGGCATGTATCCGGGCGACTTCAACGGGTTCTTTGCCGTGGGCAGTCCGTTCCTCGCCTCTGACTACGAAAACCAGACGCTCGCGTATGGTGGTATCGGACTGGCTATGACCGGTTGGGCCGACTTTATCTTCCAGGCGATGTTTGCCGCTACGGCCGCGACGATCGTTTCGGGCGCGGTGGCTGAGCGTATCAAGCTCCCCTCGTTCATGGTCATCGCGACCATTCTGGTGGCCTTCATTTACCCGATTACCGGTTCCTGGCAGTGGGGTGGCGGCTGGCTCAGTGCTGGCGGCTTCCACGACTTCGCCGGCTCGTCCCTGGTGCACGCCTTTGGCGGATTTGCCGCGTTGGGTGTTGTGCTGATTCTGGGGCCACGCAAGGGCAAGTACACCGCCGATGGCAAAATCAAGCCGATCCTGGGTCACTCCATGCCGCTAGGCGCGGTGGGCGTTTTCCTGCTGTTCTTTGGCTGGTTTGGCTTCAATGGCGGCTCCGTTCTGTCTGCCGACCCTGAAGGCGTCTCGAAGGTCTTTGTGACGACCGCTCTGGCCGCCGCCGCCGGTGGCCTCGCCTCCATCACCGTTGCCTGGGGCATGGTGCGCAAGCCTGACATTTCGATGGCCCTCAACGGTATCCTGGCCGGCTTGGTTGGTATCACCGCCGGTGCGGACTCGATGGGCCCGTGGAGCGCGGTTATTGTTGGTGCGATTGCCGGTGTCATCGTGGTCATCTCCATCATCGGCTTTGACAAAGCAAAGATCGACGATCCGGTCGGTGCCATTTCCGTGCACGGGGTCTGTGGCGTTTGGGGTACGGTCGCCGTGGGTATCTTCGGTACCGACAAGGATTTCGTCTGGCAGATCATCGGCACGCTGTCGATTTCGGCACTCGCGCTGGTGGCCGGTTTGGTGCTGGCCCTTGCCGTCAAGCCCATCATGGGTCTGCGAGTGGACGAGGATGAAGAGGCTCAGGGTCTGGACCTCGGCGAGCATGGTCAGGAAGCCTATCCGGACTTCCAGGCCACCACCTCCCACTAATACGGCGATTCAAGCAACCATTGGTACTTGATTCGACCAACCTCAGTGTTCAACACTCCGAACAAAGGAATTCTCAATGAAATTGGTTAAAGCGATTATCAAACCCTTCAAGCTCGAGGAGGTCAAAGAGGCCCTCTCCGAGATTGGTATCGAAGGGATGACCGTCACCGAAGTGAAGGGTTTCGGGCGCCAGAAAGGGCACACCGAAATCTACCGTGGCAGCGAGTACACCGTGGACTTTCTGCCGAAGGTGATGGTCGACATCGCCGTGCCCGACGAAACCGTGGCCAAGGTCTACGAGGCCGTGGCCAAGGCCGCCAAGACGGGCAAGATTGGCGACGGCAAGATCTTCGTCCTCAACATCGAGGAAGCCATTCGCATCCGCACGGATGAGAAGGGCGATTCGGCCATCTAGCCCGGCCGCCCTCCCTCGTTGAGCCCGCTGTGACTGCGGGCGCCCCTTTCCGGCAAAACCAAACCGGGTCCCTTCGCGGGGCCCGGTTTTTTTTTGCGCGGTGCGTGGGAAAGGACGGGTCGCCTCTTTCGGCGTATGGAGACCGCGCGCTACGGAATCGCGGAGGCCGGTTGCTTGCACGCCTTCTGCTTCAAGCGGTTCGCCGGTGGTCGCACGCGCTCGTACTCGGTCTGCGAAGTCCGGTTTTAGGCGCCCAACGTCAAGGGAGCTACCCGGTCAATCGGTGTAGCCCTCGGGGTGGGCGGCGTGCCAGCGCCAGGCTGTTTCGACGATCGATTCGATGTCGGGAAATTGAATCTGCCAGCCCAGCTCGGTGGTCGCGCGGGTGTTGTCAGCGTAGAGGGCCGGGGGGTCGCCGGGGCGGCGGGCGTCTTCGATGACGGGCACTTTCTTTCCTGACACCGTCTCCACGGCGGCAATGACTTCGCGCACGGAGTACGGCCGGCCCGTGCCCAGGTTGCAGAAAAACTGGTAGCCGGGCTCTGCGAGCCGGTCGAAAACAGCGATGTGGGCGCGGGAAAGATCGTCGACGTGCACGTAGTCGCGCAGGCAGGTACCGTCGGGGGTATCGTAGTCCGTGCCGAAGATTTTGATGTGGTCGCGGCGGCCTGTGGCCGCGTCAACGATCAGCGGGATGAGGTGGGTCTCCGGGTTGTGGTGCTCGCCGATGGTGCCGTCAACGGCCGCCCCCGCTGCGTTGAAGTAGCGGAAGGCCGCGAAGCTGAAGTCATCCGAGCGGGCGAGGGCTTTGAGCACGTTCTCAACGTCGAGCTTGGTTTGGCCATAGGGGTTGATGGGTGCCTGCGGCATGTCTTCGACGATGGGCAGGCGCTCGGGCACACCGTAGGTCGCGCAGGTCGAGGAGAAGACGAAGCGCTTCACGCTTTCGGCGAGCATCGACTCGAGCAGGGAGACGGTGGCGCAGAGGTTGTTCTGGTAGTACTTGAGGGGCTTCTGGACGGACTCGCCGACGTAGGCGAAGGCCGCGAAGTGCATGACCAATTCGATCTGCTGCTCGCGCAAAATGGGCCGTACGACCTGCGGGTCACCCAGGTCTCCGTTGAAAAAAGGCACATCGGCGTCCACGGCACGGCGATGCCCATAGACGAGATTATCGAGCACGATCGGCGTGTGACCTGCGGCTTTGAGCTGCCGCACACAGTGGCTGCCAATGTATCCTGCTCCGCCAACAACAAGCACTTTCATGGAATCTTGCAGGCTGCAAAGGCCCTGAATCGGGCGCAAGATCAAAGGGCGCAACGGCGGCTGCGGCGGGGTTTGACACGCTTCGCAAAGCTCTCTAGCAGGACCGAATCGAAGCGACCGAAGCAAGCGCAGGCACGAGGGCAATGAGAGAGCGAGTGGTCATCACGGGGATCGGCTTGACCGCCCCTAACGGCAACAACCTGAGCGAGTTCCGCGAGAATTTGCTGGCGGGCAAGGCCAACTTGCAGCGCATCCCCGTGCGTCACATGGGCGACCTGCCGGCAGGCGTCTGCGACTTTGACACCATGCGCTACCAAAAGCGCAAGGAAGTGCGCAACGGCACCCGGGCCGGGAGTATCGCCATTTATTGCGCGCGCGAGGCGATTGAGCATTCCGGTCTGGATTGGGAGCGCGTGGATTCATCCCGCGTGGGCGTGTACGTCGGCATCACCGAACACGGCAACGTGGAGACCGAGAACGAGGTCTTCAATCTGGGTCAGTTCGACAACGAGGTGAAGTTTTGGAATCACCACCACAACCCGCGCACCATCGCCAACAACCCGGCGGGCGAGATTACCCTGAACCTGCACATCACCGGCCCGCATTACACGATTGGGGCGGCCTGCGCGGCGGGCAACGCCGGTCTGATTCAGGCGGCGCAGATGCTCACCTTGGGCGAATGCGACCTGGCGATCGCCGGCGGGGTCAGCGAGAGCATCCACACCTTTGGGATTTTCGCGGGCTTCAAGAGCCAGGGAGCGCTGGCCGAGCACGAGGACGTCAATCAGGCCAGCCGTCCGTTTGACGCTGGGCGCAACGGGATCGTCGTCAGCGAGGGAGGCTGCCTCTATACGGTGGAGCGCCTGAGCGACGCGCAGGCCCGGGGCGCGACGATTCATGCGGAAATCATCGGCTGGGCGATGAACTCCGATGCGACCGACGCGGTTTTGCCCAATCCCGAGCGTCAGGCCCAGTGCATGGCTCGCGCGATCGAACGTGCCGGGCTCAATCCGGAGGACATCGATCTGGTGAACACACACGCGCCCTCGACCCCGCAGGGCGACCCCCAGGAAATGGACGCGGTGCGGACCGTTTTTAGCAATGGCGCGCGGCCGATGGTGAACAATACCAAGAGCTATATCGGCCACTGCATGGGGGCTGCCGGAGCGCTCGAGTTGGCCGGAAATCTGCCGTCGTTTAAGGACCGGATGGTTCATCCGACCATCAACGTCGAAAAGCTTGACCCAACCTGTGAATTTCCCAGCCTTGTCGTCAATCAGCCCCGACAAGCTGGCCGTTTGGAGGTCATCCTGAACAATTCGTTTGGGATGCTTGGAACGAATTCAGCCTTGATTGTGAGGTGCTTTGACGAAACCGCAACTTGCTGAGCAGGAGAGACTCAGCGAACGATGAGCGCAACGTCGGAGCCCTCCGGGCGCACCAGCAAAGGACTATGAACAGAGAACGCGTTAAGGACATTATCCTCAACATAATCGCGGATATCTACCCCGAGGTGGAGGCGATGAAAGTGGACCCGGCAGTGCGTCTGCGCGATCAGCTCGACCTCGACTCGATGGACTTTTTGGACATCGTGATGGCGCTGCGCAAGGAGCACGGCATCGAGGTGCCCGAGCCCGATTACCCTCGGCTGGCCACCCTGGAAAGCTGCGCTGACTACCTGCTGCCCAAGTTTGAGGCGACCACCGCCGGCTAGGCGCGGCCGGAGCCCTGGTTACGTTGGCTGCGCTGGACGGGGAACGCTTCGACTGCGTCGTCATTGGCGCTGGCATGTCCGGTCTGGCCGCCGGGATTCGCTTGGCGATGTTCGACCAGCGCACGCTGGTGGTGGAGCGTCACAACGTCGCCGGCGGGCTCAACAGCTTCTACAGCTTCGACGGGCGCAAGTACGATGTTGGCCTGCATGCGCTGACGAATTTCGCCCCGGCACGGGCACGCGGACGGCCGCTGACCAAGCTGCTGCGCCAGCTGCGCCTGAGCTGGGAGGACCTTGATTTGGCCGAGCAGTGCGGCTCGCGGATTGCGATTCCGGGCTGCGACCTGCGCTTCACCAACGACTTTGCGCTGCTGGAAAGCGAAGTGGCGCGCGCGTTCCCGGCGCAGGCGGATGGTTTTCGATCCCTGGCCCAGGCTGTCCGCGAGACCGACGAGACCGCGCTCGACGTGGAGGCAGTTTCCGCGCGGTCGGTCATGGGGCTGCACCTCAGCGACCCCGTGCTGGTAGATATGCTGCTGGTGCCGCTGATGTTTTACGGCAGCGCGCGCGAGCACGACATGGACTGGCCGCAGTTTTGCATTCTGTTCAAGGCGCTCTTTTTTGAGGGGTTCGCACGGCCATTTGAAGGGGTGCGGCGGATTGTGCGCTTGCTCAACCAGCGGTTCAAAGAGGTGGGCGGGGTGCGCCAGATGAAGTGCGGCGTTTGCCAGGTTGTCGACGCGGGGGACGGACTGCGCGTCGAATTGGAAACAGGCGAGACCGTGTACGCCGGCCAGGTGCTTTCCTCGGTCGGTAAAGTGGAAACGGAGCGGCTCTTGCGGGGCGGGTCGGACCTACCGGGCGAGGCGGACAAAGCGGACGAGGCGGAGGTGGGCCGACTCTCGTTTGTGGAGACCATCACCATCACGCGCAGTCAGCCGGCGGCGTTTGGCTGGGACGAGACGATTGTCTTTTTCAACGACAGCGAGCGTTTTCACTACGAGCGTCCCGACGGTTTGGTGGACCCGCGCAGCGGCGTCATCTGCCTGCCCAACAACTACCGCTACAGCGACGGACGGACCTTGCCCGAAGGCGTTTTTCGGCTGACCGCGTTGGCGAGTTATCCGGGTTGGACGGCGCTGCCGGAGGAAGCTTACCAGGCAGCCAAGGCACACTGGTTCGAGCTACTCCAGCGCAAGGCGCGCAGCTTTCTCCCGCCGGTAGACAACGCGCGCCTGACCGACGAAACGGTCACCACCGACATGTTTACGCCGCGAACCATCGAAAAATATACCGGACACTTGGGCGGGGCCGTCTACGGCGCGCCGGAAAAGGCGCGACGCGGCGAAACCTCAAACGGCAAAGTTCATTTGATCGGTACGGACCAGGGCTTTTTGGGCATCACCGGGGCGATGCTCTCGGGCATCACCATCGCCAACTTGAAGGTCCTGTCGGCGTCCGTCTGAGGGGAGCCAGGTCAATCGACGGAGAGCACGTAGAGCGTGTGCAGAACCGCGTAGGTCACGACGGCCATAATGACCCAGATCGTCGGGATGCGGAACGTGCCGCGGCTGGGCGTCTTCGGCTCTTCGGGGTGCTCGGACATGAAATTCGTGGGGTCAATCCAGGCTCCAGCGCGGCCTTGAATTTCTCAAGCGCCGATTGCATTTTGATCGGTCGAGGCTTTGGCTGATTTTCAGAAACCTTTGATGCCTGATTCCATTTGCATGCACGACCGTGCTTCCGTGCGCCCACTGCTGACGGGCGAAGGGGAGGGCGAATTCAGTCCGGATGAGGCGACCGCTACGCTGGAGCTGCGCGAGCCGCCCTGGCAGGTCGTTGTGCTCAACGATCCGGTCAACCTCATGTCCTACGTGGTGATGGTGTTTCGCAAGGTTTTCGGCTACTCACGCGAACGGGCGCGCAAGCACATGCTGGAGGTGCACCACGACGGGCGCTCCATCCTGTGGACCGGTGCACGCGAGCGGGCCGAACACTTCGTACACCAGCTCCAGCAGTGGCAGCTCAGCAGCAAGGTCGAGCGCGGTGATGAGTGAGGTGTCGATTCCCGTCAGTCCGGCTCTGCTGGCACCGATTCACGACCTGGTCGGGTCGGTGGTCCGCTCGATGGGCGGCGACCTGGCGTTGAATGAGACCCACGGCTCGGGCGATGCCGAACTCGACGCGGCCTGGGAGTCGAGTCTGATCGAGGGCCTGCAAGACGACTGCCTGCACCTGGAGTCGATGCTGCGCGCCAGCGATGACGGCAAAGGGCAGTTGCGGATTCCGCTGGACCAGGGTGAGGCGATTCTGCGCGCATCCTCGGCGGTGCGCCTGCGGCTGCGCCAGACGCTGCTGCGCAACGTCGATGATCTGGTGCTCGAGCGCGGCGAAGTCGATCTGCAGGAACTCGCCACGCTCGAACAGCGCGGCTACACCGGCTACGTTTTTCTGGCGAACCTGCAGGAAGTCATCGTGCGCTTCCTCGACCCGGAAGCTACCACCGATATCCCTGAAGAAATCGAAGACCCGTACGACTTTGAGACCGACGCCGATGAACCCGATGACCGCGAGGACGCCGACGAGGATTTCGACGGGAAAAATTGGGGCTGATGCTTTCCGCTGCGCGGCGCAGCGTTGGCTGGAGACGATGTTGTTCGTTTTAGCAGCGATGCCGGCACCGGCCTACTCGCATCCATGGCGCGGGTGATCCGCAAGCATTGGCGGGGCAGAGGCAGGTTCTTTGGGTGTTTGCAAAACCCGGTGTGTGCCGATAGTTTTGCATTAACGAACCCCCTGCAGTGTTCGTGGCAACTAACACCGTTCCTCTCCTTATGTTTTTCAAACGGGAGCCTTGGAGCCGGGGTGGCTGCCATGCCGTAAACCGGAAGGCAAAAGCTTCGCGAAGGGCGCCCACCTTACCTTATAAGGTAAGAGAACGATGCTTCGGACGGCACAGGCGGGGGGTTCGTTTTTTCGGGGGATCCCGACAGAGCGTCGAGGCTGAACATGGGGCGAATGGTATGGGTCAGCTAAACGAGGTCGCTCGATCACCGTGCCCCTGAATGAAGCTCGGTGGCTAGGCTTCTGCCTGCTCCGTTTGGGCAGTAAAGCCGAGCAGGGTGATGCCGGCGGCCTTGGCTGCGTCGAGGACCTGGGGCCGGTCAAGCACGATGACCTGTTCGGCGTGCAGAGCGGCGGCGTGCAGGCCCGCGCGTTGCATGGCTTCGAGCGTGCGCAGGCCGAAGACGGGCACATCGAAGCGGTAATCCTGGCGTGGCTTGACCGTCTTGACAAAGAGCGCATCGCGCGCGCCAAAAGTACCGGCGCGCTCCAGCATGACGTCGGTGCCTTCAAAACCCTCGACCGCCAGCACGGTACCGCGCGCGACAACAACGCCCTGACCGATGTCGAGCCGCGCGCAATCGCGGGCGATCTGCTGGCCAAAGGCGAGGGATTCGGCATCCGGCATGCGCTTGCCTTTGACCATGAAGCCTGGGCTGGCCAGGTGGGCATCGAGACCGGCGCGGGCGTCCAGCATCGCGATGCCGCGTTTTTGGATTTCGGCAGCCAGCGCGCCAAAGATGGTCTCGGCGTTGCGCTGCTTGAGCGCGGCGAGCATACGGATAGCCTTCAGGTCGGGGTGCAGGCCCTTGAAGAGGCGTCGCGGGGTGATCTGGCCCGCCATCACGGCGTAGCCGGCACCGAGTTTTTTTAAGGCTTTGAGCATGTGCCCGACCTGCCCGACCTTGATGCGGATGCGTTCGCCATCGGGGAAGGTGTTCCAGAGGGCCTCCTCGGTCTCGCCTTCGAAGGCGACCAGCCGCGTAGGGATGCCGGCGGCGCTCAGTTGCGCGTGCAACAGGATGGGGTATCGACGCTGGCCGGCGATGATCGCCACGGGCCGGGCGGGATCGAAGTCCGGGGGCAGAAACCGCGACGGCAAGCTGGGCATTGGGCAACCTACTCCTTGGCGTCGAAAAAGTCCGCGGGCAGCACGACACGCGGCAGGGGCTGCCAGTTTGCGCCCGTGCCTTCGGTGAAAAACACCACCCGGCGGGCGGAGCGCTGCGCCATCAACAGCGGTGCGGCAATCGCGTCGAGCTCCTGTTCGCTGTAGCGTTCGATACGGTAGCCGCTGGGGTCATCCAGGTCGGTTTGCAGCCGCTGCCCGGTGAGCACAGTGGTGCCGGAAGCCGAGCCGACGGGCACGTAGCGTGCGTTGCCTGTGATGACGTAGGCCTGCAGCGTCGTCGGGCCGTTGGATTCGATGACCAGGTGGCGGACATCGGCGGTGAAGCTGCCGTCGGGGGTGGCGATCTCGATGGCCGAAAAGGGGCGCTTGCCGCGTTCACGGTGCACCAGCGCGAAGCGCCCGTGTTGCAGTTCGAGCTTCAGGCGCGAGGGCGTGGGCTCGACGATGCGGTCTTCGGGCGAAGGCTCGAAGGGTTCTTGCACGAGTTCCTTCAGGGTGAAGCGCGCGCCGGGCCCGGCATGCAGCGACATCCCGTTAGAAAAGACAAAAGTGGCGAAGGTGCCGGGTTCGTCGATCAGCGAAAAGCGCACCCGCGCGTCGCGAAAGGTGGCGTGTTTGAGGATGGGCGCGGGCGTGCCGTCGTTCTCGGCGGCCAGCAGGGTGCCGCGCACACTCTCCACGAAAACGACGCCCGGGCGCATTTGCGCCGCCGCCAGCGCGGAGACCCGCAGAAGCGAGCTCAGCACGATCAGCCCGAGCAGGGCAGTGCGAAGGCATGTCATGGTGTGACCCATCGGCAGCTTGCGCGCATCACTTGACCACCAGGTTGAGGATGCGGCCCGGGACGTAGATGGTTTTGACAATCTGCTTGCCCTCCAGTTGGCCGGCCACCTTCTCGTCGGCGCGGGCGCAGGCCACGGCGGTCTCCTGGTCGGCGTCGGCGGGAATCTCGGCGTGCCCGCGCGTCTTTCCGTTGATCTGGAAGATGAGTTTGACGGTGTCTTCCTTGAGGAAGCGTTCGTCGGCCTCGGGCCAGGACGCGGTCAGGATGGAGGGCGCGTTGCCGGTGCGTTCCCAGATTTCTTCGGCAATGTGCGGGGCCAGCGGCGCGAGCAATTGCAGGAAGGCACGCCCGGTGGCCGGGGTGAAGGTGTCGGCTTTACCCAGCGCGTTGACGAGGATCATCAGCTGGGAGACGACGGTGTTGAAGCTGAGCGCGGCGTAGTCCTCGGTGACCTTGCGGATGGTTTTGTGCAACTGGCGGGTGAGGGCGGCAGGCTCGTTGGCGGCATCGGTACACTTTGGGTTGGGCTGCCCATCTTCACCGATGAACTCGCGCCAGACCTTGCGCAGGAAGCGCGCCACGCCCTCGATGCCCTGGGTGTTCCAGGGTTTGCTGGCCTCCAGTGGGCCCAGGAACATCAGGTACAAACGCAACGCGTCGGTGCCGTGCTGCGCGCTGACGTCGTCGGGATTGACGACGTTGCCGACCGACTTGGCCATCTTCTCGCCGCTCTCGGCCAGAATCATGCCCTGGTGGAAGAGGTGGGGGTAGGGCTCGGGCGTGTGGACCGCGCCGCACTCGTAGAGCACGCGGTGCCAGAAGCGCGCGTAGAGCAGGTGCAGCACGGCGTGTTCGGTGCCGCCGATGTACAGGTCGGGCGCCTGCCAGTAGGTGTCAGCGTCCTCGCCCACGAGGGCTTCGGCGTTGCCCGGGTCCATGTAGCGCAGGTGGTACCAGCACGAGCCGGCCCACTGGGGCATGGTGTTGGTCTCGCGGGTGGCCGGCACCCAGACGCCTGTCGACGGCGTTGGTGCATCCGCTGGGAGGGATTTGCCCGTGCTCAGATCGAACTGCACGTGCAGCCAATCTTCGGCGCGGGCCAGGGGACTTTCACCGGTGCCGGCGGGCTCATAGGAGGCCATCTGCGGCAGGGTCAGGGGAAGTTCGTCCTCTGGCAGGGGAATCGCGTAGCGCGTCTGGCCCTCAGCGGTGAATTGAACAGGTTGCTCCGGCAAGAGTGCGTGCAAGGGTGATTCGGGCAACGCCTGGAGCTTTGCAAAAGCGTCCGCATCGACCCAGACAACCGGGAACGGCTCGCCCCAGTAGCGCTGGCGGGAAAAGAGCCAGGCGCGCAACTTGTAATTGATGGTGGCTTGGCCCTTGCGGTCGGCGGCCAGTTGGGCGGTGATCCGCAGCTTGGCCTCGGTGGAGGGCAGACCGTCGTACGGCCCGGAGTGGACCATCACGCCCGTACCGGCAAAGGGCAGGGCGGTTTCGGGGTCGTCCGGTTTTTGGATAACCTGGGTGATCGGCAGGCCGAAAGTCTGGGCAAACTCGAAGTCACGCTCATCGTGCGCGGGTACGGCCATAATCGCGCCGGTGCCATAGGACATGAGCACGTAGTCGGCGACCCAGATGGGAATGCGCGCGTGGTTCACCGGGTTGATGGCGAAGCTGCCGGTGGCCACGCCGGTTTTTTCCTTGGCCAGGTCGGTGCGGTCGAGGTCGGACTTGCTGGCCGAGCGCTTCACATACGTTTGCACCGCCTCGGCGTTTTCCGACGTGGTCAGCTGCGCAACGAGCGGGTGTTCCGGCGCGAGGACCATGTAGGTCGCGCCAAAGAGCGTGTCGGGCCGGGTGGTGAAGACGGTCAGCGTGCCCGGATGACCTTCGATGTCGAACACCACTTCCGCCCCCTCGCTGCGGCCAATCCAGTTGCGCTGAAGCGTTTTGGTCGACTCGGGCCAGTCCAGAGCGTCGAGGCCTTCGAGCAGTTTCTCGGCGTAGGCGGTGATGCGCAGGACCCACTGACGGAGCGCGCGACGTTCGACGGGGTGCTTGCCCACCTCGGACACGCCGTCGACGACTTCCTCATTGGCCAGGACTGTCCCCAGTGCCGGGCAGTACCACACCGGGCGTTCGTCGACGTAGGCCAGACCTTTTTTGAAGAGCTGGAGGAAGATCCACTGCGTCCAGCGGAAGTACTGCGGGTCGGTCGTGTTGACCTCGCGCTGCCAGTCGTAGGCTGAGCCGAGCCCGATCAGCTGCTGGCGGAAACGCTCGACGTTGACCCGGGTGGCTTCCGCCGGGTGGATGCCGGTTTTGACGGCATATTGCTCGGTGGGCAGGCCAAAGGCGTCCCAGCCGATGGGGTGCAGCACGTTGAAACCCTGGGCGCGCTTGAAGCGGGCGTAGGCGTCGGTGGGGATATAGACTGCCGGATGGCCCATGTGCAGGCCGGCCCCCGAGGGGTAGGGGAACATGCCGAGCACGTAATACTTGGGGCGCGACGGATCGATTTCAGCGCGTTGAATCTGCCGCTGCAGCCAGAAGGATTGCCAATGCGGCTCGATCTGGGAAAAGTCGTACTCCGTGCAGTCAGTGGCCATTGAGAAAAACTCGGGAGCTTTCAGGTGGGGACGCGGAGGGTCAATCCTTCTCCTTACGCTGGGCCTGCTCCTCATCGGGCTTGGAAGCGGTTGCGAAACCACTGAAAGTGCGGCGGGAGGCGTGCGCGACACCCAGGGGCGTACCGGCGCGCGGGGTTTTGACAACCTGCGCGACTCGGTCGTGCGTCTGGACGTGTGGGAGGCCACCTACGACACCGGGGCGATGCGCTTGAGCCGCGGGGTCGGTTCGGGCGTCATCATGAGTCCGGAGGGCTACATCCTGACCAACGCCCACGTCGTCAACCCGTATGCCGAGCGTATCCGCATCACCCTGGCCAACCTCGAGGTGGTGCCGGCCACCTTTATCGGCTGGGACCACTGGACCGACCTGGCCGTGGTGCAGCTGGACCGGGATGAACTGCGCCGGCGCAACCTCAAGTTCAGCCACGCGCGTTTTGGTGACTCCAGCGAGTTGGCTCCGGGCAAGGCGGTCTTCGCGGTCGGCACGCCCAATGGGCTCACCCGCACGATCACGCGCGGCATCCTGTCCAACACCGAGCGATTTTTTGAAGGCCGCAACATTGGCCGCGGCTACGAGACCGGCAACTACAACACCTGGCTGCAAACCGACGCGGCGATCAACCCCGGCAACAGTGGCGGGCCCTTGGTCACGGGCGAGGGCCGCGTCATCGGGATCAACACGCGGGCCTATCTGGGGGCGAACAACTTGGGCTTCGCCGTCCCCTCCAACGTGGCCCAGCGCGTCTTCAACGACCTGATCGCTGGCGGCCGGGTCGAGCGCAGTTACATCGGGATCAGCCTGGGGGCCTTGCGGGATCTGGAGAGCTATTTCGGCGGCGAAATCACGCAGGGGGCGGTCATTCAGGGGCTCGACGCGGAGTCACCCGGCGATCGCGCCGGATTGCTGCCCGGCGATCTCTTACTGGCGATGGACGGCGAGCCCGTCGACGGGCGCTTTCCCGAGCAACTGCCCGCCATCATGCAGCGGATTGCCTCCAAGCCCGTCGGCAGCGAGTTGACCGTGGAGATCCTGCGCTCGGGCCGGCGACGCATTGTGCGCATGCCCACCGAATCCCTCGAAAGCCGCCTGGGCACGGAGACCGCCTTTGCCGAATGGGGGCTGGCCGTGCGCGAACTCTCAACCGTAGCCCTGCGCGAGAAACGCCTGGATGCCGGCTATGGCGTGGAGGTGATCGGCGTGCAGCGGGCCTTTCCGGCGGCCCGAGCCAACCTCTCCACTGGCGACATCATCACTGCCGTCAACCGGCAACCGCTCAACGACCTGGAGATGCTGGGCAAGTGGCACGCGGCCTTTGCCCAGGAGCCGCGCCGCATGCTCTTTGAGGTCACCCGCAACGGCCAGGTCCAGTTGCTGGTGCTGCGTCCGGGGTCCTGAGTGCGGGCCCGACGGGACTTGCGTGGACCCTATCCCCTGGCCGAGGGTCTGTGGATGGCGATGGCAGCATTGATTTTTACAAAGCGGTTCAGGAGTGCAGCGGCGACGACGGCCCTGCTGCTGGTTTCGGCGGTTTTCGCCTGGGGCCAACAGGGTGCGAGCCTGCCGCGGGCGTTTGAGGAACTTTTTCTGGAGCGCACCCGCAGCGTGGTGGCCGTGGAGTTCGTGGTGGAACTGGAAATCGAGCGCGCGCCGATCACGCGGGTTGGCCTGGTGCTCGACGAGGCCGGCCATATCATCCTGCAGGACGAAGCCATTCCTGATTGGCTGCCGGTCGAAAACGTGCGCGAGATCCGCGTGCATGCTCTGGGCACCGACACCGATGGCCTCGAGGCCGAGTTTCTGGGCCCCCACCCGGTCTCCGGCTGGAACTACCTCAAGCTCACCAACGGGCTGCCGGAGTTCTTCACGCCGATTTTAAGTTACCCGACCGCTCGACCCTACCTGGGCGAGCAACTGTGGGGCGTGGGCATCCGGCCCAAGGAGTTTCGCTTCCGGCCGTACCTGCTCACCGGCTTGTTCAGCGAATGGCAGAAGCTGCCCTGGGAGGTGGGTCTGACCGCTTCCAACATCGCCATCCCGGGCGCCGCCGTCTTCAACCTGCGGGGCGAGTTCATCGGCTGGGCGGGCGACCCCCCGTCGATGCCCTTCCGCATCGAGTTCAACGGGCAGGAACAGAAGGTGTCGCTGAAGTCGACGCTGGAGGGCTTCACCTTTCTTTCCGCCGAGGAGTTTCACCAATACGCGCCCATTGAGGACCCCGCCGAACTGCAGAAAGATCGCCCGTACACCGGCATTGTCGGCACACAGCCGCTCAGCCGCGAGGTGGCGAAGTTTCTCGGCCTTGAAGAGCAGGGCGCGCTGGTCATGAGCGATGTCTTCGAAAACGGCCCGGCGGATAAAGCCGGCTTGAAGGGCCGCGACATTATCGTTGGCCTCGACGGTGAACGTCTGCCCAAGTTCAGCCCCGACAACGTCAACGTGCGCGACTTGACCATCCGCATCGCTCAGCGTGACGTGGGCGAAACGGTCAATCTGACCATCCGCCGCGGCGAGGCGGAGATGGACGTACCCCTGGTGCTGGAGCCTACGCCCTTGCAACGCCGCGACGCCCAGCGCCAGTATTACGAGGAGGCCGGGTTCACCATCCGCGAATTCACCGCCGAGGACGCCGTCAACCTGCGCGAATACTCGCTGGATTTTCGCGGCGTGATCGTGCGATTTGTCCGTCCAAACAGCCCGGCGGCCAACGTCGGCCTGCGCCCGGGCGACTGGATTCAGCGCATCGACGACCAGGAGGTGGAAGACTTCGCGCACGCCGTGAAGCGCTTCGAGCGCGCCCTGGCCCGTAGCGCCAAGGACGAGGTGGTCCTGCTGGTCAAGCGCCAGAGCGAAACCAAGGTCATCTCGGTTAAAATGAAATGAACCGCGCGCTGCGGGTTCATTTGCGTCCACGGTCGATGGTCCATGGGCACGACGCCCGGCAGACTTCTCTAGCTGACGCTGGACATCGGACATTTGACCGTGGACTATCCTGAAAATGTTCACCGGGATCGTAGAGGAGGCGGGCGAGGTTGTCCGGTTTGAGGAAGCCCAGGCGGCCTATGTGCTGGAAGTGCGGGCGCGGACCGTTACGGCCGATCTGGCCATTGGCGATTCCTTGGCGGTCAACGGCTGCTGCCTGACCGTCATCGAGTTGGGGGCGGAGTCGGTGCGGTTCGATCTGCTGGAGGAAACCGTCCGCCTGACCAACTTTCAGGCGCTGGGAGCGGGTTCACTGGTCAATCTCGAACGCAGCCTGGCGGCCAACGCACGGCTGGGCGGGCACTTCGTCAGCGGTCACGTCGACGCACTGGCGCGAATCAGTCATTTTGAAACGCGCGGCAAAAACGTCTACCTGCGCTGCGAGCCGCCGGAGTCATTCCTGCGATGGGTCATTTACAAGGGCAGCGTGGCGCTGGACGGCATCTCGCTGACGGTGGCCGAGGTCGACGCGAGCGGCCTGGCCGTCTGGCTCATTCCGCACACGCTCGAAGTGACCAACCTCCAGCAGAGGAAGCCCGGCGACGCCCTCAACATCGAGTTCGACCTGTTGGCCAAGTACGTTGAGAAAATCGGCCTGACCCAGCGCGATGAGGCCCCCTACAGCCGCCTGCCCGAGGGATGACGATGGCCGCCGACCCCGAGTTGCTCAGCGAAGTGGCCGCGGAATTGCAGCGGCTCAAACTGGAGGGAGTTAAAGGTGTTTACCTGGACGACGCGACCTGGCAGTGGCTGGATCGGGCGACCGCGACGGCGCCGACCAAGCCCAACGCCTCTGCCGAGTCGGAGTCAGCCGAGGTTGCCTTGGCAAACGCCCAGCCGTCCGCGCAACCTACGGGCAAGCAGCCCGAGAGCGGTTCGCTGTTGCTGGATTACCTGGAGCAGGAAACGGCGGGTTCCACGGCCAAGGCACCGCCCCAAAAACGCGCCCGCAAAACCGCGGCCAAGACCTCGTCCTCAGCGAAAGGACTGCCCGAAGGCGTTGCGCCCATTCCCGAGCCGACACCCTTTGAATTGCCCGAAGGCGATAAGCCGACGCGCTGGAACTGGCTGCGCGAGCGCGTACTGAGCGACCCGGTCTGCAACGAACACAAGAAGCCACACTGCCAGGTCGTTTTTGGCGTGGGCAACCTCGATGCGGAGATCTTTTTCTGCGGCGAGGCACCCGGCCAGGACGAGGAGGAGCAGGGCGAACCTTTCGTCGGACCGGCCGGGCAGTTGCTCAACAAGATCCTCTCGGCAATGAAACTGGCTCGCGAGGACGTCTACATCGGCAACATTCTCAACTGGCGTCCGGAAACGGGCAAAGCTTTCGGCAACCGCCCGCCGACCTCCGTGGAGATGGCCTACTGTCTGCCGTACCTGCGCGCCCAACTGGCCATCGTGCAGCCCAAGCTCATTGTCGCGCTGGGCAACACGGCCGTCACCGGGCTCCTCGGCGAGGATCCTGCCCGCACCATGGGGCGCATCCGCGGGCAGGTGCTGGACTTCGAGGGTACGGCACTGGTCCCGACGTACCACCCGAGCTACCTGCTGCGCAATCAGGCCCACAGCGAGAAGCGCAAGGTTTGGGAGGATATGCTCGTCGTCATGAAGCACGTTGGCCTGCCCATCAGCGAGAAGCAGCGGAATTTCTTCCGTTGAAGCGGAAGGGTCCACGGTCGCTGGTCCAGAGTCGTTGGTCGATTTGAAGGAAGCTTTTTCTGCGATCCAACCAACGACTATGGACCCCCTCACCAAAGACCATGGACAAAGGACCATGGAGCTGCGACGCTCCCTGCCATGAGTGACGTCTTGAAGCTGCTGATGGAGGGCGAGGCGCTGACCACCGGGCAAATGGGCCAGGTCTTGGGCCTGTCCGAAACGCAGGTGCAGGCCGAATTGGCCAAGCTCAAGGACGAGCGTATCCTGCTGGGCTGGCGCCCCATTCTCAATCCCGACCACCAGCCCGAGGAGCGCGTGCGCGCGGTCATCGAGCTGCGCATCCGCCCCGAACGCGAGGGGGGCTTCGACCGCATCGCCGAGCGCATCAGCCGCTTCGACCGCGTGGAAAGCTGCTACCTGATGAGCGGTGCCTACGATCTGCTGGTCGTCGTCAACGCCGACAACCTGCGCCGGGTGGCCTCGTTTGTCTTTGAGAAGCTGGCGACGATCGAAGGCGTCGAAGCCACCGCCACGCACTTCATGCTGCGCGCCTACAAGGAACAGGGCCACCTCCTGCAAGCCGGCCAAAACGCTGAGGGCATGCCCGCGGTCAGCCCGTAGGCGTAGTGGAATCCGGGTTCAAAAGCGCGCTGAGGCTGTCAGATACTGCGGGGGTTTACGGTGGCGATGAAGATGGAGTCCAACGCTGCCCCGGATTCTCCGGAGGATCCGGGCGCTCACGAGGAGGGCGCATCGGCGGAGCCGCGGTTTCGCCATTACCTGTATGACGCCAGTGATTGTTTCGTTCGCACGTTGCTGCGTCTTTCGCTCACGGTTTGGGCTGTTCCGGTGGTGTCTGCGGCAGGATTCTTTGCGGGCGGGGCGGTTTGGGAGCTGCTCCCAATCTCTTGGGCCGAGTGGCTGTACGATCACACCTCTGTGGGTGTAATTTCAAGAAACGCGCTCCTGTTGTTTGTGCTGTGGTGGCCGATCGTGGCCTTTGCTTCGTGGCTGTTTTTGTGGGTGGATTCGATGCGGGCGCGCTGGTGGATTCTGACTTTTTTGTTCAGTTACCACTTTGTGCTGTAGCAGCGAGACAAAGCCGGTGCTCGGTGGCCCTGGCCGTCGTCTGTCCTGGGTCGCAGTCAGCCGGAGGGTGGAGCTGAGGGGGCACTGGACTGCCGAGCATTTTTCCCCGGTGACTTTTCGGCGAAGTGTGGTTAGTTGGTCGTGTTTGAAGTCAGCAGAGAAAGCGATTGGAGCATGAGTCAGACACCGCAGCGCTTCGTGGCCGAGCACGTGGCCGGGCTTCCCCGCTCGGGCATTCGTGACTTTTTTGCCATCGTCTCGCAGATGAAGGACGCCGTTTCCCTGGGGATCGGCGAGCCCGACTTTGTGACGCCCTGGCACATTCGCGAAGCGGCCATTTACGCCCTCGAGCAGGGCCGCACCAGCTACACCGACAACCGCGGGTTGCTGTCGCTGCGTCAGGCCATTTCCACGTATGTCGAGCAGGGCTTCGGGCTGAGCTACCGGCCCGACGACGAAATCCTGGTGGCCGTAGGCGTTTCCGAGGCGATGGACATTGCACTGCGGGCGGTGCTCAATCCCGGCGACAAGGTCCTGTACCACGAGCCCTGCTACGTCTCCTACATGCCCAGCGTGCGGCTGTGTCACGGCGTGCCGATCGGCGTGGCAACGAAGGCCGAGGATGCGTTCGCGCTCGACCCAGACGCGTTGATGAATGCCTGGGAGCCGGGCTGCAAGGCGCTGGTGCTGAACTTCCCGACCAACCCGACCGGCGGCGTGATCGACCGCGAGCGCCTCGAGCGCATCGCCCGCTTCGCCATCGACAAGGATCTTGTCGTCATCTCCGACGAGATTTACGCCGAGCTGACCTTTGAAGGCGAGCACGTCAGCATCGCCACGCTGCCGGGCATGCGCGAGCGCACGATTTTCCTGCACGGTTTCTCCAAGGCCTTTGCCATGACCGGTTGGCGCATCGGCTACGCCTGCGCTCCCGTCGAACTGACCGAGGCGATGATGAAAGTGCACCAGTACTGCATGCTGTGTGCGTCGATCATCAGCCAGGAGGCCGCCCGCGAGGCTCTGCTCAACGGAGCCGAGGCGGTCGAAAAAATGAAAGCGCAGTATGACCGGCGGCGGCAGTTTTTCGTGCGCCGGCTCAACGAGTTGGGCCTGAAATGCCACCTGCCCCGCGGAACGTTTTATACCTTTGCGGACGTTTCCTCGACGGGCCTGAACTCGCTGGCCTTCGCGCAAGACCTGCTGCACACGGGCAAGGTCGCGCTGGTTCCCGGCACAGCCTTCGGCGAAAGTGGCGAGGGCTTTGTGCGGGCGAGTTTTTCGATGAGCTACGAGAACCTGCTGGAGGCCACCGAGCGCCTCGCCCGTTACCTGGAGGCGCGCGCGGGGCAGGCCGAGCCCGGTCGGGCCGTGGCGGCCCAGGCTTAGCCGCTTGTCCGGGTGCACCCAAATTCTGCTGCCGCGTTCGCCACGTTGAGAGGTTTGCCATGCTGGAAAAGCCGCTGCTGACCTGGCGCGAACCGCAGGGATTCATCGAGTTGGGGCGAATCATGTCCGGTCAGCCCACTCTGGCCAACCGCTGGCTGGTCTCGCTGACCTTTCCGCTGCTGACGCTGGGGCTGTTGCTGACGCTGCTGGCTTTCGATGCGCTGCTGCACGGGCAGGTGGTGCTCAACACGACGATGCTGTCGGTTTCGGTGCTTTTTGGGGCGGCGGGGGCAGCGCTGCTTGAATGGCTGCGCCGGCGCCGGCGGCACACTGTCTCCATTTACGCCGAAGCCATCACCCGGGTCACGCGGCGGGGCATTCAGCGCTTTGGCATGGCCGACATCTACGGCTGGGACCTGGCCGCACCCGAGACCATCGCCGGCGACCTGCGGGTGCTGGCCCTCGAGCACAAGACCAAGGGGCTGCTCTTTTTCGGACTGCCTGAGGACGTGACTGACGCCGCGGTCGAGGCGGTCTTCGCCAAGTTTGGCCTGCGGCGCCAGAAATACCGGCTGAACCGCCGCCGCCTCTGGTTCCCGGAAGGTCCACTGGCCCAGCGCAACGAGAAAGTGTGAGCGGCCATCGCGCCCATTGACTTCGAGCCTCTCGACGAAGAGAGTGCCTTTTTGGATGAAACGAATCACCGTGAAATTGGAGGCTACTGTGGCAGATGCCGTGCAGCGGCTTGCCTACGACCAGTCGATTTCAGTCTCCGCAATCGTACCGGCCAGTCTCCAAGACCTTTTGGGTTCCGCGGCATCGGCCCAGACTCAAGCGCGTCGTCCTCTGCTTGAGATTTGCGACCGGGCCGCCACCCGGCAGTCCTCTGGTCCGCGAGCCTGGAGCCGGGACACGCTTCATGAACGCGACGTGCTTCCCTGACACCACTGTTCTGGTGTCTGCGGTCGACGCCGACCCCTTCACCGAACTCAAGCGTGAACGCGCCCGCGCCCTCCTGGCCAAGGACTCATTCGGACTTTTGGCTCAGGTCCTGCAGAAGTTTTCTGTGATGGTTGCTCGCAAATTGCAGGCAAACCTTCATGTAAACGAGCTCATGGAGCTGCTTGAGCACTACGCCTGTTTTCCCGCGGTGGCGACCGATTCGCTTCCGGTCTTGGATTCCGTCCGACGGGCCCGGCGGCATCCAACCAGCTACTGGGACGCGGCTGTGGTTTGCGCGGCCCAGCGGTTGAACGTGTCGGTCCTCTTCTCCGAGGATCTCCACCATGGCCAACGTTTTAACGGCGTTGACGTGCGCAACCCTTACCTGAGTTCACCTCCGATTCCCACCAAATGACCCATCCCGAGCGCAGCGTGGCAATTGTGGGCCGGCCCAACGTGGGCAAAAGCCGGCTGTTCAACCGCCTGGTGGGGCGGCGCGTGGCCATCGTGCACGACGAGGCCGGGATCACCCGCGACATCGTGTCGGCCGAAGTGGGTGAGGGCGACTACACGCTGATGGACACCGGCGGCATCGGCATTGTCCCCAAAATGACGACCGAGGCCATCCACGCGGCGACTGAAGAGCAGGTGGATTTCGCCATCCTGGCCTCGCAGCTGGTGCTGTTCGTAGTGGATGGGCAGGAAGGCCTGATTGCTCTGGACCAGGAATTGACCGAGCGTCTGCGGCGTTACCGCAAGACGGTTCTTCTCGTCGTCAACAAAATCGACCTCGACCAGCATCAGGACCGCGTCAACGAGTTTCACGCGCTGGGTCTGGGCGAGCCGGTGGGCGTCTCCGCCGAGCATGGGCGGGGCTTCGACACGCTGGAGCAACGCTTGTGCGCCGTCCTTGGACCCGCGCCCGAGCCATCCCCCGCGCCGGTCCAGGCGGACGACAGCGCCCGCATCCGCCTGTGTTTGGCCGGGCGCCCGAACGTGGGCAAAAGCTCGCTCTGCAACCGTCTGCTCAACGCGCGTCGCGCCATCGTCAGCGATGTGCCTGGGACCACGCGCGATGCCTTGCAGATCGATCTGGACTACCAGGCCGAGGGCGAAGCCGAAGCCTGGCCGTTCCGGCTGGTCGATACGGCGGGTCTGCGCACCCGGGCCAAGGTGGACTCACCGGTGGAGTATTTCTCGGGCCTGCGCAGCCAAAAGGCGATCGCCACCGCCGACGTTGTCCTGCTGCTGCTCGACGCGATGGACGGGGTCACGCGCCAGGATAAAAAACTGGCCGGGGAAATCCTGAAAGGCGGTGCCTGCCTGATTCTGGTCGTAAACAAGTGGGACCTCGCCGTGGAAACCTTCCGGCGCGAGCCCCTGCCGGGTTACCGCAACCTGCGCGACTTCGAGCGGAAGTTCGTCGACGCGATCCGCGAGGCGCTGTTCTTTCTGCCGGAGTCGCCGGTGCTTTTCGCCTCTGCCAGGGACGGTCTCAACATCGAGCAGACCCTGCGGACCGCGCGCGAGGTGCATGCGCTCAGCCGTCAGAAACTGCCCACCGCCCAACTCAACAAGGTGTTGGGCCAGCTCTTCGAGCGTAACCCGCCCCGCCTGGTCAGCGGCAAGCGCTTCAAGGCCTATTACGGCACGCAGGTGGGCAACCGTCCGCTGCGCATCCGCCTGTTCTGCAACGCCAAGGAGAAGCTCGACGACGCCTACGCCCGCTACCTCGAGGCCGGCCTGCAGCAAAGCTTCGACTTGAAGGGGTGCCCGATCAAACTTGAGTTGGTGGGCAAGCCCAAGGTCGACCCGGCGCAGCGCCCCTGGGTGGGCAAGGGGCGGCCCGAACCGGCGCCGACGGAATCGGACTGAGCCGCAATTGGGCGTGGATGTGCCCGAGAATGCTTGCTGCCGACTGCCCGTGAGCGTAGCCCTCCCATCAGGACGCTGCGCTTATGAAATCCCTCCCTAAGAAACCTGAAATCCGCGAGATCGATTACCACGGCTGGTCATCGCTCGAATTGAACACCGGCGCGGCGCGCCTGGTCGTCCCGCGCGACATCGGCCCGCGCGTCATCTCGCTGCGCCTGGGCGAGGGGGCCAACCTGTTCCACAACGTTGGCGAGGCCCTGGGCCAATCCGGCGAAGACGAGTGGGAACTGCGCGGCGGGCATCGTTTGTGGCATTCACCCGAGGACCCCGACCGCACTTACGAGTTGGACAACTTCCCCATCGAGGTGGAGCCGCTGACCTCGGGCAACGGGCTGAACATCGTGGGCAACCCCGATGAGTTCACGCGCATGCAAAAGCGCATCGAGATTGAGGTGGTCGACACGCACACCTTCAAGATTACGCACACTTTGGAAAACCAGAATCTGTGGCCGGTGGCCTGCGCGCCCTGGAGCCTCAGCGTGATGGAAAAGGGGGGCTTCGGGGTGATCCCGCTGCTGCCCAAGGGCAATCACGAGACCGACCTTTTGCCCAGTTACAGCATCGTGCCGTGGACCTACACCGACTTCACCCACCCGTGCTGGCGCTTCGAGCGGGACTTCATCGGCGTGGATATGACGCAGGCCAAGGGCTCGCAAAAAATCGGGCTCACGGGCACGCTCGGCTGGTCGGCCTACTGGCAGGAAGCCGGGACGTTTGTGAAGTACGCCCCCTACGAGGTCGGACCGATGTACCCTGACCGCGGCTGCGTTTTCGAGGCCTTCTGCTGCGACTTCATGATCGAGCTGGAGGCGCTGGGGCCGTTGGAGTGCCTGGAGCCGGGCGAGGATTGCGAGTTGGTCGAGTGGTGGGGCTTGCTCGAAGGCATGCCCCGACCCGACTCCGCCCAGGCCTATGCCGATGCGCTCAAGCCAGCGGTGGATGCCTGGATGCAAGCGACCGGTCTGCCCGAGCAGGAACTGCCCTGAGCCGGACCGACTCCCTCCCTGGCGCATGATGGCTCTCGGCACCGTCGTTTACATGGGCTCGGACCCGATAGGCCTGCCGGTCTTGCGCCTGTTGGCGGCCAAGGCGCAGGCGGGCGTCCTCCGATTGGCCGGAGTCATCTCGCAGCCCGATCGCCCCAGCGGGCGCGGCAAAAAGCTGCAGCCCAATGCGATTTCGGCCTGCGCGCTGGCGCACGGATGGACCCTGCTTCGCCCGGAAAAACCGCGCGCCGAAACGGTTGCCTGGCTGCGTGACCAGCACGTGGACCTCATCGTTGTGATGGCCTACGGGCATATCTTAAAGAACGATCTGCTGGTAGTGCCCAGGCGCGCAATCGTGAATCTGCACGCCAGTCTGCTGCCGGCGTACCGGGGTGCGTCACCGGTGGAAACGGCCGTTGCCCGTGGCGAAACGCAGACCGGGGTCAGCCTGATGCGCATCGTTCAACGGATGGATGCCGGCGCGGTCTGCGATGTGGCGCGTGTACCGGTTTCCCCAAGCGACACTGGCGGCAGCGTGCGCGAGAAGCTGGCGGAGGCGTCCGCACCGCTGGTCGAGCGCAACCTGGACGCACTGCTCGCGGGCCAAACGCGGTTTGTCGAACAGGACGAAGCCCATGCCAGCTACTGTCGCAAATTGACCCGCGCGGACGGTCAGCTGGATTTTGCCCAAGACGCGGTAACGCTGGCGGCCCGTATCCGGGGCCTGGATCCCTGGCCGGGCTGCTTCGTGGCGCTGGACGATGGCACGCAGCTCAAAGCGCGCGGTGCGCAGGCCGTTGAAGAAACCACACCGGACGCACCGGGCACCATCCTGGGCCTGGACGGTGATGCGCTGGCGATCGCGACGGGGCGGGGGACCTTGCGGATCGAGCGTCTGCAGCGTCCCGGTGGCAAGCTGTTGCCCGCACCGGAGTTCTTGAGAGGCTATTCTCTCGAAACGGGGACGGTGCTGCAATCCATGCCCATGCCGGATCTGGTCTGCCGCGAAGGCTGAAGGGTGGTTCGTCTTTGACTTTGCCCGTCCGCGCGCAAGACTCCCCGGCAAAGGGGAACAGCCACCGGCATCGGGCCGCGTGGTGCATGCAATCATGAAGATATTCATCGTGTGGATGGCGATTGCCGGAGCGCTGCTGATGGGCAGCGCGCTGTGGGGGCAGAACACGGCCTCGGTCGCCGGCCTGGCGCAGGACGTTCAGCGACTCGACCGACAGGTGAAACAACTCCAGCTTTTGACCGAACAGCTCCAGGCCGAGAACCGCAGCCTGCGTTCGAGTCTGCAGGAGCTGCGCCAGCACCAGAGCGAGGTCAACGCCGCGCTGAACCAGGTCCTGATCGACGGCCCCGCCAACGCTCGCTTGCGCCAGCAATGGGAGGCTGCCGACGACGCGCTCAAAGCCGCGCTGGTGGCCGAAGTTTCACGGCAGATGAACCTGCTGGCGGCCAAAGTGGACGCAACCCTCGCCCCGCCGGTGCTCGCGGGCAACCGCCCCGCTGCCTCCAGTCCGCCCCGTACCGTCAGCTTTGACGACAACTTTCCGAAAACCGGCGTGGAGTACACCGTGCAGTCCGGCGACACGCTCTCGGGGCTGGCGCAGCGCTTCGGCTCGAGCGTGCGCTACATCCAAAACGCCAATCGCATCCCCGATCCGTCCAAGCTCCACGTTGGGCGCGTACTGTTCATCCCACAAGACAACCCGCAGAACTGATCGCAGTCATGGCGACCCCAAAGAAACGACTCGGACGCGGCCTCGGCGGCATCATCTCGGCGGGTACGGGCACCCGCTCGTCGGCACCCGCTCCCGTCAGACCCAGCCGCCCGTCCACAGGCAAAGCTGCCCGCAAGGCCAAGGCCGTACCGAAGAAAAAGTCCGCCGTACCGATCCTCAAGGAGCCGGTGCCGCCACCCGATCCGCAAGGCCCCGACACCCACAGCGCCTTGCCGGAACTGCCTTACCGCGAGATTGCCGTCGGCAGCGTTACGGTCAGCCCCTATCAGCCGCGTCGCGAAATTTCGCGCGAGCGCATCGAGGAGCTGGCCGAGAGCATTCGCTCGGAAGGGCTCCTGCAGCCGATCGTGGTGCGCGCGGTCGACGATGGCTTTCAATTGATCGCGGGCGAGCGCCGCTGGCGCGCCCATCAACACCTGGGTCTGGCCAACATCAGCGCACGGGTGGTGGACGCCACCGACGCCTCTGCGGCCGTCATTTCCCTGATCGAAAACCTGCAGCGCGAGCAGTTGAATCCCATCGACGAGTCCCTGGGCTACGCCAGTCTGATGCGTGACTTCGACCTGACGCAGGAAAAAGTGGCCGAACGCGTGGGGCGTCCGCGGGCCACGGTGGCCAACGCGCTGCGCCTGCTCAATCTCGACCGGCAGACGCAGGGCTTCGTCGCGCGCGGGTTGATATCCGCCGGCCACGCCAAGGTACTGCTGGGCATCGACGATGAAGCACAGCGTCACCTGCTGGCCCAGCGCATCGTCGAGGAAGGGCTGAGCGTGCGCCAGACCGAAGACTGGGTGCGCAAACTCAAGGCCGGTTCGGCCTCGCGCGCCCACAATGGCAACGGCACCGCTAGCGGCCTGGCCGACAGCGAACAGATCGTTGTGCGCGATTTGGAGAAACGCATTGCGGCGCACTTGAAGACCCGGGTCAGCCTCAAGCACACCGCCAAGAAAGGCCGCCTCATCATCGAGTACCGCGGCAACGAAGATCTCGAGCGCATCCTCGAACACCTCGGCGTCTCCTCTTAGCGTGCGATTTGCAGCTTGCCCCGGGGGTAGGGCGGACGCATTCTTTCGGGTTTTCGATTTTCCCCGCTCAGGCTGTCATGGAAGTCTTTCTCACCATCCTCACCGCGCTGCTGACGCTCGTGCTCGTGCTTGTCAGCGCGTTCATGGTCATCGTGATCCTGATGCAGCGCGCCAGCAGCAACGCCGGACTGGGTTCGGCCCTCGGCGGCGGCGCGGCCGAGTCGGCCTTTGGCGGTGCCACCTCCAACGTTCTCATCAAGGCAACGGTCACGGCAGCCATCATTTTCTTCGTTCTGGCCTACCTGCTGCACCTGCTCTACCTGGGCACGGCCACCGGCGAGGTTGAAGCCAAGGATCTGCCAACGGGCATTACCGGGGTGATCGATCCCGGCTCCTCTGTCGCTGACCTGACGGCCGATGCCACTGCTCCCGCGGACGCGACCGCCGACGCCACCTCGACTCCCTTGCCGCCGGTGCCGTCATTCGATCTGACCCCCGACGCGGTGTTCGATGGCGTGATCGAAACGCTCGAAAACCAGGCCACGGAGTTGGGCGATTCCATCGGCCTGCCCGACGAAGCGACGCCGACCGCCGACCCGGAAGCGACGCCTTCGGTCGAACCCGCTGCTGACGCGCCGGAGGTGACCCCGGATTCCTGAGTCAGGTGGCGGATCGGAACCTCCAGCCCTCCGCACGAGTCTGATGCACCGCATGGAGGGGTTGCTGCGGAAAGCGTTGTGCGCGCTGCTGACTGGGTTTGCCTTGTGGACGATGCCGGTGGAGGCGCAGCGTCCGGGCCAGCCCGACCCGGGTCGCCTGCTGCCGGACCTGACCGAGTCCGAAGCGCGCGCGGCCTTGACCGAGTTTCGCCAGCAACGCCTGCAGGGCGATTACGCCTTTCGGTTTGAGTTGGACCACCGTCCGCGGCGCGGACAAACGCAGCGCTTTTCCGGCGGCATGTGGGGCACGTGGGACGATTTCGATCCGCTCATTCGCGTGCACTTGATCGGGGTGGGCGAGGCGCCGCAGCCCGACCGCTTTCTCCTGCGCTCGGGCGAGCAGGCCAGCTTTTGGACCACGCGGGCGGACTCGACTCACGACGCCGTCGAGGTGACCGGCAGCGCGCTGCACCGGCCGCTGGTGCCGGGCCTTACGTACACGCCCTTTGACCTGGTGATGCCGTTCACGCATTGGAGCGAGGCCACTTACCTGGGGCGCGACCGCATCGCCAATCGGCTGGCTTACGTCTTCTATCTGCGCCCCGGTCCGGGCCAGGCGGATACGCGCGCTGAGGGCGTGGACGGCGTGCGGCTATCCATCTTTGCCGACCACAACGTGCTGCTACGCGCGGAGACCGTCGACGCCAGCGGCAACGCCTTGAAGAGTTTCAAGGTGCGCAGCTTTCAGCAGGTTAACGGGCAATACATTGTCAAGCGCATTGACCTGGTTGACGAGCGCGCCCGCGACAAGACGCGCTTTGAGGTGTCGGCCGCCGCGCTGGGTATCCGGTTGCCGGATACCGTCTTCGAGCCCGGCTCTCTGAAGCTGCGCCTAAACGTGCCCGGCCCCGAAGCCTTCGAGCGGTTGTAGCGCCGCCAAAGGCCGTCAAAATTGCGCGCCTCGGCGCGTGTGTGCGTGTCGAGGCCACCTACTTTCTGGGTGGCACTGTAAAAAAGCGCTTAAGCGTGTTTGGCCAAACACGAAATAGCTCAGTGGGCGTAGTTGCGGGCTCAATACGCGCGAAACGTCCCGGGAGTATTCAAAAAACGGCTACAAACAGCATTTTGAGGGTTGCCAGTCACCGCACGGTTGTATCTAAAAATCCATGACGAACGAGGGCCCGGGCCGGCCAGTCCGCCTGCCCAAGGCAAAATAGGAGACGGTTTTATGGCAGCAAACGATGATTCGGCGACCTCGCCGCTCACCTTTGATTTGCGTGAGGAACTCCTGGACAAGCTGCGCCGCGTGCAGACCGCCGCCGGTGCCCCTTCCCTGAGCCTGGTGGTGCGCTACGCCATCTCCCGCTACAACTTTTCGCGCTTTGCCAACAGCCCGCGCAACCATCGACAAATTTCCGTCCGGCTTCCGTCGGACTTGAAGACCGAGCTGCTGCGGCAGGCCAAGAGCAAAGGAGCCAGCGTTGGGGAATTGCTGCGCGCCGCGCTTGAGGACCTGCCGGAGGAGCCCTCGAATGCACTAACCAAAAGCATACAAAGCAGTCCTATGGCCACAAAAACAGCCAAGAAGAAGACCGCGCGCAAGAGCGCGAAGAAGAAGGTCGCCAAGAAGACCGTCGCGAGAAAGGCCCCGGCGAAAAAGAAGACTGCCAAGAAGGCAGCTCGCAAGACCGTGGCCCGCCCTGCGACGAAGAAGAAGGCGGTCAAAAAAGCGGTGAAGAAGAAAGTTGCGAAAAAGAAGGTCGCCACAAAGAAAGTCGCCAAGAAAAAGGTGGCGAAGAAGAAGGTGGCCCGCAAGACGGCCAAGAAAAAGACCGTTGCGCGCACGTCCGCTCGCCGCACCACTTCCAGGAAAAAGTAACGCGTTTCGCCCCCGGGCGAGCCGTGCTTTTCCCTGAGTTCTTGCTGCCTGCCTCGCGCGGGCAGTCAGCGAAAAATAGTTGCCAATTCTTACGATTGGCAGCTATTTCGTTTTATTGGCCCTGCGTTGGACTGGCGCGGGGTTTTTGTTGAATCCCCTGCGCGCTCCTGAACATGTCCACCCTGGCCGATTCGCCCCTCTCGCCCTGGGCTCAGAATGTATCCCCTTCGCCGACGCTGGCCGTCGACGCGCGGGCCAAAGCCCTCAAGGCCGAAGGCAAGGACGTCTGCGGATTCGGCGCGGGCGAGCCCGACTTCGACACGCCCGACTTCATCAAGGAAGCCTGCGCGAAGGCTCTGGCCGACGGTCAAACCAAGTACGCGCCGGCGGCAGGCATCTCCGCGTTGCGGGCGGCACTGGCCCAAAAGTACCAAGCGGAAAATGGCCTGGCATCGGTGGAGCCGGCGCAGGTGGTGGTCAGCCCTGGGGGCAAGTTTTCCTGCTACCTGGCGATCCTCGCCACGTGTGGTCCGGGCGACGAGGTGATCGTGCCTGCGCCCTACTGGGTGAGTTATCCGGAGATGGTGAAACTGGCCGGAGCAACGCCGACCACGATTTTTGCCGGCGCCGAAAGCGGCTTCAAAATCGCGCCCGAACAACTGCGTGCGGCCCTCAGGCCCAAGACGCGGATGGTCATCCTCAACAGTCCGTCCAACCCGACCGGCGCGGTCTACACGCCCGAGGAGCTCAAGGCGCTGACCGAAGTCGCGCTGGAGGCGGGCGTCTACGTGCTCTCCGACGAGATTTACGAGTACCTGCTCTACGATGGCGTGACGCACGTCAGCCCGGCTTCTTTCAGCGAGGCAGCGGCGGCCAACGTCATCACCGTGTCGGGCTTTTCCAAAACGTTTTCGATGACCGGCTGGCGGCTCGGCACGCTGGTCGCCGCGCCGAAAGTCGCGAAAGCCATCGCCTCGCTGCAAAGCCAGACCAGTTCGAACGCCACGACATTCGCGCAGTACGGCGCGCTGGCCGCGCTGGAAAAACCACAAGCCGCGCGGGCTGCCGTGGCTGAGATGCTCAAAGTTTTCGACCGGCGTCGCCTCCGTCTGCTTGAGGGCCTGAACGCGATCGACGGCATCGAATGTCCGCGGGCGCAGGGCGCGTTTTACCTTTTCCCGAAGATCAGCGCGCTGGGCCTGTGCGCCAAGGATTTTTCGGCCAGGCTGCTGGACGACGAACTGGTGGCGGTGGTCGCGGGCGAGGGCTTTGGCGCCGGTGACTATATGCGCCTGAGCTACGCTGTCAGCGACAGCGTGATCGAGAAGGGCCTCGAGCGCCTTTCGCGCTTTTGCGCCAAGTTGTCCTGATCCGCCCCTTCGGCGCTTGCGGCCAAACGCATCCTCCCTTTCATCACCCAGACCATGACTCAAACACTGACCCCGCCCGCCGGAGAAAAAATCACTGCCGAGGCCAGCGCGTTGGCCCAGCCTATCGTCCCCGACAATCCCATCCTACCCTACATCGAGGGTGACGGCATTGGGCCGGACATTTGGGCGGCGTCGGTGCGCGTCTTCGATGCGGCGGTCGAAAAGGCCTATGGCGGTCAGAAGAAAATTTCGTGGTTCGAAGTCTACGCCGGCGAGAAGGCCTTCAACAAATACGACAGCTGGTTGCCGGAGGAAACGCTGGAAGCCTTCCGCGAGTACCGCGTCGGTATCAAGGGTCCGCTGACCACGCCGGTGGGCGGTGGCATCCGCTCGCTCAACGTGGCGCTGCGCCAGGAACTGGACCTGTACGTCTGCCAGCGTCCGGTGCGCTACTTCCAGGGGGTTTCCAGCCCGCTCAAGCGCCCGGAACTGACCGATATGGTCATCTTCCGCGAAAACACCGAAGACATTTACGCCGGCATCGAATTCCAGGAGGGCACCGACGAGGTCGCCAAGCTCAAGGCCTTCCTCCAGGAAACCTTTCCCGCGCTCTACAAAAAGGTGCGCTTCCCCAACACCTGTGGCATCGGCCTCAAGCCGGTCTCGATTGAAGGTACGGGGCGCCTCGTGCGCTCGGCCATCCAGTACGCGCTCGATCAGGGACGCCAGAGCGTCACGCTGGTGCACAAGGGCAACATCATGAAGTTCACCGAGGGTGCCTTCCGCGATTGGGGGTACGAGGTTGCGATGAAGGAGTTTGGCGGCGAACTGCTCGACGGTGGACCCTGGGTCAAGCTCCCCAACGGGCTCATCGTAAAGGACGTCATTGCCGACGCCATGCTCCAGCAGATCCTCACGCGCCCGGCCGAGTACGACGTCATCGCTACGCTGAACTTGAACGGCGACTACCTATCCGATGCGCTGGCGGCGCAGGTGGGCGGCATCGGCATCGCACCCGGCGGCAACCTCAACTACGAGACCGGGCACGCCATCTTTGAAGCCACTCACGGCACCGCGCCGAAGTACACCGGCCAGGACAAGGTCAACCCGGGCTCGGTCATCCTTTCGGGCGAGATGATGTTCCGCTACCTGGGCTGGAACGAAGCCGCCGATTTGATCGTGAAGGGTATCGAAGGGGCCATTTCCAAGAAGATCGTCACCTACGACCTGGCCCGCCAAATCGACGGCGCCAACGAGGTGAAGTGCTCGGCCTTTGGCGAGGCCATCATCGAGAACATGGCGTAGGCCAATCGGGGTTCGTCCTTCCTGGTTGCGCCATGGTCGTGGGCTAGAACCCGCAGCGAACTTGGGGTCCACCCAGCGCTAGCCAGTGTCGCCGCCGTTGGTGGCGGTCGCTTCGGACGCAGCCTCGGGCGGCGGGTGCTTGGCGTTGCCATTGCCGTTGCTGGACTTGAACTGCGCCAGGTAGTTGCGCCGCAACAAGCGCCAGAACACGACAAAGAAGGCCGTCAGCGGAATGGCCAGGATCATCCCCAGGATGCCGCCCAGCGCCTTTCCCCAAAAGAAGATCGCCACGATGATCATCACCGGGTGCAGCCCCGTGCGGTCGCCCATGATCTTGGGCGTGAGCACGTAGCCTTCGAGCACCTGCACAATCGCAAAGACGATCACCACCGCCACGACCAGTTCCCAGCCGCCGCCCTCCTGCAGGTAGGCCAGCGGCACGGCTGTACTCAGCCCGATGATCGAGCCCAGGTACGGCACGATGTTCAGAAACCCGGTGGCCAGCCCGATGAAAAACCCAAACTTCAGCCCCGCGATCTGGTAGCCGATGCCGAAGAGAAATCCCATGATCAGCGCGATGATGATCTGCCCGCGAAAGAACGTGACCATGATGCTCACGAACTCCTGCATCAAAAAGACAAGGTCTTCGCGCGGGCCATCGTCGATGAAGTCCAGCTGCTCCTCGACGTCTTCAAAAGCGTTGTGTCGGGTTTCCAGGAAAAAGTAGAGGTAGACCGGAACGACCGCCGCCGCCGTCAGCGTCCCGAACATCGTGGCCAGGCCTGCGCCCGAGGCCGTCACCGCCTCGCCTACGCTGCCCGCCTGATTCTTCAGAAACGAGATGGCGTCGTTGCGCAGCTCTTTGACCGAGTCTGCCCCCAGCCAGCCTTCCAGCAGCTCGACGATCTGCGGGAAGCGCGTCTCGAGTTCCTCGAAGGCGGCCTTGGCGATTTCGGGCAAACGCTGCACGAAGCCGACGACCTGCTCGAGCAGGAAACTCAGCGCGAAGTACGTCATCAACCCGGCCACGATCACCACCAGCAGGTACAACAGCAGGATGGCAATGGCCCGAGGCAGCCGCAGCTTCGCCGTCGCCCAGTCCACCAGCGGGCGCAGTAAAAACGCCAGGATCCCAGCCGTCGCCAGTGGCCAGATCACTGAGCTGAAAAAGACCACGAAGTTGCGCAGGACGATGAAGGCCAGCAAGACGACCGCCGCGATGATGACCACGCCCACGCCGGTGATGGCGTAGCGCAGCAAGCGTGCCTGCACCGGGCTCAGCGCCAGACCCAGCACGGAGTCGCCCCCGTTGCCTTCCGTGCTGCCTCCGTTGGTCTGCTCGGACATGAACGAAACGCGGCTACTTCAGGCCGAGCTCGGCTTTGACCGCCGGCGCCGCGTCGATGGCCGCCTTGAATTCGTCGACCGAAAAATCCTTCACCACAAAGTCGCCGTACTTGAGGGTGGGGGTCTTGTCCTGACCGCTGACCGCGCGCAGCTCCTGTATGAACTGGGGATTGCCCCGCACTTCGCGTTCCTCGGTGGCCAGGCCCTGCGCGGCAAAGTACGCGCTCGCTTCGGCGCACCAGGGGCAGCCGGCCTTGACGTAAAGAATCGGTTTGGTCTGAGCCATCACGACGGGATAGGCCGCTGTCCCCCGCAAGGCAAGTGCCCTTTGCAACGGTGCCTTTGCTTGTGTGGCGAAAGGCGTTGCCCGTCCCTGGTGACGGGCCTACGGTCATCTGATGGAGGTTGCAGGCCAGCAGGCGCACATCCACATCAAGGGTGCGCGCGAGCACAATTTGAAAGATCTGGAAGTGCACCTGCCTCGCGGACAGCTCGTTGTGGTGACGGGCGTGAGCGGTTCGGGCAAGTCCTCGCTGGCCTTCGACACGCTCTACGCGGAGGGCTACCGCATCTACATGGACAGCCTGTCCACGCGCGCGCGTCAGGTGCTCGACCAAATCAAGCGGCCCGACGTGGACTTCATTCACGGCCTCTCGCCGGTCATTGCCATCGAGCAACGTACCGGCGGCGGCAATCCTCGCAGCACGGTAGGCACGGTCACCGAAATTGCCGACTACGCGCGCCTGGTCTGGTGCCTGGGTGGCGAGCAGTTTTGCCCGCTCGATGGCGGGCGCATTGAACGACGCTCGCTGGACGATTGCATCGAGCGCGTGTTTGCCGAACCCGAGGGCACCCGCGTGATGCTCCTGGCGCCCTACCTGGAAAGTAAACCGGCGCTGGCCCGCGAGGAGTTGCCCCGCCTGCGTCAGCGCGGCTTCACCCGCCTGCGCGTCAACGGCGAGATCCGCCTGATCGACGACGAAGGGCTGATCCCCTCCGGCGCTTCGCGGGTCACACTCGACATCGTGGTCGACCGCCTGGTGGTGCAGCCCGACCAGCGCAGCCGCCTGGCCGATTCACTCGAATTGGCCCTGCGCGAAGGTGGCGATCAGGCCCTCGCCCTGTTCGAGCAGAAGGACGGCTCCTGGAAAGAAGTCGTGCTGAGTCAGAGCCTGTCGTGCGGCATTTGTGGCACCGTGTACGAAGTCCTCACTCCGCGCCACTTTTCCTACAACCACCCCGAGGGGGCGTGCCCCGAGTGCGGCGGACTCGGCAAGACCCTGCAGTTCAACGAGGACTTGATCGTCCCCGACGGTTCCAAGAGTGTGCGCGGCGGCGCGATCAAACCCTGGCGGCTGGGCTCCAAGGCGATGATCATCAAGCGCAACGCCATCCTCAAGCAACTGGCCGAGCAGCTCCCCTTCGATCCGAACCTACCCTGGCAGGAACTCCCGCCCGATACGCGCCGGCAGATTCTCCATGGCGCGGGCGATCGCCAGTTCTCGTTCAAGCTGCGCCCGGGTAACACCAAGCCCGAAACCCTTCCCTTCGGCGGAGTCATCGCTGACTTGGAGCAAACCCGTCAGGAAACCAGCAGCGAGGGCCTCAAGGCGCGTTTGACCCAATACCAGATCAGCTCAACCTGCGCGGCGTGCGGCGGGCAGCGCTTCAATCCGCGGGCGCTCAACGTGCGCGTGGGCGGGCGCTCCATCGCGGATTTCCTGGCGCAACCCGTGGATCGCGGCCTGGATTTCATCGCCGAGCTGATGCATGCGCCCGAGCGCTACGCTCCCGTCATGGACGCCCTGCGCGGCTTGCAGCAGCGCCTGCATTTCCTCAACGAGGTGGGCATCGGCTACCTGTCCTTGGATCGTCAATACAGCTCATTGAGCGGCGGCGAGGCTCAGCGCGTACGCCTGGCCTCGCAGCTGGGCCTGGGCCTGACCGGGGTGCTCTATGTGCTCGACGAGCCCAGCATCGGCCTGCATCCGGTGGATACGCGCCGATTGATCCACACCTTGCGCGATCTGCGCGACCGCGGCAATTCGGTCGTCGTGGTCGAACATGACGAAGAGACCATGCGCGCGGCCGACCACCTGCTTGAGCTGGGACCCGGCGCGGGCGTGCAGGGCGGCAACCTCGTTTTTGAAGGCACGCCGGACGAATGCGCGGCCAGCCCGCGTTCACGCACCGGACCCTACCTGGCTGGCACCCGCCGCATCGAACGCGACTTTGTGGAACGCTCGCCCGACCGCGGCTGGATGACGGTGCTGGGCGCGCGCGAGCATAACCTGCGCGAGGTCGATGTGTCCTTCCCGCTGGGCTGCTTGACAGTGGTCTGCGGCGTGTCCGGATCGGGCAAGAGCACGCTCGTCAACGACATCCTGGCCGACGCCGCCGCGCTCAAGCTCAACAAGGCCAAGCGCGTTCCCGGCGCGCACGAGGGCATCCAGGGTCTGGACGCCTTCAAGGTCTGCGTCATCGTCGACCAGGAGCCGATCGGCCGCAGCCCGCGCTCCAATCCGGCCACCTACGTCAAACTCTTCGATTTGCTGCGTGCGCTCTACGCGCAGTGTCCGCTGTCCAAGGTTCGTGGATACAAGCCCAATCGTTTCTCCTTCAACGTGCGCGGGGGCCGCTGCGAGCGCTGCCAGGGTGACGGCGCGGTGAAGCTCGACATGCAATTCCTCGGCGATGTCTACGTGGAGTGCCCCAGCTGCCACGGCCAGCGCTACAACCGCGAGACGCTTGAGGTGCGCTTCAAGGGCCTCAACATCGCCGAAGTGCTCGATCTCACGGTTGAGGAGGCCGTCACCTTCTTCCGCAATCAGCCCAAAATCGTCGACAAGCTGCGCACCCTCGAAGCGGTCGGTCTGGGCTACTTGAAGCTCGGCCAGGCGGCCAACACCCTCTCCGGTGGGGAGGCACAGCGCATCAAACTGTCGCTTGAACTCTCACGGCGCCAACAAGGGCAGACGCTCTACATCCTGGATGAGCCGACCACCGGCCTTCACTTCGACGATGTGCAAAAGCTGTTGAACCTGCTCTTTCAGCTGCGCGACGCGGGCAACACGGTCATCATCATCGAACACGATTTGGACGTCATCCGCACCGCCGACTGGATCGTCGAACTGGGCCCCGGTGGCGGCAGTGCGGGGGGCGAAGTGATTTACACCGGCGACGTGGCCGGGCTCCTGCGCTGCGACCCATCCATCACTGCCCAATGCCTGCGCGAACAAAATCAGCAGCGCCAGGGGGCCCAACGCCTCGAAAGCGCCGGCATCTGCGGCTGACCCCTGATCTCCCGAAAGCCCTCCAGAAACCAAAATCTAGCAAACGCAAAATTTATGCATTAAAGATTGACTCCAAATTCGCAGGTTTCGAAAGATCGTAGGATGGTTTCCCAAAATCATCCCAAACTAACCACTCTTGCCCTTGCGGCATGCACGCTGGTCCCCACCGGCCTTTTCGCGTCTCTCGGCAGCTACACCAGCGGCCATGGAGACATCTTCGTGGAATACGAGGAAGGCACAAACGAGTTCGAGATTGTCTTCTTCTTTGGCGAAGAGGAGCAGGCTTACACGATCGACGGCATTACCTCGACCATCGAGCAGGAAATGGACCTGGACGCTGTCGCCATTGTGGTTCCGGCCAGCTCAACGAGCACGATCGAGGACACCCTTCTCGCGGACACCACGCCCACGGGCGCGGCTGTGGGCGAAGATGTTTTCATCATCCCTGCGGCCTTTACTCCGGGTGTGCCGTTCCTGGGCTTCAGCATCGAAGCCCTCGTGGGTGGACACCACCACGAAGAGGAGGGCGTCGGTGCCGATTCCGCGCTCGAGGAAGAAACGCACGAATGGACGGGCCCGATTACGTTCTCGCTGACCGACATCAACGGACCGGGCGAGTTTGCCGTGTTCAACTCGCGCGAGTTTGGCCCGGACTTCTTCATCGCCACCGCCGATGGCATCGACGGTAGTGATCAGTTCACCTCCGATCCTGACATCGAGCAAGAGCACCACCAGCACCTCAACGTCACCTTCACCGAGCAGGGCACCTACGAGGTCGAAATCACGGTGACGGGCGAGCACGAGGAAGATGGCCTGGTCACCGGTAGCGGCCGGATTGTTTTCCAGGTTGTGCCCGAGCCCTCGACCTTCGGTTTGCTGGCGGGGCTGACCGCGCTGGTTCCGGCGGTGTGGTTGCGTCGTCGTCGCCTCCGGGCACGCTCGACCGCGGCACGCTGAGTACCTAGCGTTTCGTCTGTACTGTGCGTCGACAAGGTTTCACGCTGATCGAACTGCTGACCGTCATCGGGGTTTTGGCCCTGCTTGGCGGTTTGGCGTTCGTCGGCGCGCAGGCGGTTCAGGCCTACGTGCATCAGGCACAGTGTGCCTCCAATCTGCGGCAGATCGGCCACGCCGTACAACTGTTCGCACATGAGAACGGTGGACGCTTGCCGCGTTCGACCCATGGCGGGCCCATCAGCCAATCCTGGATTTTCACGCTCGCTCCGTATCTGGAAGATGTCGACGAAGTGCGCGTCTGTCCGGCCGACCCACGCGCGGATGACATCGTGGAGAACGACGGTACCAGCTACGTGCTCAACGAGTACCTGGTCGTGCCGCGAACCGACTACAGCGTCGACCCGGTAACGGGTGTGCCCACCTTCACGGTGGAGGACTTCTCCCTGCTGGCGAACCTGCCCTCGCCGGCGTCCACCTTCCTGGCCTTTCCGCGCGCGGACAGTTTCGGCGGCGGCACCGGCAACACCGTCAGCACCACTCAGGATCACACCCATTCGCGTTCCTGGTTCAACTGGGGGGCGGTCCTGCGCGACATCCAGCCCGACCGTCACGGGGATGACGCCAACTACCTCTTCGCCGATGGCCATGTGGACAGCATCCCGGCGGCCGACCTGCGCGCGCGCATCGATCGCGGCGAAAACTTCGCTCAACCCGGCGGAGGCTGAGCCCGCCGCTCTCAGAATCATGCACCTGTCTTTACCCACTCTTCGGTTGACGGCCCTTGGTCTTTGCCTTGGCTTGTCCCCGGCTGTCGTCAATGCGGACAGTTTCTGGTATTCGGCCGCTCCGGTCACCGTGACCTTCGGCGTCGAGACGGACCCTCCCGGCTCGACACGGCTGGACGAACTGCACGTTGACCTCTCCTTCGTCGGTCCGGCGGCCCCTGCGGCCTTCGCCCTGGACCGGGTCGACACCGAGATGCTGACCAACGTCGTGCCCCTGGATCCGGCGTTCAATCACCCCTACGTCAACGCCTCTACCCAGCGAACCTTTTCGGATGAACTCCTGCCCTTCGGTCTCGACTTCCTCGACCTGGCGGACGGGCAGACCTATTGGGAACTGGCGCAAGATCCGGTCGCGGGTCAGATCTTTCTGGGCGTGAACAGTTACATCACCTCGGCCGATTTGAACCGCCGCGCCCTTTGGAATCCCGGCGTGGCCGAGCAAGGGGCCATCATCGATGGTCGCTGGATTGTCATCGATTTGATCGACGCGCAGATGCCAAGCGGCGGCAACTTCGCCCTCTACAACCTGCTCTTCTCGCCGGTTATTGGCTTTCGGGATTTCCTGGCCACGGCGGACGGCCTCGACGCGGGCGACCGCCTGTACTTCCCCTCCAGCGGCCATGCACACTACCGCTGGGGCTTCACCCAAGCCGGTGTTTACGAACTGACTTTCCAGACGTCGACGTTCCTGGAGGGCGGTTTCGCCGAGTGGGCTGCGCTTGAGGGCCTGTCCGGCTCGAATGCGGATTTCACCGTCGACAACGAAAGCGACCGCGCCACCGCCGGCTTGGAGTATGCCTTGGGTGAATCGGCCAACGGCTACGATCCCTCGCTGCTCCCCAGCGCCGGCGTCGATGGAGAGCATGCCATTTTATTTGTCTGCCTGCCCTTCGGCCAGCCGGACCCCGGACGCCATGATATTCGCTACGAGGTGTGGGCGCGCACCGGGCTCGACGGTCCAGAAAGTCTCATCGCCAGCAAAGAAGGCAACGCAGCCTGGGTCGCGCATGCCGGAACGGTCAGCCTTCATGAAGCACGGCGCAATCATACCGTTTTCGCCGTGCGGGATGCGGAAGTCGTCTCCGCGGCGCAGCCTCGGTTCCTGCGACTGGCGGTGACCCTGATCGAAGCGGGTCCTTGAAAAAGCCTCCGCTCGCTATTCGCGGAACATCATCAGGCGCACGTTGCCCGGGGAGGGCTTGTGGCGGCCTTCGAATTTCCGGTCCAACGCGGCGGAAATGTTGTCGTGCAGCTCTTGCAGGTTTTTTCCGTCGAGGAAGATGTTTTCGCTGTAGCAGGCGGCCACAAAACTTCCTTCAAGCTCCTGGATTACCTCAAACGTAATACTCATGGAAACAACAGCACTGTCCTTGCCGGCCTGCCAGAAACGACTGCCCGGTTGTGACAGTTTGATGACAGCTTCTGACACATTGAGCAAGCATTTTTATTTTTCGAGGCAAGAAGGATAACTTTTCCTAATCACCCATGTCCCTCTACGGGGATAACCGCAATGGCCTACGGATATGGGTCCCTCAGCCGTCACCCAGCGCCTTGAGCAAGCGCTCCACCTCGTCCCGCTTGGCCTGCAAGGCCTCCAGGGATTCGCGCGCCTGCGCCACCACTTCCGGCGGGGCCTTGGCCAGGAATTTTTCGTTGCTGAGCTTGGCCGAGCCCGAGGCGATCCCCTTGTCCAGTTTGGCCTGTTCGCGCGTCAGGCGCTCGATCTCGGCGGCGGTGTCGACCGCACTGGCCAGGTCCAGGTAAAGCGTTCCCAGCGCCGTCACCGCCGCCGGGAGATCCTTGGTGCCGTTGGCCGGAGCCAGCGTTTCCGCACCGATGAGCCGCAGGAGCTTGTCGCGGTTTTTGTCCAGCAGGGTTTGCTGCGTGGCGTCGGACTGAATCTGAAACGACACGTCGCGCTTGGCCGCTAGGTTATACTGCGCTTTCAAGGCGCGTCCGCGTGAAACAAGGTCGCGCAGGGCCGCCGACTCCGCCGCCGCTGTCGTGGAAATCTGGATACCTCTCGCCTCCAACCGTGACTTCAGCGCCGCGCCATCACCCGGGTTGAGGTTTTGAATGAAGGCGCCCGCTTCGACGAAGCCCAGCCGGTGCGCCAGTTCCTCGGTGATGAAAGGTGTGAGCGGGTGCAGCCAGAGCAAGACCTGCCGCAGACACAAATCCTGCAAGGCCAGGCAGTTGGCCCGCAGCGCGTCATCGGCCAGTTTTGCCTTGGAAACCTCCACGTACCAGTCGCAGAAATCCGCCCAAAACAGCTCGTACAGTGTCTGCGTGAGCGCGTGAAACTCGAACTGCGCGAACTGACGCGCAAAGGCGTCTTGCGCCTCAACCAGCCGGGCGAGCAAGGCGTGATCATCGGCGTCGAAGCGCTCCGGTTCCAAGCGGCTGAGAATGGCGTCGAGACTGGCGTTGTTTTCGACCGGGCCGCTCATCTGCCGGAAGCGGCAGGCGTTCCACAGCTTGTTGCAGAAGTTGCGGCCCAGCTGCACGCGGTCCTCGGAAAAGAGCACGTCGCTGCCCCTGGGGGCGCAAGCGAGCAAGCCATAGCGCAGCCCGTCGGCGCCATACTTGTCGATCAGCTCCAGTGCGTCGGGCGAGTTGCCGAGGCTCTTCGACATCTTGCGCCCCTGCGCGTCACGAATGAGCCCGTTGAAGTACACCTTGCGAAAAGGGACGCGCTCGCGGATTTCGTCATCGCTCAGCCTGGCCTTCTCCGGCCCCATGAACTCCAGCCCGGCCATGATCATGCGCATGACCCAGAAAAAGAGAATGTCGTGCGCGGTGACCAGGACCGAGGTCGGGTACCAGAAATCAAGTTCGCGCCGCTGCTTCGCGTCCAGGTCGGGCCAGCCCAAGGTGGCGAAGGGCCAGAGCCAGGACGAAGCCCAGGTGTCCAGCACGTCCTCCTCTTGCTCCCAATTTTCGGGGTCGGGCGGACCGTCCACAGAGACGTGGTGGTTGGCCGGGTCGGCGCGGTCGGCACCTTTTTTGTACCAAACGGGGATGCGGTGCCCCCACCACAGCTGGCGCGAGATGCACCAATCGTGCAGGTTCTCCACCCAGTTGAAGTAGGTCTTTTCGACGTGCTTGGGCGTGAACTGGACGAAGCCCGCGCGCACCGCCCGGATGGATTCCTCCACCTTGGGGAAACGCATGAACCACTGCTCGGACAGACGCGGCTCAATCGGCACGTTGGCGCGCTCGGAAAAACCGACGGCGTTGTCGTAATCTTCCACCTGGACGAGCAGACCCAGTTCCTCAAGCTTCTGCGCGGCGGCCTTGCGCGCGGCAAAGCGCTCCATCCCGGCAAAGTCCGGTCCGGCCCGATCATTGAGCGTGCCGTCCGGGTTGAAGACATCGACCGCCGGCAAGTCGTGACGTTGGCCAATCTCCCAGTCGGCTTTGTCGTGCGCCGGAGTGACCTTGAGGACGCCGGTGCCGAATTGGCGGTCGATGTAGCTGTCGGCCACAATCGGGATCGCCTCGCGCGGGAAGGGGCGCCAGCAGTGCTTGCCGACGAGGTGGCGGTAGCGCGCGTCATCGGGGTGAACGGCCACGCCGGTATCGCCCATGATCGTTTCGGGCCGGGTGGTGGAAATTTCCAGGAACTCGCCGGGCGACTCGACGATTTCGTAGCGCATCCGGTAGAGCTTGCCGCGCTGCGGTTTCATGATGACCTCCTCGTTGGAGAGGGCGGTCTGCGTGGCCGGGCACCAGTTGATCATCGCCTTGCCGCGATAGATGTAGCCGCGCTCGTGCAGCTTCACAAAGGCGGTCAGGACGGCGCGGCTGTAGCCGGGGTCCAGTGTGTGGGCAGTGCGCCGCCAGTCGCAGGAGGCCCCCAGGCGCCGCAGTTGCTTGAGGATGATCCCCCCATGCTCGTCGCGCCACTTCCCGGCGGCTTCGACAAAGCCTTCGCGGCCCAGGTCGTGACGCGTGCGGCCCTCCTTGCGCAGTTCCTTTTCGATCCGCGTTTGGGTGGCGATACCGGCGTGGTCGGTGCCGGGCATCCACAGGGCGCGCTTGCCTTCCTGCCGCGCCCGCCGCGTCAACATGTCCTGAATAGTGTTGTTGAGCAGGTGACCCATGTGTAGGACGCCCGTCACGTTGGGCGGCGGAATCATGATGCAGAATGCTTCCTGCGCTTTGTCCGCCGGGTCACCTGCCTCGGCGTGGAAGCAGCCGCCCGCTTCCCAGGCCGCATACGTGCGCGCCTCGACTGTGGAGGGGTCGTACGCCTTTGGAATCTCGCTCATGGGCCCGCCTGAAAAAGCCGTAAAGCACACGCGGCCACCTCCGAATTGTCAAAGCTAAAGCCGGTGCCGAGGTGGTTCACGACGGGGTTGCCGCTGCCGCCGAATCGATTATCTTGCCATCAGCGGTTAGGAACCTTTCCTCTGCTGCCGACCCGTTCAACGAAACCTCCTTATGGCTCTTGCCACGCGCCAGGAACCGCTCTTGCGCCGATTGCGCCAGCATGCGGATTCCCGTCTCGATTTCGAGACCGAAGACACCCAGGCCAACCGGCTCTCGCAGCTGCGTGCCTACCTTCGGCTCGAGAACGAGATGATGGTGCGCTACCACCGCAAGGGCGATTCGGGCCGCCGCGTCTGCCTTGCGCGCACCCTCGTCATGGACGTGTTGATCGAGCGTCTGTTCGAAGGCGCGATTGAGCAAGCCCGCGCCATCCACGGCGAGCGCCTACCGGAGGTCGGCCTGGTGGCGCTGGGTGGCTACGGGCGCTGCGAGCTGAGCCCCTTCAGCGACATCGACCTGATGTTCCTGTATCCAAATTCCCGCTACAAAGACCGCCTCCAGTCCGTTCAGCAAACCCTCACCGACGCCGTCCTGTATCCGCTCTGGGACCTGCGCCTGAAGGTCGGCCATTCCAGCCGGACCATTCGCGAGGCGCTCGAGGAAGGACACGCCGAAATTCAGTCCCGCAACGCCTTGCTGGAGGCCCGCCTCATCTGCGGCTCCAGCGCGCTCTTCGAGCGTTTTAAGGCCAAGTTCGCGCGCCAGCTGCGCCGCGAAGACACCGCTGACTACGTGGCCTCGCGCCTGGAAGACCAGCAGAAGCGCCGCGAGAAATTCGGCGGCACGGTCTACCTGCAAGAGCCCGACATCAAGAACGGCGTGGGCGGTCTGCGCGATTACCAGAACATCATCTGGATGGCGCACATTCGCGTGGGGTCAGGCACCCTCGATGAACTGGTCAAGCGCCATTACCTGAGCAAAAATGAACAATCGGCGCTGGAGACGGCGTACGACTTTTTACTGAGAGTACGCAACGAACTGCATTTCCAGAGTTCGCGTGCCACCGACCTGCTCAATCTCGAGAAGCAACCCCAGATCGCCTACCAACTGGGCTACGTGCAGGAAGACGTTTTCCGGCGCGTGGAGGCGTTCATGCGGCACTACTACTCGCACGCGCGCAACATCTTCCAGATCAGTCGGATCGTGGAGCAGCGCCTGGCCCTCACCGGGATGCCGGGGAAGGCGTCGGTCACTTTCCGCGAGGCGGTGCAGGCGCGCCGAGCGGTGGTGCGCAAGCAGCTCGACGGCTTTATCCTGACCGACGGCGAACTCCAGGCCCAGCGCGATGATATCTTTCGAGAGGATCCGGTGCGTCTGCTGCGTCTCTTTCGCTACCTGCAGCAGTTCAACGCGCGGCTGGATCTGCGGCTGCATTCTCTGATCGGTCGCTCCCTGAGTTTGCTGACCCCGCGCATCCGCAACAGCCAGCCGGCGGTACGCTCGTTTCTGGGGATCCTTTCGCACCCGGGGGAGGTGTTCGAACCGCTCAGTCAGATGCACGAGCTGGGTGTGCTGGGGCGGTTCATGCCGGAGTTCGGCGATCTCACCTGCCTGGTCCAGCACGAGTACTATCACCGCTACACCGCTGATATCCATACGCTTAAGACGATCAAGGTGCTCGACGAGGTTTTCGCTGGTACCGGGGATCACCCCCCGCAGTACGCCCGTCATTTGCGCGAGACCGAGGACCCGCCGCTGCTCTACCTGATGCTCCTGCTCCACGACCTGGGCAAGGCCCACGGCACGCAGGGGCACCAGGAATCCGGCGTGAAAATCGCCGGTCCCATCCTCGAGCGATTGGGCCTGGATTCCGCCGTGCGCGAGAAGGTGCGCTTCAACGTCGGCAACCATCTGGAAATGGCACGATTCTGGCAACGTCATGACTTGGACAATCCACGCACGGCCGAGGCCTTCGCCCGGTTTGTGGGCTCCGCCGAGCGACTGCGCTACCTCTTTGCGCTGACCTACTGCGATGCCCAGGGAACTGCCTCCGGTCTGTGGAACGCCTACAAGGATTCGTTGCACATGATTTTATACGACCGGACGTTTGACCGCCTCCAATCCAGCGGCCAGGCCGCCACGGACCAGGAGGAGAAGCGCCAGATGCTCTATCAGGATTTTCTGAGTCGAGAGGTACCCGGTGTCTCGCGAGAAGAAGTCGAGGCGCATTTCAGCTTGCTGCCCGAGCGCTACTTCTTGCACAACAGCGCGGCCGACGTGGAGCTGCACCTGAAGATGATCCACCAGCTGTTGACCCACATCTCCGAGTCACACTCGGTGGGCTCGCTGGTGCCGGTGATCGACTGGCGCGACGATCTCGACGAGAGCATGACGGTGGTCAACGTTGTCACCTGGGACCGCGCCGGGCTCTTCTACAAGCTTGCCGGCGCCTTCACCGTGGCCGGACTGAACATTCTCAGCACCAAGGCCATTTCGCGCACCGATCACATCACTATCGACACCTTTTACGTGATCGAGCCCGGCGGCGGCCCTTCGCAAAACCGCGAGGCGCGCGCCATCTTCGAAGATCGCGTCGAGCAGAGCCTGCTGCGCAACGTGGACCTGCTGCCTGAGATCACCGAGCGCGCCCACCGGTCCGCAAAGCCGGCTTACTTGAAGCGCAGCGAAAACCTCCAGGCCCCCCTGCCGGCGACCGTCGACGTCTACCACGAGTTGTCCCTGCGTCGAACCATCATCGAGATCACCGCCACCGACAGCCTGGGCCTGCTCTACCGGCTCGCCCGCACCATTTTCGACCACGGCTACGACATCAGCTTTGCCCGCATCTCGACCGAGCGCGACGTTGCTCTGGACACGTTTTACATTGAGAAAATCAGCGCCCGCGCCGGCGAGCCCTCCTCCAACGGGCGAGGCACCGAGGCGCACAGTCTGGTTGCCCTGCGCGACGATCTGACCCGGATCATTTCCGAGGAGAACGGTTCGAGTGCTTCGCTGGGCTAGCCAAGCCGTCTCGGGCAAACGGGTGCATTGAGATTGGCTTCGGCGTTGGCCCGCGCCACAAACATTCCATGAAAACGGCCAGCCTCGACGAATCCACCATCGTCGACGCGCTCTACCGCATTGTCAGTGTGGTTGGGCAGACCAACGACCCGCGCGAGGCCCTGCGGCTGATCCTCGATGAAGTCCTGCGCATCCTGCAGGGCTCCAGCGCCAGCGTCTCGCTGATCAATCCCGACACCAACTGCCTGCAGATTGAAACTTACCGCGGCTTGCCCTCGGACTCGGCGGAGTTGCAGTTGCCCATCGGCGTGGGCGTGACCGGCTGGGTTGCCCTGCATGCTGAGCCGCTGCTGGTGCGCGACGTGCGCGAGGAACCGCGCTACCTTTGCCTGAAGGAGAGCATCCGCTCGGAGATGGCCGTGCCGATGCTGATGGACAACCAGCGTTCCATCGGCGGCGACGCCCAGCGCTTGTGTATCGGCGTGGTCAACGTCGACAGCGACTCGCCCGACGCCTTCTCCCAGCAGGACCTCAAGGTGCTGACCCTGCTCACCGGCGAGGCCACCCGCGTGGTCAACCGCATCTGGCAGGTGCGTCAACTCGAAGCGCGCGCAAACCAGCTTCAGTCGCTCATCCGCAGCGGTCAGGAGCTGGTCAGCCGGCGCGATCTGCCCAGCTTGCTCCGCAGCATTGTGAGGCAGGCGCGCGTGCTCATGGGGTGTCGTCTGTGCACGGTTTTTTTGCTGGTGGACGGTGGACGCCGGCTGGAGCTGGGCTCCGTTTCCGGCGTGCCGCAGGAGCGCCTCGAAGCCGACGAAGACCTCAGCCTCGACGACAGCGTGGTTGGCGTGGCGGTGCGCCTGCGCAAGCAGGTGGAGGTGCTCGACATGCCCCGCGCCGAAGAAAATCACCTGCCCGAACTCACCCGCGAGCAGGGCCTGGTCTCGCTTCTGGTCTCGCCCATTATCTGGGACAACGAAGTGATCGGCCTGCTCAATGCCTACACCGACCGTCCCCACCGTTTCAACAACGACGAGAAGCAGGTCTTCGCGACCCTCGCCAGTTTGAGCGCCGTCGCCATTCAGAACTCGCGCCTGTACGCACGCGTCTTTGCCAGTGAGGAGAGCCTGCGCAAGAACGAGCGCCTGACCACGCTGGGTCTTTTGGCAGCGGAAATCGCCCACGAGATCCGCAATCCCCTCACCGTGATCAAGCTGCTCTTTGACTCGATCACGCTGGATTTCGCTGCCGACGATGCGCGCCAAAACGACGCTGCGGTCATCCGCGAAAAGCTGGCTCAGCTCGAGGAAATCGTTGAGCGCGTGCTCAGCTTCGGGCGTTCGAGCACCGGACTGCACACGCGGTGGGCCCTTTGCCAGGCCATCGACGAAACCCTCCGGCTGGTCCGGCTGAAGTTGGAGCAGTCCAAGGTGGAACTGCACTTTGAGACCCCGTCGAGCCCGGTCGTGGTCGAGGGCAACAAAGGTCAGATTCAGCAGGCCCTGCTCAATCTGATCCTCAACGCCGTGCAGGCCATGCCGGAGGGTGGGGTCATTCGCGTGGCGGTGCAGCGGCGGGCCATCGACGGTCGCGACCAGGGCGTTGTGAGCGTCAGCGATACTGGGCCCGGCGTGCCCGAAGACTTGCGCGAGCGCATCTTCGAGAGCTTCCTCACCTCCAAGAAAGAGGGCACCGGGCTGGGGCTGGCGCTGGTCAAGCGCATCCTCAAGAGCCACCGAGGCGATGTCGAACTGGCCGAAAGCGCCGAGACCGGACTGGGCACCGGTGCCACCTTCCGCTTCTGGCTGCCTTGCGTGTAACCTCAGGCGCAGACCCTACCGCGTGATGCGCGTGTACTTGGGCTGATAGCGCAGGCGTTGGGAAAACGTCAGCTCGGGCAGGGATTGCGGGCTGGGCGACTGCGGCAGCGCTTCCAGATGTTGACGGGCTTGCCCCTGCAGCTGAGTCCAACGCTCCCAGTCCAACCCGGGGGCCCCCGCGATGTGGTTGAGCAGACTGCGCCACTCCAAAAAAGCGCGTTCGATGTCGCCGGCACGCAGGTTTTCGGTGATCAGCTGGTGGCGCGTGGCCGGGTTGTCGCGAATCAACCGCAGGATCTCCGAAGCGCCGTTGCCGTACTCCGTCGGGACGCCGTGCACAAGGTAGCCGCTCAGCGTTGCCCCGCGATAGGTCATGCGGCAGATGCTGGCCAGGCGACCGCTGGAGTTTTCGTAGTCCTGAAAACGATGGCCCGCGCGCAGGTTGGCCAAATCCCAGGCCAGTTCGTCGACCGGGTAAGTCGTGTCTTCCAACGCGGCGGCGACCGCCAGGCCCTCTCCGTGGTTGAAAAAGGAAAAAATCTCGCCACGCCGGGTGGGTACGCCGTGGCGGTCGATCAGGCCGAGGTAACGCCAGTTTTCGGCCGGGGTGCGGCTGTCGAAGACCGTGGCGTTGCCGGCGATTTCGGCAAAAGAGGGAAAGGGCGCGCATTCGGTCTCGCGGCGCGGCGCGTTGATCAGGGCCTGCCCGCAGCTGTCCACGCGGGCCAGCACCCAGGCCTCGGAAAAATCCAAACGCACCGAGAACAAGCCGTTTTTTTCCTGGAAGCGCACGACCTTGCCCCCGTTGAGCAGTTCCGGCATCAGCGGCAGGATCTGCATTTCCAGGTCAATCAGGGTACAGCCGCGCCGGATGCCGCGGGTAGGTTCCTTGCGCTGCTGGGCACGCTCGCGCAGGGCTTTGAGCAGCCACTTGACCAGGAGCACCTCGCCGCGCTTGGGGTCGTCGGCCAGGGTCGCCACCGGCACCTCACGCCCGTAGATTTTGCGCTTGCCCGACTTGAGCCGGCAGAGGTTGCCCTGTTCGATGGATTTCAGCGACTGCGGCAGCGAAAGCGCCGGGTACCACTGCTCGTCGGCGTAAATCCAGGCCTGGCCTAAACGGACTTTCGTGCGCGGGCGCTGGCGCTCCCACTCCTGGCGCGCGTTGAGCATCTCGACCATCCGGTTGAAGCGGGCGTTGCCCGGCGGCGCCGGGACCCCTTCGGCCGCTTCCAGTTCGCTCAACCGCTCGAAGCCCAACTCCGGCGGGTGGTTGGTGAAGAGCCGGCCATGCAGCCGGTGGGCGGCCTCCAGTGGTGAGCGCCCGCTGCGTCTGGCCTCGCGCATCACCGCCAGGTAACTCGGCCAGTCCAGGTGCTCCACGCGCTTCAGCTTGAGGGGGCGCGCCTCGTTGAGGCGGGGCTTGCCGGGGGCGACCAGCACGTAGCCGATTTCATCCAACCCACGCCGACCGGCCCGGCCAAACATTTGCAACAGCTCATCCGGGCGCACCTGCACCTTGTGCGAGCCGCGCTGGTACTCGCGATCGGTCACGAGGACCGCGCGCATACAGAAATTGATCCCGGCGGCCAGCCCCGTGGTCGCCACCACAATCTGCAACTGCCCGGACTTGGCCAGCGGCTCGATCAGCCCGGCGCGTTGATGGTAGCTCAAACCGCTGTGGTGGTAGGCCACGCGCTGGCGCAAGAGCTTGGCCAGGGAGTCGCCCACGAGGGACTTTTGCTCGGGCGTCAACTCCAGGGGGTCGGGGTGGGGCAGGGCCCCCGCCAGGTGGCGGGCCAGTTCCTCGGCGGCCTTGCGGCGCGGCGCGAACAGCAACACCGGTCCAAAGCCGGCCTGCAGCGCTTTGGCGACCATTTGTGGCCAAAAACCGCGGATGCCCGGCGGGATGTTCTGGCGCAGCGCTTCAGCAAAAATCTCGTCCTGAGGCACGGGACGTTCGGCGTGGTCCACCAGCACGGCATCGCGCCCAATGCGCTTGAGCCAGTTGACGGCCCGCTCCGGGTTGGCCACCGAGCCGCTCAGCAGCAGCAACTGCGTGGGCGCGGGCGCCATCGCCACGGCCAGCTCGTAATTGCCGCCGCGCACCGCGTCGCCCAGCATCTGGTATTCGTCGATGACGAGCAGATCCGGGCCTTCGCCCCGCAGCAGTCGGCTCTTTTGCGTCTCGAGCGTGGCGACGATCACCGGGGCATCGAGGTTTTCGGCCAGGTCACCGGTGGCGATGCCGACGTTCCAGCCTCGTGCGCGCCATTCGTAGAGCTTGTCGTTAGCGAGAGCCCGCGTGGGCACCGTATAAACCGCCTGCCCGCGCAGCTGACCCGAGGCGACAAGCGTTTCGAAGATGAACGTTTTGCCGGCCCCAGTGGGCGCGTGCACCACGACGTCCCGTCCCTCCCTCAAGTGGCGGGCGGCCTGCTGCTGCCAAATGTCCGGCAGCTTCAGGCTGGTGGCAATGCCTTCCACAAGATCTGATGTGACGGGCCGCCATCGTGGAGGCAACCTCTTTTGGGAAGGGGAAGGTTACATTTCGGTGGCGTGTGCGTACATGCGTTTCCCTGCAAAATGCCCCGAGCGCCGAGCGGAATCCAATACCGGGATCTAGGGATTGTTAAGAAAAGGGTAAACTTTACTCCTTCTGGTCGATTTGTGGGGCATAACCCTCTTTGGGAGAACTTGAACGCATGGTAGCCCCCAACTCGGCATTGATTGTCGATGACGAACAGCACGTGCGCCTCTACGTGAAGCTGGTCCTGAAATCGCTTGGGATCCAGAATTTCTACGAGGCGGAAAACGGTGCTGCGGGCGTCGAATCCTACGCCCAGAACCGGCCCGAGCTGGTGCTGATGGACGTTTCCATGCCGGTGATGGACGGGGTTGCGGCCCTGCGAAAAATCAACGAGGCCGATCCAGAGGCGCTCGTCATCATGCTCACCTCCATGGCCTCGCGGGAGATCGTGGAGGAGTGCGCCGAAAATGGCGCGATCAATTACGTCCGCAAGGATGTGCCCCGCGAAGAACTGGCCCACCTGCTGCGCGAGACGATCCATGATTACTACGAGTAGCAACGAGGGTATGCCCGAGCCTCCCGCCGGTACCACCCGCTCGCCCTTTGGCGCGGCGGGCGGCAAGACGCGCGTGGTTCGCTACAGCCTCGAAGAGATGCTCAAAGAGGTCGAAATCGAGCGCGATGCCTCCGACATGGGCCGTGAGGTGATCGATCAGAGCGAGATCAAGGGACTCTTTAACAAAAACAAAAAGAAGAAGCGTGCCGCCAACTGACACACAGACGCCGCCGGCCAAGGGGAACGAAAACTTCGCGCGCCTCGTCCGCGCGGAGAAGGATTTCCTGACGGAGAACCAGCTGGAGATGCTCGAGCGCAAGCACGGGCGCGGTACCCTCGAGATGGCCGAAGCGCTCGTCTCCGAGAACCTGATTTCGCACAAGGAGGTCTGCCGGCTGTGGGGCGACTCGGTCAACGCCGCCCACGTGGATCTGCTCAAGACCGTGGTGACCGCCGAGGCCCTCGGCAAGCTGCCCGTTCAAATCGCGCGCAAGGCCCAGGCCCTGCCCCTGTACGTCATCAACGACGTGCTCACGGTGGCGGTTTCCGACCCCAACGACCAGGCGATGATCCGGCGGCTCGAAGGCATCAGCGGTCTGCCCGTCAGCACCGTCTTTGCCCTGCCCTCGGAGGTGCGCGACTCCATCGAGGTCTACTATTCCTCCGACAAGGATGTCACGGCGATCCTCTCCGAGCTGTCCGAATCCGGCAAGTTGCTGCTGAGCCAGTTTTCCAGCGACGAGATTGTGGAGTTGTCCGAGTCGAAGTCCCTCATCCGCATTGTCGATGCGATCATCTACTTCGCCATGCGCGAGCGTACCTCGGACATCCACATCGAGCCCCATGTGGAAGAAACCACGGTGCGCTTTCGCATCGATGGCCGTCTGCGCGAGATGCTCCGCTTCTCCAAGACGATCCACAAGGCGATCATGTGTCGCATCAAGATCCTCTGTGACCTGAACATCGCCGAATCGCGCTTCCCGCAAGACGGCCGCTTCAGCATGCCCCTGGGCCCGCGCACGGCGGACTTTCGCGTCTCGGTCATCCCGACCGTCGAAGGTGAGAAATGCGTGATCCGCATCCTGGCTTCGGCCAACAAAGCCGAGTTCCTGAACCTGGACAAGATGCTGATCTCGCAGAGCGTGCTGGAGCCCCTGCGTGAAGCCATCCGCAGCCCCAACGGGATCATTTTCGTGACCGGCCCCACCGGCTCGGGCAAGACCACCACCCTCTACGCCGCCCTGCAGGAACTGCGCAGCGTGACCACCAACATCGTCACCATCGAGGACCCGGTGGAGATGAAGATGGAGGGCGTAACCCAGGCGCAGGTGAACACCCACATCGACCTGAAGTTTTCGACGCTGCTGCGCGCGATGCTGCGGCAGGACCCCGACGTGATGCTCGTGGGCGAAATCCGCGACCTGGAAACGGCCAAGATCGCCTGCGAGGCCGCCCTGACCGGCCACCTGGTTTTCGCCACACTGCACACCAACAACGCCGTGCAGGCTGTCCTGCGCCTGGTGGAGATTGGCATCGAGCCGTACATGGTGGCACCGGCGGTGCAGGCCGTGCTGGCCCAGCGCCTGGCCGCGCGCACCTGCGACCGGTGCAAGGAAAGCTACCCGGCCGACGAGGAAGTCCTTTCACGCTACTTCCACGACAGCGCCGGCAAGGAAGTGTCGCTCTACGTGGGCCGCGGCTGTGACGCCTGCCGCAAGTCCGGCTACAGCGGACGCGTTGCCCTGCACGAGCTGGCTCTCGTGACCGAGGAGATGCGCTCCCTGATTTCGGCCAACCGTAGCAGCCAGGAGTTGACCGCCGCCGCCAAACGCGGGGGCTACCGGCCGCTGCGCTACGACGGCCTCAAGAAAGCGCTGCTGGGCGTCACCACACTCGAGGAAATCGAGCACGTCACCTCCTTCGAGTGGGCGGTCTAGCTCGCATTGCTGGGCGCGGACTTTTTCGGTAACTGCCGTCTGCGCGAGGCGGTTCACCGTGCCGGGCGCGTCTGCGAGGCCATCGCCGCACCTACAGGCCCGGGTCGCTGACCGCGAAGCGGTAGTCGCCGGCTTTCAGCACGAAGCGGATCACCGCCGAGTCCGCTGCCGGATCGGTTCCACGTTCGATGCGATGCAGGCCCTCCACCGCTTCCAGCGGCTGCTCGGACTCGCTCACCTCCGCTTCCGGCGCCGCCGGCAGGGTGACGCTGGCAGTCGTGTTGGGCGGAATGGTCAGCGCGCAGGTGAAGGGTCCGTCGCCCTCGGCGCGTTTCCAGTCGATGGTCAGCGGCCCGTGCAGCGTCTTGAGCGAGGCGCGGGCGTGCGTCAGCCCGGCGGTGGGGCGCGGGTGGATGCGCGCGTGCTTGTAGGCGGGCAGCTCCGGGTCGATTTCCAGGCCGGCCACGACTTGATACAGCCAGGCTCCAATCGCGCCGTAAGCGTAGTGGTTGAAGGAGTTCATGCCCTTGTCCTGAAAGCCCTTGTCGTGGGTCCAGCCATCCCAGCGTTCCCAGATCGTGGTCGCCCCCTGCGTCACGGCGTACAGCCAGCTGGGCCAGGACTCCTGCAAGAGCAACTGCCCGGCAAGGTCGTGATGCCCGTTGGCGGTCAGGACGTGGTTGATGTAAGGACTGCCGAGGAAGCCCGCGGAGAGATGCAGCTTCCGTCGTCGGATGGATTCCACCAGGTACGCCGCCGTCTGCGCGCGCAGGGTCTCCGGCACCAGATCGAAGTACAACGCCAGGATGTAGGCTGTCTGCGACTGCGAGGCCACGTCGCCGGTCGGCGTCAGGTAGTGGCGTTGAAAGGCGTCGCGGACGGTGGCGAACAGCTCGCTGTAATGGGTGGCCTCGGCGGGCTTGTCCAGCAGCCGGGCAATCCGCGCCATGAGCCGGGCCACGTAGGCAAAGAAGGCGGTCGCGATCAGATCCTTGGGCGTGGCGTCGTCGATGTTGAGCCAGTCGCCAAAGCCGTACCAGCCGTCGTAGCCCGGATAGCAGCGGATGTGGTCGCGGTGCGTGCGCTCCAAGAAGCTCATGTAGGCTTTGAAGACCGGCCAGTGCCGCTGGAGGATCGCCGTGTCGCCGTAGCACAGATAAATGGTCCAGGGGCAGATGATGCAGGCATCCGCCCAGCCGGGGCCGCCATCCTGGTGGATGATGCCGGTGTTGGGCACAACTGGGGGCACCTCGCCCTGGTCGCTCTGGGAGTCGGCCACGTCCTCGGCCCACTTGGTGAAGAAACCGGCCACGTCCATGTTGTAGGCCGCCGTACGGATGAAAATCTGCGCATCGCCCGTCCAACCGAGGCGCTCGTCGCGTTGCGGGCAATCGGTGGGTACCTCCAGAAAGTTCCCCCGTTGCCCCCACTGGATGTTGTGCTGCAATTGGTTGAGCAACGGGTTGGAGCACTCGAATTCGCCGGTCAGAGCCGTGTCCGACTGCAGCACGATGCCGGTGATTGAATCGCGGGTGGGGTACTCCAGGAGCTTGTCGAACGACTCGCCCGCGCCCTTGAAGTAAAGCTCCACGTAGCGAAACCCGTGGAAGGTGAAGCGCGGTTCGTAGACTTCGGCGTCGGCGTCGCCGCGCAGGGTGTAATAGTCGGTGGCCTTGGCGGTGCGCAGGTTCTCGTAGTAGGGCAGACCCTGGGCGTCGAGCACCTCGGCGTAACGCAAGGCGATCGTGGTGCCGGCCTTCCCCTTCACCTTAAGGCGTACCCAGCCAACCATGTTCTGGCCCAGGTCAAAGACGATCCGGCGCTGTCCCCAGCTTTTGTCCGGCTCCCACGGATCGCGCACCGGCGTCAGCTCCATCTGCGAGCGCATGGTGACCCCCTTTTGCGCGACGAGCGGCACGCCGGTGTCCTCAAACAGCTTCACGCGGTCCCAGTCGCCATCGTCAAAATCCGGCGCGCACCAATCCTCCAGCGCATAGCGGGCGTCGTAGCTCTCGCCCATGAGCATGTCCGACTCGAGGATCGCGCCGGTGGCGTAGCGCCAGGTTTCATCGCTGAGGACGGTGTGGGTGCTGCCGTCAGCGCACGTCACTTCAAGCTGAGCCAGCAGCCGCGGCACCTGGCCCCAACGTTGACGTCCCCGCCATTCCACGTGTCCGCACCACCAGCCATCGCCCAAAATTGCTCCCAGGGCGTTGTCCCCTTCCTTCAGCAGTTCGGTTACATCGTAGGTCTGGTAATGGAGGCGCTTGAAGTAGTCCGTCCAGCCCGGCGTGAAGCTGTCCTGGCCCACGCGCTGACCGTTGAGCCAGCACTCGTACAGGCCCAGCGCGGTCACGTAGAGGCGCGCCCGTGTCGGTGTGGCGGGCAGCTTGAAGGGCTTGCGCAGGTGCGGGGAGGGGGCGGTGGTGTACTTGCCCCCGCGCAGGCGCGATCCGATCCACTCGCCCTTCCACTCGGTGCGCTCCAGCAGCCCGGTTTCCCAATAGGCCGGGCCCGACCACTCGGACGCCGTGCCGGACTCGTCCAAAACCTGCACGCGCCACCAGGCCCGCTCGCCCGATTGCAGCGCTTTGCCTTCGTAAAGGACGTGGGCGGTGTCATCGCTGCGTACCTCGCCGCTGTCCCAGAGGCCGGCCTCGCCGGTTTCAAGAGCCTCCTTCGTCCTGGAAACCTGGATACGGTACTGGCTCTGCGCCGCACCCCGGTGACCGTGCGGCGCGCTCAGGCGCCAGAACAGCCGGGGCTGGGCGATGTCCAGACCGATGGGGTTGACGGCGTATTCGCAGCGAAGGTCGGTGGGGAGCAGCGTGGGCATATCGAGATACCCGACTGCTACGCCTGTTCCCATCGGTAAGCCAAGGTTATTCGGCACGGCGCGGCGTTTCTGGAGGCTGCGCCCGGCGATGCCCACCGCGAGGGGCAAGGCCGGCTCAAGGCTCGGGCGGCGGTTCCTTGTCGCGTGCGAGCGCCTCACGCAAAGACGAAAGCTCGGCTTGCATTCGGTCGAGGGACTGCTGCATCGCGACCTCGCGCTTCTCCATGTCGGGCACGTGCAGGGTCTGGCGAAGGTTTTCACCCTGCACCTCGGTGATGCTCGTCAGAATGACGCCGATGAACAGGTTGATCATCACCAGCGCGCCAAAGACCACGAAGCTCACGAAGTACAACGCGCCCCAAAAGCCGAAGGCCTGCGGCTCGGGTCCCATGGGAACGGCCCCCTGCGCCGGGTAGACATGCGAGCCTTGAATCGCCGTGTACATGACGTCGGTCCAGTCCTCGAGCGTAACCACCCTGAACAGCGTCAGCATGGCGGTGCCCAAATCGCCGAAGTGCCCCGGGTCGTTCCCACGAAACAAATACACCCCCAACACGGCGTAGGCGTAAAAGAGGATCAACAGCAGCAGCGTGACGTAGAACATCGACGGCAGACTCCGCAGCAGGGCCCCGGCGAGGATTCGCAGGCGCGGCAGGGTGGTGATCAGCCGCAAAACGCGCAGCACCCGGGCCAGCCGCAGCACCGCCGCGTATTCACCCTCCACTGGCAGGTAGCATACGACCACGATGGTGAAGTCGAAGAGGTTCCAGCCGCTTTGGAAATAGCGCCAGGGCTTGCGCCCCTCGGCCAGAATCTTAATCGCCGCCTCGAGGGTAAAGATGCCTAGGACCACCGCGTCGATTGCCCGCAGTAGGCCGCCGAAGCGTTCCACCAGGGTGGGGGAGGTCTCCAGCCCTACGTTGATCCCGGCGATGACGATGACCGCCAGGACGAAGAGCTCAAAGCGGCGGTCGTCGCGAAGAGTTCGGGCCAGGGCGCTGGGAGATTTCACGATCCGGAGCCGGAACGCGGCCCATGGGCGCCGTCCGGCAGTCTCCGCTCAGGGGGTGCCGATCATCTCCAGCAAACTGCCGACGTTGCGGTGGCGTTCCACCGGATGGCGCAGCGGGATGCTGGGGTCGATGTTGTAGTGGTTGCGACGGCCTTCGCGTTGGCGCTCGATGACCCCGCTGGCCTCCAGGTCGGCCACGATTTTTTGCACGGCCCGCTCGGTGATGCCCACGCGTTCGGCCAAATCCCGCAGCCGCAGATCCGGGTCCTGTGACAGGCAGATCAAAACGTGTGCGTGATTGGTTAGGAACGTCCACTGGTGCGAGGCGACACCAGCGCTCATGGCCTCTTCATTCTTCATTGGCGGGCTGCGCGTGCTTAGAGCGAATAAAAATTCAGGTTTTCGGATTCGCAAACAAAATCGACCTCATTGCACCATCCCGCAAGGCCGGTTCGACCGCTTGCATCTCTGAACGGCGTCTTCTGCCGGAGGCAAACCCAGGTTCTTCATCCCGACGAAGGCGGCCCTTACCTGCAGACTGCTACAATCCGGCATAAATCTTGGACGTGGAAAGCCGATTGTCGTTGAAAGTGCGTTCTCAAGCGTCAGGGATATCCGTCACTAGACTCCGACCAGCGACCACCCGCTAACCGCCAATCCGCCCCAACCGTTTCACTCGCGAGCTGATGGACCTGACCGCTGGCACACCTTTCTACCTTTTCGGTGCGGGCAGCCGAAGTAAGTACATCTACCGCGAAGGGAAGCTGATTAAATGGCCGGAGCAGCGTCTGGTCTTTCGCGGGAACGTGCTGGATGAGCGCATCTACCCGGCCGAGCACCGTGTCCAGCTGGTCTGCGAAGACGACACGACCGCCTTGATCGAGGAAAGTGAGCGCGGGCTTTTCCTCAAAACCGACGGGCCCGCCCACTTGCTGGCCACCGATTCGGTGAAAATGCCGGACTTCAGCGAGCACCGCTTTCGCGACCAACTGCGCATCCTGCACTTTGAGATCCTCTGGAACATCAAGGATGGGCGCCCCCTGGCCAATCTGCTGGCTTACACCAAGCCATCCTACCGCGAAGCCGCCTCGATCGCGATGGTGCTCAAGCTCACCGGCAATCTGCCGCTGATCGCCGACTGGATCGAAAGCATCACCGAGCCCTTCGACCTCAACAATGGCACCGCCGAGGCCGACAACCTCGGGCAGGTCCTGTTCCTGAATTCACTGCTGGATGAGCGCAACGACGACCTGGTCGACAAGGCGCTCGATCAGATGGGCACCTACGTCAAGGACGGCATCGTGCGTGGACGCACCGATTCGCGCGAACGCCCCGTCTACCAATCGCTTTGGCTCAAGTACGGCCTGCAGTGTCTCGGGCTCAAAGAGGAGGAGGAAAAAGTTCAGCCACCCGTGGCCGAAGAGGATTACCGCCACCTGTTCTGGTGGGATCTGCGCGACGTGCCCGACCCCGCCGCGGATCGCACCTTCTTCAACGGCGAGACCAACAACCCCTATCGGGCCTGGGCCGAAGCCAACTACCTCAACACCGAACCGCCGCGCGAGCTGGCCGGGCGCAACTTCCCTCTCAGCTATGAGGCCAGCGCACGCCAGGCCGACGTCAACGCCATGCGCGCGATCAGCGAGGACTTGGCCGACAGTCGCATTGTGACGCCGCATTCCCGGCACGCCGCCGAGATGTTCCTGTACTACTGGCACCGCGATTCGGGCAAGGGCCGGAAGAATGCCGTCGCCCGTTCGCGCTACCCCTGAAAACGACTCCGGGCGTCATCGCCCCGGGAGAATGGCACCCGGTAAGGGAGTCGAACCCCTAACCTCCTGATCCGTAGTCAGGCGCTCTATCCAATTGAGCTAACCGGGCTTACCGACGAATTCTTCACGATACCTTGCTGCGTTCGTCTGACAAGCTTCATTTTGAGGGCCGGACCCCCTGCACACGTGATGGAGCCGACGTGTCCGCGTTTCCGGCAGGTGCGCGTCAACTGGCAGCCGGTGCTTCGGTCGCAGCGGCCTTTCTCCGTTTGCGCGCGGCGATGAAACTTTGCACCGCCACCAGCATGAACAACCCGCACAGGATCAGCGTAGCGACCTGGAAATAGACGCGGGTCTCCACCTCGCCCGAAAACAAAGCCAGGGGTGAGCGCGCCGTCCCGAAGATACCCAGCAACGCGACCACCGCCGCCGCGTGCATCGCGTGCTTGAGGAATTGGGGCTTCATGCCCAGAAACCCGCAAACGATCATCAACGTGCCTAAAATCGTCGGGATCAGCGCGGTGACGCTCTGCATGTCGGTGGCGATATAGCCGGCGACGCCGACGATATCCAACGCCGCGCCAATGCCAACGGCTGCCATCGGGGCAAATTCTTTGGGTGCGCTCATAGATGCCAGCGTGCGGACTGCGGTTCGCGGGTCAAGTGACTCGGGCGTCTTTGAAAAAGAAAAACCGGACCCGCCACAAGCGACGGACCCGGTCCAAAATGTCTGCTGAAGTTGCTCTGGTCAGGCAACGCCTACCTTGGGCAACGACGCCGGCAGCTCGACCTCGTGGGTCTGCTTGCGCTTGACCCGGTACATGCGTGCGCGCCGGCGCAGCTTGCGGTCGAGCTTTTCCACCATCAGGTCGACGGACTTATAGAGGTCGCCGGTGGCTTCGGTCACAATCAGTGGAGGACCGTTGATTTCGATGTGGCCCTTGGCAATGAACTCTTCCTCCCGCGTCTTGTTCTGGTTGTACTCCAGTTCCACCCGCAGGCGGATGATTTTTTCCTCGTGCTTAAAGAGCTTCTCCGCTTTTTCAAGGACAACTGTTTTGAGGGCTTCTGTCAGGTCGAGGTGGACGCCGGATAGGATGACTTCGTGGTTGTTCATTATGTGCTTTGTCCTTCTTTACGGTTTGTTATCGAGGAACGAAAAAGCTCGTCAGCGCCCGCAGCCCGCGGGGCATCTGTTGTGCCATTGAAAATCGACCAGTACGCGGCGGCGATCATCACCGGAGGCTCGTCTGGAATAGGCGCTGCGTTCATCGAGCTGTTCGCCAGATTAAATGGCCGTGCATGGCTTGGCAACCTTTCTCGGAGCGAGCCGCCCCTGCTGCGTTCCCAGCCACGCCTGCGACACTTCCCATGTGACCTGCGGGATCGCGAATCTATTCCTGGGGTCGTCCAGCAAATCTCACAAAGCATTGCCAATGATGCGGATAAAGGCCCCATTTTGCTGGTGAACAACAGTGGCTTCGGTGCCTACGGTCCCTTTCCCGAGCCCGAATTACAGCGGCACCTGCAGATGCTTGAGGTCAATATATCGGCCCCGGTGCACCTGGTGGGCGAGTTTTTACAACTTCTTGACGAACGCGGTGGTTCCATTGTCAACGTGGCCTCCACCGCCGCCTTTCAACCCTGTCCCTACCTGGCCACCTACGGGGCGACCAAGGCCTTTCTGATGAACTGGAGCCTGGCACTGAGCCATGACTTGGCCCCCCGCGGCATTCAGGTGCTGTGTGTTTGCCCCGGGCCAACGAAAACGAACTTTTTCCGGGCCGCCGGCTTTGAAACTCCGCCACCGCAGGGCGGGTCAGGCATGACTTCCGAGATCGTTGCCCGGCAAAGTCTGCAAGCCCTGGAGCGGGGCCGCCGCCTCGTTGTCAACGGCTGGAGCAACCGCTTCCTGGCCTTTGCATCCAGCAAACTGCCCCGCACCTGGGCCGCCGCCGCCGCCAAGCAGGCCATCGCCCAATGGCGCCAGCAGCGCGACGCGGACTCATGAGCCTGCACTGGCGCGAGTATCCTGCTTGGCGCGCTGAGCCCGACCAGGTCGACCCCGCCGAACTGCCCGCGTGGATCGTCCACGAGGACGAGGACGTGCTGGCCCTGAACAAGCCGCCCTGGCTCGTCTGTCACCCCTCCAAGCACGGCCCTTGGTCGAGCCTCGTCGGGGCGGTCAAGGCGCACACCGGGATGGAAACGCTGCACCTGGTCAGCCGGCTCGATCGCGAAACGAGCGGACTCGTGCTGTTGGCCAAGCACAAGGCCGCCGCGCGTACCTACCAGATGGCCCTGCAGGAACGCCACGTGCGTAAGGGCTACCTCGCCCTGCTCGAGGGCGAGTTCACCCAGCCCGAAACGGTCGACCTGCCGCTCGGGCCGGATGCCCAAAGTCCGGTCGCGGTCAAGCAGACCTGGGGCAGTGGTCGAGGGTTTCAGGCAGCGCGGACGCGCTTTGAGCCGGTCGCTCAGGGCGGCGGCTTCACCTTTTGCCGCGTCGACCCCGAGACTGGCCGCAAGCACCAGATACGTGCCCACGCGCAGGTGCTGGGGCATCCGGTGGCCGGCGACAAACTCTACGGGCCCGACCCGCTCCTTTACCTCGAGTTCATCGACTCCGGCTGGACCGAGCGTCACGCGCAGCTGCTCTCGCTACGTCGACAAGCCCTGCACTGCGAGACGCTGGAGTTCGACCTGCCCAGCGGCCCCCGTGTTTTCCACGCGCCGCTCTTCGAGGACCTGCGGAGCTTTGTCAGCGAGCGGATTTCCCTGGCGGCCGATGCGGAAGACTGAGGGGTTTGGGATCCCGTTCCCTAGAGGGCCTAGTTTCCGTTCAGGCCAATAGCTCGACTGCCGTGCTTTTCCTTTTCGATGCCTTCGATTCGGATCACATCGCGGGGCGACATCGTGGTGGACAGGGTGCGGACAACGGACCACCGGAAGTTGGACGGATAGCGATCTTTGAGCAGCTTGTTGCCGCCGTGTCCGTTCCTGGCATAGGTGTGCCAGCGTGCCCACAGGCCGCCGTCACCGTAGGCGGAACCGATATAAATCCCTCCGTCACTCAGATCGACAATCCGGTAAATGCCCGCGTTTGCCTGCAGGGCGGCCTGCCAGTCCCGGTGTGCCCGAGGGTCAGCAAAGATCGCCTTCAGTCCCTCAAAGCCCAGGCAGAGTTCCTGGTAGCCTGGGAAGAGTGTCGAAATGGTCGCCGGCAAGATTTCGTAGATGTCGAGGTCTTTGCTCTGATACCACCTACGAGGGCTGCTCCAATGGACAACCAGTCGGCCCCGATAGTTTTGATGGGAAGAAATCTCTTCCAGATCATAGTAGATTCGCGGCTGCTGGTCGTTGTGCGCGATCCATAGGTAGTCAGGGATTCCCACCCAATCGGATTTTTGGAACGCTCGGACGCCGTTTACCCGGTAGGCTCCGTAGAATTCGGCCTTGTGGTCTTCGAGACCGATAAACGAGAGGATGACCTTACAGTGATGGAAGGGCTGCTGTTCCTGCAGCTGTTCCCGCTGGTAGCGCTCGAAGTGTCCTTCGGCGACCACCCGACGAATCGACCGCTGACTGTGGTCGACATGACGGACGAGCTTGATCTCGTTCTCGGAAAAGCCCAGGCCGTCGGCGATGAAGAGCTGCTTGACCGTTAACATCCGTCAGAGGAGCTCAGGTACTGGCGGGCGCATGCAAGACTCTATGCACGCACACTGCTTAATCCTCCGAAACCTGTCCTGTGATCCTTGGGAAGCCATTTGCGTTTCGAAGGCCATGTTCCGAGCCGCAGTTCCGCCTCAGGCGCCTAACCGGTGGTGCGCAGGCCGCTGGCGATCGCGTTGACTGTGAGCAGGAGGTTGCGCAGGAGGTCTGGGTTGGCGTCGGCGGCGGCCTTGCGCCACTGCTTGAGCAGGCGGACCTGCTCGGCGTGGAGGATGCGCAGCCCCGGGTCGCGCGCGTGCAGTGTTTTGAAAAAGCGTGGGCGGCGGGCCTCCAAAGGTCGCCGGTTGAGTCGGTCCAGCGTGTCGCGAGCGCGGGCGTACTCCTCGGTAATGGGCTCCAGGAAGCGCTTGCGCAGCGCCGGGGCCGTCACGAGCGCACCGTATTTGCCCATGATCTCGGGCGAGGCGCTAGCCAGGTTCGACTCCACGTTGTAGAGTACGTAGCGCACAAAGGGCGTGACGTCCCAGTGGCGGCGCAGGGCCGCATAGAGCTTGGGGTGGTCGTTTTCGAGCGACTCCAGCGCCGTGCCCACGCCAAACCAGCCCGGCAGGTAGAACCGCGCCTGATTCCAGCCAAAGACCCAGGGGATGGCCCGCAGGTCCTCCAGGCTGGCCTTGCCGGTGCGCCGTGCCGGACGCGAGCCGATGCGGCTCATTTCGAGCACGTCGATGGGGGTGGCCTGGCGGAAGAAATCGATAAAGCCCGGGGCCTGCAACAGGCCGGTGTAAGCGGCGCGGCTGCGCTCGCAAAGCACTTCCATCGCCTCGGTCACGCCTTTTTGCAGCGGCTGGTTGCGCTCCAGCGCTTCAGTTCCAAACGCCCCGGCCTGCATCAGCTCGAGGTGGTAGGTGGCCGTGCGCAGGTTGTTGAATTTTTGGGCGATGACTTCGCCCTGCTCGGTCACGCGTATGCCCGACTCCAGCGCGTGCGGCGGCAGCGCCTCCAGAAAACGGTGGGTGGGGCCGGCCCCGCGTGAGACCGTGCCGCCGCGCCCGTGAAAGAACAGCAGCCCCTCCTCGTGTTCGCGGGCGACGGCCTGCAAGGCTTCCTGCGCCTGGTGGATGCGCCACTGGCTGGCCAGAATGCCGCCGTCCTTGCAGCTGTCGCTGTAGCCGATCATGACCTGCTGGACCGCGCGGGTCGTGACCCCGGGGCTGCTCGCGCGGGCCAGTTCACGGCTGGCCTTAACGGAGGGATGTTCCAGGAATTGCCGCAGGATTTGCGGCCCGTTCTCCAGGTCCTCCAGCGTCTCCAACAGCGGCATGACCGGCAGACGGCAGGCCACCTGGCCACCTTCAAATCCCGTCAGGCCGGCTTCGCGGGCCAACAGAAACACCGCGAGCAGGTCGGAGGTGCTGCGGGTCATGCTGACGATCAGACTGCCCAGTCCCTCGGGACCATGGTCGGCCAGGTGTTCCGCGGCGACCGCGAGGGCGCCGACGGTGGCGTGGGCGTGGTCGCCCGCCAGCGCCGGTTCGGTACAGAAGGGCCGGGGCGAGCGCAGCTCGCGGTTGAGAAAGTCCAGGCGTCGCGCCTCGTTCCACTGCGGATAGCGCGCGCCGTCGTCGATGCCGCCGGCCCGCAGCAGTTCCGCCAGCGCCCGGTCGTGAAAGGCGCTGTTTTGGCGGATATCCAGCGAGGCCAGGTGAAAGCCAAAAACCGAGACCAGCCGCAGCACCGGCATCAGGCTTTGACGCGCGATCCGCTCGGCTCCAATCGACTCCAACGAGCGGCGCAGGAACTGCAGGTCTTCGGTCAATTCCAGAGCGAGGCGGTAGGGCTGGGCGGCGGCGTGCTGCCCCGGCAGACGCAGGCGCAGCAGCGCGGCAAAATGACGCCAGGGCTCCTCTGTCTTGAGGGCCGCCTCGGGCGAGGTTCCGGCGGCTTGGGCGAGTTCGGCCAGTCGCTCTTGAAAGGCCTTCGAAGGCGGCTGAACCTGGCGCGACAGGCAGAGCGCGGGCAGCAGCTCGCCCAGGTGCCGGTCCAAAACGCGCACGGCTTCGCTGCGGTAGAGGGCCAGCGTCTCGCGGGTGACCTCAGGGGTGACCAGGGGATGGCCGTCGCGGTCGCCGCCGATCCAGGTGCCGAAACTGATCGGCGGGTAATCGCCTTCGTCGGCCAGGAGGGCAGGGTCGTAGCCAGCTTCCTTCCAGGCGTGAGCAAAACGACTGTCCAAACGCTCGAGCACGCGCGGGAAAATCTCCGTCAGGTAGTACAACGCGTTCTGGCGTTCGGAGGCCACGTCGGGCTTTTCGCCAAAGATTTCGCCCGTGCGCCAGAGCCTTTCCAGAGCGGCCTTGATCGTTTCGCGAAAGTCGGCCCGCTCGCGATCGCCCCGCCGGGCCTGCTCGCGGCTGACGAAGAGACGGAACAGCTCGCGGTGCTGCTCCAAGACACTCCAGCGCTTGGCCTCGGTGGGGTGGGCGGTCAGGACCGGTTCCACCACCAACCGGCGCACGATGGCCTGCAAGCGTTGGCTGGGCACTTTCCGGTCGCTGGCGGATTTCAGGTAGGCCGCCCACAGACCCGGCTCGGCCTCGGGCCCGAGGTCATTTTCTCGCTGCTTCTGGGTGGCCTGCGCGGCGGTTTCTTCAACCAGGTTGAGCAACTGAAAATAGATCGAGAGCGCCTGCGCCCCGCCCGCCGGCAGCTTTTTGGCACCGGCTTGGGCGTCGCGGTCGAAGAGCTTGGAGAGCGTGCTCAGGCCCAACTCATCGAAGAGTTCGGCGGCGGCCCCGGTGAGAAACTCCAGGTCGTCGTCGATGCGGCTGAAGCCGGATTTGAGGAAAGTCTGAAAGGTAGTGGCCATCGCGGGGAGTTGCCCTGCAAACCAGCCCGTGGGTTCGGGGTCAAGGCGATGCGGCGGGTGACTCGATATCAACGCGAGCAAGCGCCGGGCCACCCGCGAGCGTTACGGCCTTACTTTAAGGCTTTCGCCGCCGCCTCAGCCTTGGCATGCTCCGCCGTTCGTTTGACCCGGCCCGTCTGCGCCATGGAAGCCACCGTCGCCATCACCACGAAAAACCGTGCGCCCGAGCTGCGTGACGCGCTGCAGTCCGTCTACGCGCAGGACGTGCCGGTGGAGGTGATCGTGGTCGACGACGGCTCCGACGACGACACCTCGGCGGTTGTGGCCAAGGACTTCCCGCAGGTGAAACTGATCCGTCACGAGACCAGCGTCGGCCTGGTGGAAAGTCGTAACGAAGCCGCCGAAGCTGCCTCCACGCCCTACATCTTCTCGATCGACGACGACGCCATTTTCACCGAGGCGGGCACGGTCCGCCAGGCGCTGACTTACTTTGCCGACGCTCGGGTCGGTGCGCTGGCAATGCCCTACATCAACGTGCGCCTGGGGCCGGAGGTCATTTCGGGCTGCCCGGACGATGATGTGGCTTACGTCACCTTCACCTTTGTCGGCACCGCCCATGCGCACCGCCGCAGCGTTTTTCGGCAGGTGGGCGGGTATCGCGGCTCGCTGCGGCACTGGGGCGAGGAGCGCGATTACTGCATCCGTCTTTATGACGCGGGCTACCTGGTTGCCCTCACGCGGACCGCGCCCATTCACCATTTCGTTTCGCCCAAGCGCGACCCGGGTTTTGGCTTGCGCTACCTGTACCGCAATCAAGCGCTCTTCCCGTTGCTCAATGCGCCGTTCCCGTCCGTTATGTGGCACCTGGGCCGGGCCGGTGCCTGGAACGTTGCGCAGCTGCTGACAAAGCCGCGCTTTGCCGGGTTGTGGTTTCAAGCCCTGGGCGACGTTCTGTTTGGCCTGCCGCGTTACCTGAAGGCCCGCGAGCCGGTGGCCTCAGCAACGTTTTCTCTGGCTATGCGCCTTCACCAGGCCCGCTGGATGCCGAAAGATAACGTTCTGCCCCAGCTGCGGCAACCGTCCTCACCGCCCGATTGAGGCTTCCCCCCCTCGCCCGACTTTTGCGAGAAACCACACGAACCGTACCGCCTCCATGTCTGGCTTCAGCTACTTCGCACGCTCGGTCTTTTACGCGCTCCACGGCATTGGCCGACTGGGCCCGATCGATGCCTTCAAACTGTTTCTGGCCCGGCATTTTGCGGGAGAGTGGCGCGTGCGTCCCCGCGAACTGAAGCACCCTATTTTTTTGCGAGGGCGCACCTCCGACGCGATCCTGATCTACCAGATTTTCGTCAAGCGCGAGTATCGCCTGCCCAAACAGGCACCCGGTTTCATTGTCGACGCCGGGGCCAACATCGGCACGGCCTCCCTCTTCTTTGCCCGGCACTTTCCGGACGCCAGCATCGTCTGCATCGAGCCCGAGGACGGCAATTTTGCCCAGCTGCAGCGCAACACCCAGCCTTACGCCAACATCGAGTGTGTGCACGCCGGCGTCTGGTCGGAAACCACCAACCTGCGCATCATCAACGCGGGCTCGGAAAAGTGGGTGTTCCAAGTGGAGCCCCACCCGGAGGGTCCCATCCCCGCGATTGGTTTCACGGATCTGCTGGCCCGGCGCGCGTCGACCGATGTGCGTACGCTGGTGAAAATCGACGTGGAGGGCGCCGACCGGCAGATCTTCGCCGGAGACACCGCCTGGCTCGACACCGTCGACAACCTCTACATCGAGGTGCACGGATCCTGGCGCGAACTTTTCAAGGCCATCGAGCGTTTCGACTACGACGTCGTCCTCAGCTACGAGAACCTGCTGGTGTCCTTTGAGCGCGCGCCCGCAGCCTCGACGTCTGAAGCCGCCCTCAGCGGCACCGCCGGATGAACCCGGTCCAGTTTTGCCACAAGGCCACCGGGGTCGCGCGCAACCTCGCGCACCTCGACCGGGGTCCGCCCGAAGCCGTCGTGGTGCTCACAGGCATGCCCCGCAGCGGCACCACCTGGCTGGGCGGCGTGCTGCAACAAGCTTCGGGCTGGCGTTCGCTCTTTGAGCCGCTTTTCCCACGCTACGTCCGTGCCAGCGTGCCCTTCGGCTATTTCCCCTACCGGGACGCCGCGTCCACTGACGCCGAACTGCGCCGATTCCTGTCGCGGGTGTTGCGTGGCAAACTGCGCGGACGCTGGGTGGATCGCGACAACGCCCGCTTTGTGTTTCGCGGTCGCATCGTCAAGGAGGTCCGCTGGAATTTTCTGCTGGGCTGGGTGCAGGCGCACTGGCCAAGTGTGCCGCTGATCCTGATCGTCCGCCGACCGATGCCGGTGCTACGCAGCTGGCAAACCCTGGGCTGGCTCAAGGACGCCCAACTGGCTCGCCAGGCCTTCGCGCTGCCGCACCTGCTGCAGGACAAACGGTTCAAGGCCACCTGGCCGCGCTTGGCCGGGCGCCTGCTGGAGGCCGGTCAGAGCAACGATCCTTTGCTGAGCTTTGCCCTGCAGTGGCATCTCTCGATGGCGCTACCGCTGTCCCAACTGCCGGACCAAGCGTATCGAATCGCTGGATACGAAGCCTTGACCCGCGACCCTGCTGAGCTCGGGCCTTTGCTGGACTTTGCGCGATTGCCGGCGCCTGCCCGTCCGCTCGCGGAACTTGCGGGCCGTCGCTCCAGTACCGACTTTGGCACGCGCGCCGCCCAGAGCGCGAAGCGTGCGCCCGAACCCGGCCCAGAGGCCAAGGCCGCCTTTGTTCGGGCAACCGAATGCCTCGACGTGGGCGGCGCGGCGCAGGCCGAGGCTTTCCTGGAGGAGCCCCTGTCAGCCTGGCAGGCGTTCGACGCGACCGCCTGGACCGAGCGCTGGCGCGGATGAGTGCGCGCTATCGTATCCGAATGAAGCATTGCCTGCCATCCATGCCTATGCCATCAACATCTCCCGTGCGAATTCTCCCCAAAGTGCGCGCGGCTCTGCGGATCGTGGGCTGCCTCCTGCTGTGGACCCTGTCGGCTCCGGCGGCACAGGCCGTCACGCTCGACGAGCTGACGAGCGATACGACGGCTCCGGTGGCGTACACGTACAAGACCACGAGTGACGGCCCGCTGCAGGCGTTTGTCTACCGTCCGGAGGGTTGGCAGGCCAGCGACCGCCGGCCAGTGGTGGTGTACATTCATGGAGGTGGCTGGACCGCCGGTGGACCGGCCAACCACGACGCCGACGCCAAGTATTTTGCCCGACGCGGATTGGTCGCCATCAACGTGGCCTACCGCCTGAGCGATATGCCCTCGCCGACGCTCTTTGACGCGGTGTCGGACGTGCGCTCGGCCCTGCGCTGGGTGCGTGCTTCGGCAGACACCCTCGGCATCGACCCGCAGCGCGTCTGCGTTGTTGGCGAATCAGCTGGAGGCCACCTGGCCGCCTGCCTCGGCATGATCGACGGCTTTGACGACCCGGCGGACGATCTCGGTGTCAGCGCCCTGCCCGATGCGCTTGTCCTGCTCAACCCCATCATGGACATTCCGGACCTGCCCTGGATCGCCTTCAACGACGCGACCAAGCCTTTTGTCCCGGTCATGGGCGATGCACCGGCGTTGCCGCCGCACCCGAACGATACCGCCGTTGACGGTGCCTGGCGGCTCTCGCCCCTGTATTCGATCCGCGCGGGGCTGCCCCCGACGCTGCTCCTGCACGGTGCTCGGGACCCCGTGGTCGACCCTGATCAGTCCTCACAAAGTTACGCGCGTTTGCTCGAAGCCGGCAACACCACGCGCTTCCTTCTGCTGGAGGGCGCCTTCCACGCCTTCTCGCTAGCCTTTCTCGGGCGCGAGAGTGAGGTGGTCGTTTCCCTGGCCAGCATCGATGACTTTCTGGGTTACCTGGGTTTCCTGCCAGGTTCGGCCATCATCTCGCCGTTCCAGACCAATTTGCTCTTGGAGGACGCACCTGCGACCAACGGTGGCTGGACGCTCTCCGGCGATGCCAGCTTCACCGGTAGTGTCGACCAGCAGTCCGTTCAATTGGCTGGAGCGACCGCTCTGGCGCGGCGCACAATCGCCTTGCTGGATTTTCCCTTCCACCCCACCGGCATCGATACCGGCCGCTACAGTGTGACGATTTCCGGCACGCACGCCGGGGTCGCCGCTGAGGTGAGCGTGCGCCAGTTCGACACCAACGGCGGGCTGCTGGCCGTGGAAGTGATTCCGCTCAGTGGCGGCGCCTTCACCGAAAGCGGTTTGCTGGTGGCCGATACGCGCCGGATCGAAGTCGAGCTGCGCGCGGCCAACGGCGGGGGCACGGCGGAACTCGCCGATTTAAGCCTGCAGGTCCGCACGCAGGGCGTACCGGAGAGCTTCGCGCAGTGGCAGGACCTGCACTTCTCGCCGCAGGAAAAGACGCACCCGGACTTGTCCGGGCCCATGGGTCAGACCGCCCCGGGAGCACCGGTTAACCTGATGAAGTACGCCCTGGGCCTGGACCGCGACGAATCCACCCTGGGTCGCAACCTCATCCAGCAGCGCACCGACGCGGGCGTGGCGATGGACTTTTACCGCAACCCATTCCACGCCGACCTCTCGGTGCAAGCCCAGGGAGGGCGTGCCTTGCCCGCCTGGGACATCCTCTTCGACTCCACCGGGGCACCCGCGGCCAACAACGCCTTCGAGCGCCAGCGCGTCTCGCTGGATTTCAGCGGCGATGTCGGGCTGCTGCGCCTGCGCGTCGGCCTGAATTGACGCATCGCCATCGTTGACAGGGTTTATCGAACGCTCAGCGGAATGAATCCGCGCCACAGGGTCGATTGCTCGATACGTTAAAGTGTTGGCTACCAGCCGACTGGCTCGGTGTTTGCGCTGTTCAATCAGGCTGGTAGCGGCAAGTCAGCTTCAGGGAGAGTGAGAGCGCAGTATCAGGAGAAAACCCTGTTTCCTATAATGTTTTCCCTTGACCGACCTGGGGCACTTGGGAGATTATACGTGCACCCTAGCGGTGATTTTTCACCATCTCGTTACTCCAACCTCAACTATCATCCCATGAAGCATTCTCTGTTGCTCACGGCAGCCGGCTTGTTTGCCGGTGCCTCGCTGGCCTCGGGTCAGGTCATCTTCTCTGACTTCGATACCACCAACATCTGGACCGACGCGGCTGCGACGTCCACCATCGTTGATTCCGATACCTCCGATGCGGACCTTGAGTTGCGCGTCGTTGGCACGGGCGGTTTCCAGAACGCGATCACCACGGGCACCATCGCCCGCACGGATCCGTTTCTGCAGAACTTTAGCCTCTTCACCGAGCTGGCTTGGGACTACTCCAGTCTCGCGGCGGATCACCCAACCGCTTCGTTCATCAACAACTTCCTCATCATCAACACAGATGTGAATGACTTCGGCTTCAACAACGTGTTCAATGGCGGATTCGTTGGTTCAGGTGCCGGTAACTTCAGTGGTACGATTGTTTACGATTTTGCCAATGACCCCGATAACGACGTGGTTGCCGCGGTCAACGATTACATCGCTGGCGAGGGTACCTTCTTCCAACTCTTCCTGGTGCAGCAGTCCAATCCGAGCACGACCAACGTCATCAGCTACGATGACTTCCGCTTCCAGAATGAAGTCCCCGAGCCTTCGACCTACGCGGCTATCTTTGGCGTTCTGGCGCTGGGGCTGGCAGTGGCGCGCCGTCGACTGCGCACGTAGACCCTTGTTGAAGCATCAAGCTTTCCTGCTTGTTACTACCCAAAATCGGTTGCGATCGCCCCTGCGGTCGCAGCCGTTTTTTTGACCGCGGTCCGTTCTCCCTGGTCCAGAGTCTTTAGTCCCTCGTCTAAGGCCCGGTCCGATCTTCTCCTGAAGACACAATCGACAAAGGGACAGGGTACTTCGAAACGAGCGTTGCCGCTTCCTGGACCTCGTTGAGGCCTTGGGGATTCTCCATCCCTGATCGCGAGTCGGTCAGCAGTCTCAAGAGACGGGCGCTCGAAGCTGAAGCTCAGGCGGGGGATGCGGCGGCGGAGCCGCTGGCCATCGCGGCGTATTCCTGCAGGCTCTTCACGTGGGTTTCGCGTGAGTGCATCGCCTGAATGCCTTCGAGCGCGGCGTGTGCGCCCATGATCGTCGTCACGATGCAGACGCCGCGCAGAATGGCCTCGGAACGGATGCGATTCTCGTCGATGCGCGGATTCATCCCGGCCGGGGTGTTGATGACCATCGCGATCTCCCCGTTTTTGATCAGGTCGATCACGTTGGGTCGGCCTTCAGCCAGTTTGAAAAGCCGGTGTGCTTCGACGCCGTTCTCGGCCAGGTAACGCGCGGTGCCCGAGGTCGAGCAGATCGAAAATCCCAACTCGATCAGCTTGCGGGCGATTGCCACGGCGACCGGCTTGTCGTGGTCTTTGACCGAGAGAAAGACGTTGCCGCTGGTGGGCAGCGGCGGCTGGGCCGCCATCTGCGTCTTGGCGAACGCCGTCCCATAGTGGGCGTCCAGACCCATCACCTCGCCGGTCGATCGCATCTCGGGCGTCAGTGCGACCGTTGCCCCGCGGAAGCGGACGAACGGAAATACCGACTCCTTGACCGCGTAGAACGGTGGGGTGATCTCCTCGGTAAAGCCCAGGTCACGCAGTTTTTCGCCGGCCATGCAGCGCGCGGCCAGCTTGGCCAGCGGCACGCCGATGGTCTTGGAGGTGAAGGGAATTGTGCGCGAGGCTCTCGGGTTGACCTCCAGCACGTACAAATCGCCTTTGTGGACGGCGTACTGCACGTTCATCAGTCCAATCACACCAAGCGCCTTGGCCAGCGCATGCGTGGCCTCGCGGATTTCCGCCAGGATATTGTCCGCGATGGAGCGCGGTGGCAGGACCATGGCGGCGTCGCCGGAGTGCACCCCGGCGTATTCGATGTGTTCGAGCATCCCGCCGATCACGCAGGTTTCGCCGTCGCTGATGGCGTCGACGTCGATCTCGCGGGCGTCTTCGAGGAACTTGTCCAGGAGCACCGGTTTGCCAGGGGCGGCATCGAATGCCTCGCGCAAGACGCGGCGCATCTCGTCCATCTCGTACACGATGAACATCCCGCGTCCGCCCAACACAAACGACGGGCGCAGCAGCAGAGGAAAACCAATCTGGCCGGTCAATTCGTAGGCCTTCTCCATCGAGGTGGCGGTGGCGTTGATCGGTTGCTTCAGGCCGAGCCGGTCGAGTATTTGCTTGAACTGCTCGCGGTCCTCGGCGGCGTCGATCTGCTCGGGCGGGGTGCCGATAATGTTCACGCCGTTTTGCTTGAGCTGCGTGGCAAGGTTCAACGGGGTTTGCCCGCCAAACTGAACGATGGCCCCGGTGCAGCCTTCCTGGTGGTAAATCTCCAGCACGTCTTCGAGCGTCAGCGGCTCGAAATAGAGGCGGTCGGAGGTGTCGTAGTCGGTCGAGACCGTCTCGGGGTTGGAGTTGACCATGACCGTCTCATACCCCTGCGCCCGCAGCGCGAAGGAGGCGTGCACGCAGCAGTAGTCGAACTCGATACCCTGGCCAATACGGTTGGGTCCGCCGCCCAGGATCATGATCTTGGGCTTGTCGCTGTGGACGACTTCGTTTTCCAGGCCGTATGAGGAATAGTAGTACGGCGTGTGCGCCTGAAACTCGGCCGCGCAGGTGTCCACCAGGCGGAAAACCGTGTCCAGTCCAGCGTCGGCGCGGGCTTTCTTCACGTTGCGGATCTTCGTCTCCAGCAGGTGCGCCAGCTGCACGTCGGAAAAGCCTGCTTCCTTGGCTTCGCGCAGTTTATCGGTATCCAAATCATCGATACGCATGCCGCGCAGCTCGCTTTCGAGCTCGGCCAGTTGCTTGAGCTGGTGCAGGAACCACGGGTCGATGCGGGTGGCTTCCTGAATCTCCTCCACCGAGAAGCCCGCGTGCAGGGCGTAGCGGATGTAGAACACGCGCTCGGAAGTGGGGCGGGAGAGGCCGATGCGGATTTCGTCGGGGTCGGTCAGGTCGAAGTCGCCCCATTTGCCGCCGCCGCCCAGCCCCCGCGCGCCGATTTCCAGCGAGCGCAACGCCTTTTGAAAAGACTCCTTGAAGGTGCGCCCGATCGCCATGGCCTCGCCGACAGACTTCATCGAGCTGGTCAACGTGGCGTCGGCTCCGGCGAACTTCTCAAAGGTGAAGCGCGGGATTTTCGTCACGACGTAGTCGATGGTCGGCTCGAAGCTGGCCGGCGTCTCGCGGGTGATGTCGTTGGGCAACTCGTCCAGGGCGTAGCCCACGGCCAGCTTGGCGGCGATTTTTGCAATGGGGAATCCGGTGGCCTTCGATGCCAGCGCCGAGCTGCGCGATACGCGCGGATTCATCTCGATGACGACCATGCGCCCCGTGGCCGGATCGACCGCGAACTGGATGTTACTGCCGCCGGTTTCCACCCCGATCTTGCGGATGACCGCGAAGGAGGCGTCGCGCATCAGCTGATATTCCTTGTCCGTAAGTGTCATCGACGGAGCGATCGTGATGGAGTCGCCGGTGTGCACGCCCATCGGGTCGAAATTCTCGATGGCGCAGATAACCACGCACTGATCCTTGTGGTCACGCATGACCTCCATCTCGTATTCCTTCCAGCCCAGCAGGCACTCCTCCACGAGCACCTCGGTGACGGGGGAGGCATCCAGCCCGTCGGCCACCATGTCCTCGAATTCCTCGCGGTTGTAGGCGATGCCTCCGCCGGTTCCGCCCAGCGTGTAGGAGGGGCGAATGATCAGTGGGAAAAAGCCGATCGCCTCGGCCGCTTTGCGCGCTTCCTCCAGGGTGTGGACGGTGTGCGAGTCGGCGATGTCCAGGCCGATCTGAATCATGCACTGGCGAAAGAGTTCGCGGTCTTCGCCCTTCTCGATGGCGTCAAGCTTGGCTCCGATCAACTCCACGCCGTACTTATCCAGGATACCTTCCCGGGCCAGTGCGCGGGAGAGGTTCAGGCCGGTCTGACCGCCGAGGGTGGGGAGCAGGGCGTCGGGCTTTTCGCGGGCAATGATTTTTTCGAGCGTTTCAACCGTCAGCGGCTCGATGTAGGTGACATCGGCAAACTCCGGATCGGTCATGATGGTGGCCGGGTTGGAGTTGACCAGAATGACCCGGTAACCCTCCTCGCGCAGGGCCTTGCAGGCCTGGGTGCCGGAGTAATCGAACTCGCAGGCCTGCCCGATGATAATGGGGCCGGAGCCCACGATGAGGATGGAGTGGATGTCGTCGCGCTTGGGCATTATGTCGGTTGGGTCCCTGGGTGGCGGGGCCTCAAAATGTTGTCTGCACCCTGACGGGTAAAATCGTCGGAGCATGCGCCCAGCCTTTTGCCGGGGCAAGTCTTTCGTCGGCCCCGAGACATGGCAGCCTTCCCGGGCTTTTCGACGCAGACCGAGTGGCAGGGTGCTTTTCAAAAAAGCGGCGGAGCGGCAGGTCACCCTGATGCTTGTGCCCGAAGTGTTTGCCGAAGGTGTCTTCGCGCTGCAGTACCACTATCAGGAGCCACCTAAGGCGGTCGCTCGACAAGGGCTTCCGAAAGTTCCCCGAGGCAACGCGCTACACGCTCTAGCCAGCCTTTACGGTGCTGCGTCGGGATGGGCTCAAAACGCGGTTGTCCGCGCGTTCAACGCTTGCGCCCTCAACTCCCGCGCGCGAAACTTTAGAGGTGAGTTCCACTTGGGTGTCATGGCTTATCCTGATTTCAACGTGGCTGCCTGCCACGCTGGCGAACGCTTCGGCGTATCAGGACTTCACTAGCAGCGATGGCCGCCTCATCCGCGGCAAGCTGATGGGCTGGAGCGAAGACGGCCAGATGAACTTCATGCGCCAGGACGATGGGCAGGTGTATCTCATTCCGTTTACGTTTTGGGACGAGGCCACGCGCACCCGGCTGATGGGCGAGGCCATTGAGGCGTTTCGCCGTTCCGGTCAAATCCGCCTCCACGTTGACACCATGGCCTATGAACGTCTCAAGCTCGATTTCGGTCCGCAGATGCAAATGGACGACCAAAGCGAAGCGATGATGAACGCCTGGAGCACGTCGACGTGTCGCGTCAGCGATTTCGCCAGTGGACTGATTCGCGTGGTCAACGAAACCGCGATCCCACTGGAAGGCCTGCGGCTGGAGGTGCGCGTGCGCCCCGGCGAGTTACACACGCTGACCCGCGTCAGCGATATGGATACCCTGCGTGACTCCGAAGTTAAACTGCTGGGTTCGGGCGACCTCGATGCGACGTTTCACGTCAACTACGCGGTCACGCTGGAGCCGTTGCAGACCGGTGAAATGCGGCTGCTCGCGCTGCCCCCGGCTTTTCCAACAGAGTTCTTACACCACGACAAAGAGCGCCGCGTTAGCTACGCGAACCAGGAACTGGAATATGCCATGGATGCACGCCTGGTTTACGAGGGCGAGGTCCTCACGCTGGAAAGTGACACGAGCGTGACCCCCAGCGAAGCGGATGAAGAGGAGGCGGCAGAGACCCCCGCTGCGAATTGACGAGCCCTGGCCCGAAAGCCTGGAGCCCAAACCGTTGACGTACACGGCCAGCGTTGACAACCACCGCGGCGAAGGTTCCTCCCGCCAGCGCACCTTCGCGGCGGAGCCCTGGGTGTTGCTGCGCCGGTTGGACAACCGCGTCGAGCATCCGGGCGCGCCTCACCTCAACGATCTGCATCAACTCTCCAGTGCCAGTGGTAAGGTGCTCGATGTGGAACTGGTTTCATTGACCAATGGTCAGGTCAGCTTCGTCGTCGAGGGGCGCGGCGGTACCCAGCAGGTTCCCCTGTCCACGCTTTCGGAGAACTCGCAGGCGTACGTGCAGCGGTGGGATCGCTTGCGTTCGCTGGCCGCCGAGGTGCGTTTCGACTTCAAGCGGCGCACCAGTAGCTATGGCGACTCGCGCTACAGTTACCGCGACGAAATCAAGACCAAGGAGTTCGTGGGTTCCGTTGAGTTGACGCGGAATCTCCGGGAAGCCAAGGCCATGCTGGTCATGGTCTGCGTGCACCGTGAGTACCGGGAAATATCCACAGGCACGCAAACGGTGGAGGTCTACCGAAGCCTCACCCGCGAGCATCACGAGGCCGACGCCAACGACGTGCTGACTTTGGAGATGCGCCTGGGCGGTGACCACATACAGGCGCTGGACGGAATCTGGATGGGCGTCTACGCCGAGGGTGCGCTGCTGGCTCACGCCACCTACCCGGAAGATTTCAATCCCTGGGAAGTGGACTTCGGCGAGCCGACGCGGTTTTAGGCTACCTCCGACAGCTTTTGCCTGAACCCAAATAAACCGGCCCGTGGTCGGTGAGACCACGGGCCGGCGCCTTGAGATGAAAGGGGTAGGCTTGGAAAACCTTGTGTCGGACAGGGCGACGTTTTGGCTACTGGCCGGCCACCACGTTGCCCATTTCGAAAATCGGCATGAACATGGCCATCACGATCCCGCCGACCACGACACCGAGCACGACGATGAGGATCGGCTCCATCAGGGAGGTCAGCGAGGAGACGATGTTGTTGATCTCCTCGTCGAAAAAGTCGGCGATCTTGTTCATCATCCCGTCGACGTTACCGGTCTGCTCACCGGCCTTGGCCATGTGCTTGACGATGGGCGGAAAGTAGGGGTTGAGCGCAACCACCTCGGAGAGCTGGCCGCCTTGTGAAATCTGCCGGATGATTTCGTCCACGGCGTCCTCGATGAAGGTGTTGTTGGAGGCGCGTGAGCAAATTTCCAGCGCCCGCAAAATTGGCACACCCGAGCGAATCAGCGTGGCGTAGGTACGGCAGAAGCGCGAAATGCAGATCTTGCGCGAGAGATTACCCAGGATGGGCACATGCGAGACGGCCTGACATTTCACGCGGCGGCCCTTGGGCGTCTTGGTGAATTTGCTCCAGCCAAAAAACAGCGCCACCAGGCCCACGATGATGTACACAATCCCCAGCTGCGGCCCGAGAAAGTTCGACACGTCGATGAGGAACTGCGTGGGCTTGGGCAGTTCCGAACCGAAGTCCTTGAACATGCCTTCGAAGACCGGAATGACGAAGATCAGAAGCACCGTCACTAGAATCACCGCGATGGAGATGACGACCACCGGGTAGGTCATGGCGCTCTTCACCTTCTTGGCCAGTTTGACGGATTCCTCGAAGTAACCGGCCACCTTGGCCATGATCTCGGCCAGCGCGCCGGAGGCCTCACCGGCTTCCACCATCGAGACAAACAGGTTCGGGAAGGCGTTGGGGAACTTGCGGCAGGCTTCGGAGAAGGAGGTCCCCGAGGCAATGTCCAAGCGGACCTCGCGCAGCACGATTTTGAAGACGGGGTTCTCGGTCTGGTCCTGCAGGGCCTCGAGCGTGGTCACCAAGGGCAGGCCGGCCTCGAGCATGGCGGCCAGCTGCTGGGTGAAAACGGCCAGGTCCGCCGTCTTGATCTTTTTGCTCTTGGCCTGCTTTTCGTAGGCGCGCTGCTTGGCCAGGCGCTGGGATTCCCAGAAACCGACCTTCTTTTTGGCGGGGGCGCCCATGGGCGCGCGAGTGCTGCTGGTGTTGGAAATGGCCATGGCGAAGCCGCGGTTTGGTGTGAAAGGTTGAGCCTTTGGCGATGGACGAAAGGAGCCCGGCATGGGTGCCGAAGGCCCTTTGCAATCAATCAAGCGTTCTCGGTAGCGTGGTCAGGCCGGCGAGCCCGCCTGAGTCTACAGGCAGGGGCACGGCGTCATCTCTAGAGTCGTCCGCGCGTGCCCAAACTTTTGCCGCCCGCACATTTTCCCTTCACCTCGGCGGCCTGGCCGATTACCCCGCTAGGATGGCCAAATCCGCCCGACCGCCCGCGCCGACCCTGGTGGCGCTGCTCGATGGACCTGACCGCCCCGGGCTCGTGGCCCGCACCAGCGGCTGGATTTTTGAGCGCGGCGGCAACATCCTTCACGCCGACCAGCACACCGACGCGCAGGCGGGCATCTTTTTTCAACGCATCGAGTGGGCCCACCCGACCGCGGATCTGAGTGCCGAGGGCGAGGCCTTTGCCGCCATGGCCCGCGAGGAACTGGGCATGCGTGTGCGTATCCATGCAACGCGGCTGCCAATCAAAGTCGGGCTCTTCGTTTCGCGTTACGATCACTGCTATCACGACATCCTGCTGCGTTTCCAGGCGCGCGAACTGCCTGGCGAGGTGGTGGCGGTCGTCTCCAATCACGAGGACCTGCGCGGCATCACCGAGCAGACCTACGGGCTGGCGTACCACCATGTGCCGGTGAGCCGCACGACCAAGTACGACGCCGAGGACGCCCAGCTGAAAATCCTCCACGAGGCCGGCTGCGAGCTGCTCATCCTGGCCCGCTACATGCAGATTCTCTCCGACCGCTTCCTGCTCAAGGCGGGCTTCCCCGTCATCAATATACACCATTCCTTCCTGCCTGCCTTTGCCGGGGGCAAGCCTTACCACCAGGCCTTCGAGCGCGGGGTGAAGTTGATCGGCGCGACCGCTCACTACGCCACCGAGGTTCTGGACGAAGGCCCCATCATTCAGCAGGACGTGACCCGCGTGACCCACCGCCATGACGTGCCCGACCTGATCCGCCGGGGCCGCGACCTGGAAAAAACCGTCCTCGCCCAGGCCGTGCGCTGGCACCTCGAGCACCGCATCCTCGTCTACGCCAACAAGACCGTGGTCTTTGATTGAGGCACACCGGTTCAATCTAGGGGTTGGCCTTACCACGGCTCCCAGGCAGACTGGGCGAGTGCAGGCGGTAACCCTCAGGCCGGTAACCAAGGCCAACTACACGGAGTGCGTGAAGCTGAAAGTGGCCGAAACGCAGCGCACCTTCGTGGCCACCAACCTGAAGTCGCTGGCCGACGCCTACATCTACGACAACATGCACCCGCTCGCCATCTACCAGGCAAAGGAACGGGGCCAGGAAAAACCATCCACGCCCATGGTTGGCTTCACCATGTACGAAGTGACCGATGGCGTCGGTTTCATCCTGAGGCTGATGATCGACGCACGCTTTCAACGGCAGGGTTTCGGGCGGGCGACCATGGTCGAAGTGATTCGGCGCCTGCGCCTTCACCCAGGGGTCGAGCTGATTGGCACCAGCCACATGCCTGCGAATACAGAGGCGGCGCAACTCTATGCCAGCATGGGATTCGTCGCCTGGGAGCCGCCCGACTGGGCCCAGACGGATCCCGAAGTTTGCCTTCAGCTTCCGCTGTAAATCATGCTTACTCCAGCGAGAACTCCACGCGGGCTTTGCCCTCGGTCGGCAGGGTTTTGGCGGAGTCGGGCGGGCGAATGACGATGCGCTCGGCGGGGACTTCGCCTTCGCCGGTCAGATGGTCGGCAACGGCTTGAGCGCGGGCCTGAGCCAGCGCGCGCAGGGCATCTTCGGGGATTTCGATCGCCTCAACCAGCGCAGCCTCCATCGCGGCGAGCTCGGGCAGGGGCGCGTTCGGATCGGGCGGTGGCGCGGGCGGCGCGGCTCCAGCGGGCCCCGGCGTGGGCGTCGTTTCGGTGGCGGGTGCTTCGTCCACGGCATCCACGGTCTCAACCGGAACAGGCGTGGGTTCGGATTGGGCATCGGCAGCGGCCGACGTGGTCGCAGCCGAGCTTGCAGGCGCAGGTTCCGCGTTCGCCGCGCTGCTTTCGCTGGGGGTGGCCGGTGGCGTGCGTGTCCGGCGGGCGATGCCGGGAGAAAACCGTGGTCCCGCCCGGCGAATGCGCAGGGGCGCTCGCTCCGGCTCGCTGGGTGCGGCAACGGCAGTTGCGTCGGCTTCACGCGGTGGGGTGATTGCCGACTCGGTCGAAGCGGGGGTGTCCGCGTTCGGTGCCGATGCCGATTCTGTAGCGGTCGGTTCCTCGACAGCGTTGGACGGTACCGGGTCAACCTTTGGCGCGGTGACGTCGGTCGTCGTCTGCGGCTGCAGGAAGGCGGCTCGGTAGGCATTTTCGACGGCCCGCCGGTATTCCCGTCTTGAAAGCTCGACCCGCTCGGTGGACTTGCCCTCGGCCTGGAGTGCGCGGCGTTTGTCCTCGACGAAGCCCGCGCGCAATTGAGCCAGCTTCATCCCTTCTGCGTCCAGGGCCGGGTTGACCTGCGGGAGGATCACCAGCGTCAGACCGGGGCGTTGCATGAGTGCCTTTTCGATCACCCGCAGCTTCTTGAGCGGCCGGTCTTCGAGCTTGGCGCTGCCGGCGGGAAAAATCACCTCCTTGAGTGTCTCGAACTCCTCGCCCCCGCCGACCAGGCCACCCAGAAACTTGAAGGGGCTGGTGACGATGTTCGCGATGATCGTCCGGAAGGCCTGCGCGATGACCGGCCCCAGGCTGAAGGTTGGGTCGCTCAAGTCGCCGCGAATGGGCACGTCCAGTACGATGCGCCCGCTGCTATCCTTGAGCAGCGCGACGGCCAGCTTGACCGGCAGGTCGACCGCGTCGGGGCTGTCAGTGGCCTCACCGAAGCGCAGCTGGTCCACCTCGATGCGGTTGTCGCCCTCCAGCAGACTTTGGTTGAGCCGGTAGTCGAGCTTGGTGGTCAGGGCTCCCTGCACCAGTTCGAAGCCCACGAACTGTCCGGCGTAGGCGGTGAAGGGTGTCAGGTCGAAGGACTCCAGGGTCGCCTCCAGCTCGGTGAAGCGGTCCTGCTTCAGTGGGCTGACCTGGCCGACCAGCGTGAAGCGCGCCTCCTCGTTGAGCACGCCGCTGACGTCAAAACTGGCCTTTTGCGGTCGCACCGTGGTCAGGTTTTCGACCTTGGCGTTGAGATCGGAGACGGCCACGCGCGCCGGCGGCATCGACAGGTCCTCCAGCAAAAAAGCGGCGTCGGTCAGCACAAACGCGTCGACGGTCACATGCGCTGGCGCGTCGAGCGACTCCCACTGCTGAAACAGATCCAGCAGCGCATGCGTAATGATCTGCAGACCTTCAGACTGGGAAACGCTGCTGGCGGAATCCGGGTCGGTCTCTTCGGAGAAATCGGCGGCGGTGAACTTCGGTAGCTTGGTGACCAGTAGGGAGCCGTCCTCCAAACGCTGGAACTGCCCGTTGAGGCCATCCAGTTCCACCAGCGTCAGGCGCGCCTCGGGCGGTTCGGAAGTCACGGCCGCTTCATCGATGCGCAGGAGGTTAAAGCTCAGCAGCGGCGCGTCGTTGAGGGTCTCCTTCACCGCGAAATTGTGCACGCGCACCGTATTCTTGGCCTGGACCTCGGGCAGCGGCTCGGCCGGCCGCACGGAGAGATCGCCCGACGCCTCGACCGTGCCTTGGACCAGCGCCGCGTTCAAGAGCGTGCCCACGTACGGATCGGCCAGGGTGAGCGGAATGTTGCTGGCTGAGTAGGCGTAGTCCACGGTGCGCTCTAGCGGCAGCAGCCGTCCGGAGGAGACCAGCGAGCCCTCCTCGTCGATGCGGTACTTCAGGTCGAAGGTGATCTCGGTGCCGGGCGCATTGGCCAGACCGGTGGCCACGAAGGACTCCAGCTCCATTTCAATTTCCGCCGGCGTGCTCGGCAGCCGGTCCACCACGTCGATGCGGTGCTCGCGAATCTCGATCCGGTCGAGATAGGCCAGCCATTCCAGCGTCGCCAATTGCTCCAGCTGTTCCAGCGCCACGTTGACCGGTCGGCGCAGGTCGAACTCGTCCAGCTCCGCAGTGACGTCGCCCGAGGGATCGAGCAGGCGCTCCTCGGGCAGCGCGCTCATCGAGAAGGTCGTCCCCTGGGTTCTCTCGCCCGCGGGCAGGAACGATTCCGCCAGCGCCAACAGGTTCACGGTGCCGTCTTTCGCGCGTTCAATGCGCATGCCGCCGCCGTGCACCACCACCGATTCAGCCCCGGCCAGGGCCCCGTACAAATCGGCTTCCGCGCCGGAAACCGCGACGGATTCCAGGCTGAAGAACGGTCTTTCTTCGCCGGGTTCGTGCACGGCCAGATCGCGGACGGTAACCTCCAGATTTTCCGCGCGCATTTCCGGCGGATCGTTCAGCGGAGCGAACGTATACTGCGTCGAAAAGCTGACCACGCCTTCGCGCACTTCAAAGGGGATCTGCCGCTGGTAAAACGGCGCGTAAAACTCGGGTTGAAAACCTTCCAGGCTCAACCTTCCCTGCGAGCTGAGTGGGTCCAGCCGCAAGGTGCCCTCCCAAACGACCGATTCGCCCGAAGCCGCCTGGGCGCGTATCGTGTAGGGGTTGTCGTTGTCGGGCTGGGTGTCGAAGCCCTCGACCGTCAGCGAAATCGGCGTGATGGCTTGCTCGAAAGGTTCGTCGAAGCGTTCATCGCGAAAGTGTAGCCCCGCCTCCTGGATGCTCAGCGAGCCGATCGAGGCCGGTGGCACGGTCAGGGGCGTGTCCGCCTCGCTTTCAGATGGTTTCACCAGCCCCAGCAAATTTACGTCCCCGGAGGCATCCAGCACGGCAAAGATCTCGGGCTTCACCAGTTCGACGCGGTACACGTTCCAGCGCTGCTCAAAGAGCGAGCGAATCTGCAGGTTGCCGTAAATCAAATCCGCCGACAGCGCCGTTTCGCCCTGCGCGTCGACCACTTTCAGGCCCTCCAGCGTACCGGAGAGACGCAGCGGATTGGTCGCGATCGACTCGATGGTCAGTTCGCCATTGAGCTGCTCGTTGACTGCCGGCAGCACGAACCACCGGATCAGTGACGGGGTGAGCAAAAAACCTCCGGCCACGTAGAGCAGCGGCAGGCACAGCAGTACGAACAAGAGGCGCTTGCGCAGGCGCGTCAGGCGAATGGGCATGGGGAAAGGGAGTTGCAGTAGCCATCGCCGAGACGCCACAAGGAGGGAAAGGGCGAATCGGCAAGAGCTTTGCGTACGTTGGTTGAATCCACCGACGAAGGCAAGAGACCGGATACCTCAACCATGGAGGTGTTCCCTCGGGCCACGTTTTGCAAAATCCAGCCAACGCGCGTCGTATGCCGACAACGCCCAGGCGTTCCCGTGCCGAAAAAATCAGGCGTTGCTGGCAGCGATGCGCTCGAGAATGTGGTCGTGCGCCGTGATGGGCGGGTAGCGCGCGGGATTGTCGGCAGAGGTGCAACTCTCCATCACCTCGACCAATACGTCCGGATCGGGGTCGTTGAAGAAGGCGATCGAGAGTCGACCGTTGGCTGCGCCCTCGGATCGGACCATCACGCGATGCGGCGTGGACTTGTAGGCATCGTTGGTCCAGCGCGCCAGCAGGTCGCCGGTGTTGACCACCACGGTACCCTCGATGGGCGGAGCGGGGATCCATTGCCCGTCGAGTCCCTGCACTTCCAGCCCTCCGGAATCATCCTGAAAGACCAGCGTGCACGAGCCGTAGTCGGTGTGCGCGCCCGCCCCCAATTGATCCTCACTGGCGGCTTTGGCTGGAGGGTAATGCAGCAGCCGCAACGTTTGGGTGGGCCCGGTGTGCTTGTTGGCGAAAAAGTCGGGCGGCAGGTCCAGCGCTCGCGCGAAGCCCTCCATGACATGCGCACAGATTTGCCGGCAGCGCTCGAAGAAATCCACCGACACGTCGCGAAAATCCGGATTGGGCCAAAGCTGCGGCTGGCTGGCGTGCGCGCGGGCATTGCGCATGGTGAAGGTCTCCTTCAAATCGCGCGGTTTGGACGGATCGAGCGCTTCGCTGCCCATCCCGCCGTAGCCGAAGTTGGCCTCCTGGTTGAATGCCAGCTTCGCCTTTTCCTCGGCGGGCAATGCGAAAAAGGCCCGCGCGGTGGCTTTCATTTGCTCCAGCACCTCGGGCTCGACGCCGTACTGCTTGAGGTACATGAAGCCGACCTGGCGCGCGGCGCGGTCTATTTCGGCAGAGGCGGCCTGGCGAGAGGCTTCATCGCCATCGAAAATGGCGGAGAGGTCGATGATGGGGATAGCGCTCATACTGAGAATGCAAACTCAAATAGGTGAGGAAATGTTCTCGACCCGGCAGCAGGTTGAAGGCCAGCCCGCGACAGCGAAAGCCCGCCGGTTCTTTCGCTTTTGCATGCTTCGTAGGGAACCGTTAGCCTCAAATCTTGTTTGCATTAGGAGATGGCTTAACCATGCGCTGCTTGTTGCTTGCTGCCAGTCTGTGTCTGGCGACCCCGTTGTTCGCGTCCAGCCCGTCCTTGGCGGTTGGTGCGGTCACTTCTGTGGCTCTGCTGGGAAATCAGGGTCCCGCATTTTACGTAGAGTCTACCCGCCTGCCGGCCCAACGCAGCCTCATGCTGCCCGTCAAGCTCTCGGAAGCAGCCGACAAGGACCGCTCTTTCAAGGTCCACTCGACGAACGACGATAGTGTCACCGTACAGGGCAAAGTACGGCTCCTCGAAGGCCACGCCGTCGGTTATCTGCATGTGGTGACTGGAGCGCCGGGCGAGGCGACCTTACGCCTGGGCTGGCAGGAACTGGCGGTGACCGTTGTTGAAGAGAGTGGGGTTGCTACGTTGCAAGGCGGTCGTCCGCGAATCACCGCGCCGATGGCGGGTGCGTTGTTGTGGGGCGAATTGACGGTCGGAGTCGAAATTCCCCGGCCATTGACATCACCGAAAAGTGAATTGAGACGCCTGCGCCTGCGGGTGGGCGGCCGACTCATCAGCGACGACCCGGAACCCGTGGCGGAGTCCGGGGAAGCGCTGCGCCGTTACACATTTGAGGTGGACCTCGGCGACGTAGCGACAGGCCCGCAGTTGCTGACGGTGGAGGCGCTCTTTGAAGACGGTATCGAATGGACCAGCGAGCCGGTCGGGATCGGGGTACTGCGGGTCAATCCGAACCAGCTGATCGCCGGTGAAACCGAGGACGTGCAGTTCGAGGGCGAGGAACGTCCGCGGCGCTTCGGACGCAATCAGCCCAAGGTCCAGGAATTGGCGGAGGCCTCCGAAGGCAAAGTGTCTGCGATCTACGGCGGGTATCCCTCGTGGTGTCTGCCCGTGACGGTGGACGAGCCGGGCCACTACCAGTTGGTGGTGCGTGCGGCCGGACAGGAAGCCGCTGGGGCCTACCCCAGTCTGCGCGTGCACATCGGCGAGAACGGGGATCCGGTGGCGCTGGGCCGGCTCAGCAAGGGTGATTTCCACCGGGTTGCGGTCGGCACGCCGTTCCAACTCGAGGCCGGCGAGCAGCTCCTCGGCCTCACCTTCGCCAATGACTTTCGCGCGGACAAAGACAACGACCGCAACCTCTTCCTCGACCGCTACGAGCTCCTGCGGGTCGATCCGCTTCTGCGCGCGCATGACCGAGAAGCCATGCTCTCTCTGGCCGACGGATTCTCCGTCATCACGGTCACGCATCCGCTGCACGAGCGCCTGATCGGCGGGGAGCTGACCATCGAGGGATTGGCGCGCCGCCCGGGCAGCAAGGGCATCGACGCACCGCAGGTCAGTCTGTGGGTCAACGGTCAGCGCATGGGCACCCAGGAAAGTGTGCAGCCGCGCTTCACTCTGTCCCGCGGCTACTTACGCACGGGCGCGAACGAGGTCTACCTCGAAGCGGATTACGGCGGGGGACTGCCACTGGCCCGCACGCCGCGCTTCACCGTTTTTGGCGCGGGTGAGGTGGATCGCTCCACCGTGCGCCGCCACCTGCGCTTCCCCGTGACCGGTCAGGGCTGGAGCGAATTCACTCACACCAAGCTGCAATCGTGGCGCAACGCGCCCGACACCCACGTGGCCGCCTTGTACGGTAACGGCACGCTCGATTTGGAATTGCCGGAGGCGCTGGAAGGCGAGTTCGATCTCGCCCTGGACGCCATTGCCGAGCCGTTCAAGGGCCCGGTCAAGGTCCGCGTCAGCTTCATCGACGACGCTGGCGAGCAGGTCCTCGACCCGCAGGGGCAGTCCTTTGGCAGCGGCTGGAAGGAACCCACCGTGGGTACGGTCTCGCTGCGTCCTGGCCGAAAATTCGTGCGTGTGACGTTTTTCAACGACCTTTACGAAGCGGACAAGGGCGACCGGAATTTCTATCTGCGCTCGGTCGTACTGCACGAAAAACGGCGCGCGCCCGACACGGAGCCCCCACGCATTGAGGTGCTTTACCCGCCGGATGGTCACCCCGTCCACGCCGGCGACGTCATCATCGCCCGCGTCTGGGATGAAGATCGCATCGCCGAGGTCGATCTGGTTCACGACGGTCAGCCGCTGAACCTCACCTGGCCGCTCGAGCGCGGCGAGGGGCTGCTGGTCCTGCCCATACCCACCCACGGACTGGAACCGGTCCGCCACACCTGGCAAGTCCTCGCCCGGGATGCCTCGCGCAACGAGGGGCGTTCGACGCAGGTGACCATCGAGGTGCGCGACACGCCGCCGGCTTCGCCCGGCCCCTACGCCCGCGCCCTGCACCTGCTCAACCGCTTGGGCTTCGGGCCCGAACCGCAGGAGCTGGCCCGCGTTCTCCTCAACGGCGAAGCGGCCTGGCTCCAGCAGCGCCTGGACGAGCCCGCGGTCAATCCCGCGACCGAGAATGCCCGCACCTTGGCGGCGCTACGGCACCCCATTGCGGAGCGTATCGGCGATGTGCAATTCCGCGCTCTGGAAACGTGGATTCAGGACCCGAATCCGGTGCGCGCGCGCTTCAACTACTTCACGCAAAACCATTTCTCGACCTGGATTCGCAAGACCGGTGCTGAGCGCAAGCTAGCCGAGCACCAGGCCTTCGCCGAGGCCGGTTTCGCACGTTTCGGCGACCTGCTTTGGACCTCCGCCACCAGCCCGGCAATGCTCTTTTACCTGGACCAGCAAAAGAGTTTTAAGGGCCGGCTGAACGAGAACTACGCCCGCGAAATCCTCGAGCTGCATACCTTTGGCGTCGACAACGGCTACGTGCAGGACGACGTGACCCGCCTGGCCGGCTTGCTCACCGGCTGGACGTTTACCGAGGAAGCCTCGCTCGCGCGCGAGGAAGCGCCTACCCTGGAAAATCGGTTCCGCTTCGCGCCGGATTTGAACGATCCCAAAACGCAGGAAGTGGTGGGCCTGCGCCTGGAAGGCGACAACGACGCCGAGCAATTTGAGCGGGTGCAGCAGGTGATGGAAACACTGGCGGCCGCGCCCTACACCGCGCGTTACATTGCCACGAAAGTGGCCGAGCACTACGTGTCGGTGCCTCCGCCTGAAAGCCTGGTGGCGGACCTGGCGCGCATCTACCTGGAAAACGGCGGCTCCACGCGGGCTTTGCTGCTGTCGTTGTCCGAGCATCCCGAGTTTTGGGCTGCGCGCACTCAACCGCGCCTGGCCAAGCCCTTCGACTTCGGCCTGCGCCTCTTTCGCGTCGCCGAGTTTCACGAGCATCCGCACAACCTGCGCGGCTATCTGCAACACAGCGGCAGCGGCATTTTCGAGCATCCCACGCCCGATGGCCTGCCGGAAGCCGACGCCGACTACGCGTCGTCCAATGCGCTGCTGCAGCGCTGGCGTTTTGTCTCTAAGATGCAGTGGGCCTTGTGGCGGATGGCACCCCCCGGCTGGCGGCAGCAATTGAAGAACGGCAATGCGGAGGTCGAGGCGCGCCTGATGCAGTTTGTCAGCCAGCGTCTGACCGGTTACCCGCTCAACGAGCGCTCCCTGGCTGCCGCCATGAAGGCCCTCGGCACGTCCAAAACGAGGTCGACCCACCGTGTGCACGAGCTGACCAGCGTCGTGGGCATGATGCCCGAAACCAATTTGCGTTAACGCGTCCCAACGCCTTCCGCGCTGTCCATACCACTCAACTTCGAGGTACACCATGGAACTGACTCGCCGCTACTTTCTGAAATCTTCCGGAGCCTTGCTCGCCTACACCGGGATCGCGCCGTTGTCAGGCCTGCTGGCGCAGGCCGCCGCCAACGGGCAGCCTGTCAGTCGCGGCAAGACGCTGGTGGTGGTTTTCCTGCGCGGGGGCACCGACGGGCTCAATCTGGTGGTGCCCTATGGCGACCCCGAGTACTACAAGCTACGACGCACCATCGCCATCCCTCAGCCCGGCAAGCAGGACGGCGCGGTCGACCTGGATGGCTTCTTTGGCTTGCACCCGCAGGCAGCGGCGCTGGCCCCCTTGCTTCAATCCGGCGAAGCCACCGCGCTGCACGCCGTTGGCTACGCGCACAACACGCGCTCACACTTCGAAGAGCAGGACACCTGGGAGACCGGCATCATCGGCAACACCGTCAGTTCCGACGGTTGGCTGAACCGGCACCTGCTTACCTCGACCGGGCGCGGACCCATCCGCGCGCTCTCCATCGGCGATAACCTGCCGCGCATTCTCCACGGCAAAGCCGACGCCATCGCCATCCGCGGGCTGACTGACCTGGCGCTGCCCAAGCGACGTGGCGGGATGGACCCTGCCGTCTTACGCGCCGCGCTGGAAGATGCCTATTGCTCGCACGAACCGGCCGAGCGCCGCGACGTGATCGACGCGCAAACCCTCCTGGCACAAACCGCCGGCGCGACTTTGGAGAGCATGAAACACCTGCAAACTCTCTCCAAGGAAACGTATCAACCCGTCGCTCCCTATCCGGAAACCCGATTCGCGCGGAATCTGGAAAGTGTGGCGCGGCTGGTCAAGGCCGACCTGGGCCTGGAGGTCGTAGAATTGACCCTGGGCGGTTGGGACACCCACAACACCCAGGGCGGCGTCCATGGGGCGTTTGGGAATTTGTGCCGCGTTCTGGCCGAGGGCCTGGCGGCGTTTCAAAAAGACCTGGGCCCAAAGATGGACGATGTGCTTGTCCTCACCCTCAGTGATTTTGGCCGCACCGCCGAGGAAAACGGCACCGGCGGCACCGATCACGGCTGGGGTAACTGCATGTTTGCCCTGGGCGGCGGGGTGCGTCAGGTACGCCAGAAGCAGAAGGCCCCCGTGCTCACTCAGTGGCCGGGCTTGGCCAAGGAGCAGCTTAACCAGAAGCGCGATTTGCTCCACACCACCGATTTCCGCGACGTCATCGGCGAAGTCGTTCAGGCGCACCTGGGCAATCCCAACCTGAAGCGCGTGCTGCCTGGCCACGCGTTCAAGCCCGTTGGCCTGGTGGTTTGAGTCAGGGGGTGTTCACGTACTGGTTTGCTCGGGGGCTTCGGGCGTATCGTCGTTCGGCCGGTGTACGCAGGCGTCGTCTTCGCTCTGGCGCTTGAGCAGCCAGAAACCGGCGATCCCCAGCAGCACTGCGGTCAACGCAAACCAGGCGGGTAACGCCGGCAGCGCCTGCTCGAAGATCGCGGACTCGCTCTCGCCGTTGGACTGCAGCGCCCCCGACAGCCCGGCATAGAGCAGGCCGGCCCCGCCGTAGGCCAGGTTTCCGGCCAGGCCCTTGAAACTGAGCACCGTGGCGCGTCGGCTGGAGACCGTCGAACGATTCAAGTAGTGGCTCGCGTAAAACTCAGCCAGCGTCATCGAGTAGAACACGATCATGGCGAAGAGCAGACCGGCGTAGGGCAGGGCGAAGGTACAACCGACGAAGCCCACCAAGCCGATAACGAACACCGCGGCCAGGTTTGGGCCGATGCTGAAGCGCTCCGTCATCATCCGGCCCTGGGTCGGCGCGACCAGGTTCATCACCACCAAAAAGACGCCGATCACCCCAAAGTATGCCTCCGGAATTTCTATCAGACGAAAGTACTCGCTGCTGAGCGTGGCGAACATCCGTGCGGTGCTGTCGAAGACCATGAAGGACAGGATGACGAACAGCACGAAGGGCATCGTCAAAATCCACTTGCCCGTGCGAAACACCTGACCGAAGGCGCCCGACAACCCCTGACTGCCTTGGCCGGAAGCGCCGTCATCCTCGTCAACGCGCTCCGGCTCGCGCAAGCGCACCATGAAAGCCACCAGCACAATCGCTGTGATCAGGTTCAGCGCGATCGGGAAACGCAGCGCCAGGTCCTGATCGATCTCAAAACCCAGCCCGAGGGCACTGGCAATGCCGTTGGTCACGGACGGGTCATAGACGGCGGCCCCCGCCAGCATGGCAACGACCATCGCCCCGCCTTGGTAACGCATCGCGCGTTCCAGGATACGCGGCCAAAGATCCTCGTTCTTGTTTTCGGCCAGCGTGTCATAGGCCAGCGCCTGGTCGGCCCCGCTGGCCAGCGCCTCGGAAATGCCGCTGAGCACCCGGTTGATCGCCACGGCCGCGAACACCAGTTCCACATTGCCCAGCGGCACAAAGACCAGCACCGCCATTTCCACGACCATCAGTATCGAAGCCGTCACCACCAGGCGCTTGCGCCCGAGCACGTCGGCCAGCGCTCCCGAGGGCACCTCGCAAAGCACGATGCTGGCGGCCCACAGCGCGTTGAGCAGCGAAAACTGCTCCAGCGTCAGCCCCATGTCCAGAAACAGAATTGTGTAGACCGGGTAGTAAAACCGCGCCACGTAGAGCACGCGAAAGGCAAAGTACAGCCGGATATTCGGCTCCTTCAGTGCGGAACTCAGCCGCTCTTTGGTGTCAGTGCTCATCGTTCAGGAACCCCGGGGGACCGCCGGGACAGCGCTGTGACGATGCGCCCTGAGCGGACGATGGCAAGTGTCTAGATTTCGAGCATCTGCCACACTTCATCGACCGAGTTTCGATGATGAGCCGCAATGCTTCACAAGATAGAAGCCAGCGTGTCAGGCTTCAGGCTGTCGTGGAGCGGGATGACCTCGTGGTGCCGACCATTGCGCTCGGTCGTCGAGCGAACGTGCGAGCCGCGTTGTCGCGTTACCGGATAATCCAGCACGCAGAGCCTGCGCACCCGTTTGGCTCCCGACAGGTCGCGGGGAAGCTTCATCGCGTCAGCACTTCATCGCGGACGAAATGCAGACGAATCATGCGAGGTCCTTCACCTTCTTCAAAATAGCAGTCGACGGCCTCACGTACCGCAGCGCGCAGTGCTTCCAAAGTTGCCGCCTGAGTGTGTATGCAATGGCTGAGTGCGCTGGCCGAATACCCGTCCTCGGCCTCGCCTCCGGTCACCTCGAAGGTCAGACCGCTCCTGTGGGTCTGCTAATTGTGCTGGCTTTTTGAAAGGCAAGCTCAGCCTGCGCCGTTGCGTTCGTCGAAAACGCCCGCCGGGCGGTGGCCGTTGAGGGCGAACGGCTGCATCGGGCCGACCAGGCGCTGTGGCAGGCGGCCCTCGATGTACACCCCGTCCTCGGTTGGCTTTTCAAACTGGACCGCACCTGCCTGGTGCAGGCGGCTGACCAGATCGTAGCGGTCGTGCGGGATAAGCAGCGCGGTGGCTTGCAGGCTCTCGCGCAGGAGCAGGTCGAGCGCATCGCGCAAGGTGTCGAGCCCTGCGCCGGTGTGGGCACTGACCGCGCACGCTTCCGGGTGGAGCGCCCGCAACAACTCCAGGCGGTGCGGATCGTCCAGCGCGTCGACTTTGTTGAGCGCCAGCAGGGTGGGGCGTTCGCCCGCGCCGAGTTCGCCAAGCACCTCGGCGGTGGTCTTCAGGTGGGCCTCGGCCTCGGCGTTGGAAACGTCGACCACATGTATCAGGAAATCTGCGACAAGCGCTTCCTCAAGGGTGGCCTTGAAGGCGTCGACCAGGTGGTGCGGCAGGTTGCGTACAAAGCCGACCGTATCCGTCAGGACCATACACTGGCCCGAAGGCAGTTCGGCCTTGCGCGAGGTCGGGTCGAGCGTGGCGAAGAGCTTGTCCTCGGCCTGAACGCTCGCGCCCGTCAGCGCGTTGAGTAGTGAGGATTTGCCCGCGTTGGTGTAACCGACCAGAGCTGCCGTCGGCACGGGCACGCGCAGGCGTTTTTGACGCTGCACCGAGCGATGCTGGCGCACGGTTTCCAGTTCGCGCTTCAACCGGGCGATGCGGTCGCGCATCATGCGCCGGTCGAGCTGGATCTGCTTTTCACCCTCACCGCGCTGGGTCACACCGCCCCCGCGTTGGCGCGAGAGGTGGCTCCACGCACCCTTCAGGCGCGGCAGGGCGTATTCCAGCCGGGCCAGTTCGACCTGCAGGACCGCCTCCCGCGTTTGGGCACGGTCGCCAAAAATGTCGAGGATGACCTCTTGCCGATCAATCACGGTCACGCCGCTGGCTTTTTCCCAGTTGCGCTGCTGGGCGGGTGTCAGCTCAAAGTCGAAGACCAGGCAATCGGCCTCGAGGCTGCGCGCCTGCATGAGAATTTCCTCCACCTTGCCGCTGCCCAGGAAAAAGCGCGGGTGGGGCTCGCGCACGCGGGCCAGCACCTGACCGACCACGCCGATGTGCAGGTTGAGGACAAGCTCGGCCAGTTCATCGAGCAGGCTTTGCGGTTCACCATCGGTTGACTGACGCGTCTCTACCCCCACCAACAGCGCGCGCTCGACCCGCGGCTGCAGATCGGCGGTTTCGAGCATGCCGGGGCTCTTCTTTTTGTGGCTTGAGCTAATGACGGGGGCCTGGACGCAGAGTTGACGAAAACACAGCAACATACCGCCCAGACCCGAGCCCGTCAAAGCCGCAGTGGACGATCCCGCTGCGGCGCAGATGAGCCCCCGCCACGAATGGCGGGGGCCCGGTATACTTCCTGACTTATGACGCTGCTGTTCTCTCTGAGGAAAGAGTAGAAAGCAAAAGTGTGTGGAGGCAGGTCAGTAAAGGGCCGCGACCGAGTCGGCTCCGAGCGCATCCATGTGCTTTTGGATGGCTGCGGTGTATACGTCGGCGGACTGCCTACCCTGAATGGTTTGAAGAATTTCGCTGGTCTTGCCGTCGACCAGGAAGACCTGGCTGCGCTGGTCGACATCGACGATGGAGGCGTCCAGTCCCAGCAGCTTGGCCAGCTTACGGCTGTTGGCTTTGGTGGACGGGTTGGTCAGGTCCATCTGAAAAAAGACGACGGGTTGCTGCGCGAAGCCCGGTTTGATCTTGCCCAGGTCGGCGGCGATTTTCTTGCAGGTCGAACACCAATCGGCGCTGGCCTCGACGACAAAGAGAGCCGGACGATCCAACTTTGCGGAAGCCGCCATGGTGTGCTCCTTGGCGGCGAAGGCGGTTGCCGGAATCGCCGCCATACACAGCGCGGCCAATCCCAGAACAGTAGCGGAAACAGTAATTTTCTTCAGCATGGTAACACCCTTGGTTCGTGGATTGAGAGTTCCCGGTCCTGTGGCCTATTCCCCGGGGGCAAAAAAAAACGCCCCTGCTGTCGCAGGGACGTTGAAATGAAAAATGCGTGCGTGCGTTACTTGCTGGCTTTGGCCTTGAGTTCGGCTTGCGCCGCCGCCAGCCGCGCGACCGGTACCCGCGGGGGTGAACACGAAACGTAGTCCATGCCCGCGTTGTGGAAGAAGCCGACCGAGGCTGGGTCGCCGCCGTGTTCGCCGCAAATGCCGATCTTGAGCTTCGGCTTGACCGAACGCCCGCGCTCCACGCCCAGCTGCACCAGTTGGCCGACGCCGTTTTGGTCGAGCATGGCGAAGGGATTCTGCGGCAGGATGTCCAGGTCCTTGTAGCGCGGCAGGAACGAGCCCACGTCGTCGCGGCTCATGCCGAGGGTGGTTTGGGTCAAGTCGTTCGTGCCAAAGCTGAAGAACTCGGCCTCCTGGGCGATTTCGTCTGCCCGCAGGGCTGCGCGGGGAATCTCGATCATCGTGCCCACGAGGTACTCGAACTTGACCTTCTTGGCGGCCATGACCTCAGCGGCCACGCGGTGCACAATCTTGGCCTGCAGGGCGAGTTCCTGACGGAAGCCGACCAGCGGGATCATCACCTCGGGCAGCACCGGCACCGGCTTCTTCTGCTTCAGGCACTGCGCGGCGGCCTCGAAAATGGCGCGTGACTGCATCTCGGTGATTTCCGGGTAGCTGATGCCCAGACGGCAGCCGCGGTGACCGAGCATCGGGTTTTGCTCATGCAGTTGCTTGATGCGCTCGGAAATGATCTCCGGCGCGATGCCGATCTTCTCGGCAATGCCACGGCGCGACGCATCGTCGTGCGGGAGGAACTCGTGCAGGGGCGGGTCCAGCAGGCGGATCGTCACCGGACGCCCGTCCATGGCCTTGAAGAGTCCGGCGAAGTCCTTGCGCTGCAGCGGCAGAAGCTTCTTGAGGGCCGCTTCGCGTTCGGCGGTGTCACGGGCGAGGATCATCTGGCGCATCAGATCGATGCGGTCGCCCTCGAAGAACATGTGCTCGGTGCGGCACAGGCCGATGCCTTCGGCTCCCAGGCGCACGGCGCTGGCCGATTGCTCGGGGGTGTCGGCGTTGGTCCGGACCTTCATCTTGCGGTACTTGTCGGCCCAGCCCATCACGGTGTCGAAGATCCGGTAGGTCGCGCTCTTGCTGGCCTTGAGCTTACCGTTGAGCACCTGGCTGACTTCCGAAGGCGCGGTCTCAACATGGCCGGCGAAAATCTCGCCCGTGGTCCCGTCGATGGAGATGTAATCGCCTTCGTGCAGGGTGAGGTCGCCCGCGGTCAGACGCTTGCGCTCGTAATCGATCTGCACCTCCGAGGCACCGCAGACGCAGACCTTGCCCATCTGCCGCGCCACCAACGCCGCGTGCGAACTAACGCCCCCGCGTGAGGTCAGGATACCTTCGGCCGCGATCATCCCGCGCAAGTCTTCAGGGGAGGTTTCCACACGGCAGAGGACGGACTTCTGGCCTTCGTGCTCGAGGCGCTCGGCCGAGCTGGCGGAGAAAACGATCTGGCCGGTGGCCGCGCCGGGGCCGGCGGGCAGGCCGGTGGCGATGACGCGGGCGCTCTTGCGCGCTTGCTCGTCGAAGACCGGCACCAGTAGCGAGGAGATTGACTCGGCCGGAATCCGGCTGACAGCCATCTTCTCGTTGATCAGCTTTTCGGTGACCATCTCCGTGGCGATGCGCACGGCGGCCAGGCCGGTGCGCTTGCCGTTGCGTGTTTGGAGCATGTACAGCTTCGTGTCCTCGATGGTGAACTCGAAGTCCTGCATGTCCTTGAAGTGCTTCTCAAGGCGGGCGCGGACTTTTTCGAGTTCGTCGTAGGAGTCGGGCATATCGCCCTTGAGTTCGGCGATAGGCTTGGGCGTACGCACGCCGGCCACCACGTCCTCACCCTGAGCATTGATCAGGTATTCGCCATAAAAGATCTTCTCGCCGTTGGCCGGGTCGCGGGTGAAGGCGACCCCGGTGGCCGAGCTGTTGCCCATGTTGCCGAAGACCATCGCCTGCACGTTGACCGCGGTGCCCCATTCGGCCGGAATGTTGTACTTCTGGCGATAGATGGTGGCGCGCTCGTTTTGCCACGAGCTGAAGACCGCGCCCACTGCGCCCCAGAGCTGCTGGTAGACGTCCTGCGGAAAGCTCTTGCCCGCACGCTGCTTGATCAGGGCCTTGTAGCGCTTGATGAGTTCCTTGAGGTCGGCCTCGGACAGGTCCATGTCCTCTTCCACGCCGACTTCTTCCTTGAGCGCGCCCATGACCTCGTCAAAGGGCTCGTGCTCGCTCTCGGTGCGCGGCTGCACCCCCATGACGACGTCGCCGTACATCTGGATGAAGCGGCGGTAGCAATCGTAGGCAAAGCGCGGGTTGCCGGACTTGCTGGCCAAGCCCTGCACGGTCGTGTCGTTGAGGCCCAGGTTGAGGATCGTGTCCATCATCCCCGGCATCGATTCGCGCGCGCCCGAGCGCACCGAAAACAGCAGCGGGTTCTCCTTGTCGCCAAAGAGCTTGCCGGTCTGCTTCTCAACGTCGGCCACGGCGGTCTTCACGTCGCCGTCCAAGGTCGACGGGTACTTCTTGCCGTTGTCGTAATAGTAGGTGCAGACCTCGGTGGTGATGGTGAAGCCCGGAGGTACCGGCAGGCCAATGCGGGCCATTTCGGCCAGGTTGGCACCCTTGCCACCCAGCAGCTCCTTCATCTTGGAGTCCCCGTCGGTCTTCTTACCGAAGGCGTAGAGGAACTTCTGTTTGGCCGCGCCGGCGCGCGTGGTCTTGGCGGATTTGGCCCGAGTGCCCGGGCGTTTCTTCACGGTCTTTTTCGGCATCGCAGAGGTGAGTTTTCTCTGTTAAGGATTTCGTTGATTCCCCTGTCATTCAGGCTTGATCGGCCTGTAAAAGAAATGCGCATGAAAAGGGCACGGCGCAGGGGGTGTCAATGGATATTGGGAAGCCGACGCGCTTCTGCTTTGAATTTGTCAAAACCCGTACATGTTGACGGGTATACAACGTCGCGCAGATGACCCAACTCCCGCCCACCGAACCGGCCGACAAAGCCCCTCTGGCCGAACAGACTTCCCCGCCGGCGCCCAACCGCGCCGCGGGCGAGATGAGCCTGCTTGATCACCTGGAAGAATTGCGGGGGGTGCTGATCCGGTCGCTGGCTGTGCTGGTGGTGGGTTGTTGCATCGCCGGGGCGCTCTTCACGGAAATCTCGCAGGCGCTTCAGTATCCGCTCAAGGTGGCCCTGGATACGGATGACCCCGAAGTAGTGAAAGGTTTTTTACGCACTTTTTCACCTTACGCGGTGTTCAGCCTGTTCCTGCAAATCATCGTGTACGGCGGCGCGGCGCTGGCCTCCCCGTTCATCCTCTACTTCATCGGCACGTTTTTGGTCCCCGCGCTCAATCCCAACGAAAAGCGCATTCTCTTGCCGGGGATTCTCGCCGGCACGCTCCTCTTCATTGCCGGGGCCGCCTTTGCCTTCTTCGTCGTCCAGCCGCTTGCGCTCGAGGTGTCCTTCAAGTTCAACGAGTTGGCCGGCACCTCCGAAAACTGGGGCGCGCTGGATTACTACGGTGGGGTCATCCTGCTGACGCTCGGCATGGGCGCGGGCTTCGAGTTCCCGCTGCTGCTGGTCATCCTGCAATACCTTGGCGTGCTGACGCCCGATCAACTCAAGCGCGGCTGGCGCTGGGCCTTGCTCGTCATCCTTATTTTCTCGGCCATCCTGACGCCAGCCGACATTCTTTCGATGGTGATCGCCGCAATCCCGCTCTCGCTACTCTACGTCGGTTCGATCGTTGTCGGCAGCTGGGTCGTCAAGGCCAAGGCCAAGCGCGATGCGGCCTACTGGGCCGACGAAGACGAAGCTCGCTAAACGCCGGCGCGTGGGTCAGCTCGCTTCGGATTTGGACGCCGCGTCGCGCTGCTTGTGGTCGGCCAGCGTGACGCGAAACAAACCCAGCGCCATCCAAAAGACCATCGACAGGCAAAACGCAGTGAAGGCCGAAAACGCGTACAGCAGCACGGTGTCGTGTCCCGGCACATGTGGGGGAAGCACGAAGAAGGTAAAGACCAGGAAAAAAACAAAGGCGAGGGCCGCGTCGATCAAGACGCCGGGCATGGAAAGCAGGCGATGGCTTTGGTCCTCACGGGGTGGCTCAGCTTCAGTCATTGCCGAAAGCCAAGCCGGTGCCGCTGCCGGTGTCAAACCCCGGTGTGCCTCGGCAATGCGGTCTCGTTTTCAAAGCCCGCCCACCGCCTGCAGCCAGTGCTCGGCCATCAGCATGTGTCCGGCGGGCGTCGGATGAACGCCGTCGTGGGCCCAAAATGCCGGTTCACGCCGCGCGCAGGCCGCCGCGAAAACCCCGTCGAAGGGCACCAGGATTGCCTCGAATTCTCGGGCGAGTTCCCGCACCACCTGAAGCTTCGGGTCCAGGTCGGCGCGCCAGGTCAAGCGGTCGGGCGGGTGCGGGAGTACAAACGGCTCGCACAGAATCAGTCGTGCCTCAGTTCCCTCGCGGGTGCGCTCGAGCAACTCCCGGTAGCCGCGTGCATACGCTTGCGTCGAGGTTGGGTCATTGGCGTCAAAGGCCCGCCATACGTCGTTGATGCCGATCAACACGCTGACCCAGTCCGGCTTCAGGGCCAGGCAATCCGGTTGCCAGCGCTGAAGCAGGTTGGGCACACGGTCGCCGCTGACCCCGCGGTTGTGCACGCGCAGGCGCAGTTCGGGAAAGCGCACCTGCAGGCGGCTGGCGGCCATCATCGCATAGCCTTGACCCAGTCCAGCCTCGCCGTCTGGGTGCTTGCGGTCACGTCCGGCGTCGGTGATACTGTCGCCCTGAAAGAGGAGGGTCTGCCCCGGGCCAAAGCGAAGTGAGGGGGTCTGCATTGCTGAATGACTGCGGAATAAAGCGTCCCGCGCGGCGCTCGGGCTTGCATCAAAGAGGCTTTTACCATTGTGGCGAGGCGAAATGCCACGTTTGCTGTGCTTAGATTTGCTGACCAACTCATGAAGCTGTCCTTCTTACATCGACCCGCCACGTGGCGCTGGGCTCTCTGCGCGCTGGTCTCGACGATCGCCTTCGCCTCGACGGCCTCAGCATTTCGGCCGGTGGCCACCAGCGGCAAGGAACGGCTGGCCCTGGGCGGGCACGACGTAGTGGCCTACCACACCGTTGGCAAGGCCGTCACCGGTCACGTTCTCTACCGTATGGAGTGGGAGGGCGCCGTCTGGCAGTTCCAAAGCCGGGAAAACCTCATCGCCTTTCGCGAGACGCCCAAAAAATTCGCGCCCGTCTTCGGCGGTTATTGCACCGTCACCGTGGCCAAACGCAAGGCCACCTACGTCTGTTCGGGCAAGCATTTCCTCGTGCACCAGGGCAAGCTCTACATTGCGGGCTCGTCCGCCGCGCTCAAAGAGATGCGTAAGGACCCGCAGGCCTACATTGCCCGCGCGCAGCCCACCTGGGACAGCTGGGTCGAGGACTACGAGCAGGCTCAACGCGATGCCGCCGACGAAACACCGGCGGAGAGCCCGTCCGCGGCCGGGTCCGCCAACGACGGCGAAGCCAAGACCTGAGCCCGAGCCTTCGTGCGGGTCGCCTCAAAGGCCCCCGCTGCATTCTTTCAGACCTGAACCATGATTGCATTGATTGATGACAATGTTGCCATCCTGCGCCAAGGGGTGGACCTGCTCGCGCAGCTGTCGGCCGAGCAGTACAACCGGCGTTTTCCGGTGTGTTTCAACAGCTCGGTGGGCGGGCACTTCCGCCACAACTTTGACCACGTCCTCAACTTCGTGAGCGGCTGGCCGGAGGGCTTCGTGGACTACGACGCGCGCCAGCGTAACGCGCTCGTGGAAAGCGACCCGCAGGCCTCGGCCCGTGCCCTGGAGGCAACTATCGAGCGCCTGCGCACGATAGAAGCGCACGCGCTGGAAAATCCCGTGCGCGTGAAGATGGACAGCGGTGGCGAGGCCGACGCGGACTGCTGGAGCCAGAGCACCGTTCGCCGCGAATTGCAGTTTCTGATCAGCCACACCGTCCACCACTACGCGCTGATCGCGACCCTGTGCGCGCTGATGGATGTGCCCGTTGTGGCCGACTTTGGCGTGGCCCCCTCGACGCTGCGTTACCAACGCAGCCAGCCGGTGGCCAAGACGTCCTAGGTGCTCTCGGACTTCGCCCGTTTCCGTTATGTGCACGGCGACCTGGTGGCATCAGCCCGGCGGTTACACGCTCTTTTTCAATCGCGACGAACTCAAGCGCCGTGCTCAGGCGCAGCCGCCCCAGCGCTTTGAAGCTCACGGGGTGGCCTTCCTCGCACCGACCGATCCCGACGGCGGCGGTACCTGGCTCGCGGTCAACGCCCATGGGCTGACCCTCGCGCTGGTCAACCATTACCCCACCGTTGAAACGGCTGAGCCGGACACCGAACCTCGCAGCCGCGGCCTGTTGGTGCGCGACCTTGCCCATCTTGGCCATACGCTGGACACGGCCGACCAATTGGCCCGCTCGGGTCACGCCGGCTTGAGACGCTACGCGCCGTTTCACTTACTGGCTCTCGGTCCGGATCAGCCCACCGTTCAAGCGACGTGGGACGGCCGGGAACTTACGCGGCGCCACGGGCGTGCCGTCGCCCAGCCGCTCACGGGCTCCTCTTTCGACTCGCAGCGGATCGTGACCTGCCGCCAGACCGCGTTCGCCGACAGCTTTGGCGATGCCGAAGCCACCCTCATGGACGACAACCGCCACCGCCGCTTCCACCGCCAGCACGATGCCGCGCAGGGCGCTGCCTCCGTCTTGATGGAGCGTCCCGACGCGCGGACCGTTTCGTACGCCGAGGTGGAGGTGACACCGCGCGAGGTGATTCTGCACTACGCGGACCGTCGTGACCGCGCGCCCGCCTTCGACCCGGCCTCGGTGCATCGCCTGTCCCGTGTGGTTGCGGTCACGGCGCTGCCCTAGGGCACAGGTTTCACGCGGTCATGAAGCGGCTTCGCCTGTGGTTGCTGGGCACCTTTGCGCTCCTGCTCATTGCTTCGCACCTGACCCGCTGGATCGCGCCCACCCAGCCCAATCGTCAGCCCGGCCAGGTGGTGGCGTCGGTGCCAGTCTTCACCGCCGAAGGACTCGAGGCGAACGCCGACCCAATCGAGCTGGCCTATCGTGATCTGCAGCCCGGCGACAACGCCGACACGCCCGTGCTCGTCCTGGTGCACGGCAGCCCTGTGGCCTCCTCCGCGCTGGACAACCTCATCACACAGATCCAAGGCGATTACCGCTTGATCGTGCCGGACATGCCCGGCTTTGGCGGCAGCAGCCTGCACGTGCCCGACTACTCCGTGCGGGCCCACGCGCGCTACGTCCTCGCGCTGTTGGATACGCTCGAGATCGAGCAGGCGCATTTCATCGGCTACAGCATGGGCGGCGGCGTCATCCTCAACATCGCCGACCTGGCACCCGAGCGTGTCCAGTCGCTGGGAATGATTGCCGCTATCGGTGTGCAGGAGTTGGAAATGCTGGGCGATTACACGCTCAACCACGCCCTCTACGGCGCGCAAACCGGCATTTTCTGGCTGCTGCGCGAAGGCACCCCGCACTTCGGTTTCCTCGACAACGCCATTCTAGGCTACAGCTACGCGCGCAATTTCACCGACACCGACCAGCGCCCGCTGCGCGGCATGCTGCAACGCTACGCCGGGCCCATGCTCATCCTCCACGGCGAGACCGACGCCTTTGTCCCGCCGGTGGCCGCTCTGGAGCACCAGCGCCTCGTCCCGCAGGCCCGGCTGGAGTTTTTCGACGGCGGTCACCTCGTCCCCGTGATGGAGCCCTACGTCATGACCGAGTGGATACGCGAATTTGTCACCCAGGCCGAAAGCGGCCAGGCGCCCACCCGGGCCGACGTCGACCCGGCTGACCAGGCGCGCGCCCTTGACCCGATGCCCGCCTACATGCGCGCGGTCGACGGCTACGGCCTCACCCTCATGCTCATCGCGCTGTTTCTGGGTACGCAATTGACCGAGGACCTCACCACGATTGGTGCCGGAATTCTGGCCGCACGCGGGGTGGTGCCGTTTTGGCCGGCGGTGGGAGCGTGTCTGCTGGGCATCTTCGTTGGCGATCTGCTCTTGTATCTGGCCGGGAGGATTTTCGGACGCCGTGCCTTGCGGCACAAACCGTTGCGCTGGCTGCTGTCCGAGAGTGATGTCACGCGCAGCGAACGCTGGTTTCGCCGGCGGGGCGCCCTTTTGATTTTTGGCTGCCGCTTCGTGCCGGGCAGCCGCGTACCGGTCTACTTTACGGCGGGGTTGCTGCGTGTGCCGCTATCACGATTTATCATTTACTTTGGCCTCGCCGCCGCCGTCTGGACGCCGCTGCTGGCCGGCCTGGCCTTCTATGCCGGCAATTGGTTCCTCCAACTCTTCCACGGTTTCGAGAGCTATGCCCTGCTGCTGGTCTTCGGGTTCGCCCTCGTGGTGATGACGCTGCTGCGCCTGATCCTGCCGCTGCTCTCCTGGAAGGGACGCCGCCTGCTGCGCGGTCGGTGCCGGCGCTGGCTGCGCTGGGAGTACTGGCCGCTGCGCCTTTTCTACGCACCGGTCTTTGCCTACATCTGGTATTTGGGATACAAATACAAGTCGTTGACCGCCTTCACCGCCTGCAACCCGGCCATCCCGCAAAGCGGCATGATCGGCGAGTCCAAGCAGCAGATCCTACGCGGATTGCGCAACGCGGGTGAGGCCCTCCCGCCGTGGACGGTATTGCCCCTGGCCGACTCCCTTGAAAGCCGCCTGCAAACCGTGCGCACCTTTATCGATGAGCATGCGCTGAGCTGGCCGATTGTGCTCAAGCCCGACCGGGGCGAGCGCGGTCTGGGTGTGGTCAAGGCAGCCAACGAAGCCGAAGCGCGCGCCGTGCTCGAAGCGGCCACCGAGGATTTTATTGCGCAACAAACGCTGTCCGGGCACGAGTACGGCGTTTTCTACTATCGTCTGCCGGGCGAGAAGCAGGGCCGCATCCTCGGCATCACCGACAAGCGTCTGCCAACGGTTACCGGCGATGGCGAGCACACGCTCGAGCAACTCATCCTGGCCGACGACGCCTTGCTGCCGATGGCGCGCTGGTTCCTCAAGTCCAACGAGGCCCAACTCGATGGCGTCCCCGCCGCGGGCCAATCCGTGCGCCTCACCGAAGTCGGTACCCACTGCCGCGGCGCGGTGTTTCTCGACGGCATGGACCTGTGCACGCCGCAGCTGGAGGCTGCCGTCGATGCCATCGCGCGCACCTTCGACGGCTTCAACTTTGGCCGCTTTGATTTCATGGTGCCAGACGCCGAGGCGCTGCGAGAAGGCCGCGACCTGCGCATCATCGAACTCAACGGCGTCACCTCCGAGGTCACCTCAATTTACGATCCGCGGCACAGCGTCTGGTATGGCTGGCGCATGGTCTTTCGCCAGTGGGACCTCGCCTTCCAGATCGGCCTGGCCGAGCGCCAGCGCGGGGCCACCATCGTTTCGCCGTGGTTTTTGCTGCGCCAGTGGTGGGAAGAAAGCCGCCGCGTGCAGGCCGAGGTGGCTGCCGAAGGCTGACCGCGGCGGGCTTACTTCTTCGCGATGGCCAGCAGCTTGGCGCTGTCGATGCCGTAGGGTTCGCCGTCGTAATCGCCCGCCAGCACCACCGCGCTGAAGCCCGCGTCGTACAGCAGCCGCCGCAGCTCGGCCCCGCTGTAGAGGAAGTGCGCGATTTGAAAACTGCGCGCCCGTCCGTCTTTCAACAGCGTCCAGGTGCCCTCCAGGCGCGTCCAGTCATCGAGAATTTGGCGAAACTCAAAGACCAGCGAATCGTTCCCCTGCGGGTGCGCCGACGCCTCCAGCCAGTGCCGCGCGATCCACTCCTTGGGCGTCAGCTCGATCAGGAACCTGCCCCCGGGCTTGAGGCTGCGCCGGATGTTCTCCAGCGCCTGCAGGTTCTCGGCCTCGGTGTCGAAGTATCCAAACGACGAATACAGGTTCGTCGCCGCCTCGAAGCGTTCCTCCTGGCCGAACGTGCGCAGATCTGTGTGTATCCATTCAACCGATACGCCCGAGCTTTCCGCGTGCGCCCGGGCGCGCTCCAGCAGGTAGGGCGTACGGTCCACGCCCGTCGTCGCAAACCCGGCCTGGGCAAAGGCGACGGCGTGCCGGCCCGGCCCGCAGCAAAAATCGCAGACCGCCGCCCCCGGCGGCAGCTCCAGCAGTTGCACCACCGACTCCACCTCCTCCGGCGCCTGGTCAAAGCGCATCGGAGAAAACATCGAGTCGTAGAAAACCTCCCAGAAGTCTTCCTTGGCAAACCACTCCGGATCGCAGCGGCGTCTGTCCTCACTCCCCATACTCACCGATAGGCAATGACGAAGGTTCGCCGAAAAGGAAACAGCGTTTTGCTCTCAGCCCACGTTTCTTTACCGCTTCCAGGATCCGGCATCGCTGCCTGGACATCTCCAAAAAAAGCGGGCCCCGTTTGTCGAGGCCCGCCGTTGGAGAACAACGTTTGAAATCAATGGCGGCGCGGGCCTATTTCAGTTTGCCGCCGTAAATGGCGGACTCGCCCAGTTCCTCTTCGATGCGTAACAGCTGGTTGTACTTGGCGACTCGGTCGGTGCGGCACAGCGAGCCCGTCTTGATCTGACCGGCGTTGGTGGCCACGGAAATGTCGGCGATGGTGGTGTCCTCGGTCTCGCCCGAGCGGTGCGAGATGACGGCGGTGTAGCTGGCTTCCTTGGCCATTTCAACGGCGTCGAGCGTCTCGGTCAGCGAGCCGATTTGGTTGACCTTGACCAGGATGGAGTTGCCCACGCCCAGGTCGATACCCTTCTTCAGGAAGCTGACGTTGGTTACGAACAAGTCGTCGCCGACCAGTTGCACGCGGTCGCCCACGGCGTCGGTCAGCAGCTTCCAGCCGTCCCAGTCATTCTCGGCGCAGCCATCCTCGATCGAGAGGATCGGGTATTTGTCGCAGAGCTCGGTGAGGAACTCGACCATCTCCTTGGGGCTGCGCTCGGAGCCGTCGCTCTTGCTGAAGATGTATTTCTTTTTCTTGTCGTCAAAGAATTCGCTGCTGGCCACGTCGAGGGCCAGGAAGATTTCCTTGCCCATTTTGTAGCCGGCTTCCTTCACCGCCTTGGTGATGACGTCGAGCGCCGCCTCGTTGCTTTCGAGCACCGGCGCGAAGCCGCCCTCGTCGCCCACCGCGGTTGAGAGCTTGCGTGCCTTGAGCACCTTCTTCAACGCGTGGAAAATTTCCGTGCCCATGCGCAGTGCTTCGCTGAAGCTCTTCGCGCCCTTAGGCATGATCATGAACTCCTGAATGTCGATCGGCGCGTCCGAGTGCGCCCCGCCGTTCATGATGTTCATCATTGGCACCGGCAGCACCTTCGCGTTGGGGCCGCCCAGGTACTTGTACAGCGGTAGGCCGAGTGCATCGGCGGCGGCGTGCGCGGTCGCCAGGGAGACCCCCAGGATCGCATTGGCCCCGAGCTTCTTTTTGTTCTTGGTGCCATCCAGTTTGAGCATTGCCTGGTCGATGCCGACCTGGTCCACCGCGTCCATCCCGATCAGGCGCGGCGCGATCAGTTCGTTGACGTTCTCGACCGCCTTTTGCACACCCTTGCCCAGGTAGCGTTTGCGCGCCCCCGAACCTTTCGGGAAGGCATTTGCCGGCAGGGCGCCATCGCGCAGTTCCAGCGCTTCGTTTTCGCCGGTGCTGGCACCGCTGGGCACGGCCGCGCGGCCAATGACCTCGCTCTCGGTTTCAACGTCGACCTCGATGGTCGGGTTGCCGCGCGAGTCCAAAATCTCGCGCGCTCGGATGTCCACAATTGTCGTCATAGAAGCAAAGGCCGTGCTCAGGTTGCGTGGTATAAGGTGAAGTAATTCTGATAAAGCGGAGTCACGGTGTTAAGTAGCGCTTAATGCCCTGTCAATGGGTAAAGCACACGACCGGGTCAATGCGACGATTTGCAGAGCGGCCTCCTGGCGGGTCAGTCCTCGACGACCTGGACGCCTTTTTTGCCTTTGATTTCGCTTGCGTCTGCCTCATTTTCCGTAAAAGTTAAGGCATTCAAGACTTTTAGGGTTAGGGTTAGATGGTCGGTTTCCTTACGGGAACCGGCCACTCTTTTGGGCAAATTGCAGTACATGCCCGCATCGCGCTGAGCTTTTCGGCAGTTCACCCGAAAACTGGATGGTGACTCAACCAAACAGCCCTGCTTACATGGGATACAATTCCCAAGGCGGACTGAAGCTCCCGATCTCTGCAGTCGAACGCCGTTGAGCTTAGCCAGGTGTCGAGACGCTGCTGCCGCTCACTGCGTGCGAATGCCTCCAGTTCAGGGCCTTTGGCGACTCAGGTGCGTGCGGCCTGTCTAAAGATGCGCCGAGCGTTTGCTCTGAACGCCGTTTGCCTCAGCCCTTGAGAAACGGCGCGGTGCGACTGCGGCGGACCTTTGCCAGGCCCTCCAGCGGCCCCTGATACAGAATCTCGCCACCGGCGTCGCCGCCCTCCGGCCCCATCTCTACGACGTAGTCCGCCTCGCGAATGACATCCAGGTGATGCTCGATGACCAGCACGGTGTGTCCCTGATCCACCAGCCGGTGGAAGAGCGCGATCAGCTTTTCGCAGTCGGCCAGGTGCAGGCCGATGGTGGGCTCTTCCAGCAGGTAGAGGTTGCGCGGTGCGGTGCCTCGAGCGGCGTCGCGAAAGGTCGGCAGCCCGCGCGCCAGCTCGCTCACGAGCTTCAGCCGCTGGGCTTCGCCGCCGGAGAGGGTGGGCGAGCTTTGCCCGAGCGTCAGGTAACCCAGCCCGGTTTCAACCATCAAGTCCATCAGCGCCTTCAGCTGCTTGTGGAAGGTGAAAAACGCTGCGCCTTCTTCGAACGACATGGCGAGTACGTCGGCGATGCTTTTGCCCTTCCAGAGAATCTCGCGAATCTCCGAGCCGTAGCGCGAGCCGCCGCAGTCCTCGCAGTCAACGTAGGTGTCCGGCATGAAACTCATCTCGAGTTTGATGCGCCCGGCCCCCTTGCACGTCTCGCAGCGTCCGCCTTTGGTGTTGAAGGAAAAGTGCCCCGCACTGAAACCGCGCATGCGTGCCTCGGGCAGCGTGGCAAAGAACTGCCGAATCGTGTCGAAGGCGCCGATATAAGTGGCCGGCGTCGAACGGGGCGTCTTGCCGATGGGCTCCTGATCGACTTCGATCACGCTGCGAAAAACGTGACCGTTGTGCAGGTCCTTCAACGGCGGGGTGCCGTTGAGCTGTGCGCCCTCAGCCGACAGCAAGCCTTCCTGCAAGACCGCTTTTCCCGTCAGACGCGCCAGGTTGTTGCGCGCGGCATGACTGACGGTCGGCTTCAGCAAGTCGCGCATCAGGGTCGATTTCCCCGCCCCAGAGATCCCGCAAAAAACGATCAGGCTGCCCAGCGGCAAGTGCAGGTCGCCGCCCTTCAAGGTCCGCAGGGTCGGCTCGCGCAGCACCAGCCAATCGGGCTCTTTTTTGCGCGAACGCGGCGACCATGCCGGAGGCAACGTGCGGTACTCGCCTCGCCAGGGATGGCGAATCCCTTCCTTCAGATAGCGGCTGGTCAAGGAGTTCGCGTGCCCGTTGTGCAGCAATTCATCCGGCGGCGCGTTGGCCAGAATCTCGCCGCCGTGCACGCCGGCTTCGGGTCCCAGGTCGATGATCCGGTCGGCCGCGCGCATGGTGTCTTCGTCGTGCTCGACGACCAGCAGCGTGTTGCCCTTGGCGCGCAGGGCTTTCAACGAGTCGATCAACCGGGCGTTGTCACGCGCGTGCAGGCCGATGGAGGGCTCGTCCAACACGTAGAGCACGCCTGACAGGTTCGACCCCAGTTGCGCGGCCAGCCGGATGCGCTGCGATTCGCCGCCGCTGAGCGTAATGGTGGCGCGATCCAGCGTCAGGTAACCCAGCCCGACGGCGTCCATGAAGCGCAGGCGCTCCTCCACTTCGGGCAAAATCTCGCGCAGAATGCGTTTGCCTCGCGCGTCGAGCTTCAAGCTGCGCAGCCGCTTGATCAATTCAGCGGGCGTGCAATTCAGCAGCTCTGGCAACGAAAAGCTGTCGCCCTTTTTTGGATACAGGCGCACGTGGCGGCTGATGAGGTTGAGCCGCTCGCCGTTGCATTCCGGGCAAACGTCGCCGTCCTCGAAGCGATGCGGCAGTTCGGTGAAATTTTCGTCGTCGCGCATCCAGTGCAGCAGCCGCCCATGCCCCCGACAGACCGGGCACCAGCCGCGCGACGAGTTCCAGGAAAAGTGCTTCGGGTCGAGTTCGGGGAACGCCTCGCCGGTCACCGGGTCGGTCCGCCGCGTCGAAAGCCAGGCAAGAATCTCACCGCCGGGATGGAGTAAAAAGACAGTGCCCTTACCGAGGCGCAGCGCGTCCTCGAGTTTGTCGCCGATGGCCTTCGGGCTCAGTCCGTCACCCTTCAAGCCGAGGTCTGCCACGACGAGTTCCAGGTCGTGCTCGCGGTAGCGGTCGAGCCGCTCGAAGCGCGCCAGCTCGGTCAGCTTTCCGTCGATGCGCATGAGCGTGTAGCCATGCTCACGCGCCCAGTTGGCCATCGGCTCGTGGTGTCCCTTGCGGCCCCGTATCAACGGCGCGCACAGATACAGGTGCTTCGGCGAGCCATGCTCTTCGAGCAAGTCCAACAGCCGTTTTTTCAAAGCGCTGGGCGTCTGCGAAACCACTGGCTGCCCCGACACCGGCGAGTGCTGTACACCGGTCCGTGCGTAAAGCAGGCGAAGGTATTGCGCTACCTCGGTGATGGTCGCGACCGTCGACTTGCGGCTACCTCGCGTCACGCGCTGCTCGATCGCCACGGACGGCGCGATGCCGGTTAACTCGTCGATGTCAGGCCGGCGCAACTGCTCCACAAACTGACGCGCGTACGCCGACATCGACTCCATGAAGCGCCGCTGCCCCTCGGCGAAAACGATGTCGAACGCCAGGGTCGATTTGCCCGAGCCCGACACGCCCGTCACCACCGTGATTTCGCGGTGCGGAATGGTTACGGAGATGTCGCGCAGGTTGTGTTCGCGACCGCCTTTGAGCACCAGCTGTCCCTGGCCGTTGGACGTGCCGTTGCCGTTGTGTGCATGCCCGCTGTGCGCGCGGCCGTTGGCACCGGCATCGAAGGCGACTTCGCCCTCAGCGGCTTCGAGTAACACAGGCTCAGTCGTATCTGAAAAACGGATACGCTCGTCGAACTCAACGCGCTTCTCGTCCAGGGCCTCACGCAGAAAAGGCGCGGTCTCGGTGTGCGTGGTTGCGAGGTGCTCGGGCGGCCCGGCGGCAACAACCTGGCCCCCATCTGCGCCCGCTCCCGGGCCCAGTTCAATCAGCCAATCCGCCGCCTTCAGCACGTCCAGGTTGTGCTCGATGACGACCAGGCTGTGCCCCTTGTCCACCAGCGCCTGCAGCACCCCGATCAGCCGCCGCACGTCGTCCCGGTGCAGCCCCGTGGTGGGCTCGTCGAGGAGGATGAGGGCGGGGTCGGCGTCGTCGCCGATACGCGTCAGGTAGCGCACCAGCTTGAGCCGTTGCGATTCACCGCCGCTGAGCGTGTTGAGCGGCTGGCCCAGCTGCAGGTAGCCCAGCCCGACGCTTTCCAGCGACGCGAGGCGGTGGCAGATGCGCGCCTGCTTCGCGAAAAAGGTCCGCGCCGTGCGCACGTCCATCTGCAGGATTTCCGCAACGGTCGTGTCGTTCCAGCGCACGGCCAGCACCTCGGGCTTGAAGCGCCGCCCCTCGCACACCGGGCACGGCACGTACAGGTCCGAGAGAAACTGCATCTCGATTTTCTCATAGCCCAGCCCCTGGCAATTGTCGCAGCGCCCTTGACCCGCGTTGAAGGAAAAGTGCCCGGCCGTCAGGCCCGCCGAGGCTGCCGCCTCCGTGCGCGCGAAGAGGTTGCGGATTTCGTCCCAGGCGTCCACGAAGAGCACCGGGTTGGAGCGCGGTGTGCGGCTGACCGGGCTCTGGTCCACCAGCACCACTTCGGAGAACGGCACGTCCGTCTCCAGTTTGTCGATACGCGCAGGCTCCTCGGTCGAGCGCCCTGCCTTGTCCAGGAAACCTTGATACAGGACGTTGTCCAGGAGGGTCGACTTACCCGAGCCGGAGACCCCGCTGAGGCAGACCAGGCGGTTCAGCGGCAGCGTGACGGCCAGCTCCCGCAAATTGTGCAGACTGACCCCCTCCAAGCGCAGCGAGGGGGTGGGCTTGCGCGGTTTTCGCGCGCCTTTGCGAGCCGGCAGAGTGGGCAGCTGCACGTCGCGGCGGTTGCCGGGCGTGTCGATCGTGCGGGCGCCCAGTAGATAGTCCGCGGTGACACTGGAGCCGTCGCGCGGCAACGCCGCCAGCGGGCCGTTGAAGGTGATGTGGCCGCCGGCACTGCCCGGCTCGGGTCCAAGCTCAATCATCCAGTCCGCCGCGCGCATGATCGCTTCATCATGTTCAACGACGACCACCGTGTTGCCCCGGTCGGTCAGCTGGCGGAGGATGCCAATCAGCCGGTCGATGTCGCGTGGGTGCAGGCCGACCGAAGGTTCATCCAGCACAAAAAGCGTGTCGACCAGCGAGGTGCCCAGGCAGGTGGTCAGGTTGACGCGTTCGACTTCGCCGCCCGAGAGCGTCCGCGAAGTCCGGTCCAGGGTCAGGTAGCTCAGGCCCACTTCGTCGAGGTAAGTCAGCCGCGTGAGGATGCTCTCCGCCGCGATATCGACTTGACGATTGCCGCTCAGTGTATGGTTTTTTTGAATACGCGCGAGTAGGTCACCAACGGGCATCTGGTACAGCTGGGGTAGGGTGTGGCCCTGCCATTTCCAGTTCAGCGCTTCGGGTTTGAGCCGCGCGCCGCCGCAATCCGGGCAGCGTGTGTAGGCGCGAAACTTCGACAGAAACACCCGCACGTGCATCTTGTAGGTGTTGCTTTCCAGCCAGGCGAAGAACCGCCGGATGCCGTACCACTTGCGGTCCCACTCCTGGTTGTTGTCGACGTAGCCGGGCTCACCGTCCCAGACGAAAGCCTGCTCGTCTTCGCTCAACTCGTTCCAGGGAACGTCGGTGCGCACCTCGTGCACGCGCGCAGCCTGGACGAGGTCGTGTAGACTGTTGCGGTAGACCTCTCCCTGAAACGCCTTCACCGCGCCGTCTTCCAGCGACAGGCTTTGATCCGGGATGACCAGCCGAGGGTCGATCTCGATGACCCGTCCAAATCCCCGACAGCGTTCGCAGGCACCCACGGGCGAGTTAAACGAGAACAGTGCGGGCTGCGCCGGCTTAAAGCGTCGGTTGCTGCCCGGGGCGTGCAGCCCTTCCGAATAGCGCGCGAGGATTGCCCCCTGGGCGTCGAGCAGGTGCAGCTCGCCTTTGCCGAAATGCAGCGCGGAGGCGGCGGCTTCCAAAAAGCGGTTGCGCTCGCTGGTCTTCAGGCTCAGCCGGTCCTGGATGACGAGAAGCGTGCCACTCGCCTGGGCCGGCAGCTCCAGCGTTTCCAGGCGGTGCAACTCCCCCTCAAAATACACCCGCGCAAACCCCTGCGCTTTCAGCGAGTCGATCACGGTGGCCCACTCCAGCGACGCGGGCTTGTCGATCGCAAACGCAACCAACACCTCCTGGTCGGCAAACGAAGCGCGCGCCTTTTTCCAGATGGTTTCGGGGTTGTCGTCCTCCACCACCTCGCCGGTCTGCGGGTCGTGCAGCTGTGCCACGTGGCAGAACCACACCTTGAAGAAGTCGCACAGCTCCGTCATCGTACCCACGGTCGAGCGCGACGTCTTTACCGTGTTGGTTTGCTCGATGGCGATCGAAGGGCGGATATTCTCGATGCTGTCGACCACGGGCCGGTCCAGCATCTCCATGAACTGCCGCGTGTACGGACTGAAGGTCTCGACATAGCGCCGCTGCCCCTCCGCATGCAGCGTGTCGAAGACGAGCGAAGACTTGCCGGTCCCGCTCAGCCCCGTCACCACCACCAGCTTGCCCAGCGGCAGGTCCAGGTCGAAGCCCTTGAGGTTGTTCTGGCGTACGCCGCGAAGGTGAATGTGTTCAGGAGCATGTGTGGTGGCTTGGGCCATAGTCAGCAGCGCTTATCCAAACGCCTGCCGAGATGAAGCGCAAACCGTCCGCCGAGAATCTGTACTCAATCGGGGATCGAGCCTTCTTTACGGACACTCAGCCGCCACGGACATTCAACCGCCCTCTGGTGCTTCGACCAACCCGCGGCAGCCCCGCGGCAAAGGCCAACCCGAGCTAGAGCAGGTTCTCAGGCAGGTCGGCGGTGGCTTCCTGACCGTCGCTGCCGGGTGCGTTTGCCGGAGTGGTCAACCCGGCGGCCGCGCGACGGCGTTCCGACATCGAGCCGCCAAAAGGTGACGGCGTTGCGCGTCCAGCGGCGGCCCGCTCGCCCGATTCGCCTGCAGGGGACGCCTCGGCCTCGGGCTTTTTTGCCGGCAGTTCCGGAGCCGAAAAAGTGAAGCGCAACAAACGGTCGGTTTCGCTGAAACCAGTCAACGCACCGGCAGCGTCAAAACCCGAGCGCTCCAGCCGCCGAAAGACCAATTCCAGCAGCAACGCACTGGCTGGATCGGGCGAGAGCGCTGCCTCCAAAGACGCCCGGAGGCGCTTCCGCGCGTCGCGATAGGCCTGGCAGAGCGCATTGTCCGTCGCCGATTCCCAACGCGCCAGTGCCCGCGTAAGGTGGCGTGTGGACATAGCCTCATCCATGCGCCGCGCGAAATCGCGCAGCAGCTCAAGGGGATTCCCCGGGTCTTCGCGGGGGAGCACCTCAGCCGCGTGCGGGAAGAAATCTTCCGATTGCGCAAGCCGTTCCAGTAGGCCATCGTAGCCTCCGAAATAACGATAAATCAGCACCTTATCGTAGCCGGCACGCGCCGCGGCACTGTTGACACCCAGTTTACTGAAACCACTCTCGGCAACAATGGCGCGAGCGGCTTCCAGCAGGCGAGCTTCCGTAAGCAGGCGGTTACGTGGCATGACGTGTGGTCACTGTGACGTGACGGTTAGGCGTCCATCAGGAAGTGAAAATGTGTTCTCAGAGTGTTGCAAGCGCTTAGTGCTCAAACGCTTTCTTGCGCAGAAGTCTTTCCAAAGGCGAGGCTAAGCGTTTCGCAGAACGCAGGCAATCTTGGAATCAGGCGGTTGTGCAACAACTTTGTGAACCCATGCGATAGGCGCACATGGTTTACAAAAGCCGCTTTCAGACGGTCTCTAACAAGCAATTGGCGAAACAGAAGGATTCCAGAACTGAAACCGAAGGTATCGGTCAGGCGGAAACCAAGAGGACGTCGGGTGGCAAGATAAGGGGAGGGCGGACGTCGACGTGATGATTTATCGAAACATACCTCAAGTTTCAGCCAAATCAAGGGCGGGCATCGGTTAATTCCCGGTGACATCTAAGGCGATCTCCACCGGCGCGCCCTCGGGCACAGACGCAACAACCAGCCCGTTTGGCTGCACCTTGGGCAGACGCACGCGCCGCCCGTTCACGAGCAAGCTCGAAATCGCCGCCTCGCAGAAGAATCCGAGACGGCCGCCGTCGCTGAAAGTCCCGCGCCATTGACCCGTCCCCACTTGGTCCCAGCTCAACACGGCCGCGCCCCCGTTGAACTTGTCCAGCAACCCGAACGGAGCCACCCCGCCCACCAACGGCGCAAGCGTGACCAGCTCCCAGCCCATCGGCCCCAACTCAATCTCGAGGCGTTCGCGAGCCTCCAGTTTCGTGACCTCTTGACTGGAGTGCGCGTAGGCCACCATCGCCTTGGCGCTCAACTCGGGCAGGTCAGACCGGCGCACGCTGGCTTTTAGCTTCACGTCCTCGCCGCAGCAGTGAAACAGCCCCACGACTCCGGTGACCGTGTTGAGGTTGGCCACCTTCATCAGTGTGCGCTCCCGGCGCGGGTCGTTGAAGAGGCGGTCGCGCGTGATCCAGGCCGGCTGTGTGGCTCGCAGCAGGCGCCCATCACTCGTGGTCAAGCCGTTGAGCATGGCCGCGTCGGCCTCACCTGCCTTGTCGTCAAAGTAAACCGGACCTCCGGACAGGGCGCGCGACGCTGCGTGGAAGCCCGCTTCCGGTTGGCAGGATTGGAAAAAGTCCCAGTCCGGCCACGCCACCGTGCGCATCCACACGTTGTTGTAGGCGTTCTGGACCAGGTGCCGCTGCTGCACTCTAACCGGATGGCCGGGGAAGTAGTCCTGCGAATTCCGCCAGAGGCTCGAGCTTTTGAGGTGGTAAACGATGTCCGAGCCGTTGCACATGCAATGCAGCAGGTTGCTGGCGACATGCACCGCCGCCGCCCCTTGCAAGCCTTCCTGAAAATCGCGCATCGTACTGACTCGCCCAAGTTTACCTTCGGTGAACAACTCCAGCGCCGACTGACCGTCGACCTTGACGAAATCCACGCCCTCCGCGCAGAGAAAGCGCAGGTACTCGGCGTAAAAGCGGTGGGCCTCGTGCGGGTCCACCAGATGCAAGGCCTGTTTCGGCGGCGGACTCAGCCAAGGGCGGATCACCGCCTCATTGCGCACGGTGCGAAAGCGCTTTGCCAGGGGTCCTTCCGGATTCAGGCCTGCCCAGTAGCCTTCGAACGCCAGCCAAATCGCGAAGTGCTGGACGCCGTAATCCGTCTTCAGCCGTTCAATGGTGTGTCGAAGGCCTTTGGGAAACTTCGTCCGGTGGATGGCGAAATCGTTGAGGTAATCCCCCGTGACGTCCTGCCAGCCGTCGTCCAGCAGCACGAAGCCCAGCCGTATGCCCGCCTCGTGAAACGAACGCACCGCCGCCTCCAGCTTCCGCGCGTTGATGCTTTGCTTGTAGGCGTCCCAGGTGCCCCAACCCAGCGTCTCCAGCATCTCGGGCGCAACCTTGTCCTCGCGCAGACGAAACGTGCCCATCTCGCGCTGAACCGACCGCATTGCCATGTCGATCAGCGCGTACGGATCGCGGCCGGTTGCGGCGTACAGCAGGCAGCGATGCGGGGCCTTTGCCCCAAGTGGCTGGAGCGCCCCGTCAAAATCCAGCTTCAGGCCGTCCGTGCTCCCGGAAAGCGTTGCGCGCGTGTCGCCGTCGACCAGCGGCAGCAAAATCCCAAAGCGTCGGTCCGTGCGTTCCCAGAGCAGGAACTGGGTTTCCGGGGGAACCTCAGCCGCCTCCCGCCCCCAGTGCGGCCCCTGCCAATAGGGCTTTTGACTCCGCGCGAGCGCCAAAAACCGTTTCAGCTTTGGCGGGCGCAGCGGGCCCGACGCCCCGCAGGCCGAGCGGCTCGTCAGCTCCAAAAAAAATCCGGCTCCATCGGTCGCCTTTCGTTGCTTGAACGCCGGTGGCAACGGCCCGAGCGCGTTGGGTAAGCGTGCGGCCATCTCAGCGAGCGATGTCGTGCTGCGTCAGCACCTTGATGCCCGCGCGCTGCAATACGGTCTGCGCCAACTCGTCGTCTTCCAAACGCAGGACCAGACCGGTTCGCCCGTTGGGACGCATCAAAAACGGATAGATCGTGAAAATGTTGATCTCGGCCTGCACCAGCGCGCAGGTCACGTCTTTCAACTGCTCCTCGGTGGCGATTTCCACGGCGACCACCTCGCTCTTGGTGAAGGCGATGCCGTGCTCATGCAGCACGTTTTGCAGGCGCTCCGGATAGTCCACCACGATGCGCGTGATGGTGCAGTCCGTCGTGTCGACCAGGCAGATCGCCATCACGTGGATGCCCGCGTGGGCCAGATTCAGCAAAAAGTCGTTCAGCCGACCGACCTTGTTCTCCTCGAAAACCGAAAATTGATAGATGCGCTCCCGTCCGGGCCTGCGCGCCACCTCCGCACTCATGGGGCTTCGCACTAGCGCAATTACCGCCCGGAGACACGAACTTTTTTTCGCCCCCTGGCACACCGTTCAGCCCCGGCGGAGGCCCAAACCTTCAAACCCGCTCCTTACCGACGCCTGCCGCACCGCCATGGCACAGGATTGACACGCGCTTCCGAAACGACAAGCCTTTGGATTTCATCCGATGCCAACGCATCCGATGAAACATCGACCCAGGAGAGGTGGCTGAGTGGTCGAAAGCGCTGGTTTGCTAAACCGGTGTAGTGGTTTGCGCCGCTACCGTGGGTTCGAATCCCATCCTCTCCGCCATCAACGACTTACGAAGAACGAGGTGGTGTATCTAGCCTCTCGCTTTGGCACAGTTCGGCCCCGGTTTTCCCATGTTTGGAAGCAGTTTTCTGGGAAAAATCTGGGAAAGGCGGAGAGTGCGAGCCAGCCCTCCTTGTTGAGTACCGTAGGGAGACGATGACAATCACGTCCATCACACCATCTGTTCGCTTTTTGAAGTCGAACTCCGAGGTTCGCTAAAGACGAACCATCGTACGGAATGATGGCTCGCTCCGTTGCTCGAAGGGAGACTCCGAACGGGTCCTTTGGGGGACCTGCTTGAGCGCCGTCACTCTGCGGGCACTTCTGTATGCGCTTTCCTGATTGCATGCTGGGCCGCATTTCTCTCGGCGAAGCCAGCGGGTTGCCGGTGCAGTAATTTTCGTCTGACAGTGTGCTGGACTAGACCACTCCGGTCGCGTCCCTCCGCAATCTGCCCCCCAGGTGCAGGAATTTGTACAAAATCCCATACCCGGAGGAGAAAATTGCGGAAGTCTAGATACGGGTCGCTCAATGGAAGGATAAGAAGCGGTACGCTCCTAAGAACCCCCGAGAAGCTTTGGTGTTTGGGGGCGTGGGGTATACCTGTGTACGTCTCTTGCGCGAAGCCAAAGAGCTTCTCAGGGCTTCATGCGGGGATGGCTGCGAATTTTCGCTCACGCCTTACGAAGTCTCGATAAGCATCTTCTGCGCGATCCAAGTGAAGATGGCTCCAGCCAAGTCTACCCCACTCAGACGTGCTGGGGTAATATTCGCCCTCTTCTTGGACCTTGCCGCTTGGGAGCGTCTGCTCCGGTTTGCGGCGAATCCGAACAATCTCGTAGCTTCGGTAGCTCCCTTTTGACCGCTGGTAAAGGGCGATGTCGCCGTCCCGCTTAAGCTGCTCGAATTGGCAACCGTAATGACGAAAGCTTTTTGGGAGGATTCTCATTTTCTTATAGTGTTCTTGGTTTCGATTCACGAGGTCAGAAAGGCGTTGATGGATTGAAGGGAATAGCGGGCTCGATTGCCCAAACGTCGGCAGGGAAGAAGGCCCAGGGCAGTCTGTCGACGAACCCATCTCGGGCTCATTGACAGGTAGGCAGCGACTTCCCGATGAGTCATCGTGGCTGGCGGGTCGTGACGGATTGCTTTTGTTTCGACCTCTGAGAGGGGTTCATCGTATTTTGTCTTACTCATGGTGTATTATTTGTCTTTTGGAAAATCCTTCTTTGCTTCGAGCGGGGTTCATCCATTGAAATGAATGGCTAAATCTCAGCTGCGGAATTGCGGTGGCCGAAATCGGCTCAGCAAAGGTGCTTCAAGCCCTGAGTTGGCCGAAATCATAGTTAACTTATGTTTCAGCCGCCTCTTATGTGCTCTTATTCACAGGCCAATGTGGATCTTTTGAAAAAGACGCCTACTGAAACAGGAGTACGCTTTCGGACTAGCGTAGCGTACCACCGGGCTCGAATTGGAGAAATCCCTCACGAGCGTTGCCCGGCTTGTCCAAAATGAGTGCCCTCTAGGTCCCCGTAAACCATTCCTGGGATAGCCATGACTTGTATGGCTGGCTATGAGTGTGTGGCACTAAATCGAATCGAAATCTCTCGGCCTAGCTGTCTTACCCTGGTAGCGTTTCGACAACCGACTCCGCCTCACATGTGAAGCCTCGCCCAACCGTGGCGTGGACCACGGCTACGTCTTTCCATCACAAGGCCGTGTTCCAAGACACCAAAACGACGGTCTCCGTACATCTTTCATTTGGTGGAAATCGAGGACCTAGGGAGCGGAAAACGCGCCTTATTGAGACACGGATAAAGGCCTTTGTGGAGCGTGCCCATAAGGCCAAAAATGAAAAACGCCCAGGAATCACCTTAAAGCGTTGGAAATGAAGGACATCCCAAATAACCTCCCGCCTAACCCCCGCCTATAGGAATGAGGTGTCTTTTTTGACCCCCTGTTCTGGGGTCATTATCTCTCCCTTTCGGGGGTCAAAAAAGAGATATGGGTGAGGCATACTTGAGACAGGTAAAAGCCCACCCCCCTTACCCTCCAAAAGACACCCACAAATACCGGCTTTTTGGTTTGTGGGAGGGGGGTAAGGGGGGTGGGCTCCTTGAGGCGTGTTTTCTCCTTAAAGGACATCAGACTGGATTCAGAGGGATACATAAAGATTCAGTATGACATCAAGGTGAGGTTCCTTAGGGTGATGAATTGCTTGAACCCCACTCTTTGGTCCGGGGGTTATGACTGTCTGTTGGCCGGTTGGTGTGTGATATGTTGGGTGGGTTGATCGAAGGTCCCGGTGGAAGGAGGGCGGAGCCTGACTGGAGCCGAGGCCTTCAGGTAAGT
>JBHJGQ010000018.1:0-24323 GCA_050331595.1 Opitutales bacterium
TTCGAGGCCGTTGGCTGCGCCTTGTCCACCTGGCGGGCCGTGATAACAACGTGAAAGCCTGCAGCGGCCAGTTGGCGTGAGGTTTCGGCGCCCAGGCCCTTGTACGCACCAGTAATCAGAACAATTCGCTATGACGTCATGGTTGCCTCAAAAGTTGATGACCATTACCCCTTCTGTTGTCTGCAGGAAGGTCAACGCGCTCATCAGCTATTTCCTCCCAAACGCGCCACCATGCCAGACCCCCTCATCGCCGCCCTCATCGCCCTCGGCGTTTTCCTGCTGGGAAGTCTCCTGAGCGGCTTCCTCCTGCATCGCCTCCATCGAGACAAAGCCACCCTCGCCCGCGAGCAGGCCGAGAACACCCTGGCCGAGCGTGACGCCGACATCGTCCAACTGCGCCAGGAGCTCACTCAACGCCAAACCGACTGCAACCAGCTTCAGCTCGACTTGGGCCAGCTGCGCCAAGCCAAGGCCGCCGCCGACGCCCGTGCCCAGGCTGAAGCCCGTGCCGCCGCCGAAAAACTCGCCCTGCTCGAACAAGCTGAAGCCAACCTCAAGGACGCCTTCAAGGCCCTCTCGGCCGAGACCCTCAAAGCCAGCCAGGAGAATTTCCTCGGCCTGGCCAAGGAGGTCTTCGAAAAACACCAGCAGGGGGCCTCCGCCGACCTCTCCAAGCGCCAGCAAGCCATCCAAAACCTCGTCGAACCCGTGCGCCAAAAGCTCACCGAGTTCGACCAGCAGGTGCGCGGCCTGGAAAAAAACCGCGAAAGCGCCTACGCCGGCCTGCTCACCCAGGTCAAGCACCTCACCGAGTCCAACCAGGCCCTGCGCACCGAAACCGGCAACCTCGTCACCGCTCTGCGCTCGCCCCAGGTGCGGGGCCGCTGGGGCGAAATGCAGCTGCGCCGCGCCGTCGAACTCGCCGGCATGGAGCCCCACATCAATTTCGTCGAGCAGTCCTCCATCGAAAACGACGCCGGGGACCGACTGCGCCCCGACATGACTGTCAAGTTGCCCAACGACCGCCTCATCGTCGTCGACTCCAAGGTCCCCCTGGCCGGCTACGACGATGCCCTCCACGCCGAAAAGCCCGACGCCCACAGCGCCGCCCTGCAGCACCACGCCAAGCTCGTGCGCGGCCACATCAAGCAGCTCGGCGCGAAGGCCTATTTCGATGCCCAGGCCCGCTCGCCCGACTTCGTCGTGCTCTTCCTTCCCGGCGAGGCCTTCCTCTCCGCCGCCCTCCGTGAGGACCCCACCCTGCTCGACTTCGGCTTCGAGCGCCGCGTCATCCTGGCCACGCCGACGACCCTCGTCGCGCTGCTTAAGGGCGTCGCCTACGCTTGGTCGCAGGTCGCCTTGACCGAGCAAGCCGCCCAGATCGCCGATCTCGGCAAGCAGCTCTACGAGCGCCTCAGCGATTTTGGCTCGCATTTCGACAACCTGCGCAAGGGCCTCGAACGCGCCGTCAAAAGCTACAACAGCGCGGTCGGCTCGCTCGAGGCGCGCGTCTTGCCCACCGCCCGGAAGTTTCCCGAACTCGCCGTTGCCTCCCAGAAACAGCTCGATGCGCTCGAAGCCGTCGATGAGGTGCCCCGCGCCCCGCAGTCCACCGAACTTGCCCCGCCCGAAAACACCAAACCCGAAGCCGTCGGCGCGGAGCCTCCCACCGCAGCCAAGCATCCACCCGTCGTCCGCGAACCCGGCTCCCAGGCCCCACCCGCAACCGATGAAGACCCCTCCGCCTGGCGCTACCGCTGAACCCAAAAACAATGCCCCCCGAAGATTTTTCGGATGAGCCCGAGCCCGTTGAAATGCCCATCGACGGCACACTCGATTTGCACACCTTTCACCCGCGCGACGTCAAAGACCTCGTACCCGACTACCTCGATGCCTGCCGCGAGAAAGGCATCCTGACCGTGCGCGTGGTCCACGGCAAAGGCACCGGGACCCTTCGCGAAACCGTTCACGCCATCCTGCGCAAGCGCCCCGAACTCGTCCGCGATTTCCACCACGGCGGTGAAGCCGCCGGCGGCTGGGGCGCCACCCTCGTCCACCTCCACCCGCCCAACGCCAACGGGTAAGCTCGAAGCGCCCCAAAGACGCGGTGCCGCACAGCCCTAAGGCATCTGCGAGCTGCCTTCGAGCAACACCTCTCTACAGCTTAGGATGTATGCTCTTTCTTCCTTCTTCTAGCTCCTTGCTTGCGGCTTCTAGCTCAATAATGCGGCGGGCGCTCCGGCATCGCAGAGGCATCCTCACCGGGTCCATCGTTTCCAAACGAGGCCAGCCGCTGCCGCAGTAATCGCACTTCGCCAGCCAGTTTGACCACCTCCCGGTCCGCTGCCCACAGCGCCTTGTCCTGAGCCTCATTGTGGCGCTCCAAAAAGGCGATGCGCTCCTCCAGGCGCTGTAGACGCCCGGCGACTTCGTCTCCCGACCCGTCCTGGTTTCCCAACATGGCGGACACCCTCAGTCCGCCGTCTGCCCCTGGCAAGCCCATCCTGCTTGCGCCATTGTGACGCTGCTATTCAACTGTGCCGCTATCTGGCCCATATCGAGCCAAAATGGCGCATATTGTTGCCCCGGAACAAATACTTAGCTGTTGCTCAACAATGTCTTACAGAATTTAAGCGCCTGGCATCTTGTCTGCATTTCATGGGCAAACACGACGGCGGAAACACCCGCCAAAACCATTCATCAACCAACCACACCACTTAGAGGAGAAACACAACATGCGTACCATCTACGAACCCGTTCCGTTCTTCAACGAGCTCGACCGTGTCTTCAGCGCGGCTTTCCCGGCAGCTTCGCGCCTGGCCAACGGGCACTCTCGCGCCAGCGCCTCAGCCGTCCGTTTCGACGAAGATGACAACGCCTACACGCTCTCGGTCGACCTGCCCGGCGTGACCAGGGACAACGTCGACCTCGACGTCGAAAACGGTGTCCTCACCGTCACGGCCAAGCGCGCCTACAAGGGCGACAACGCCGAAGCCCGCACGGTCTTCCACCGCACGGTCAAGCTGCCCGAGGGCGCCGACACCGACAACGCGTCCGCCCGCCTGGAAAACGGCGTGCTCGAGCTGACCTTCCCCAAGGAAGAGTCCCGCAAGCCGCGCAAACTGGCCATTGAGTAACCCGCACGGGCTCCGGCCGGAGCCAACGGTTGCGACCGGAGCCTTCCCTCAACTTTCAAGGAGTCGTCGCTGGCCGCTAGCAGTGAGGCCGGCGGCGACCTGGGAGGAAACACAGCAAGTAGCAAGCAAGGGACACCGGCACCTCCGCCGCCTGGAAGTCGGCGACACCGAGGTGCTACAGGGACCGGGAGCGCTTTGGGGCGCTCCCGGTTTTTGTTTGCCAGGGCAACGCACCGCCCCCTTCGCTGCTCGACCGTGGCCCTGCCTGCCTCCACAACTCCCGACCTGCCCGTCCGTCGCCTCGGCACGGAACTCGTCCAGGCCTACCGCCGGCACAACCGCATCGTGCTGCAGGCGCCCACGGGCTCGGGCAAGTCCACCCAGGTCCCGCAACTCCTGCTGGAGTCCGGCTGTATCCCCGAGGGGCAACACTGCGTCATCCTTCAGCCACGCCGTTTAGCCGCGCGCATGCTCGCCCGCCGCGTCGCCTACGAACGCAATACCCGGCTCGGCGACGAGGTCGGCTTTCACATTCGCTTCGACCGTGTCTTCTCCAAGACAACGCGCATCAAGTTCGTCACCGAGGGCATCCTGCGCCGGCAAATCCTCGACGAGGGCGCCGTCGGCGCGGTGGCTGCCATCCTCTTCGACGAATTCCACGAGCGTCACCTCGACGGCGACCTCACTCTGGCCCTCGCGCGACGCCTGCAGGCCGAGCACCGTCCCGACCTGCGCCTGCTGGTCATGTCGGCCACGCTCGACACCGAGGCGCTCGCCGCATGGCTGCAACCGTGCGCCCGGCTCAGCGCCCAGGGGCGCGCCTTTCCGGTGGCCATTCGTTATGCCGGCACGCCGCCGCGTCCGGCTCGCGGCCAACGCGCCACGCCCGTCTGGGAGCACGCCGCCGCCCATGCCGAAGCACTCCTGTGCGAAGGCACGCCAGGCCATGTCCTCATCTTCATGCCGGGTGCGTACGAAATTCAGCGGACCCTCGGGGCCCTGCGTGCCCTTGCGCAGGCTCGTGGTTACGACCTGCACGCCCTCTACGGCGAACTGCCCGCTGACCAGCAGGATGCCGCCGTCAACCCCTCGGCCCGGCCCAAGATCATCGTCGCCACCAACGTTGCCGAAACCTCGCTGACCATCGATGGCGTCACCGCCGTGATCGACGCCGGTCTCGCCCGACAGGCCGCTTTTGATCCACGCCGCGGGATCAACACCCTGGTCACCGGACCGATCAGCCAGGCCGCCGCCGAACAGCGTGCCGGACGCGCCGGACGCACCGCCCCGGGTGTCTGCCTGCGCCTGTGGAGCGAAAAAGAACACGCCCACCGCCAGGCCCGCGAAACCCCCGAAATTGCCCGCGTCGACCTCTCTGAGACCCTCCTCGGCCTCGCCCAGGCCGGTATCACCGATCTGAATACGCTCGACTGGCTGGACTCGCCCTCCGAGGCTTCAGTCACCCGCGCTCGCCAGCTGCTCGCCGATCTTCAGGCCCTCGATCCGGCCACCGGTGCGATCACGCCGACCGGACGTCAGCTGGCCGCCTTCCCCCTGCACCCGCGCTACGCCCGCCTGTTTCTGGAAGCGGCCCAACGCCGCTGCCTGCCCACCGCCGCCCGTGTCGCCGCCCTGGCCCAGGGGCGCGATCTGCTCCTGCGCCTCAATGACAGCAGTGCCGAAGATCAACGCGAGGCGCTCGCCGGCCAGACCGACTCCGACCTCATCCTGCGCCTGCGCCTGTGGGCACACGCGCGCCAGTCGCGCTACGCCGCCGACCTCTGCCGTCAGCTGGGCATTCACGCGCAGGCCGCCCGCCAGGCCGACCAGCTTACCGAGCAGTTCCTGCAACTGGCGCGTCACCAAAATTTGGATACAACCGAGGGAGACGACCCCGAAACAGCCCTGCGCCCGTGCCTGTTGGCGGCCTTCGCTGACCACCTGGCCAAGCGCCTCGACCGCGGCACCCTGCGCTGCGACCTCGTCCACAAGCGCCGGGGCGATCTGCGGCGCGAGAGCGTCGCCCGCCAGGCCGAGCTTTTCGTCGCCGCCGAACTGGAGGAAACCACCGTGCGCGGCAAAACCACCATCCTCCTCGGCCTGACCACGCCCGTCACCGAGGCCCTGCTGCACGACGCCTTCCCCGGTGAAATCGCCGAAGTCAGCGCCGTTCACTTCGATGTGGCCCAAAAGCGCGTGGTCCAGCGCATCAAGCGCTGCTTCCGTGGCCTGCTCCTGGAGTCGCGCGACGGCCAGGACCCGCCCCCCGAGCAAGCCGCCGCGCTCCTCGCCGGCGAAATGCTCGCGGGCAACTTCAAGCCGCGCAGCTGGACCGACGCCGTCGAGCTTTGGCGCGCACGCCTCGCCTTTGCTGCCAGGCAGTGCCCCGAACTCGACATCGAGCCCATCGACGAAGACGCCCTCCGCCTGCTGCTCGAGCAGGCCTTCCTCGGGGCCACCTCTGTCAAACAGGCCCGCGAGTGCGACGTTTGGCCTGCGCTGCGGCAATGGCTCTCGCCCGAGCAAGCCGCCGCCCTGAACACGCTGGTGCCCGAAGCGATCGAACTGCCTCGACGCCGCAAGCCCGCGCCCATCCGCTACACGCCCGACGGCTCCCAGGCCACCCTCAGCACGCGCTTGCAAGACCTCTATGACGTCCCCGGCAACACCCTGCGCATCGCCGGCGGGCGCTTTCCCCTCACCCTCGAACTCCTCGCCCCCAACGGGCGACCCGCCCAGATCACCAACGACCTCGACGCCTTCTGGCAAAACAGCTATGCTGCCATCAAAAAGGAATTGGCTGGTCGCTATCCCAAACACGAGTGGCGGTGAGCCTCGATTTTGAGAGGTTGCCAAGTCCCAAAATTTAGAACTATTCTTATTTCATGCGAGCTGCCGAAACCCCCACAGCGATTCAGCTCCTGGTGGATCGCTGCCGCGCTGCCGGTCTTCGACGCACGTACCTGCTCGAAGCCGTCTTGCGGGCGCTCGATGGGGCCGAGGGCCCCCTCAGCATCAACGCCCTGCTGGCCCATCCCGATATCCAGGGCCATTGCGACCCCGCCACGCTCTATCGTCTGCTGTCCCGCCTGGAGGACAAGGGGCTGGCCCGGCGCGTTGGCTTGCATGAGCGCGCCGCGCACTTCGTCCTGCACCATCCCGAGTGTCACCACGACTTACTCATCTGTGTGAAGTGCGGCAAGGTGCAGGCCCTGCCGATGGAATGCCCCGTCGAACAGCTCGAAGCCGAAGTGGCCCACCGCACCGGCTTTACCAAGCTCTACCACGAGCTTCAGTACTACGGCCAGTGCCCCGACTGCGCCTCGCGCTAGCCTCAACGCCTACAGCGTCAACGAGCCGCCGGGCTCCAGGATCAGCACCTCCACACCAATCTCGGTGCACTTTTGGGCAAAGCGCTGCGGATCCGCCTCGATCGGCGCAAACGTGTTGTAGTGGATCGGCACAACCTTCTTTGGGCGCAGCATCCCGACCGCTTCCACCGCATCGTTGACGCCCATCGTGTACGTGTCGCCAATCGGTACCAGCGCTACGTCGATACTGTTCATGTCGCCGATCAGCTTCATGTCGCCAAACAGCGCCGTGTCCCCGGCATGATACAGCGTGGAGCGGTCGCTCTTGATCACCACGCCCGCGGGCATTCCCAGATACACCGACCGCCCATCCTCGTCCACGTAGGAAGAACTGTGAAACGCCGGCACCAGCTTGATCGTGCCAAAGCCAAAGGACACCTCCCCGCCCAGATTCATCTCCTGGGTCTTGAGGCCCTTACCCGCGCAAAACCGCGCCAGCTCCACCGTGGCCACCACCGTCGCGTCGGTGGCCTTGGCGATCTCCACGGTATCGCCAAAGTGATCCTCGTGACCGTGCGTCAACACGATCGTGTCGCATTTTACATCATGAGGAAACACCGGACTGAGCGGGTTGCCCTGCAAAAACGGGTCGATCAAAATGCGGTGCTCGCCGGCCTCAACCAGCCCCGCCGAATGGCCATAGTAGGTGAATTTCATAACCCTCACCCTCTAGACGCCAACACGCCCTGTAAAGCGCCTTCGCCCAATTGCCCTGTCGGCGCTTCCTAATTCCAGCACCGGCGTTGCCCGTCCTCGTCACTTTTCTCTGTACCGTCGGGCGTAACGATTTCATCCACCCCCGACGCACCAACCCGAAACCTCAAAAGGATCAACCCGGCGAGCGTTCGAAGCACTAAACTCCTCCGCCAGTTTCCCCGATCCGATCCTCCGATCACGCTGTTATACTATTGCTAAATGTGTTTCCTAAGCATCCCCGCGCCACGGTAGTCTTGGGCGAGCCAGCACGTCCCGTCGAGATGACCCAACACTCAGGGTGCCGACTCGGCAATCGCCTCAATCTTCGCCATCACCTCGTCGCTCAACTGCTCCACATCGTCGATGGCCTTGAGATTTTCCACCAGTTGAGCCGGCTTGGAAGCCCCGAGGATCGCCGAGCTCACGTGCGGATTCTTGAGCACCCAGGCAATCGCCATTCGCGGCAGGGTCATCCCCAGTTCCTCGGCCAGCGGCTTGAGCCGGTCGGCACGCTCAATGATGGCCTTGCCCCAATCCTCGCTCAGGCGCTCGGCCAGCCACTCCATGCCCTCCATGCCCATGCGTGAGCCTTCCGGCACCTGCCCTCCGGAAAACTTCCCGGTCAACAACCCCGAGGCCAACGGGCTCCAAATCGTCGTGCCCATCCCAAACGGCGCATCGTAGAGCGGCGCGTATTCCACCTCGAAGCGCTCGCGGTGGAACAGGTGGTACTGCGGCTGCTCCATGGTTGGCGGATACAAATTATATTGCCGCGCCACCGCGTGCGCTTCCGTAATTTCACGCGCGCTCCACTCCGAGGTGCCCCAATACAATATCTTCCCTTGCCGAATGAGGTCGGTCATCACAGACACCGTCTCCTCAATGGGCGTTTCCGGGTCGTGCCGGTGGCAGTAAAACAAATCGATGTAATCCAGCTGAAAGCGCTCCAGCGCGCCATGGCAGGCATCGGTCAGGTGCTTGCGCGAGCAGCCCCGCTGCGTCGGCTTGCGCTCGTCGATCCCAAAAAACACCTTCGAAGACACGCAGTACGAATCCCGACGCCAGCCCAGCTTCTTCAAGATGGCACCCATCACCACCTCCGCGTTCCCGTTGGCGTAAGCCTCGGCGTTGTCGAAAAAGTTCACGCCGGCATCGTACGCGGCCTTCATCAGCTCGGTCGCCACCTCCTCGCCAATCTGCTGCCCAAAGGTGACCCACGCTCCAAACGAAAGGCGCGACAATTTCAATCCGGAGTGGCCGAGGCGTTGATACTGCATGCATCGACTGCACCGCAACCGCCCCAACCCGTCAAGCCCGCCATTGCGCGCATCGTCAAGCGCTTCTCAGGCACCTATGCGACCAATGCAGTGACAAGACAACAGTGGCGCGCTTCATGGGATCCATACACTCCGTCATCACGATATTGCGGCCCCTGCCAACACCCCAAATCCCCGTCTCCCTGCGCCTGGGTGAGCCAAAGCAAAACTCTGCCCCCTCGCCTCATCCTCCCATCCAAGTCGTGCCTGGTAACAGCGTGCCGCAGGTCCCCACCAAGGCCCGCGCAATCAGCGACGGTGCCGGTCAAAGCGGCCAGCGGATCCAGGACGACCCGCCCCTCCGGGCACCAGCGGGGGATTCACCTTCGGCTTGCGCAGCAGCAGCACCACCAAAACGACCACGATGAGGGTTGCCACGCCCATCGTCCCAAAGCCGTAGAACGCCAGGTTTGCCATCGGCACGAGAATCGGCCCCGACCGCGCCAAAAAGAAGCCCTCCACCGGATTTTCCCAGACCAGTTGCACCGTCTGCGGAACGTCGCTTTTCAAGTAAAACAAACCCTGCGCCGACACCGAGGTTTCCACGGTCAGGTTGACGCGTTCGCGCCGCAAAGCTTCGGGCGCCGATCCCTGGTGTCGCACGCGCGGCTGCAGTTCATCCAGATCGGGCAAGTAGCCCCACTCGCTGGCCAACAGCACATGGACTGTCTCCCCTGCCGGCACCTGCACTGCAAAGCGCTGCGGAGCCAGGTCGCCAGTCGTCGCCGCGCCGCTTCCACTCCTTGCCGGATCGACCGAACCGCTCACGGTCGCATCGGCGGAAACATCCCCTTGCGCCACAGGTTCCAGCATCTCGACGCCAAAACCATCGTCGAACAGCCGGATCGCTTCCCGCAAAAACAGGCTCCCGCCCACCAGCAGCACCGCCACCACGGCGATGATCCCCACTGCCAGAATCACCAGCTTGTTTGCCCTCATCGACTCCCAAACCAATTCAATCCGCCAGCAGCTGCAAGCCCAGCAACACCGCCAGAATCACCCCGGCAAATCCTAACAGCGCGAGATAGGCCCACACCGGCGTTCCCGCGCCGCGCTCTCGAAAATGCCCCACGGCCAGCACCGCCGCATCCACCGCCCGCGCCGACGCCAGGATCCAGCTCAGCAGGTACCCCACCCCAGCGCAGACCCCAAATCCGATCACGTTCCACCACAACCAGGAGATTTCCGGTACTTCCAGCCACAGGACGAGGTTCGTCCCAAAGCCCGCGATCAGCCCCGCCAGCATGCCGGCCTCGTTCGCCTTGTGCGTGAGCATCCCCATCACAAACAGCGCCAGCAGCGGCCCGTTGATCAAGGAGCCAATCTTGTTCACCGACTCGATGATGGTCTCGGCGATGTCGCCTACAAAAAAGGCGAAGACCGCGCAGACCACGCCCCAAAACAGCGTCAGCACCTTGCCCAAGAGAAACGTCGCGCGCTCGCCCAGCGGCTCACGGCGCAGGCGCCCCACCAAGTCCTCCAGGCTCAGCGCCGACAGCGAGTTGATCGTCGAATCCAGCGACGACATCGCCGCCGCAAACAAACCCACCACCACCAGCCCCACCAGGCCCGGCGGAAAATGCTCCAGCACAAAGACCGGCAGCGCCGCGTTGGCCTGCGGCTTGCCGTCGGTGCCCAGCGGCAGCTTTTCCAGAAACTCCGGATGCCCGACCACGTAGGCCCCAAGTGCCACCCCCACCAGGCAATACGTCAGCACGAACGGAAAGCGCAGCAGCCCGCCCAGAAACAGCGCCTGGTTGGCCTCGCGAACCGAGCGCGCCGACAACCCGCGCTGCGCCTGCGTCTGGTCACAGCCGTAGTACGCCACATACAAAAACAGTCCGCCAATCAACATTGGCCAGAAGGCAAAGCTCTGCCCGTCCCCCAGCCCGTGCCCGGCAAAGTCCACCGTCTGCAGCCGCCAGCCCTCCGCACTGGTTCCCAGCAATCGCCACGTCTCGGCCAGCCCGCCGTTGAGGTCCACCATCAGCCACGCCGCCACCAGCACCGCCCCCAGCAGCACGAACAACTGAATCACGTCCGACCAGATCACCGCCCGCATTCCGCCCAGAACATCGTAAACGATCGTCACCACCGCCAGCGCGACCACGCTCTGCCACAGCGCCAACCCAAAGGTCGCTTCCAGCACCACCCCAACGCCAAAAATCGTCACCCCCGTTGAGAACGCTCGCAGCACCTGAAACATCAGGCTCAGGACCAGCCGCGTCTTCAGCCCGTAGCGCCGCTCCAAATAATCATAGACCGAGATCAGCGACAGCCCCCGGAAAATCGGCATCAACAGCACCATGATCACGACCATCGCCAGGGGCACCGCCAACTCGTACTGCAACCAGACCAGCCCTCCCGACTCCGCCAACGCGACAAACGCGGTCGCTCCCAGAATCGAATTGGTCGAACACTGCGTGGCCATCGTCGACAGCGCCAGCGGCAGCGGCCCGGTCCGGTTCCCGCCCAAATAGTAATCGCGCCCGCTTGTCTGCCCGCGCGCCAGCCAGGCACTCAGCGCAATCAGCCCGGCCAGGTAGCCGACCACCACCACCCAATCCACTGCCTGCAAGCCCGTTGCCACGAGCCTTCAGCCGAATCCGTCACCCCCGTCAACGCAACCCCGGATTAGGCCGCCTCCATTCACCTCGCACGCACGCGCCTGGCCAACTACCAGTGCTCACCGCCGAGACACGAAGCCGGCGATCGGAGACAGCGTAATCGGTTTACCCAGCTCAATGCTTCACCACCCCGAGGCGAATGCATCGGCCCGGCCATGAAAAATTGCCAAAACGATGCTCACCAGCGCAGTCCCTCAGCATTTCTGAAAGGCGGATCCGTCCCGGGTCTAAAAGGGTCCCTGTGCCCTGCTGAATCATTACGCACACAAAAAAACGCGCCGGCAGGGCAGACCCACCGACGCGCTCAAACATGGCTTGTTTATCAGAAAATGCGGTTTCCTTTTTACGCCGAACACGTTCTGCGCACCCTCTGCCGGCGGACCCAGCCCAGCCCCAGCACAACCGTACCGAACAGAAACGCGATCTGCGCCGGCTCGGGAATTGGATCGGTGGCGTCAAACTCCAACGCGCCCACTGCGCCGGAGCCATTGAAGTCGACCAGAACCGAGCTCACGCCAGGCCCAAACTCCAGGGCGTAGATCCGCGCGGAGTTGTTCAAGCCCCCGCTGGACAGCTCCAGCACTTCCGCGGGCGCGCTGTCGAAGGTCACCGTCACGGTCGCACCTTCTTCCTCGGCATCGACCAAAATCAGCTCGGTCAGCATATCGAGCACTGGGCTGAACGAGAACAAAATCTCGGCCCCGCGCCGGTCGTCGTTGGGCGCATCGCCGTCGTCATCTTCGCGGCGATTCTGGCCAAAAAGCACGTTGCCCAGGTCCAGCGTGACGCCCTGCGTCACCGTCTCCACGCCATTCACGTCAACCTCGATCAGGTCGCCCGAAAGCGGCGAATTGAACAGGTCTTCGTCGTTACCCTGGTCCGCGCCGCCGGGAAAACTGGTGTCGAGGATGCCCAATCGACGGTCGGTCCCGTCCTCGCGGGTCACGGTGACTTCGACCCCGCCGCCGTTGATCACGAGCGAGTCAAAAATGCCTTCAGCTTGCGTTTCAAAGTCGATGACGATGCTCGCCGTCGACGCAGGTGCCATCATGGCAGCCGCCAGAGCAGTAGCTCCGGCCAAAGCAGGAAATTTCATCAATATCGGGGAACTGGGGAGTGATTAGGGCCCAGTTGACCGGGGGTGACTACACTTGGGATGCGTCATTCCCCGACTGGTTATATCAGGAGATACCTGAGTGACGCCTCAGGTGCAAGCCTTACTTTTCACCCATATAACCATTTTTTATCGTACCCACGGTGCACACCAAAAAAACGCCAGCCCCCGAGCAGGGACTGGCGCTGCAAAAATGAAGTTCGCTGGCTCTGTCGAAACGCTACCCGCGCAGACGGCGGCGGCGCATCCAGGCAATACCCAGCGCCAGCACCCCGGCAATCGCGGCGTACGCACCCGGTTCGGGAACGGCGCTGAACGAAATTTCCCCAACCGCACCCGAACCATTCAAGATAATCTCCAGCGCGGTCACACCCGGGCCAAACTCGATGGCAATGATTCGCCCCGAATTGTTCGCGCCTTCACCGTCTTCACCGTCAAACGTGTAGGAGCCCACAATGGTCAGCGCATTGATGTCGGAATACGCGTTGACTGTGCCGCCGCGGAGACCGTCTTCGCCGTCTTCGGTGTCGATCAGGATCAGCTCGGTGATCGCGGCGGCCGGAGGTGCAAAGGAAAACAGAAAACGCGAACCCTGCGCATCGTCGTCGGGGTTGTCGTTACTGTTCGCCTCGTTGCCCACCAGGATGTTGCCCAGGTTGAGCATCACGGGACCGTCGGTGACGGTTTCGACCCCGTTCATGTCGACGTCGATCCGCTCGCCGACAAAGGGCGCGGTGAAGAGGTCTTCGTCGTTACCGTTATCCGGTCCGCCTTCCAGCGGGTTGTCCGCGTCCCCGGAGAAGAAAATACCCAGATCGTCGCCATTCACCGCATCCCCGGCACTGCCGGTCAGCGGATCGGAATCTCCCAGACGGATGACATCAACAGTTGTGCCGCTGACGTTAAAGGTAAACGATTCAGCAGTGGTCCCGGCGGCTACGGACTCAAAGTCCACCGTCAGTCCCTGCGCGATGACAGGCAGTGCGCACAGCATGCCTGCTCCAGCACGGAGCAATGTATTCATAGGCGTTGGATGAAGATGATTGGTTGTTGAATGATTGGTTGTTGATCCGAAAAAAGCGGCCACCACTGTTGCCTGACTTATCGCGGGTATTGGCTGTGATACAATCCCCCGCACTCAGTGCAAGTGCACAATCGATACATGCGTCTGATTTAACATTCGCGTAACATGAGTGTGCCCGCACGCACCGGGCCGGTTACATTCCTTGTCTTGCACCCGGGCACCGAAGCCATTCAGGTACGGTCTTTTCACTGCTTGTACCGATGCCAGATTCACTTCCCCTCCACGTTCCCCTCGGCCGTACCGGCCTGAAGGTCTCACGCCTGTGCCTGGGCACGATGAACTTCGGCCCCCAGACCACCGAGGCCGATTCCCATGCCATCATGGACCGCGCCCTCGAGCTGGGTATCCAGTTCTTCGATACGGCCGACGTCTACGGCTGGAAACAGGGCGAAGGCGTGACCGAGCAAATCGTGGGTACCTGGATCGCCCAGGGCGGGCGACGCCGCGAACGGATCGTCCTCGCCACCAAGGTCTACAACGACATGTCCCCGGCCGACGCGTCCGACCCCAACCTCGTCCGCGGCCTGTCCGCGCGCAAAATCATCGCCTGCTGCGAGGACTCCCTGCGCCGCCTGCAAACCGACTGGATCGACCTCTACCAGATGCACCACATCGACCGCGCCTGCCCCTGGGACGAAATGTGGGAAGCCATGGAAACGCTCGTGCGCCAGGGCAAGGTCCGCTACGTGGGCTCCTCCAACTTCGCCGGCTGGGACATCGCCACGGCCAACCAGGAAGCGCGCCAGCGACGCTTCTACGGCCTGGTCTGCGAACAAAGCGTCTACAACCTGGCCAACCGCACCGTCGAACTCGAAGTCGTGCCCGCCTGCCGCCACTACGGCCTCGGCCTCATCCCCTGGAGCCCCCTGGCCGGGGGCCTGCTCGGCGGCGTCCTCAACCAGCCCGACAAGGGCCGGCGCGCGGGCGAGCAAATGAAAAAGCGCATCGAAAACAACCGCGCCAAGCTCGAACCCTGGGAAGCCCTCTGCCAGGAACTCGGCGAGGAACCCGCCAACGTCGCCCTCGCCTGGCTCTTGCACAATCGCGTTGTCACCGCGCCTATCATCGGCCCGCGCACCATGGATCAGCTCAATGCCTCCATGCGCGCCCTCGACATCCAACTTTCGCCCGAAACGCTCGAGCGCCTCGACCACATCTTCCCCGGCCCCGGCGGCGAAGCCCCCAAGGCCTACGCCTGGTGACCGCGCACTCACCCAACCCCGCCCTCACCAAAGAGACGCCATCCCACCCACAACGGCTCGACATGGGTCAGACACAATTGCAGGTAAACAGAAAAACCCTCTGAGTTTATCCAATTCATCATTCTGTCTATTTTGGTTTATTTTGTCGCATCTTCATCGCACAGAGCCAGAATGGTGACAGGATAACAGGATTCCTCATAGGAATCATCCCCTCTTCCAAATCACAAAGTCCATCCACCCGCACCCTGCCCCTCGGCGGGCTTTAGCGCCTCTGTCGTGAACCCTCGCTTACCTGACCGCACCCGTTCTCACCGCGCCGATCCCCTCGACATCCTGTTATCGCGTTATCCTGTCCAATAAGTTGTCTGCGTGCCCCTCGGTGGTTCTCCGGGCCTTTGTGGTAAAGTTCGCGCCTCTGCGCTGCTCCTTCGGTCCCGACTCACGCCCGGCCCAGGCGCCGCGCCAGTTCACGTCGATTCAGCTCAAAGAGCGTCGGCTTGCCCGTCGGGTCGACCAACGGCTGGCCACACCGAAAGAGCGCCGTACGCAACTCGCCAAAAGCTGCCGCCGTACGCGGTGTCTCCCCGCTCATGCGCTGCACGGCCACCCGCGCCAGCGCCTCCCAGGCGGCGGCCTGCCCGCGCTGTGTATCCGCGTCGCTGATACGACCTTCGCGCAGCGCCCCGACCAGATCCCGCACTACCGCCTCGGCGGCTTCGGCCTCCAACCACCCCGGCACCGCCCGCAGTCGGTAAAAGTTGCGCCCGAAGGCCTCCAGCTCAAAACCCGCGCCCGCCAGAAAGCTCTGAAAACCGTCCACGGCCGCCGCTTCCGTTGGTGAAAACTCCAGGGGCACGGGCAGGAGCAGGGCCTGCCGCGGCACCGCTTCCTGCGCGCGTGTTTGCAGTACCCGCTCGTAGGCGATCCGCCGGCGCGCCGCCCCCGCATTGAGCACCACCAAACCGTCCGCCGTCTCAAACAAACCACACCCCGGCAACACCTCCAGTAACCCCAGCCAGCGCCAATCACGCGCCCCCGCTTCCGCCAGCGGCGCCGCTTCCCCCGCCAAATCTTCGTCGGCCCCCCGCGCAACACCGCTCGCACGCACCGGCGGACCCTGCCAACGCGGCCCGCGCGCCTTCGGATACGCAGGCCCGGATCGATCCGCGAGCGCTCGCTTCGGCGCATCGAAGACTGCCACACCTTCCGCCGCTGTTCGTGATCCCCGCTCGGCCTCCAACCCTTCCGAAACCCGTCGGACCGGAGCCGCCTCCACCGAGGACGGCGGGGCGGGTTGCGTCGACATGGACGCGCCCCCAATCGCCGACGGCGGTCGGGCCCCCAGTTCCAAAATCGATTCCAGGCATTCCTGCAGCACTGAGCGCACAAACGCCCGGATCCGGCCCTCCTCGCGAAAACGCACCTCCCGCTTGGCCGGATGCACGTTCACGTCGACCCCTTCCGGCGGACACGCCAGAAAGAGGAAGCCCGCCGGGTAACGCCCCTTCGGAATCAGCCCCTCGTAAGCCTCGATCACCGCGTAATTCAACGCGCGGCAGTCCACCGGACGCCCGTTCACGATCGTGATCAGCTCCTGACGCGTCGAACGCCCCCGCCCGGGCCGTCCCACCAGCCCCTCCAATCGGTAAGGCGGCTGCGGGGCATCCCCCTCCGGCGGCGCGTCCAACGCAACCAGTTCCTCGGCCAGCGCGCGCCCCCAAATCTCCGCCACGCGATCCGCCAGGCGCGGGCACGCCGGCGAACGAAAGACCACTCGGCTGCCCTCCTCCAGCGTGAACGCGACCCGCGGATGTGCCACCGCGTACAACCGCAAGAGCTGCACGATGTGCGCCGTCTCCGTCGCGTCGGTGCGCAAAAACTTGCGCCGCGCCGGGACCGCCTGGAACAGGTGCGCCACCGTGATCCGCGTACCCACGGCCATCCCACAGGCACGCTGCTCCAGCAGCTTCCCCGCGTTCACCCGCACCTCGCTACCTTCCGGCCAATCCCGCGCCCGCGTCTTCAACGTAAAGCGCGACACACTGGCAATCGATGGCAGCGCCTCCCCGCGAAACCCCAACGTGCGCACCTCATTCAAATCCGAGGCCACCCGCAGCTTGCTCGTGGCGTGCCGCTCCAGCGCCAGCAGCGCCTCGTCGGGATTCATCCCGCAGCCGTCGTCCTCGACCTCAATCAGCTGCTTGCCCGCCCCGGCAAAGCGCACCCGCACCTGGGTCGCCCCGGCATCGAGGCTGTTCTCGACCAGCTCCTTGACCACCGCAGCCGGCCGCTCCACCACCTCGCCCGCCGCGATCTGGTTGGCCACCGTGTCCGGCAATATCTGGATACGGCCTGCCGTTTCAACACTCATCCGTCCCTTCCCCTCCTAAACCCGAAACCCTACCCCACGCTCCCTTCCCTCGCAACCCTTTATCATCCCCCCACCACCATCTGCCACCAACGGAACCAAGGGCGCACCCCCGCGCCATCATGCCATCAACCCCCCTCCTGTTAGCTTGCTATCCTGTCCAATCGTATGCTCACAGAGCCACAAAGACACCGAGCAAGGCGACCCCTTCAGTCTGTCGCGCACCCAATACGCTTCCAGTCCAACCCATCTCCGTGCCCCTCTGCGGATCTCCGTGCCTCTGTGGTTTCTTTCTAGCCGCCCAGCGCCCATCCCCTAAACGCGCCCAAATCAGTTGGCGTTGCGCCCAATCGTGTGCATTCCTGTCCCTTCGTCATCGCTCTACGATGACCGCACGCCCATGAACCGACTCGCCCGCGAAAACTCCCTTTACCTGCGCCAACACGCCGACAACCCCGTCGACTGGTTCCCCTGGGGCCAGGAGGCCTGGGAGACCGCCCGCCAGACGGACAAACCCGTCCTTGTCTCCATCGGCTACAGCGCCTGCCACTGGTGCCACGTCATGGCCCACGAGTCCTTCGAGGACCCCTACATCGCCGGCCTGATGAACGCGCACTTCGTCTGCATCAAGCTCGACCGCGAGGAGCGCCCCGACCTCGACCGCGTCTACATGGAGGCCGTCCAGATGATCATCCAGCGCGGCGGCTGGCCCCTCAACGTCTTCTGCCTGCCCGACGGTCGCCCCTTCTTTGGCGGCACCTACTTCCCGCCCGACGACCGCAGACCCGGCATCATCCCCTGGCCGCAGCTGCTCCTGCGCGTCTCCGAGCACTTCCAAAAGCAACGTACCGAGCTGATCGAAAACGCCGACAACATCGCCAAAAACATCGAAGCCGGCAACGTCCCACGCTCTGAGGACCCCAACGCCCGCCTCACCGCCAACGATCTGGTGCCCGCCGCCCAAGGTATTCTGCAAAACCTCGACCGCACCGACGGCGGCTTTGGCGACGCGCCCAAGTTCCCCCCGTCCATGACCCTCAACTTTCTGCAGGCCCTGCGCGGATCCCAGGCGGCGGAAAAAAACGCCCACCTCTCCGGCGCCCTCGATCTGGCCTGCCGCCTGACCCTCGACCGCATGGCCCGCGGCGGTCTCTTCGACCAAATCGGCGGCGGCTTCGCCCGCTACAGCGTCGACGGCCAATGGGTTATCCCCCACTTCGAAAAAATGCTCTACGACAACGCGCTGCTGCTCTCGGCCTACAGCCGCGCCTTCCTGCGCTACCGCGACCCCCTCCACCAGGCCGTCGCTGAGGAAACCGTCGCCTGGCTGCAGCGCGAAATGGCCGCCCCCTTCGGGGCCTTCTACGCCTCGCTCGACGCCGACAGCGAGGGCCACGAGGGCAAGTACTACGTTTGGCGACCCGACGATATCCTTCAACTTCTCGGACCCGAGGACGGTCCCCGCTTCTGCCAGAACTACGCCATCACCGAGCAGGGCAACTTCGAGCACGGTACCTCCAACCCCGTGCAAACCTTCACCGATTTCAAGCGCCGCACCGAACTGGCGCCCCTGCGCGCAAAACTCCTTCAGGCCCGACTACAACGCGTCCCCCCCGGCAAGGACACCAAGCAGCTGACCGCCTGGAACGCCCTCTTGATTCGTGGCCTGGCCGAAGCCGCCTTCGCCTTCGACCGGCCTGACTGGCACACCCTCGCCCAGCGCGCCGCCGAGAGCCTCTGGACGCACCATACGTATTCAAAAGACGGATACACTCGCCTCCACACCGTCTTCTACGACCCCGCCGACAGCCCCGACGGCGCACCCAGCGGCGCCCGCTTTGAGGGCACCCTCGACGACCACGCCTGGCTCGCCGAAGCCTGCCTCACCCTCGCCGAGAAAGCCGAAGTCTTTGCCCCCGGCACCGCTGCAGTCTGGATCGAGCGCGCCACCGAACTCCTCCGCACCGTCCAGGAATTCTTTGCCGACCCCGATGGCGTGGGCTGCTTCACCACCGCCCGCGACGCCACCGACCTGCCCCTCGGGCGCCAGAAGGACTGGTTCGACAACGCCACCCCCAGCGGCCAGGCCGCCCTCCTGCATGCCTGCCACCGCCTCGACGCCCTGACCACAAACCCCGCCTGCAACTCCCTCGCAAGCAACCTCCTGCGCGGATTTCACGTCCTGGCCGAGCGCGCGCCCTCCGCCATCAGTCACGCCCTCACCGCCGTCGCCGAGCACGCCATCGGCCTGGCCGTGATCAAGTTCAAGGGCGTATCCAGCGAACAACGACAGGCCCTCAGCCGCGCCCTTCACGGCACCAACGACGACCCCAAACCCTATCGCCCAATCTACCTGATCGACGCCAGCGAAGCCCCCACCGCACCCGCCGGCTTCCAACTCTGCGTCGGAACCCAGTGCCTCCAACCCACCGACGATCCCCAAGCCCTCGCCGACCTCCTCTGAGTCATTTGCTTTCGCCTCCATCCTGCTTCACCCTCATGCACCTGCACGCCGAAGTTATCTGCCCCTGGTGCTTTCAGCCCTTCTACGTGCCGATGCCCCCGCCCGAGGAGTGCCCCGCCAGCCTCGATTACGACTGCGAGAGCTGCTGCCGGCCCATGCTCATCGACGCCGACTACGACCCCTTTTCCGACGAACCCACCGCCCACGCTCGCTCCCCCGACGGCGAACGCGAATAACCCGCCCCCAGTCCACACAACACTTCCACCTAAACCACCTCTTTCAATGTTCATTCCATCTGCTTACTTCTACCTTCTGGCTTCTTAATTCGAACCTGCTTCACCCATGCCTTCCCTGCTTTGCCACCACAACGCCACCCTTTCCGCCGAAGCCAGCCAAGCATTCGCGCATACCCTGTGTCGCGAAACTGCCTCACTCCTCGGTAAGCCGCCCGCCTACATGCTCGCCACGGTCCAGCAGGCCGACGCCATGAGCATGGACACCAACGCCGAGCCCGCCGCCGTCTTCCACCTCGAAGGCCTCAGCTTGACCGCCGACAAGGTCGGGCCCGTCGTCGAACGCCTCACTGCCCTCTGCACCGAACACCTCAGGACCGCACCCAGCCGCGTTCACATCATCGCCGCCGACATCCCCCGCACCCACTGGGGCTTCGACGGCAAACCCATGGCTTAACCCATCTACCGACAACGGTTATCACCAGCCGCAAAGCCCGCTTGCTTCAATACAAGTAGCTCAGCGCCGTCGCATTCCTGCTTTGCTTCCGGTACGGCACCGATCAATTCAAACACCTTAAACAGTTCCTTTTTCTCAGAGAACAAAGCAGGCCCACAAACGGTATCCCCCGGCTTGCCCCAACCAGGTGCGCAAGCACCTGCGTCCCGTGGCAGTCATGCCACACGTCATTGCGAGGAGCGAAGCGACGTCGCAATCCAGGCGAAGTCCCTGAGCTAGGCGAAGTCCCTGAGCCAGACGAAGTCCCTGAGCTTGTCGAAGGGGCGAAGGAGCGCACACCTCGAGGTGCCGCCTGCCTCGACTCCCACCGACAAAGAACGAAGAACCAAGAACGTCACAATCACCCGACTTGCCCCAACCAGGTGCGCGAGCACCTGCGTCCCGTGGCAGTCATGCCACACGTCATTGCGAGGAGCGAAGCGACGTCGCAATCCAGGCGAAGTCCCTGAGCCAGACGAAGTCCCTGAGCTGGACGCAGTCCCTGAGCTGGTCGATGGGTCGATGGGTCGATGGGACGAAGGGTCGAGGTCACTCGACTTCTTTGTGATGCGTTCGACCCTTCGCCTTACGCGGCTCCGGCTCCACCAGGTTCACCATCGAGGCAAAGAACCGAAACGGCCGGATCAGCCCCGCGTTGGAGATGCGCAGGGCCGACCCAGGGCGCTCTTCCGCCAGCCGCCCAAACGCGAAAAACAGACCCCCGCGCACCAGCAGCCCCACCGCGAAAAACGCCGCGAACCACGTCGCATCCAGGCCCACCTGTCCAACAGCATCCTCGCTCTTTACGACCAGCCCCCAAAGGTAGGCAAAGCATGCGTTGCCCACACCCGCCGTTGCCGTGATACCCGCAATCAGGATCGCCCGATTCTCGTAATTGCCTAGCTGCGCCAGGTAGCGCGTGGTCGAGGCCGCCCATTGACTGCCCCCCACGCCAGCCCACACAAACGCCAGCGGCAAAAACCACAACAGCGTGCCCGAACCGCTCACCACCAGCACCAGCCAGTAAATGTCCAGCAGCAGTCCCGCCGCCAGCGACAGCTGAAAAAACGGTTTCGAGCCAAACCGGTCCAGCAGGTTGCGCAGCACCCACGAGCCGCCAATCACACCAACGTATTGCAAAGCCGAATACACCAGAATCATCGCCGTGCTCAGCTTCGCCTCCACCTTCAGGTAGTACGTCGTCAGCGGAATGAACGAACTGCCCACAAATCCCGCCACCACCATCAGCGCCAGAATCTGACGCACCGGCAACTCCGCGCCCACCGCTCGCGGTAACTCCCGCAAGACCGACCGCGCCGGCATCATCTGCGGCTTGGGCGCATCCGGCCAAAAACGCAGGCAATACAGCGCCCCAAGCCCACCTGTCAGCGCCAGCCCGTACTGCCAGGCAAACGCAGCGTAACTCCCCTGCAGTGTCTGCGCCAGCCAAGCGCAGATCAGCAAAATGCCCACCCCCGCCAGTGCCGTGAAACTCTGGTCAGTGGTGAAAAAACGCCCGCGCTGCCCGTCCGGCAACATCGCCTGCAACCACGGCAAAACCACCGGAGTGCCCAGCGACCGCAGCAGCGTAAACATAAAGATGCTCCCGATCAGCGCCCACAGCATCCAGCCCGGTGCAGGTGCGGAAGGACTCGACAGCGCTATGCCCAGCGGCACCAGCAGGCAAAACGCCCGCGCGCCCCAGGCCAGCATCATCTGCCGCTTGAATCCCAGATGCGGCGTCAGCGTGGTCGCCAAGACCTGCACCGGCAACAGCAAGAATACGAAATTGTAGCACAGATTAACCTGTGCCGGCGTCGCCCCCAGCGACTCCGCCAGCAACACCATCGGCGCCCCCAACGCGATCAGCCACGTCATCCCATTGAACACGCTGAAGAGGTAGTTGTAGCGAAAACGCCAGACAAACGCGCCCAACGGCAACGGACCCGCCGAGGCGCTCTGCGCGCCCTTCGACTCTGCCCCCGCATCACTCATCGACCGCGCACCTCCATCGCCATTCTCGCTTCCAACGCGCCTGCCCGTCTTTGGAAAGCAAAATCGCCCACCAGCTTCCGTTTGCCACGTTCAACTCGCTAACCCACCCAAAAACGATTCGTGCAGATCCCCCCCAACCGCCTCGCCCTCATCAGGTGCGCCCGCACCTGCGTCCGCTTTCGGTCACGCCCCACGCCATGGCGAGTACGCCTTGAGCAGAGCCGAAGGGGACCGAAACGACGTGGCAACTCAGGCGACTCGCCCCAACGCTCCGACTCAATCCTCCCAGATACGTCCGCTCAACCGCCTTGCCCCCACCAGGTACGCCAGCACTTGTGTCCCCTCGCGGTCACGCGAGTCGCAGGTTAATCGATCTGCGCAAGTAAGGACTTCCAGCGCTGGATTTCGCCGGCGACCGCCTGCGGACCAGGCATGCCCACCTGTTCACGGCGTTGCAGCGCGCGCTCTTTCTGAAACACCTTGATCCAGTCGGCCTCGAAACGCTCATCAATCGCCTGCACCTGTGAGAGCATGAGGTTGTCCAGCGGCTGTTTCTCCTTTTCGGCCAGCGCGACCAGCTTACCAATGCGGTGATGCGCCTCGCGAAAGGGCACGCCTTTTTCCACCAGGTAATCCACCAGGTCCGTCGCCAGCAGCCACGGGTCGGCCACCGCTGCCCCGCACGGGCCACGGTTGAACTCCAACCCGCCCACGCACTCGGCCAGCACCAGCAGACAATCCAGCGTCGTGTCCAGCGCGTCAAAGACCGGTCGCTTGTCCTCCTGCAAGTCGCGATTGTAAGTCAGCGGCAGGCCCTTCATCAGCGTCAGCAGCGTCGAAACCTGTCCGTGCAAACGCGCCGCCTTGCCCCGAATCAGCTCCAGCGAATCCGGATTCTTTTTCTGCGGCATCAGGCTCGAGCCCGTCGTCAGCCCTTCCGGCAAACGCACGAAGTTAAACTCCGCGCTGTTCCACAAAATCAGGTCCTCGGCCAATCGCGAAAAATGCACCCCACACAGCGCGCACGCGTTCACAAACTCCACGTACACGTCCCGGTCGCTGACTGCGTCCATGCTGTTGCGCGTCAACCGCGGCACTCCTTCCGCATCGACAAAGCCCAGCGCTGTTGCCGTAAACTCCCGATCGATCCGCAAGGTGGTTCCGGCCAACGCACCCGAACCCAGCGGACACCAGTTCGCGTGATCGGCCACCACCGCAAAGCGCCTGCGGTCACGGTCAAACATTTCGACATACGCCAGAAGATGATGCGCGGCGCTCACCGGCTGCGCCCGCTGCAGGTGCGTGTACCCGGGTATGAGCATCGCCTGATTGGCCTCGGCGGTCGTCAGCAGCGAGCTCTTCACGGCGACCAGCGCCTGGTCCAGTTGCGCGCAAGCTTCCTTCAGGAACAGCCGCATGTCGGTCGCCACCTGGTCGTTGCGGCTGCGCGCGGTGTGCAGCTTGGCCGCCGCCGGGGTAATCTGCAGCAGCGCCTGCTCGATGTTCATGTGCACGTCCTCCAGCGCCGGATCCCAGGCAAACTCGTCGGCTTCGATCGCTGCCAACACCTCGTCCAAGCCCTTCTGTATCGCCTCGCGCTCCTTCGCCTGGATCAAGCCGCAGTGCGCCAACATCGCTGCATGCGCCTTCGAGCCCGCCACGTCGTGCCGCGCCAGCCGCGCATCAAAGCTCACCGACTCGCTGAAACGCTGCATGAGCGCCGTGGGCCCTTCAGCAAAACGCCCGCCCCAGGTCGCCTGCGACAGATGCACCCCGCCCTCCGCGCCACCAGCAAACGGTGCCCGCGTCTTGCCCGTACGCGCACGCTTGAAGGGCGTCTTGCTCCCGCCCATGGACTTCTTCTCAGCCCCGTCCTTCTCCTCTTTGGCTGACTTTTTCGCCGCTCCCATAACGCCATCCCCTACGACGCACCCTCTGCCACCGCAAGCGCCGACTTCCCCGCAGTTTTCCAAACTGCCGTGGAGCAACGCCCCTGTCGCTGGGCGGATGCTCACGCGCTGGGATCACTCTTCGGTGAGGCTTTCGATACGCAGTTGCAGGTAACCTTCAGACTCTTCGAAGATGGCCGTCCGCTGGCGCACCGTCACTTCCTCAACCGTTTCGCTGATACTCACAGCCTCGCCCACCATGCTCACCTCTTCGGACCCAGTCGAAAAAGCTTCGGGAAGCAGCGAATTCGCAGACGCCACCGAGTAGCGC
>JBHJGQ010000019.1:0-99070 GCA_050331595.1 Opitutales bacterium
CGCCGGCAAAAACCTCGTCGGCGCCTTCTGGCAGCCACAAGCCGTCTTCATCGACCTGGACCTGCTCCAGACGCTGCCCCCGCGTGAGTTTGCCGCCGGCATGGCCGAGGTCATCAAGTACGGCCTCCTTCACGACGCTGACCTCTTTGAGCAGCTCGAGTCGCTGCAAAATTCGCTCAACGCCACCTCGCCCGAACTCGAAGCCATCGTGCGCCGCTGCTGCGAAATCAAGGCCGAGATTGTCGCTGCCGATGAGCGCGAGAACGCCGGCTCCGGTGGCCGCGCGCTACTCAACCTCGGCCACACCTTTGCCCACGCCATCGAAAACGTGGCGGGCTACGGCCAGTACCTGCACGGTGAAGCCGTCGCCATCGGCCTGGTCCTGGCCGCGCGTCTGTCTGAGCGCCTGGGCTGCATCCAAAGCAGCGATACACAGCGCATCGCCCGCCTGCTGGCAGACTATGCACTGCCGACGGCCCTGCGCTCGCCCTTGGCCATCGACGCGCTCATCCACGCCATGCGCCAAGACAAGAAAACCCGCGCGGGCCAGCTGCGCTTCATCACCCTTGAGAAAATCGGACAGGCCGTCACCACCGACGATGTACCTGAAAACTGGATACGCGAACTCTGGGCCGAAGTCCACGCGACCGCCACCGCCTAAGCGTTCCCCATGGCCGGCATCGACGAAACCATCGTCCGCGAGTATTTCGAGTCCAACGGGTTTCTCGTGCGCCAGCTGCGTAAGTATACCGTGCAGTCGCGCACCAAGCGCCTGGAGGAAGAGATCGATCTGGCGGTGGTCAACCCCGCCTATCGCCGCAGCAACGAGCAGCCCGGCTTCCTGCTCTTTGCCGCCGACTTAAAGCTGATTCAGCGCGCCATCGTCTCGGTCAAGGCCTGGCACAGCACGCGGTTCACGCCCTCCACCCTGCGCAGCAGCTCGGAGATTTTTAAGTTCCTGGAAAAGGACGTGCTTAAGAAGGCCGAGGAGCTGTTTGCGCTGGATGAGGAACTCGACCCCGAGCAAGGGCCCTTCGCCAAAATCCTCGTGCTGCCCGGTCTGCCTACCCACGAGCCACACCGCTCACAGAGCATCAACCTGCTGCGTGAACACGGTGTCGACGGCATCCTGTCCTTTCGCTCCATGCTGCACGACCTCGTCACCAAGGTCGAAAACAACTACAACTACTCCAAGTCGGACTTGCTTCAGCTCCTGCGCATCTTGAAGAACTACGACATGATCAAGTCGCCCCAGATGGAGCTGTTTGCCGAGAATGACCCGCGTCGCCGGCGAGGCCGCGCCTCGGGCTGAACACCCACGCTTGCCCTCTTCGATGACCCAGCCAACGCAGATTCACCCGACCGCCATTGTCGAAGACGGCGCCCAAATCGGCATGGGCGTGCGCGTCGACGCCTATGCGCTGGTTGGCGCGGGCACGGTGGTCGGCGACGGCTGCCACCTGCGCGCGCATTGCATCCTGCACCCGGGCACCATTCTGGAGGCGAAGGTCTTGGTCGACTGCCATGCCGTCCTCGGTGGCGATCCGCAGGACGTGAAGTTCGACCGCGACACGCCCAGCGGCGTGCACATCGGCGAGGGCGCGGTCATTCGCGAGCACGTCACGATCAATCGGGCCACCCGGCCCAACGCGCGCACCAGCGTCGGGGCCAACACCTTTTTGCTGGCCGCCTGCCACGTGCCGCACGACGCCCAAATTGGTCCGCACACCATCGTGGCCAACGGCGTGCTCTTCGGCGGCTTTGTCGAGGTGGGCCCCTACTGTTTCATCGGCGGGAGCGCGGTCTTTCACCAGCACATGCGCGTGGGCGAAGGCGTGATGGTCAGCGGCAACGCCTCCACCGGCCTGGACGCGGCCCCCTTCACCCTGGTGGCCGAGCGCAACGGCATGCACGGGCTCAATTACCTGGGCATGCGCAGGCGCGGTTTCTCCAAGGACGAGGTCAGCGAAGTCCGGCGGCTCTTTCGCGAGGTGCTTGATGTGCCCGGAAACGTGCGCCAACACGCCCTGTCGCAAACCGCCGAAACCGCGCCCGGCAAGCGTTTCCTCGACTTCTTTCAAGGCGGCACGCGTGGCTTTCTTTCGCGTTACGAAACGCGCCGCCGCACCGGGCAGGTTCAGGAATGAGCGCAGCGGCCAAGCTTGCGCCCATCGCCTTGACTTGCGGCGACCCTGCCGGGGTTGGCCCCGAAGTCGTCCTGCGCTGGCTCGAAGAAAATCCGGGGGCGGCACCGGCCGTTTGCGCCATCGGCCCGGCATCGTGGTTGGAGCACCTCCGAGTCGCCGTCGACCCGACCATGGCGACCGTCGAGGTCGGCGCGAGCGACCAGCGCCACGAACCAGGCCAGCCCACCGATGCCGGTGCCCGGTGCGCTTTGGAGGCCATGGACGCTGCCGCCGCCGGTTGCCTGGAGGGACAGTTTCGCGCAGTGGTAACTGGGCCCATCAGCAAAGCGCGGGTGCAGGCGGTGGGTTACGCGCTGCCCGGGCAGACCGAATTTTTCGCCCAGGCCTGGGGCGGCACGCCGACCATGGCCTTCGCGGGGGGACGGCTCCGAGTCGTCCTGGCCACCTGGCACATCCCGCTGGCCGACGTGCCCAATGCCCTCGACGAGCCGACGCTGACCCTCGCTGTTGAACGCGCCGTATTCCTGGTCCAAGCGCTGGGTCACGACCATCCGCGCATCGCGCTCTGCGGGCTGAATCCGCACGCCGGGGAGGCTGGTTTACTCGGCACCGAGGAATTCGACCGGCTCAACCCCATCGCCGACAAACTCCGCGAGCGCTTCCCGGGCCTGACCCGGTGCCTGCCCGCCGACACCGTTTTCCACCGCCAACTTCAGGGCGAATTCGACGTGGTCGTCGCGCTCTATCATGACCAGGGCCTGGCACCACTCAAAACGCTGGAGTTCGACCGGGCCGTCAACCTGACCCTCGGCCTGCCCTTCATCCGCACCAGCCCCGACCATGGCACCGCCTTCGATTTGGCCGGACGCGGCTTGGCCAACCACACCAGCTTTGCCAACGCCGTCGAACTGGCCGACCGCCTCGCCCGCTATCAGGCCAGCCAGCGGGTCGACCCTTGAAATAATCCGCCAGCGCCCGTAATTTATCTGTTGTATGTCAAACGCTGGAACCCTCACCGTCGACGCCCCGCGTCAGGCCGACGAGCGTCTGGTCAAGCTGACCGCGCCCGCTGGCACCAAGGCGCTGAACCTGATGGAGCGCGAGGGCTCCGGGCCGTTCCTGCGCGTGGGCATCAGCGGCGGCGGCTGCAACGGCCTGTCGTACAAGCTCAAGTTCACCGGCAAAACCCGCAAAGGCGATCTGCTGGTAAACTCCGCTGGAGTGCCCGTGCTCATCGACATGAAAAGCGCGCTGTACCTGCGCGGCACCACGCTAGACTATTCCGATAAAATGGTCGGCGGCGGCTTCAAGTTCGAAAACCCCAACGCCAAGAGCAGCTGCTCCTGCGGCGAGAGCTTTAGTGTCTAGGCACTCGTCCGATGGTGGTTTTCGATTGAAAGGCCCTCAGTTCTCCGCTTGGATACCTCTGACGATTTCCCCCGTATTTATGCAGTTACTGAATGCTCACCGCCCGTTGGCGGTCTTCCTCCAGCGCCACAGCGTCCGTGCTCGCGCGTGTAATCCAACCCCGGTCCAGACCTGATGGGAAATTTCTCTTTCGGCGGAAGCCGGCCCCATCACCGCAGGCGCTACTCGCAGCCACGCGGGCCACGCAAAAACGAACGCATCCGCGTGCCCGAGGTCCGTGTCATCGGCCCCGACGGTAAGCAAATCGGAGTCATCCCGACACGCAAGGCGCAGTCCATGGCGCGCGACGCCGGCCTCGACCTCGTCGAAGTTTCTCCCAGCGCACAGCCGCCGGTCTGCCGCATCCTCGACTACGGCAAGTACATGTACGAGGAGAGCAAGAAGAAGCCCAAGAGCGCCAGCACCAGCTCCAAGCTCAAGGAGGTAAAATTTCGCGTGCGCACCGACACCCACGACTATCAGGTCAAGCTGCGCCACGCCGAGGAATTCCTCGATAAGGGCAACAAGGTAAAGCTCAGCCTGATGTTCCGCGGCCGTGAAAACGAGCACAAGGAACTGGGCGTGCAAACAATCAACCGCGCCATTGGCGACCTGGACCACATCGGCGTTTCCGACGGCGACCCACGCCTGATGGGCCGCTTCGTCAACGCCACTGTCTCGCCGCTGCCGGTCAACAAGCGTAAGCTCAAGTGGACCCTTCGCGAGGATGGTACACGCATGGAGGATTCCGCCGAGGACCACGTCGAGGACGATGACGAAGAGGACGAAGTGCACGACGAGCACGAGGAATCCTCCGAGGAAGCGTCCACGAACGCCCGTCAGCAACCGTCCAAAAAGTCCTCCAAGCAGGACGACGAGTTCGACCCCCTCCGCGTCTGAGCTCGCGGATGAGTTCCCCCCGCGACAGAGGGAATCAAAGGGAAAGGCAGACATGCTGCTTGCGTTTGCGGTCTTTCCATCCGCAGGCCCTCTGCGACCTCTGTGCACTCCTGTCTGTGATTTATTACAGGAGAACACAGTGGGCACAGGCTTTTCTAGCGGTGGTGCGCGGATCCGCGTCCGAGCAGATTCGAGCCGCTCATCGGATTTCTGCGCTTTCTTCTGTTCAACCCGCCCCGTGCGGCGACCTGACCCCACGGCTTGCCTTTTCAGGGCGGCTCTGCTGTCGTTTACAGCGGGATGGGGGCACTCGGTCAACGAGGATCAATCACGCTTGGGCTCGTTTTGATGACGCTGCTGGCGTTTGCCGATGGCTTGCGTCTGCAGGCGGCCACGCGCCTGAGCCTGAACGAGTCCGGACGCTATCTGGGCCTGCAAACAAGCTGGGTACGCCAAGGCCACTCAGCCCGACTGGCCAACCGCTGGGTCTCCCTCGTCTTCGAGCGCAACCAGCGGGCCTTCACGGTGGATGGCCTGCGCGTGCACCTGGGGGCGCCTGTCGACCTCGCCAACGGCCAACTCACCATCACGCGCACCGACTACGCCAAAACGCTGCTGCCCCTGCTCAGCCCGGGAGCGTTCGACGCGCCGGGTCCGGCGCGCCACGTCGTGATCGACCCGGGGCACGGAGGCAAGGACGCCGGCGCGGTCAACCGCTCGCTGGGACTGCGCGAGGCCGAAGTCGCGCTCGATGTCTCCCTGCGCCTGGCCCAGCTGCTGCGCGAGGCCGGCTACCGGGTCACCCTCACGCGCAGCGACGACCGCTACATCGAACTGGCCGAACGCACCGCCATCGCCAACCGCGCCCAGGCCGACTTTTTCATCAGCGTGCACGCCAACGCCTTCAGCGACGCGCGGGTGCAGGGTCTGGAAACCTTCGCCTACACCCCGCAGGGCCAACCCTCCACCGGACGCGCGCGCCTGCACCAATCCGACACCCTGACCTACCCGGCCAACCGCAACGACACCTGGAACCTGCTGGCGGCGTTTTACGTACAAAAGAGCCTCGTCGCCTCGCTTGGCGGCAAGGACCGCGGCGTGAAGCGGGCGCGCTTTACCGTGCTGCAATCGCTGAACTGCCCCGGCCTGCTCGCCGAGATTGGATTTCTGAGCAACCCCGTCGAGGGCGGCCGCCTGCAGACCAGCGCCTACCGCGACCAGGTGGCCCGCGCCCTGTGCCGCGGCATCCTTACCTATGACGCCACCCTTCAGCGACACCAACGCGCGCCCTAGCCTGCCTGACAATCGTTGCAGGCGGCAGATGTGGCGCGTCCCCGTTTTGATTCCACATCCATGCAAGGGCTGACGCCGCTGCTTTGGGTCGGCTTGGGCGGAGCCGCCGGGGCCATGCTGCGCGCCTGGCTCAGCCTCGCGCTGACGCACCCGGGGCAATTCCTGCCGTGGTCCACGCTCCTGGCCAACGTCGCCGGCTCGCTCCTGTTGGGCATCGTCTTTGCCGTCGAATCCCACACTCGCGGCTTCCTGCATCCGCACGCCCGCGACCTGCTCGCGGTTGGTTTCTGCGGGGGCTTCACCACCTTTTCCACTTTCAGCCTGCAAACCCTGAACCTCCTTCGCGATGGCAAGGCCGATGCCGCCCTGGCCAACATCGCGCTCAATCTTGTCCTGACGCTCTGTGCCACCGCCGTCGGTTACACCCTGACCCGCGTCCTGCTCACCGATTCCGCGGAACGTTGAGCCCGTTGAACGCATCCAATTGAAACACACTGCCATGGCTTCATGCTTCATCTACGCCCGCTGCATCTTGGTCGGCATCGCCTGCCTGGGGGTGGCCTTTTCCACCGCCCTCGCCGATGACGACGCCTGGCGACCTTCGCCGGAAAACGTCGTGGTCGTCGCCAACAAGGCCGTGCGCGATTCCGAAATCATCGCGCGCCACTACATGCAGGCCCGCGGCATCCCGGAGGCCAACCTCATCTTCATCGAAGCCTCCGGACAGGAAGAAATCACCTGGCCCGATTTCATTGAGAGCGTATTCAATCCGCTGCGTCGACAACTGGTCGAGCGTCGCTGGATCGATGGCGTGCTCGAGGACGAGACCGACAGCGACGGACGGCTCAAGGGTACCTTCGCCGGCCACAAGATTGACTTTCTGGTCACCGTTTACGGCGTGCCCCTGAAAACGAGCGGCTCCAGCAGCTTGAGCACGGGCAAAGCCTCAGACCCCATCGACCGCCGCGCCAGCGCTGTCGACAGCGAGCTGTCGCTGTTGCCCGTCAATGCCGGAGAAGCGCGCGATGTCGTGAAAAACCCGCTCTTTGCCCGCGAGCTCGTGCTGGGCCAACAGCACCACGACCTGATCATGGTTTCGCGTCTGGATGGCCCCGACGTGAAAACGGTCAAGGCCCTGGTCGACAACGCCCTGCAGGGGGAGGCCAACGGGCTGCGCGGGCGCGCCTACATCGATACCGGCGGGCCCTTTCCGACCGGCGACACCTGGCTCAACAACACCGGTTCGATCACCCGGGCCATGGGCTTCGAGACCGAGTTCGAGTCAACCAAGGGGCGGCGCTTCACCGCGCAGCAACGCTTTGACGCCGCCGCGCTTTACTTCGGCTGGTATGGCTTCAAGGCCGACGGCGCCTTCCGCAGTCCCGACTTTCGCTTCCCTCCCGGGGCCATCGCCGTGCACCTGCACAGCTTTTCGGGCTACACCGTGCGCACCCGAAACACCTGGTGGGTCGGTCCGCTGGTGAACCGTGGCGTCACCTTCACCCTGGGCAACGCCTATGAACCGGCCCTCGCCCTGGTCCACCGCTACGATTTTTTCATGGAGGCGCTCACCCGGGGCAAAACCGTGGGCGAGGCCGCCTACTTCGCGCAGCCAGCCCTGGGATGGCGCACCTTTCTCTTGGGTGACCCGCTCTATCGTCCCTTCGCCAAGGACCTGGAGCAGCAGACCCAAGCCGCCCTGGCCCCGCGCAAGCCGAGCGCCAATGCCGCCATCGACCCGCTTCAGGCCTACGCTGTTATCCGCGCAATGCACCGGCTTGCGCGCCAGGGCAAAAACCTCGAAGCCATCGAACTCGGGCGCACGTATCTGAACGCCGGCCAGCCCAATCCACTCCCGGTGGCACTCACCCTCAAGGACCTGCTCAAAGTGGAAGGCCAGATGAGCGAAGTCATCGAGCGCCTGGAAGCATTCTCGCGCGTCGAGCGATTTCCGGCGTCGCTGCACCCGGCGGCCATCGAGTGCGCGCGTTTTCTTTTGGAGCAAAACCGCCCCGCTCCTGCGTTCGCGATCGTGTCCGCGGTGATCAACGACACCCGTCTCAGCGACGAACGCGCCCTTGCCTGGCTGCCTGAAGCCATCCGACTGGCCGAACGTACCGGCGCCTCCGACACCGCCCGCACCTGGAAACTCCGCCAGGAAACCCTCAAGCCCTAGGGCTTTTGGCTTTGGATTCAATAGAAGGCAGCGGGGGATCCAAGGAAAGGTCTGAAGGCACGTGAGCGTGCACTCACACGAGGCTCTTAAAACATCCGCGTGCCCGGCAGCCTTCGTTGAAGGCTTCGTTTAACAGGAGATCACGGAGTACTCGGAGAAAGGAGGCGGGAGTCCCTTCACGGAGCCATGCAGGGATCGCTCTGTAAAACCTGCTGTCCAGGGCGTGAAGCGGTGAGCGCTAGATCTTGTCGACGATGCGGTCAGCGAGTCCGTACTCGATGGACTCCTCGGCGTTCATGTAAAAATCGCGGTCGGTATCCTTCTCGATTTTTTCCAGCGGCTGCCCCGAAGCGTCGGCCAAAATCTTGTTCAACTCCTCGCGGGTCTTTTCCATTTCCTGGGCCTGGATATTGATATCGACCGCCGGGGCCACGATGCGTCCCATGATGAGCGGCTGGTGAATGAGCACCCGGGCATGTGGATAGATCAAGCGGCGGCCTTTTTCCGGCGCCGACAGCAGAATCGACCCCATCGACGCCGCCAGTCCCGTCACCACCACCGTCACCGGCGAGGTGATCAGCTTCATCGTGTCGTAAACGGCCATCCCGGCGGTGATCGAGCCGCCCGGCGTGTTGAGGTAAAACAGGATCTCCTTACCCGGACCTTCCATTTCCAGGTACAGCAGTTTCTCGGTGATGTCGCTGGCGGACTCGTCGTTGACTTCACCCCACATGAAAATCTTCCGCTCCTGCAAAAAGCGCTTCTGCATCATCGACGAAACGCCGCGGCTCTCCTCACTCTTCTCCTTCTCGGGCATAGGCTTACTTGGGTTGAGGCAGGGAACGGAGCACACTCCCCGCCCCGAAGCAACCCCCGATCTGCGCCCCCACTCATCGATAGCCTTCAGCATTCTGACTGTCCCGGAGAAGGTTCTGGGCATCGACCGGGACCTGCTGCTTCCTTCTAGCATCCGACTTCAGGCTTCTGGCTTGTAGCCAGCCCCCAGCCAGTATCGCTTTGACAGTCGCGGAGCTTGCGGTGATCCTGTCCGCTTCACCGATTCGTCGGATACGGGGCGTAGCGCAGCCTGGTTAGCGCACCTGCTTTGGGAGCAGGGGGTCGACGGTTCGAATCCGTCCGCCCCGACTTTTTTGTGAAGACCCGAGTCAATCCGTCTAAGAAACCCCAAAACCGGCCGTCTTTAGGTGAACGTGCGGTGCCCAATCCGCGCTTGACCGTTTCAGGCCAACGACCATGATCCCTAACCAAGTCCTGTGCGGACGGCCCGTCGGTCGTCCCAGCGGCACCCGCCTCCTGTCTTTTACCATGACTGTTCGGAAGCTGATGCTCGCGGCGCTCGCCCCTTTGTGTCTGACCACTTCGGTTCCCGCCGAGATGATCGACCCAGGTGCCAGCCCGTCCACCGGGGGCACCTCCCCCAATCTCAAACCCAGCGCCAAGGTTGCAGCCATCTTCGTGAAGAATCGCGGAGAAGACGCCCTCGACGTCTACCTGCCGGCCTTTGAGGATCAGCTCGTCACCGAGATGACCAATCGGGGCCTACGCGTGATCAGCCCGGAGGACACCACCCGTGCGGTGCGCTCGTTCCTGGCCAGTCAGACCGAGGGTGGACTGACCGCCGACTCTCTGGACGCGCTGCTGGAAAACAGCACCTCGGCCACCCGGCTGGGGCAAAACCTGGGCGCGGATTACCTGGTGATGGGCTCGCTTTTGTCCACCGGCACGCAGACCCAGGCGATCAACCGGCCCGACCTCGGCATCAACCGCACCGTGCAGGACCACCAGTTGCGGGCCAGTTACAAGATTTTGGCCGCTTCCACGGGCGAGAGCCTGGCCGCCGGCACCGTCCTGGCCTCCAAGCGCATGCAGCAGAGCAGCACCCTGAGCGTCGACGGTCCGTTGCTCGACGACTTGCTGGCCCAGGCCGCCGTCAAAATCGGCGACAATCTGGCGGCCAAAGGCGGCGCGGACTTCCTGCCCGATGCCGGCTCCCTGCCCGGAGAGGTCGGTTTCACCGTCGTCTGCAGCGTGCAGGACATGACCGTGCCGGAAGTCACCCGCGACGACGACGGCAACTTCATCCTGACGGCCAACCGTTACAAACTCGAGCCCTTGGCCGTGACCGTGGAACTCAACGGCGTGGTCATCGGTTCGGCACCCAACCGCTTCAGTGCTGCGCCCGGTCTGCACCGCCTGCGCTTGACCCGCGAGGGCTTTGAAACCTGGGAGCGCACCATCAACATCCGCGAGGGCCTCACCCTCAACGTGGCCATGACCCTCAACCCGCAGGGCCGCCAGTATTGGATGGAAATGGCCGAGTTTTTTGCCGGCCTGAAACAAGGCGAGCAAATGGCCGAAGCTGAAGCCGAACAGGTCAAGGCCATCGCCCAGATGATGCGCCAGAGCGGCCTGCGCATCGACCGGCGCTCCGACGTGAACATCAACACCACCGAAGCTCCCGACGTCATCAGCGAAGACGGCCTGCCCACAGTCATGCCGACAGCCAACATTCTCTGGCCCTTCGCCGATCCCAACTGACGCCCAACCTCCTCTTTTCCGAAAAAACCGCCAACGTCATCACCATGAACGCTGCCCGGATTCTCACCGCCACCCTTTCGCTTGGCCTCGCGGCCACCGCCACGCCGCTGCTGGCGCAATCCAGCGGCCTGCTTTCCATCGGCATTCAGCAGGTCGACGTTGTGCCCTCGGTCATGACCGCCACCAAGACCGCCGGTCCCGGCAAGGCTCTCTCGCTCCAGCGTGTGGCCGACTCGATGGGCCAGCAGCTGATCGACCGCGTGCACAACACACGCAAATTCAAGGTCGTCTCCCGCAGCGACCTGGAGACCCTCCTCAAGGAGCAGGAACTCCAAAGCGTCTTCAGCGACCCGAACGACGTCAACGTGGCCCAGGCCTTCAAGATGGCCGGCTGCAAATACGCGCTCATCACCACCATCGATGACTTTCAGGACATTCAGCAGGAGCTACGGGCCGAGGGCGGTCAGGTGCTCGCCACCAAGCGCATCGTGCGCCTGTCGGCGGTGGCCAAAATCTACGACACCACCGACATGACCCTGCTCGAAACCGCCAATTTCCAGCTCACCGACAAGGACGCCGACCAGACGCAGTTTGGCGTGGTGGGCGACGGCAACGGCAGCGACGCCCTGCTTACGGTCATGTCCCGCCAGATGGCCCACAAGGCCTCCGTCCGCGTGCTCGATGTCATTTTTCCGGCCAGGGTCATCGCCATGACCGGCAGCGTGGTCACGATCAACCGCGGTGACGGCACGGGCATACAGGAAGGCCAGACCTGGAACGTCTACGCCTTGGGCGAAGCTCTGATCGACCCCGACACCGGCGAAAGTCTCGGCTCGGAGGAGGTCCTCATGGGGCAGGTTCAGGTCATCAGTGTGACACCTAAATTCTCACGCGCCCGAGTGGTGGAGGATTACGGCATCGACAAGCTGCAGGTGCTGCGTATGGCTGATTCCTGAGACTTGCTTCTTCTGACTTCCGCTCAGGCTCTCACCATGTCCTCCCTGTCTGCTGTTCCCCGTTCCCGTGTGCGGCGGCGCACCCTGCAGTGCCTGCTGCCATTTGCCTTGTTTGGCCTGCTGGCTGGCTGCCAACACAACGCCTCCCTTTTGGAAGCACAGCAAGCCTTCCGCGAGGGGAACCTCGTCCTGGCCAAAACCAGCATCCAAAGCTACCGCGAGGCCGATGGCGACGGGCGCGATCGGCTCATCGCCTACATCGAGGAGGGCTCCATTCTGCGCGCTAACGGCGAAATCGAGGCCAGCATGGCGGCCTTCGACATGGCCGACAGCTTCGTCGAGGAATTCGACCAGATGGCCGACTTCAGCCTTTCGAAGGAGACCACGGCCCTCTTCACCAACCTCAATTTCATCCCCTACCGCGGCACCCACTACGACCGCATCATGCTCAGCGTCTACCGGGCGATGAATTTCCTGGCGCTCGGCCAGCCCGATTCGGCCCGCGTGGAACTGTTTCGCGTCTACGAGCGCCAGCAGATTGCCGTTGAGGACAACGCCAAGCGCATCGAAAAGGCCCAGGCCGAAGCTCAGGCAGCCAACCAGGAGCAGGAATCCAGCAAGCGCTACGACGTCGAGCGCGCCCGAAAAGACCCCACCTTCCAGGCCAGCCTCGACGCCGCCTACGCCAAGCTCGACCAGTTCGACGCCTACGAAGCTTACGTGAACCCCTATGCGGAGTTCTTCCAGGCGCTCTATTTCATCGCCAATCCCGCCGACGCCAACGACCGCGAACGTGGCCGCGTTTCCATGGAGCGCGTCTTCGGTATGGTGCCTGAAAACGTTTACATCGAGCAGGACCTCGCGCTGGCCACCCAGGTTTCCCGCGGCGGCGAGGTGCCGGCCCTCACCTACATTCTCTTTGAGACCGGCAGCGCCCCCTATCGCGACGAGATCCGCATCGATATCCCGCTCTTCCTCGTCAACAACGAGGTCGATTACGTCGGCGCGGCCTTCCCGGAACTGGACACGGTCGACAACTTCGCCACCAGCCTGCGCGTTTCCGCCGATGGTCAGGTCTTCGACACCTCGCTGCTGGCCGACGTCGACTCCATCGTCATCCAGGAGTTTCGCAACGAGCTGCCGCTGATCGTGACCAAAACGTTGATCGCCAGCGGCACCAAAGCGCTCGCGGCTTACCTGGCCAACCAGGCGGTGAAGGACCAGGACCCCTGGGTCGCGCTGGCCACCCGCATCGCCACCGCCACCTACCAAGTTTCGCAAAATCAGGCCGACCTGCGCACCTGGGCCACTCTGCCCAAGCAAGTGCAGTACGCTCGGCTGCCCACACCCGAATCTGGTCTCATCCTAATCTCAACAGCGGGAACCCCTCAGCCCGTCCCGGTGTCCGTGGACGCAAAGGGGGTCAATGTCGTGCTCGTGCGCAGCGTGAACACGTTCTCCCCGCTCAAAATCTCGCAGTTCAACCTTGTCCCTGGTGCAACATGGCAAACCACCACCGTATCCTATTCTCCGTTGGCGCCCTAGCCGCCACCCTGGCCCTTTTCTCCGGCTGCAAAAGCCAAACAGTCAATACGACCGACCCGGCGTTTTCGCGCGCGATGCCGCAAAACGTGGCCACCGATCAGGTCGTCACCGACAGCTCACTGCGCAACAAGGCCGGTGTCATTGAGGTGCGCGAAACGCGCAACGCCAGCGGACTGATGAAGGTGCAGGCTGAAATTTTCAACTCCACCAACAAGCGCCAGGAAATCAATTACCGCATCGACTGGCTGGACGACGCCGGCATCATCATCGACTCGCCGATGTCCAGCTGGAAGCGCATCTCGCTGGCCGGCAAGGAGTCCCAGTTTGTCACCTCCACCGCGCCCACCCCGCGCGCGACCGACTTCCGCATCAAGCTGGTTGAACCCGGCTCCTGATCGATCCGATCATCGCTCCGTTTCGCAACCTACCGAAAAAACTTCGCAAACTCGCAAACTGACGCCTGCACGCACGCACCGACCATGAACACATCAACTGCCTGCCGCCTCCTTTTCGCCTCCGTCTTTGCTTCCAGCCTGCTCGTTCTGGGCGGCTGTGCCAGCAGTGACGGCAGCGCTCGCCGCATCGACTCCACCGGCACCCAGACCATCACTACGGTCAGCCAGCTCGACACGAAGGATGCCGTCGACGCCGCTGCCAGCATGTCCCAGTCACTGCTGGACTCGGGCGTGCTGGGTCGCCAGGGCCGCCCCTCGGTCATCGCCATTTCTAACTACGTCAACAACACGGGCATCCACCTCGACCGCGACCTGGTGGTGAAGCAAATTCGCGTCAGCCTGAACAAGGCCGGCGTCGCCCAGACCATCACCACCATCGGTTCGACCGGCACCGCCGCGGGCGCGGAAGACACCCTTGCCACCAACCAAGCCCAGATCAACCAGTTCCTGGAAGAGGGCCCGGCTCCGGTAAAGCCTGAGTACTCGTTGACCTACAAGGCCTTGCGTCAAAGCGCCCGCGCCGGGAACGTCCGCGAAAACACCTTCATCTTCCAGATGTCATTGACCCAAATCGCGACCGGTTTGGCCGTTTGGGAAGACCAGACGATGATCACCAAACAGGGCAAAAAGGCCTCCGTCGGCTGGTAGAGGCTACGTGCCACTTGCCCGAACACCTTTTCTGCGCCTCTGGAGCCACACGCTCCGGGGGCGTTTTTTTATCGGGAAACCTCTTTTTATGCAGGAGGTCGACTGGGAATACAGGAAGCCGCTGCCTCAAGCGTTCTTCCCAAATAGTACGCTGTAGCCGCAAATACGGAAAACAGACCAGGTGGGCACGCAGGGCTCACAGAAATCGCGCAGGACGGTTTTGCCTGACAATTCTGGGCGGTTCCTGGCTCGCACACCTCACTTTGAGCAACAAGGCTCGCTCTTGTTCAAACAGAAGGGCGCGAAGGATGCCTACATGCGCATGGTGGAAAGTAAGTCCGCCTGAGTCTCTTTCCTCACCTCCGTGAACTCCATGGCCTCCTGTTAAACAGTTTCGATTCTAGAACCCTCGTGTTCGGATCAGCCCCCTCTAGCCGTCCACGCGATGGGCCTCAAGCGCCTCCTGATCGACGAATTCGATGGCGGACTCCGCCGTCGCCTCCAGAACCACCGGCGGAGCCGCACCAGCCTCGTAAGCTTCTTTCCAACGCAGCGCACACAGGCACCAGCGATCCCCCGGCTTGAGCCCGGGGAAGCGATACTCCGGGCGGGGCGTGATCAGGTCATTGCCCATCGAACGGGAAAACTCGAGGAAGGCCTGCGTCATTTCGGCACAAATCACGTGGACGCCCACATCGTCGCGCCCGGACCGGCAGCAACCGTCTCGAAAAAAGCCCGTCATCGGGTCGGTGGAACAGGAAACGAGGTCCGTGCCGAGGACGTTGCGCGCGTTGGCCATGCAAGCAGCATTGCCGGCAATGGCAAAGTGTCGAGTTCCTCCGGCACTTTTGACAGCGCCCGTCCCCCATGCAGTCTAGGGCATGGACACGACTGTCAGCGCTCCGCAATCAGCCACAGAGCACGCGGACACACTTACTTTGGACACGCGCTCGGCCGGGATGCTCGCCGGCGTCTTCATCGGCGATGCCCTGGCCATGCCGGCCCACTGGTACTACGATCCGGCGGCGTTGGCCCAGGATTACGGCGAAATCCGCGATTATCTGGCTCCGCGCAACCCGCATCCCTTCAGCATCTTGTGGCGCTCGCAGTACCAGGCGCCCACCCCGAAGGGAGAAATTCTGCACGCGCAGGCTCGTTACTGGGGCCAGCGCGACGTGCATTACCACCAGTTTTTGCGCGCTGGGGAAAACACGCTGACGGTCAAACTCGCGCGCCTGCTCTGGACATCGCTCAACGAACGCCGCGGTTGGAACGCCGACGATTATCTCCAGCGCTACATTAATTTTCTGACCACGCCGGGCCAGCACAACGACACCTACCTAGAGGAGTGCCACCGGAACTTCTTCGCCAACTACGCACGCGAAATCGACCCCCGGCACTGCGCTGCGGTGGAAAAACACATCGGAGGATTGGCTGCGCTCTTCCCCATTCTCGCCTATGATCCAGACCGACTCGAGCTTGCGCGCGAACAGGCGCTCGAGCGTCTACACTTGACCCATCCCGGGCCGCGCATGCGCTGGGCAGCTGAGACAGTCTTCAACGTGCTCGAGCGCCTGCGGGCCGGTCACAGCGCGACCGACGCGGCTCATGCGGTTCTTTTGACGATTGCGCCCGAGGTCACGCGCAAGCGCTGGCAGCACCTTTTTGAGCAGGAAACGCGCACCGTGCTCAACCGCTCGATTGGCACCGTTTGCTACGTTGAGCAGGCCATTCCAGCCATTCTTTACGTGATGGCCAAGCACGGCGCGAACCCCGAACAGGCACTGATCGAAAACACGATGGCCGGCGGCGACAATGTGCACCGCGGCAGCGTCCTGGGTGCGCTCCTGGGTTACGCGCACGGCTTTGACGTCTGGCCGCAGCGTTGGCGCGCGGGTCTGGTTGAGGGAATCCCTTTCGCGGTCGGCGACGACTAAAAACTACCCCCGCAAGACGACGTAGAGCGCGTCCTCCGGCAACGTCAGTTCGACCCAGTCGTCTGCCGACTTCAGTGGCATTGTTTCGCGCGGCATACCATTCGCGTCGAGAACGACGGCTTCCTTCAGTTGCGGGTTGCGTATCTTGAGTGTGCCTTCGAAACGTGCGATTTGCCACGGGGTCTCGCCGGTTTCCAAGATACGAAATCCGCTCAGAGGCATACCATCGACGTTGAGCTGCACCGTTTCCGCGCTAAAGCCGGTGGGCCGCTGAAATGTGCCTAGCTGCACCAGTACTTTTTTGGACTGACGCAACGGCTTCTCGTCGAGCGCTACGGTAGAGACCGTCGCATAGGCGTTCTTGGACTGCACCCGCACATCGCCAAGGTCGACCGATCCGTTTTCCTTCAAAAAGCCCGCAACCGCCTGCGCCCGGGGCGCTTTCACAAGGTACAGCCCACGCTCGAAGTGCGCCTCCACTTCACCCGTCGCACTGCGCACCCAACCCTGGGCATGATTGATGTGCTTCTTGTAATCGGCTATCTCGGTCTCCGCCGGGTCTGCACCGTACTCCACCCAGACCGGCCCAACCAGAAAGGCCAGCGGATCGATGACCGAGTCCAACTTCACCTCGGGCGCCATCAGGCCTTGATCACGGTTCGGGTCAAAGGCCGCGCTCTCGGCCATCAGCGGTAGCGTTTCGTCCCAAATGTCTTCCAGACTCCGGCGCTCGATCAACACCGGAGGTGCTGCCTCGAGCATGCCCGTGCGGTACAAAAGCGCGGATGCCGGGAACTGGCCCAGCGTCATCGGTGTGGCGTAGGTCCACTTCGTCAGGCTGGAGTTGCGCCCGCCCTGCACCGCGGGAATCCATTCAGGCACGCCGGTGGCGAACCAGAAAAACGCGTCCATGCCATTGACGGATTGCTGCGAGGCCACCATCAGCGGGCCTTCGCTTTCGTAGCGGTTGGGCGGCACCCAGAGGCTTTCCGGAATGATGAAGGGATGGCCCCAGACCTGACGCACGTTGGTCGGTAGCCGGCGCGGATTACGCGTGGCCGAGCGATTCTCATAAATGTGATCGGGCAAAATCTGCCAGCCTCGCGTGCGGCCGGTGTGCAGCGCACCGTAGTAATGATTTTTGCCGATAACGTCGGTGGCCGTGTAGCTCCAGCGTTCGGCATCGTCGGCGCTGACCGGGTCGACGCTCTTCCAGTTGCCCGCGTTGATCAGCTGGGGAGCTCCCAGGTCCTCGCGGATGAAACGGACCATCTCCGCGTTAAAATTGCGCATGGTGCGCGCGAAAAACTCCAGCTGATCGGCCCGTCGCTCCAAAAAGCCCGGCTCCGCCTGCTTCGAGCGGATGCCATCGACCGTGAATTCCCAGACCAGCATGATTCCGGGCAGCCCGTCTTCCCAGTCGGGATGGCGCACGTCGTAGGTGTAACCCTTCCAGGCTTCCTGGATGCCCTCGAGCGAGCCGTACTTTTTCAGCAACCAGTCGAGGTACTGCTGGCGCAGGATTGTCTCCGCCTCGCCGCGCACATTCTGCATGGTATAAAACAGCATGCTGTCCTCGTTTTGCAGCTGGATGATGGCGACTGCCGGTTCGTCCTTGAGGGCGATGCCGGTGTACGGATTGGGCCGCGTGTATAGCGCGCGCAGGTAGCCTTTGTAAGCCTCCTGCACTTCCGGCAAAAAGAAGACCAACCCAGCCAGGTTGTTGTTGACGGGGTTGGGGATGTCCCAGTTGGCCTCGCGACGCGTGTGCGACCCCCAATAGGGCGACAACACCGTGTAGATGCCGGCTTCCTTCATGCCGGCCACCAGCTTGAAGGCTTCGTCCAGCTCTTTTTCGTCGACGTCAGTCAACGCGACGGTCTTGCCGTCGCGGCGATCGCGTCGATTGAGCTGAGGGGCCAAATCGCCGTGCCAGCGCACCACGTTCACACCGCGCTTGGCCAGAAACTCGGCGTGCCGCTTCATTTCTTCGATGGAGAGCTTGCGTTGATTGTAGTCAGTGCCCGCCCAAAAGCGCAAGGGCTGCCCGTCGCCCCGCACAAAGCCCTGGCCATCCTCGCTCAAACGCACGAAGCCGTTCTCGCCGGCCACGTCTTCATTGAGGTAGCGCAAATCCAGCAGGGAGTCCTGGCTGAGCGCGTCGGGCTCCGGGGCAAACGACCACATCCGCTCCGAGGCGAAGCGCACCACGTTGGGATTGGACTCGCCGGGCTTGAAAGGGCCGTTGGGCGTAAAACTCTCCGTGGTCAGCACCAGGCAGTCGATGGCGCCGTAAGGCTTGTCTTCCTCGGGCCCGCCCAGCGTGAACTCCAGGGTCTGCGTCCCGCGCGAGAGTGGAAACTCACCCAGGCGCAGCCACGCGTAAAAGCGCGCATCGGTCCCGCCATCGATGGCCAGGTTGCGCTCATCGCGAAAGCGTGGTTCCCAGTCCGCATTGCGGCGGTTGTCGCGGTCCTGCCGGCGCAACCCGTTGGGCGTCACGAATTCCGCCGCAGCGCCGTTGACCGCGTAGGCCAGCCCATTGAAGGCACCGCGCAACCACAGGACGTAGGTTCCATCCTCGGGCACCTCGACCGAGTAAACGACCGTGCCGGGTACGTCGTCTTCCTGAAAATGGGTGACGTAGTCGCCGCCGGAAAGCCCTTCCTTACGGATGCTTTCCCACCAGTCGTTGCTCTGGACCAAAGCCGATTCGTGAGCCTCGCCTTCCACCCAGACAAAGGCCCCCATAGCCGGGCTCGTCGTCAGCGCGAGCAGTCCAAGATTCAGGGCAAAACCACAGAGAGCATTTCGTACACACATAAGAGAATTCGTTCGGGGTTCATCCGTCAGTAAGCCAAGACATTGAGTCCGCCAGGGGAGGTTCAGGTTCCCCAAAGGCGGCTGCGTCAGGGCAACCGTTGCCCGCGTCCGGCGACCCAAAGCGCGTACCAGTCCTCGCGGGAAAGCTCGATGGTGTCCGCCTCAGAGGCGTTGCGGATACGGTCCGGATGCGTCGTGCCGATCAGCGGATGAAAGTGCCCCGGGTGTCGCAACAACCAGGCAACCATGATCGCCTCCGAGGGCACACCGTACTTCGTGGCCATGGCCACAACGGCTTCACGCGCGCCGCGCACGCGCTCATCATCGTCGGGCGACTCCCGACCCGTGAGGCGTCCCTTGGCCAGGGGCCCCCAGGGCTGCGGCACGATCCGGTGCAGGCGGCAGTACTCCAGGCAGCCGTGGTTGCGTGTCGGGTTTTGCGGCAGGTCTCGGTTGAAGTCCACTCCCTCATCCAGCAGCTGCGTGTGCAGCAGGCTCAGTTGAATCTGATTGAAGCGCAGCGGCTGGCGCACCGCGCGCCGCAGCAGCTCCATCTGCCCGGCGGTCTGGTTGCTGAAGCCGAAATGCCGGACCTTGCCCGAAGCGTGCAGACGGTCGAACGCCTGCGCGACCTCCTCGGGCTCCATCAGCGCATCGGGCCGGTGCAAAAGCAGCGAGTCCAGGTACTCCATTCCCAGGCGTTTCAAGCTACCCTCGACCGCGCCGACGATGTGCGCCTGACTGAAGTCAAACCCCGTTCCCGGCCGGATGCCGCATTTGCCCTGCACCCAAATTGAATGGCGGGCCACGCCTAACTCGCGCACCACGATGCCGAAGATTTCCTCGCTGCGTCCGGCGCAGTAAATGTCGGCGTGATCGAAAAAGTTGATCCCGCTTTCCAACGACGCCTCGACCGCCGCCAAGGCCCGCGGCTTGAGCTCGTCGAGCGGCGTCTGACCGTCCCAGGTCTTCCCAAAGGTCATGCAGCCCAGCCCGATTCGCGAGGGGCGCGGGGCACTCTCAATCCACTCCAGCGCTTTCACCCGGCCATGCCAAGGGTTCGGACCCGGCGTGGCAAGGCAAAGGCAGGTGCGTTTATGGCGTCTGTATCAGCTCGCTGAATACCGACATGAAGAGGTTGTCCACCTCGCCAATCGACTGCTCGCTGCGGTACTGAACGCGTTCGTAGCCCGGGGCGACGCCGCTCTGATCGAGGGGCGGGTCGGTCACCTGGAGCGTGCCGTCGACGTCGCCGGGACCGCGCCAAGCAGCCGGGTCGCTGATGTCTTCGGTCACTTGCGCCACCCGCATCGCGTTCGGATCGTCCGCGCGCCGTACAAAGGTCGCGTAGAGGAAGTTCCCCTGCACCTCGATGGTTTCTTCGGGCACCGAAAGACGGTCGCCGGGCAGCGAACCACCCACATACTCGCCGGCGTTGTTCACGCCATCACCGTCGGGGTCGGCATCGGGGTCGGCATCCGAACCCGACAGGCCATTATCGAGCGCCCACTCGTCGTAGCCGGCCGGACCACCAAAGATGGACGGCACGACCGAGCTGAAGGTCTCCCCGAAACGAAAATCATCGGCCTCGGCCTGGTTCGCGCCGGTTGAGCCATACCATCCGTACCCACGCAGTAGCAAGTCGACCGCACCGTTGGTGGTTAGCTCGGCATCGGGCGTCGCGGGTGGCTGGAAGGTTACCGGCGGATCGATGTAGAGGCGCAGCGTGTCGCTGGTTGCGCCGAAATCAATCGCTGCCACGACCAGCTGGACCGTGTTGGTCAGGCGCGTCTTCGAGGACGTGACCACCGTCTGGCTGTTACTCTCGGTCGCGCTGTCGCGAGCCGTCAACGACCACAAACCATCCGTCACGCTGACCGTGGCCAGGCGTTGGTCCGTCAGCTGCGTCTGGTTTCCGCTCGCGAGCACGAGGATGCGGGTGTTGGGTGCCCCCGGGGCAAAGCGTGCCAGAAAACTCACCCAAAGGGTCGTGCCCGGCTCGCCGATGGCGGTGCTGTCCGCCGTCGAAACCAGCGGCCCAAACGCGCTGACATCCAGGAGCCGGCTGGCGGACCGGAACTGGTCGCCGCCCACCACATATTGCCCGCCCGAGGTGATCAGGTCTGGGTAGCTGAAGGGGGTGGTGTCCGCGATGACAAAGCCCGGGGAGTTGGCCTGCACCACCCATTCACCGGAGAAACCGGTTCCGGTGGTTTGCGCGTCGAGCACGCCGACGGTGCCGGACTCAAAATCCTCGAAGGCGATCGGGTCTTCCGACGGCGGGGGGGGTGGTGGCGGCGGAGACGGATCCATCACCAACGCGCCGAAACTGTCGGCGAAGACAAAGTCATCGGCCGCTGCCTGATTGGACCCGGATCCACCAAACCAGCCCAGGCTGCGGAAAAGCATGTCGACCGCTCCATTGGTGGTCAGCGTCGCGTCTGCAGTCATAGGAGCCGTCATTTCCAGCGGCGGATCGACGTAGAGACGCAGCGTGTCGCTGTCCGCGCCGAACTCAACCGCCACGGCGATCAGCTGCACCGTGTCCACGAGCGCCGGTTTGGTCGATTCGGCAACGCTGCGGCTGTTCACGTCGCTGGCGCTGTCGCGTGCGCTCAAGGCCCAGTTGCCATTTAGGATATCAATCGTGGCCAGGCGCTGCGACGAAATTTGAGTGGTGCTCCCGTCGGCCAAAACGACTACGCGGCGGTTCGTCACGGAGTTCATCCGGATGAGGAAACGCATCCAGAGCGTCGTACCGGTTTGGCCAATGGCCGTGTCGTCGGTCGAAGCGATCAGCGGCCCAAAGCCCGACACGTCTAACAAGTGCGTCGCGGAGCGGAAACTGTCGCCGCCCACCACGTACTGGCCGCCTGAAGTGGTCAGCCCCGGATACGTCAGCGGGGTGTCGTCTTCGATGGCGAAGCCGGGAGAACTGCCGCCGTTCTGCACATTCCATTCCTCGGCAAAGCCCACGCCCGTGACCTGTTCGTGCAACAAACCGAGCACGCCCAGCTCGAAGTCGTCCGAGGCAAAAACTTGGTCGGAGGGTGCGGACAAGGCGAAGCAGTTGAAGATGCGGTAGGCCGGGTCCCCGTCGGGATCGAGCGCACGCAGCAAGAACGTTTCGGAAGATGCCGCCGTGGGCGTGCCGCTAATGGTGATCGACGGCGTTGTCCCCGAAGAAATGTCGAGGGTCAGCCCCTCCGGCACGAAGCCCCCGATTTTCTCCAGTTCGATCAGCCCGTCACCGGAAACTTCGATCGACACGAAGTACGGGACGCCCACGGTGGCCGGCGGCAGCTCGGTCTCGGTCAGAAAGGCGGGGACGGAACCGACCGGGTCGTCGATGTGGTTGATCGCGTCCTGTTCCTGCACCCAGTCCAACAAGAAACGCCACTTGACCGCGAACCCAGGTTCGGAGGGGTCTGTCGGCTGGCCGAGGTACTCGAGGTGCCCCCAGAACCCAAACTTCCCCCACAGCGAAACGTCCACAAAGGCATCGTGCGTGCGCAGCCCCAGCTGCTTTGCCAGCGAAAGATGGATGCGGTACAAAGCGGCCATGCGCGGGTGCCGGTTGAGCTCCGCGATGAAGTCGGTGATGCCGTCGTCTTCGGGCCCGCCCAAGTCGAGTGCATCGGTCGGATTGTTCGGACCGCCCTCGTAGGCGACGATCGGAATATCGAAGTCCAGCGCGATGTCGCGGTTCTTCTGGCCAAAGCCGCCGCCGGCACCTGTCTGGTCGACGCCCGAAGTCACCGGCGAGAGGCTCAACAGGCGACGTTCCCACTCATCGAAGGCCACGTTCAAGTTGGCCTCACTCGGGTCGTTTTCAAAGCCCTGCTCGCGCACAAACGTCTGGATGGCCTGGCCGAAGTAGGTCGTGACTGCCAGCACGTCGGGCTGCGTGGTCTGGGTGTAACCGCCGTCGCCCACGATGGTGTTGTCTGCGGTGGCGGTGGGCAAAACAGCGCCGTAGGCGACCGCCTCTTCCAGGAAGCCGCGCGTGTAGTTTTCGCCCGTCACGCCCGCACCGGTCCAGGCACCGGCCACCCGCACGATGCGGTCGGCTCCGCCAAAGACTTCCTGAAAAATGCTCCAAATCTCACTCGCCCGGCGCGCGTTGAAGACGCGGCGGTTGATGCCCATCGTGTTGGCTTGATCCTGCGCCCAATTGCCCTGCGCGAAGTTGCTGCCGTTACTCCAAATCTCGTTGGAATACTCGATGTAGAGTTTCAGCGACGGGTCCAGTGGCGCGTAATAAGGGTCGACCTGCGGACTGGTGTAGGGTGTGCCATTGATGTCGGAGCCGTAGAGAATCAGGTTGGCCAGCTGGCGCACGTAATCGTCGGTGGCCTGGTGCGGCAAATTGACCCACATGTTGCTGTTGGTCTCATTGCTCAGAGCGACCATGAACTCGTAGGCCACACCGGTGAAACGATCGCCGCTGAAACCATTGGCCGGTGGACGCTCGTTGATTCTGCCGACCATGAAAACGTGCGAGGGCGGGCGTCGGTCCGCCCAGTCGCGCTGGGGACTGGCGTTGGTCGAACCCCAATCCATGAAGCGAATCGTGGCGATCTCCGGGTCATCGAGCAGGTCAATGTAAACAGGGTTGAAGATAGGTTCGCGGTCGGCCGTAACGTCCGGCTCCAGGGAACGGTTGGTTGGGTCTGCCGGGTCTGGTGCCCAGACACGGATGTTGGTCACGCGATCCGCGGGATCGGTGGCCAAAATTTCCAAACGCAGGCCCACGCCGCTACCGCTAAAATCGTAAACACGTCGACCATCGTTGAGGACCCCGGTGGCCGCATCGCCGCCAACGTACGCACTGTTGATCAAGCGCACGTCGCCCTGGCCTTCCCAGGTCAGCACCACGCGACCTTCGAGCAGATCGTTGCGGAACGGGCGCATGTTCTGGCCCGGGGCGGCGAAAAAGGTCTCGTTGGGATTTAGAAAGAGCGGGTAGCCGTTGGTGTCGAGCTGACTGGCGGGCGGACGGTTGCTGGTGTCCGAGCCGGATTGGCGCAGGCGCCAGTTACGGCTTTCGATGTGCAGGATATTGGCGAAGACCGGCGCGTTGAAGTAGGCCACTCCGCCGGCACCCACGCCCATCTGGGGTAGGGTCGTGGGGTCGAAGACGCCCCGCGCAGGGACCATCAAACTGCTGGCCAGACCAGCGGCGAGCAGCCAGCCAGCCAATTTAGGCAATAGAAAACGACGAGCGGAACGCACAGACGCGCCCCTGCGAGAGCAATCAAGGGTCATTACGATTGTTGGAGAGAGGGTTAGCGGAGAGATTTCCGTCGAATAAATGCTTATAGCAGAAAAACGCCGGGATTGCGCCCCGAATTTGCAGTTGTTCAGTCAAGAATCAGTCGACAGCATCTGACCCTTCTCCAACACCGATTTTTCGCTAAATCACCGGGTCTCATCTCGCTGATTAGATCTGCTGACACCTCACCGACCTGACGCCATGTTCCTCAACTACCGGGAAGTCTTTCAAAAACGCGGGGCCGCCTACCATGAAGCCATGCAACGCTGGCCCGAGGCCCGCGGCAACGAACTCCAAACCATCATCGACTGGGCCCAGCCTCGGCCTGAAGACCTGGTGCTGGATCTGCCCAGCGGCGGCGGTTACCTGCGACCGCTTCTGCCCGAAGGCGCGCGACTGATCGCCATCGATGAGTCGGAAAACTTCCTGCACTCCGGCCCGCATGCCGGCAGCGTCGAAGCGCGCTGCGCGCCGCTGGACGCCACGGGCCTGCCTGCCAACCACGCCAATGTGGCCATCAGCCTTGCGGGGCTGCACCACGTGCCGGACCGTTCGACCGTCTTTGCCGAAGTCTTCCGTGTGCTCAAACCTGGGGGCGTCTTTTGTGTCGCCGATGCGCTCGCTGGGGGCGCGGTCGCGCGCTTTCTGGATGGCTTTATCGACCAGCACAATTCATCCGGACACGAGGGCCGCTACCTCACGGAGGCCTCGTCCGAGGAACTTCGCCGAGCCGGCTTTGAGGTCGAGCGTGCCGAATCCGTGGACTACCCCTGGGTGTTCCCCGACTGCGAGGCTCTTGGCGGCTACTGCAAGCTGCTGTTCGGCCTCGATCTCGCCGGCGACGAGGCTTCCGTGGCAGAAGGCATCGCCGAGTGGCTCCCCGTCCACGAACGCGACAGCCAAACCCACCTGGACTGGAGCCTGTACTTCCTGCGCGCCCGCAAGCCGGCCGGCTGATCCCAAGCACTCCTTACGGCTCGCCCTTGCCCAGCAGGCCCAGATCCAGGCCGGCTTTTTCCGCGTAGGCCAGGTTGCGCTCGATCAGGTCGATGCGCTGGGCGACGCACCCAGCAGAGGTCAGCGGATCCTCGGGCGTGTGCTGGACGTAATCCAGCAGCTTAGCGACGGTCGTGGTGGCCACGTGGCAGCGTGTGTCCGAGGAGGCGTAGTAGATGTACAGATCGCCGTTTTCGCGGGCGATCAGGCCGTTGGTGAAGGCCACGTTGGAAACGTCGCCCACACGTTCTTGGCCCATCGGCGCGATCAGCCAGCCGGCCGGTCGATGCGTCACCCGCCAAGGCTCGTCCAGCGCGCACAGAAACGCGTAGATGACGTAGCGCAGCCCCGCCGCGCATTCGCGCACGCCATGGGCCACGTGCAGCCAGCCTGCCTCGGTCTTGATCGGCGCGGCTCCGGGCCCGTTCTTCACTTCCTTGATCGTGTGGTAGACTTTGCCGTCGACGATGCGCTCCTGGGTCACCTCGGCGCCGTCGATTTTTTCGGATAGCCCAAAGCCGATGCCGCCCCCCTGGCCGGTCGAGATGAACCCGTCCTGCGGACGCGTGTAGAAGGCGTACTTGCCGTCAATGCGCTCGGGCAGCAGCACCACGTTGCGCTGCTGGGGCGAGGGCGTCTTCAGGTCCGGCAAGCGCTCCCAGTGCACCAGGTCCTTGGTCCGGGCGATGCCGCACTGCGCCACCGCCGAAGAGGTGTTGCCCGCGGGCGCGTCCGGGTCCTTGCGCTCGGTGCAAAAGATGCCGTAGGTCCAGCCGTCGTCGTGTTCGACCAGGCGCATGTCGTACACGTTGGTGTCCGCGTCGTCGGTCTCCGGCATCACCACCGGAAAATCCCAGAAGCGGAACCCATCCACGCCGTTGTCGCTTTCGGCCACGGCGAAAAAGCTTTTGCGGTCGACCCCTTCAACGCGGACCATCAGCAGGTACTTCCCGTCGCGATAAATCGCCCCCGGATTGAAGGCTGCGTTCATCCCCATACGCTCATGCAGGTGTGGGTTGGCCTCGGGATTGAAGTCGTAGCGCCAGAACAACGGGCAGTGCTCGTGGGTGAGAACCGGTTGCTGGTAGTAGGTCAGCACGCCGTTGAGCGAACGCTCCGCGTCGACCGGGTTGGGTCGTGCCAGCACGCGCTGGAAATGTTCCTGGAGGGACTTCAGGCGGGTTTCGTAGTCGGGGGAAGCCATGACCCGTTTGCTTCGCACGCCCCCCGCCGCCCAAGCAAGCGCAATCAGCCCTCGGCCGCGCGGCGGCAGCCTTTCGGGCTGACCCTCTACCTGGGCCGCAGGTTCAAATGTCGACCGGCAGCGGGAAGGTGTCGCCGGTGTCGGCAATCCACTGGGCCAGCCGATCTTGCAGGTGGCGGCGCTCGGTGCGGTAGGCCCGGTTGTGCGCGTGGTTCACGAGTTCGTACGGGTCCTCGTTCAGGTTGAAGAGCATGAACGGCTGATGCTCCAGGCAGACGTACTTCCACCCGTCGGTGGTGACGAGGCCGCGCCAGGGGCGGTCGGTGCTGTCGGCGTGGCGGCTCGGGGCCACCAGTTGCAGGAAGGCGCTGTCTGGGTCGCTCTGGACTGGCTGCTTCCCCCACAGGCGCAGGTGCGAGTAGTCGTGACCTTGCATCCAGTCCGGCACCGGCAGCCCGCACAACCCCAGCGAGGTCGGCGCGTAGTCCACGTGGTTGAGCGGGGCGGCATGCAATCGGTGGCCGCCCTTGCCGCTGTAACGCGTATCGCCGCTGCCGAAAATCACGCACGGCACGCGAATGGATTCCTCCCAGGGCGAAGTCTTACGAAACTGCCCGTGTGAACCGTGCATGTCGCCGTGGTCGGAGAAAAAGATGATGTGCGTATCCCGATCCAGACCTGCCGCCTTCAATGCGGCATCCACGCGGCCCACGTTCCAGTCCAGATTTTCGATCATCGCATAGTAACCGGCCAGTTCCCGCCCAGCCTGCTCACGCACCCAGGGGATTTCCGGCACGTTGGGACGAAACTCGATGCCGCCGACGTTGTGGTTTTGCATGAACGAGGCGGGGGCCACGTAGGGGTCGTGGGGAGGCTGCACGCTGAGGGCCGCGAAGAACGGCGATGACTGCGGGTCACGCGCGCGTTCCTCGCCCCGCTCGCGAATGTAGTTGAGCAACAGGTCCGTCAGATCGTCCGTTTCGTATCCAGGGAGTCGATACAGCTCGACTTCCTCCTCGCCAAGGTGCCCGTGCACCCAGCAATCCGACTGCGCGTTGTTGTTCTCGTAGCCCAGCCAGTCTGTGAAACCGCCCCGACGCTCACGCGCAATGATGTGCTTGCCCGCCCGCCCGTCGTGCTCTTTCCAACCGTCCACGTGCCACTTGCCAAAGTAGCTGGTGCGGTAGCCGTGCGCGTTGAAGGCGGTGGCCACCGTGGGCAAGGCCGGGTCCAGCGGATACTCGTGGCCCGGCACGGCATGGTGCGGGTACCGACCGCTCAAGAGCGAACCGCGAAACGGACAACATAGCGGGCAACCACCGACGGCCCCGGAAAAGGCCAGCCCCGTCTCGGCTTTGTTGTCCAGGTTGGGGGTAAAGACGTTCGGGTCGCCCGCGTAACCCATGGCCTGGGCGCGGTGCTGATCGCCAAAAATCCAGATAACGTTTTTCTTCGGTGCCGGCAGCTCGCTCATCGCCCCATGCTTCCGCACTGGCCCGCGCGGGAAAAGGAAAATCGGCCCTGCCCTTTGCGCTCGGGCGTGACAAGCGCCTCGATCCTGACTCAGAATCACCGGTATGACCCCTGCGAGTACCCCACCCAACATCCTCTTCCTCACCTGGCATGACGCGGGAAATTGGTTTGGCTGCTACGGGCTGGACACCGTGGATACTCCGGGCATCGACCGCGTGGCCGCCGAGGGCTGCCGCTTCACCAACGCGTTTTCGGCCTGTGCCATTTGCTCGCCCTCGCGCGCGGCTATGATGACGGGGCACACCTGCCAGTCCGCCGGTGTCATGAGCCTGACCAACAACGTCTTTTCAAATCGCATCAACCCGGGCGTGCGCCACCTGGCCCGGCTCCTGAAAGAGGACCATGGCTACCGCACCGCGCTCTTTGGCGTTCAGCACGAAGCCGCGCACGAACACATCTGGCGCATCCAGCGCTTCGACGAAGCCCATCACACCGATCCCTGGCCCAGCGCCGATGTGTCCTGCCCGGCCCTGGCCCAGTGGGTGCGCCAGCGCGCCGGCGACACCGAGCCCTGGTACGCCCAGATCGGTTTCTTTGAAGGGCACCTGGGCCAGTTTTATTCGCGCCAGCAGCGAGACGTGTATCCACAAATCGACTACATCGAGCGCGGCCTGCACATCCCGCCCTACCTGGCCGACGACGCCGAAGGCCAAGCGACGATCGCGAATCTGCAGGGACTGCTGACGCGGGCCGGGCGGGCTTTCGAGCAGGTGCTCGCCGCCCTCAAGGCCACCGGGCAGGAGGGAAACACACTTGTGGTGGTGTGCGTCGATCACGGCGTGGGCCTGCCGCGGGCCAAGACCACCTGCTATGACCCGGGCCTGTCCGTGGGCTGGCTGCTGCGGCTGCCCGAGCGCATCCCCGCCGGTCACACCTGCGACTGCCTGACCACGCACATCGACGTGTTCCCCACGGTGCTGGAACTGGCCGGGCTCCCGGTGCCCGCCGGCACGCAGGGCCGCAGCCTGGCCACCCACGCCCGGCGCGACAATTGTGACGACGTCCACGACGCCATCTTTGGGCACATGGTCGAAACCATCCGCTCCGTTCGCACACCGGATTGGAAGCTCATCCGCAATTTTCGCACCACCAACCGCGACCGCCTCTTTCCAGCCCAGGCAGGGTCCCTCTGGAAGGCCGACGTGCAGACCCCACTGAACACCCTCGACATGGACGGCGGGCCGCACCTCGAACTTTACGACCTCAAGGCGGACCCCAACGAGCAAAACAGCCTCGCCGGCGATCCGCAACATGCAGCGCAGCTGAGCCGGCTCGACGACCGTCTCTGGAGCTTTCTCTACGACCAGAACGATTTCATCCTGCACGATCCGGTGCGCGACGCCTTCCAGTCAGAAACTCGTGCCCAGCTTCAGCGCTGGTGTGCCGACACCGACCGGCCCCTGCCCTCGCCCAAAGTCGGCCCGGCCTGACGCTGGCTATGGAAGCGATCGGCTAACCGCCCACGTGCAGCACGGCTTTGCCCGTGTAGCTGCGGTCCAGCAGGCCTTGCGCAATCTCGCCGACCTTGTCCCAAGACTCACGGACGGCGATGGGCGTTTGCAGGCGGCCTGAGAGGGCGAGCTTCTGCAAGCGCGCCAGACCTTTCGAAGAGGATTCGAATTCCGAGTCGCGATAGAGCGTGAAGCCCTCGATCCGTCCCCGGCCGCTGCCCAGCATCAACGGCACGGGCACTGCGATGTTGAGGCCGCCAGAAACCCCATAGAGCACCGCCCGCCCGTCCTGATCCAGACCGGGAAGGATCGCACTCAAAAAGTCCCCGCCAATCCCGTCGACGATCAGACGATAGGGCCCCAGCGCACGGGTGGCTTCACCATTGGTGTCCACTGGCACCTCGACCGCGCCCAGCGCCTTGACCCCATCCACCGCGTCGGCCTTGCGCACGGGCGCCACGACTTCGGCGCCCATCAAGGTCGCCAGTTGGACGGCAAACTGTCCGACGCCGCCGGTTGCACCCGTGACCAAGACGCGGCTGCCCAGCAGGCGCTCGCCACGTTCAAGCGTGTACAAGGCCGTCAAGCCCGCCACCGGCAAGGTACAGGCCACCTCGGGGTTAAGCCCTGGCGTCAGAGGACACAATTCGGTCAACGGCACCGCTGCCAGTTCCGCCCAAGCCGTTTCGTTCTTCGTCCAACCCACCACGCGAGTGCCTTTGGCCGGACCCGGTCCGTTGGCTGCGGGCGCTTCGACCACCCCTGCGATATCCCAACCGATGCGCGAGCCCGGCTCGTTGTTTTGCGCGAACATCACTTCACCGCGGTTCACGGAAATGGTCTCCACGCGCACCAATGCTTCGTGCGGCGCGGGCTTCGGCTTGGGGGCTTCTCCCAGCGCCAGGCGACCGGGAGCGTTCGGGTCAACAAGTACGGCTTTCATTCTATCCCCATACGACCGGAAAGATTCAACGCAAGCGCCTGTACCGAATTCACTTTGCCGTCACTTGGGCCCGGCCTGCATGCGCTCCTGCTGGGGCGCACGATCAACGGCGAGCGCCTCCTGGATGTCCAGCAATGTATCGATTTTTTGGATACGCGCGACGACGTTGCCGACGAGATTCCGGGCATCATGGACAACTCCTCAGGGGGCACCACCACGCTGTATGCCAGCGCCTTACTGCCGCGCATCACGCACGCCATGCCTTCGTGCAGCTTTTGCACCTACCACGCCTCCCTGCTCGGCGTCTTCCATTGCCTGTGCAACTACGTTCCCGACCTCTTCCAGTGGGTCGACATGCCCGACCTGCTGGGTTGTTTCGCGCCGAAGCCGGTGGTCATTGTCCATGCCCAGCAAGACGAATTCTTTCCGCTGGAAGGCACCCGGGAAGCCTTCCAGCACATCCAGGCAATCTACGCGGAAGCCGATGCCCTAGAGAATTGCCAGCCTGTCGTCGGCGACAACGGCCACCGCTTCTACGCCGACCTCGCCTGACCCGTGTTCACATAGTTTACCTCGTGAGCATGCAAGCACGTGTCGAATGGAGCATTCAGAGAGCCTTTTCGCTGCTTCCAGATTCCAGCGTCTGACTCCTAGCTTCAAGCTTCTGACTTCGATACGCCGGCCGACCCGCTAGGCCCCCGTTATCTCCTTGACCAGAGCGAAGAACGCGCGCTTGCGCTCGGTCGATAGATCCCAACGCACCGGCGGGCACTGATAACCGTCCAGATAATTGCTCTGGCCCGGATCGAAATAGCCCCACGAGGCATACTCGCTGACGGCGGCGACGAAGTTGTTGCGCGGCTTGTCGAAGTCGAAGTGGTCGTCCTCGTTGAACACAATCGGCATGGGCCGGTAGCCCTCCACCGCGCGCGTTTGACGCACCATCTCAGCGATGCGCTCGGGATCGCTCACGCCGTTGCCGTGTATGAGGCTGTAGTCGGAGCTGGCCACAACGTTGGGCTGCGGCACCGCGCCACCGCCGTAGCTTGTGCCCACCAGCAGACGCCGCCCGTCGTCGGTGGTGATGCCCTTGGCCAGGTCGATCAACTCATGCACGCGCTCCGGCTTGAGGATCGGGTGATCGTACACGCGCACATCCGTCTCGTTGTTGATTTCGAGCAGCACGTTGCGGTAGCCCTGCTCCAGCAGCCAGCGCGTCGCGTTCTCCACGCCGGCGATCACGCCTGCTTCGTCGCTCACGCGCTGGTCCTGCCCGAAATAAAACAACCCAAGGATGACGACCATCCCCAGCCGATCCGCCTCCTCGAGGACCGCCGTCAGCCGTCCCAGGTAATCGGGGCGCAGCCGCCCATCCGGCGCGAAGGCCGAGTTGTGCCACGGCTGCGACTTGCTGTAACCCTCCGGACTGCCGCCCTGCAGGTTGAAGCAAATGCCCAAGAGCCCGTGCGCGCGCCATTCGGGCATGGCCTCGATAAACTCGCGGGTGTTGCGTGCGGGGTCCCACTCGCCGGTGTCGGGATAGGCCCACTTGCTGCGCGTATCCGGGTTGAGGTCGTCAAAAATCGCCTGAACCACCCGTGCGTTTAACAGCAGCCCTTCGATGCGATGGCCCTTCCATTCACGTCCCGGGTAGGTCGGCTGGCCGTTCAGGTGAAAGGCTTCGCCCTCGATGGAGATTTCCGTCTGCGCCATTGGCTTACCTTAAGCGCGCGCAGCGCAGGCGCACGCTCTTTCTGTCGGCATCAAAAAAGGGCCGCCGCGACAGCTGCGGCGACCCCCTCGCTAAAATCAAGGCTGTCTCAGGAATTCAGCCGCAGGCTTCAGGACTGAGTTTGCCGACGGCGCAGCAGGACCAGACCCGCCAGCACGAGCACACCGGCCAGGCCGTAGGTGGAGGGTTCCGGCACGGCCGTCACCTGTCCGCGAATCAATCCAACCGGATCTTCTTCGCCGTGCAGGTTGATGTAGAAGTCCGTGTCCGCGCCTTGCGGGGTGGCCAGCATTTCCAGGGCGACCGAGTTGATCGCTTCATTAGTCGGGTCACCGCTGTCGAACTGCCCGAACACCGTTGTCGTGTTGTCGGCGTTGAGCTGGATGCCGGCCTGCAGGTCCTGGTCGGGGCCGAAAATGCCCAGCGCGATCGGGCCGTTGACGCCACGCTCTCCGCGGTGAATGTGCAGCACCACATCGTCGCGCACGATCTCCGAACCGCCGTTGTCCAGACCCTGGCCCGGAAACGCGTTTTCGAAGTTCACCGAAGTGTCGAACACGATCTCGTAATGCAGCACGAAGCCGTCTAGTTCGGAGCCGGTGATCGAGAGCGAGGCAAACGCGGTTGCGCCCGAGTTCGTCGCGCCCGCCGGCGGCACCTCTTGATCTGAGTCCAGAAACGCCTGGAAACTCTGCGCCGTCAGCGCGCAGGTGCCCAGCAACAGACCGGCCATCGCGGCGCACGTTTGGGTTGTGAGTGTTTTTGTCATTATTGAGGTTGGTTTTGGGTGAAATGCATCCCGGAAGGGAACCGGAACGCTTGCGGAGTCTAAGCCGTAGTGACTCGTGACCCAATGCAAGAATGACACAGCGCTGCCGTTCAGCCGCGCCCTTATTTGTGCACACGGTGCATTCCCCACAAAAAGTCCGGAAAACAGGCAAACTAGTCCCAAAACGTATCGGTAGTGCGCAGCAGCTATCGCTCGCCTCTGGTGCACACGCAACGCCTGCAGCGCGCTTGGTCTTTGGAAGAGCGACAGGGCAATCGCGGAAGCGCTCACCACCGAATGCTTCCGCGCGGCGAACCCACCCATTGAATGCCCAAGTCACTTAGACCCGCCGGCGTTCCCAAATTGGCTGGCCCCGGCTTGCCGAAGGGGTCCAACCTGAACGGCGCCATGTCCGAGAAACCGCTCAACCTCCTCTACTTTGTCGTTCACGATCTGGGCAAGCACCTGGGCTGCTACACCGGCGGGATGGTCCCCTCGCCGCGCCTGGACGCCTTTGCCCGCGAGTCCTTCCGCTTTCACAACGCCTTTACCAATGCGGCCTGCTGCAGCCCCTCGCGCGGCTGTGCCATGACGGGCCAGTACTCCCACGTCAACGGCGGCATTGGCCTGGCGCACATGGGCTGGCCCCTGCCCGAGAAGGCGCGCACCATCGTCGACTGCTTCAACGACGCCGGGCGCCCCACCGTGCATTGTGGCCTCAATCACGAACGCCACGCCGGCGAAAATCACTACCACGAGGATTTCGAGAAGCACTGGAACGATCACGACGCCGCCCGCGCGGTCGACAAGGCCGTCGACTGGCTGGAGCAGCGCCCCGCCCACGCCCAACCGTTTTACCTGAACATCGGCACGCACGACGTGCACGCCTCGCGCTTTACCCAAAAGCCACCCCACTACGCGCCCTACCTGCCCAAACCCGAGGATGTGTTCATCCCGCCCTGGTTGCACGACACCCCGGCCACCCGCGCGTTTCTGGCCAACTTCCAGAGCGCCATCGGCTACCTGGACCACCAGTTCGGGCGGCTGCTCGACGCGCTTGATCGCCTGGGTCTACGCGACAACACGCTGGTTCTCTTCACCACGGACCACGGCATGTCCATCGGCCCGAGTCTGGCCAAAGGCACCTGCTACGATCGCGGCATGGAAATCACCCTGCTCGCGCGCATGCCCGGTCAGCAAGCGCCCGGTGTCGACGTGCACCACCTGATCCAAAACATCGACTTCACGCCCACTCTCCTGGAACTGGCCCACCTGCCCATTCCCAAGGCGATCAACGGGCGCTCCTTCGCGCCGCTTCTACTGGGCGACACGTATCAGCCGAACGAATACATCTTCACCGAGCGCAACAATCACGGCGAATACAACGCCGACCGCACCGGCTTCGACGACGTGCACGATCCGGTCCGCGCGGTGCGCACGCCCGATTTCCACTACATCCGCTACTGCCGCGCCGACCTCAAGCAACGCCCGCTTCGCAAACCTGAGGTCAGCCACCCACCCGCGGGCGACCCTGATTGGCCCAAGTCCCCGCACGCCCGCCCGCCCGACGAACTCTTCCACGTCGCTCAGGATCCGCTGGAGTTTTACGACGTGGCTCGCCAGAGCGAATATGCCGGCGTGCGCCAGCGTCTGGCCGGACTCGTCGATCAGTGGATGCAGGACACCAACGACTTCGCTCTCACCGGCACCATTCCGCAACGTACGCGCGAGCCCGGCTGGGGCCCCTGGGAAAACCTCCAGTAGCGTTTCCGGCCCGCAGCCATCGAACCGATGCGCGCCGGGCAATTCGATCTGCGCCGGCACGTCCTTGTGCTTGCCAATGCGCCATGGTGTAATCCCGCGCTTGCGACTGCGTTCGCATCGCCTAAGGTAGCGCACGATGTCCGGCTTGCCGAACGACAAAGAGACCTCCGTCACGCAGCGGCCCACGGCCGCGGCAGGCGGGCGTCCCGGTGCCACCCGTTCGTCGCTTTTCAGTGGCTCGGCCAAGGTGGAGGAGCCAACCGGCTTTCTCAGCGGCGCGCACCCGTTGGTCTGGATCGCGCTGGCGGTGGCGATTCTGGCCGTAATCCTGGTCCTGCTTCTGCGCCCGTCCACCAGCGAGCCGGAGACGCCGCTGGCCACCGCCGCGGAAATCGCCTCCGTCCAGGCACAGCTCGACGGCGTGCGCGAGGACCTCGCCCAACGCTCTGAACGCCTCGACCAACTGGCCACGCTCATTTCCGCCGTTGACCAACGCTCCCTTCCCGAGCTGCGGGAATCCGTGCGCAACCTCCAGTCGGCGTTCCAGCTGACCGACCGCGACTTGCTTCAGCTCAAGCGCACCGTCGACGCGCTGGAAGCCGCGCCCCGCCCGGGACCGGCACCGGTGGCAAGCCTTCCAGCTCCTGCTGCGTCGACGCCGGCGACCACGCCGACGCGCCTGGACACGCCCCCCTCCAGCGAACCTGACCGACCGCTGGCTACCGCGGGTACCTACACCATTCGCCCCGGGGACACGCTCTGGCACGTTGCCAGCCGCCTGGGCGTTGCGCTCGACGACCTGCTGGCGATCAATCCCGAACTGGACCCACGCCGCCTGCGTCCGGGCATGGTCATCAACGTGCCCGCCCGCTAACGCCTGCCGATGAACAAACCCGCGACCCCCGCGCTCTGGGAAAACCTGGGCGAAAAACTGTATGCGCCCTGCTTCGTGTACGACGTTTACACCCGCCACGTGCGTCACGCCAGTGACGGGCGCGAAGCCGACTTTTACATCCAAAAAGCGCCCGACTGGGTGCAGGCGCTGGGCCTGACCACCGAAGGCGAACTCGTCCTGGCCCAGCAATACCGCCACGCGGCCGAAGCCCTCAGCTGGGAGCTGCCCGGTGGCGTTGTCGACCCGGGAGAGACGCCCGAAGCCGCCGCCGTGCGCGAATTGCGCGAGGAAACCGGTTACTCCGGCAATGCTCCCGTTTACCTTGGCAAGGTCATGCCCAACCCGGCCCTGATCGACAACTGGTCCCACTTCGTCCTGATTGAGGACTGCCAGCTGACCGACTCGCAAAGCTTCGACACGCACGAGGAAATCGCCGCGCAGACCGTTCCACTGGACGAGGTGCGCCGACTCATTTTTGACGGCGAGATCTACCATTCGCTGATGGTCGCCGCGTTCTTCTTTCTTGAACGCCACCTGAAGGACACACGCTGAACGCGTTTCCACCCCGCCGGCCGGGTCAAAAACGATTGGACCCGCCGGTCTGCATCGCTAGGCGACACAAAGGGCTTGGCGCGTCCAGCCAATACCCCAAGCCTCGTGCCCTCATCTTTTCCATTTTCCTGATTCTGAAGATCCACTCATGATCCGCATTGGAGTCATTGGAGCCGGCAATAATGGCCGCGGTCACGCCCGCAAATTTGCCAGCATGCCCGAACGCTGCCAGGTCGTCGCCATCGCCGACCCCCAGCGCTCGCTCGCCCAAGCCGCCTGCGAGGAAGTGCCCACGGCCAAGCCGGTCGAGGACTTCGCCCAGTTTTTCGACGACGTGGACATGGTCGTCATCAGCTCGCCCAACTGGATGCACGTCGACCACCTCGAGGCCGTCGTCCAGGCCGGCAAGCACGTCTGGTGCGAGAAGCCCGTGGCGGTCAACCGCGCCGAGGCCCAGCGCGCGCTCGACCTGCTGGAAGCCAGCAGCGTTCACTCCTTCGTCGGCGTTTCCGTACGCTTCAACTGGAAGCAGCGTGTGATGAAAGACTACCTCGATTCGGGCAAACTTGGTGAACCCATCAACGCCTTTTCGCGCCGCCTGCATTTCTACCAGCCCGATAAGCTTATCGACGGCTGGCGCGGCGACGCCGAGCGCTCCGGCGGTGTCATCCACGAACTCATCACCCACGAGGTCGACTGGATCTGCTTCCTGCTCGGCCTGCCCACCGACATCGCCTGTCACGCCTACTCGTTCAAAAAGGACCACCCCCGCGCAAACGACTACGTCAGCCTGCTGCTGCGCTATCCCGATGGCGTCAGCGGCTCGATCGAAGGCAGTCACCTGGCCACCGCACCGGAATTTCGCAACGGCTTGATGGGGCGCGAAGCCGCCCTCTTCACCGACCAGTGGAACCGCTATCTTTACTTCCAGCCCGCCGGCGACAAAGCGCCCACGCAGCTCGAGGAAGCGCCCAGCTTCGACAAGCACGCGCACTTCCTCGACGTGCTCGAAGGCAAGGTCAAGTGCGAAGCCGACGCCAAGTACGGCGCCCGGCTGGCCCTGCTGGTGGAAGACGCCCTCGACGACGCCACCCGGGACCGCTAGCCCGACTGCCGCAGCGCTTCGGCCACCTGCGCGCGTGGTGCCCCGTCCTGGATCACGTCCACGCCCTGGCGCATCAAGCGCTCCAGTGTTTCCTGTGGCAGCGCGTCATCGGTCACGATCGCATGGACCATCTCGGGCAGGTCGCCCTGGCTCAGGTCCAGCCGGCTCAGCTCATGACTCTCGGCCAGCAGAATGTTTTGGCGGGCCGCCCGCATCATCGAACGCGCCATACGGTCCAGGCTGTTGCGTGCCACCGTCGCGCGACTCAGGTTTCCGTGCGCGGTCAAAAAACAGCAATCCGCCGGCAAGCGTGCGAAAAATGCCTCGGCTTCTGCACCGCGGAAAATCAGCAACTCCGGATCGAGCACGCCGCCGCAGCTGAAGATTTCGTGGTCGGGATTGCGCCGAGCCAGCAGTGCCAGCATCCCCAGGCTCGGGCTGGCCAGCCGCAACTCCTTGTGCTGCAACAAGCCTGGCAGACGCCGCGCAATCGGACCATCTTCGATGACCAGGGTCTGGCCATCGCGTACGTAGGTGTCGACCGCCCGCTGGGCAATGCGCTGACGGCGTTCGTCCACCTGCGGATCGTTCACCGAGTGGCTCTCCACCTGCGGTCGGCTCGCAAAGCCCTGCAACTGAAAATTCGTCGAAAGGGCCCCGCCGCGCGTTCGCTTGATCAGGGCATTTTCCTCCAACCAGGCGAGATCACGCCACAGCGTCATCGGGGATACATCCAGCTTTTGCAGCAGCGCTCCGGTGGTGACGTTACCGTCAGCTTCCACCCATTCGAGAATCTGGCGCCGCCGCTCTTCCAATAGAAGGCGTCGGGGCTTTGGCATAGCGAGATAAGTAGGAGTTCGTAGAAACCATGGACTGTCCGCCGGCTCAACCGCGGGGTAAGCGGGGGTAGGTGAGCCGACATCCGAAGCCAACCACTTGGCCTCTTTTCGTATAAGTAAACCCAAACGACCCCTCTACGGCAAATCTTTTCTTATCGTTTGCCCCGGAGGCCGCGAAAGATGCGTTTGCACGTTTCAGGCGTTGTCGGAGGGCCCGAAACCTCAATTCACACTGCCCAAATAGCCGTAAGCCCGCGGGAAATGCCCATTGGCGCAATCAGCCTTCAGCGCCTCCGGATAAAAGCGTACGGTCGGTACATCTGCGGGCAGCATCCAGCGAATTCCGGTTTGACGGTGGTCTGGCATCGAGCCCTTGCAGGACGCCGCCTGCACCTCCACGAGACGGGCCGCGAAGACCACCTCTACCTGGTGAAACCGCCGGTGACCCGGGTTGTCGTGCAGCGCCCCGATGTAATCGCGCACGTAGAGCAAGTCGCCAATCTCCACGGCAAAACCCGTTTCCTCCATAACCTCGCGCCGGGCCGCCTCGATCAGTGACTCGCCATGACGCTGCCCACCGCCCGGTAAGATAAAAAACTCTCCCCGTCCGTCGCGCATTTGTATCGTCAACAATCGGCCGTCGCGCAGGAGCACCACCCGCGCGGCCACACGCACCGGAGGCGTTGGCGAGAGAGCGGCAGCAGCGGGCATATCCTTCATCCAAAGCCCGACCCCCACCGTGAGGCAAGGCCGCATCCAGGCTTAATGCACCGGCTCAAATCCGTGTTTTGATTTGCCAAATGACTGATTATGAGGCTGAAAGGAATCTTGCGCGGAACCCGTCACCACCTCGGCGGTCTACCTCGCCCTTTGTGCCGTGCCTGCATTTGTGCGTTATTGGTTTCTTCTGCCGCTGGTTCTGTGGGCGACCGCTTGCGAAAGCGGGCCGCAGGCCACGGGTTTTAATGCGCACACTTCGCTCACGCACACGCGTTCGGCTTCAGCCTTTGAAAGTGATGTTGCCACCTCTCTACCGGTGCCCGCGGGCAATGCCGCCGCGAAAACGCCCGCGCCCGCAGGTGAAAACCTGGCCGAGTCGCCCAATTATCGCCTGCGTCCCTTCGACCTGATTCTGCTGAGCATGCACTTGGAGCCCAGCGTCGCCACCGAGGCGCGCATCGACCAGGAAGGCAACATGCTCGTCCCACTGCTGGGGCCGGTTTCCATTGCCGGCATCACCCTGCATCAGGCCGAGCGCGAACTCGAACAGCGGTTCATCGAAGGGGATTTCTTCCAGGACCCCAAGGTTACGCTCAACATTCTTGAGTACTCGCCGCGACGCGCACACATTCTTGGGCAGGTCAACAATGCCGGCTTCATCCTCTTCCCCAACGAAGGCGAATTGACCCTGTCCCAGGCGATCAGCCAGTCCGGCGGTATCGGCCCGGTCGGTGACCGCCGCAAGGTTCGCATTACGCGCACCTTCGACAATGGAGGCCGCGCCACCATGACCCACAACCTCTCCCGCATCCTGACCCGTGCCGGCACCGAGGATCCATTGATCGAGCCCGGCGACGTCATCTTCGTCCCCGAGGATCCCTTCCTGGTGCGCTACGGCTCCGTCGGCGACGGCCGCTAGGCGCTCAGCCTTGCCACCCTGCCCGCGAGTTGCGCGCACGTACGTGGAATCGCCTGGCCCAGGCTCAAGACTACTTTCGCGGTTTCGGGATAATCCAGCCGATCGGCAGTATCCGTCACCCGGTGATAGTGACAAGAACGAATATAGGCGGTGTCCGTCACGATCAACCCCGGTATCCCGAACTGCCAGTATGCCCAGTCGTCCGACCAGCCGACTTTGAGCGTATCCATCAGCGGGAAGCTGCGCCGAATTGCCGGCACCGTGCCGACGGCCGTGTAGTGCGCATGTACCTGCCGCAGAAAGCGACGGGAGCGGCGGTTGCTCATGAAGGCCACGTAGTCGCCGCCGGATGGAAAAATGCGCCGCAGCACCGCGCGTTTCCACGCCGGATAACCTTCCACGACATAATCCGGGTCTTGACGATAGCAGCCCAAGGTGTCCAGCGCGAGGACACCCACAATCGACTCGCCCGCCGCCACGCACCGCCGCGCGTGCTGAAAGCTTCCCATCCCATCGGCAAAGAATACGTCACAGCTCGGGTGCGTTGCAGGCTTTGCCCAGCGATTGCGGAAAAACGGGTACTCCTCATTCGCCCACGACACCAGCCGCACCGTGATCGGCAGCGGCTCGGCAGCCAACATTTCGGCGAGCGCAACAAGCGCCGCCACCCCCGAGGCATTGTCGTTGGCGCCCGGCGTATCCTGATAGCACCGGGCAGCCTCGGGTACGCCATCCCATTCAAAGCACGGAACCGTCCCCTGCTGCATCCGCATCCCCACCCGGCTGTCATAATGCGCACCGACGATCAGAATCCGCTCGGGTTTCTCGGTCCCGGGCAGATCCACCGCGAGGTTGACGCATTCCAGGTGCTCAACGCGCGCCCCGCGGCTGTCCGCCCAAAAACGCGCCGTGAACAACTGCCGCTCAACCGCGCGCCCACAGGCTTGCGCCAGCAACCCTTCAACATACCCACAGGCCCCAGCCAGCTGCTCGGGCTGCCACACATGCCGCCGCGGAAAGCCCTCCGACAGCGCGCGAACAACCGCCTTCAATCTGTCTTCAACCACCACGATACCCAGACACCAAAACCCTCACAGCCCATCCCAGCAATCCCAGACCCGAACCCCAGTTTCAACACCCCATCCAGTACAGTGGGCCCTGTCGGATTCGAACCGACGACCAAGGGATTATGAGTCCCCTGCTCTAACCGCTGAGCTAAGGGCCCTTCGGCAGGCGGATGGATGCCGCTGCTGAGGGCAACGTAAAACGGGTCCGCCGTGAAGGGCGAACCCGGAAATGGGCTTTCGCTTGCCGGCTTGGAGTGACAGCGTGCGGCAGTCACCACGCCGTCCCGGGTCTCGAGCGCGGCGTGCCGGCAGGGCACCCGGAATCGGGAGCACCGACGGCGGCGGCACCGTTTCTAACAGGGCCCCTGGAGGATGATCCTCTTTTGGAAATACCCCACAACAAGGACCCGAACCTACGGGAGCGAGCCGTGATGGTGCGGCAGACTACAATGCCAGGCAGACGGCCTTTTTCTCGGTGTAGAGGTCGACGGCGGTGTGGCCCATCTCGCGGCCCCAGCCCGACTCCTTACAGCTGCCGAAGGGCAGCGCCGCATCGAAGACATTGCAGCCATTGATCCACACGGTGCCGGCGCGCAGTTTCGCGGCCAGCGTGTGCGCCTTGGACACGTCGCGCGTCCAGATGCCAGCAGCCAGGCCGTAGCGGGTGTTGTTCGCGTCGGCGGCGATTTCGTCGAGATCGTCGTAGGGGTGGCACGTCACCCCCGGACCCATGCGAGCCGAGCGCGCGCTTGCAAACGCCGCAGATAGTGTACATATATTCACTATCCCTCTGCGATCCATTTTCATTGATTTCGATGCGTATTTTGCCAGTTGCGAACAGCACTTGCAGCCTCAGCTGCGTGCGCGCCCGGTGGGGGTCGCTCCGGTGCAATCCCCCGGAGGGTCCTGCATTGCCGCCAGCTACGAAGCACGCGCGTTCGGGGTGGGCGTCGGCACTCGGGTCAAGGAGGCCAAAGCGCTTTGCCCGGACATCGCCATCGTGCCGTCGCAGCCCGAGGTGTACGTGAAGCTACATCACCAGCTGCGAAAAATCATCAACGATTGCATGTACGTCGACAAGGTGTTTTCGATCGACGAGATGTCCTGCCCGCTGACGGGCCGCTGGCGCCAGCCCGACAATGCCCTGGCCCTCGCGCGGCAGATTCGCGCCAGGCTCGCGGACTTCAGCCCGGCGTTGAAGGCATCCATCGGTCTGGCGCCCAACACCTGGCTGGCCAAGGTGGCCACGGAAATGCGAAAGCCCAACGGCCTGGTCCTGCTGCGAAACGAGGACTTGCCGGAAGCCTTGTATCCACTCGAATTGCAGGACCTGCCGATGATCGCCAAAGGCATGAAGACACGCCTGGCGCGGCAAGGGGTACACACCGTCAAGGAGCTGTGCGCGCTGTCGCGCACGCAAATGCGAGCGATTTGGGGCGGCGTGGAAGGCGAGCGCTTTCACGGCCGGTTGCACGGACAGGACATCCCCCCGGTTGCCACCAAACGCCAGCACATGGGCCACAGCCGAGTCCTCGATCCGGCCCGGCGTAATCCCAATGGCGTGCGCGCGGTTCTTTTTCGTTTGCTGCAGCGTGCCGCTATTCGGCTGCGTGCCGAAGACTACTACGCCGCCTGCCTGAGCTTTGAGATTCGCTTCTATGACTTCCGGGAATGGGGCGACAAAATCTCGCTGGAACCCACGCGCGAGACGCCCCTGCTGATCGATGCGCTACGCACCCTGTGGCAGGGCATTCCCTCGTGGCTCTGGCAGCACACGCCGCAAAGCTGCAGCGTGATGCTCAGCCAACTGGAACCCGGGTCCTGCCACACGCGCTCGCTTTTTCAGAAGGAAGAACATCGCGGCCAGGCACTGGCCCGGGCCATGGATACAGTGACCCACAGCTTCGGGCAAAAGAGCCTCTACTTTGGCTGCGCACACGGGGGCTTTGATGAAGCGTCCGCCGTTCGCATCGCTTTCAGCCACATCCCCGATCTGGAATACGAAAACTAGAATCGCTTCAGACAGCCGAAAGACTTGCCGCAGGCGAGACAGACGACCGCAGCACCTCGCGCAGGAGAACCTGATCGAAGCTCTTTTCAGCACCCAAACCGTTTCGCAGAGGACAATCTCGGGAATGAGGATCTGGCGATTGGCTGCTGCCATCGGTCTCGATGGCCTGGGCCACGATTCGGGATGGTCGCGAATCTTCAGCGAGTCGCGAAGGGATTTGGGAAGGGTAACCTGGCCCTTGGAAGTAACCCGCGCGCGTACGCTCTGCATGCCTTACCGACGCCAGCCAGAAGTAAGGCTGTCAATCGCGTGACAAGCCCTAGTCAGCGCCGCAGCTCGTAGATGGCATAGCCGGCCAGCAGGGCGGGCCAGGTGCGTTGCGGTTGCTCCCAGTCGCCGGCGAGGCAGAGGCGGCGGCCCACGCGAATGTGGCGGGCCTGGCAAAACTCCTCGAAATCGGCGATGGAGACCGGGTTGGTCGGACGGGATTCGTACCAACGCTCGGGGAAGACATCGTTGCGCACGCGCCGTCCCTGTCGGAGCATGGCCAGCCGGTTTTTCCAGAAGCCGTGATTGACGAAGCCCACCGCCACCTGGCGGCCCACGCGCAGGGCCTGGTCGAGCACCGCGGCAGGGCGGGCGAGTTCGGGCAAGGTCCGCGAGCAGACCACCCAGTCGAAAAAGTCGTCGGGAAACTCGCTGAGGATCGCCTCGATGTCGCCTTGATAGGCAGGCACGCCGCGCTTGATGCAGCCCTCGATTTTCTCGGGGTTCAGGTCGACGCCCAAACCGTAGATGCCTTTGAGCTGCTTGAGGTCGTGCAGGAGGATGCCGCGCCCGCAGCCCAAATCCAGCACGCGCTGCCCCTCGCCGACCCACTCACACAGGGCGGTGAAATCGACTTTACGCTTTTGCTCAATCGGTCTCATTCAGAAGGATCTAGAATCACCACAAAGAACCTGAAAGCCAGGCTGGAACGGGTCAGGAAGGAGCCAGATTTCACGCTTACGTTTAAACTGCGGTCCATCCTAAAAAGCTGCGGCTACGCGTTGTACAGGTCACTGAATTACTGGATGCTTTGTGTGATCTCTGGGTGCTCTGTGGTAAAGGTCTTCAACTTCCGCCGAGGAAGGCGCGGGTGAAGCCCGCGAGTTCAGGAGCGTCGACCAGGAACGAGTCGTGGCCCAAGGGCATGTCGACTTCGGCATAGGTGGCGTCTTTGCCACAGCGCAGCAGGGCGTGGACGATTTCGCGATTCTGCCGGGGCGGGAAAAGCCAATCGGTGGAAAAGCCGATGACGAGCGAACGCGCCTGAATGCGCTGCAGACTGTCCTCCAGCCGCCCCGACTCGCCGAACAGATCGAAGCGGTCGAGCGCCTTGGTGAAGTAAAGATAGGTGTTCGCGTCGAAGCGGTTGACGAAGCTCTGGCCTTGATAGCGCAGGTAGCTTTCGACCTCGAACTCCACGTCAAAAAATTCGCGCGCGCGGGCCTGGCGACGGCTGCGCCCGAACTTTTCCTCGAGCCCAAGGTCGGACAGGTAGGTGATGTGCGCCATCATGCGCGCGATGGCCAGGCCGACATCGGGTCCTTCGCCCGGAGCGTAGGCACCTTCCTGCCAATCGGCGTCGCGGATAATGGCCTGCCGCCCGACTTCGTTGAAGGCGATGGCCTGCGCGCTCTGCCGGGCGGTGGTGGCCAGGGCCAGGAGTTGGCGCACGCGCTCGGGAAAATCGATGCCCCATTGCAGCACCTGCATGCCGCCCATCGAGCCACCGACCACGCAGCGCAGCGTATCGATGCCGAGGTGATCGACCAGACGCACCTGCGCGGCAACCATGTCCTTGATGGTGAGCGCCGGAAACTCGAGGGCGTAGGGCTCGCCGGTGGCCGGGTTGGTCGAAGACGGGCCCGTCGAGCCCTGACAGCCGCCGATGCAGTTGGAGCAAACGACGAAAAAACGGTCGGTATCGAGCGGCTTGCCCGGGCCGATCAGGTTGTTCCACCAGCCGGGCTTGCGGTCCTCCAGTGAATAGAATCCGGCGCAGTGTTGGTCGCCACTCAAGGCGTGACAAACGAGCACAGCGTTGTCGCGAGCAGCGTTGAGGCGGCCGTAGGTTTCGTAGCGAAGGGTGAAGCCCTCGAGGCGCCCGCCGCGCTCAAACGCCAACGGCTCGTTGCACCGAAAGTCTTCCCACTGAACGAGGCCGACCTCGCCCGGAGGCGCTGCACCCGCCGGGAGTTGCTCTGTGCTGTTCATCGGCAGACGTGCCTTCGTTCTTTATGCTGCGTTCTTCGTTTGACGGACCTCGTGGCCCAACGGCGAGACTGGCACGCCGTCCGCCGATGCGTCAAACCGCGTAGGTTGCAGGCATGCCTCGGCGAAAGCGAGCCAGGAACGCAAGCCCATGCGGGCGGATACTCCCGACCCTGCCGCGAGACAGACAGCCCGAGCAGAAGGCTTCTGGCTTGCACGCAGCGTTGCCGCGCGTCGACTGAACGCAGCGTTGTGGACGCATCGACAGGCTCAGCGTCGTGGACCTGCTTCGAGCTGAGTTTCCTCGGGCGGGCCGGCGTAGGCCATGTCGGGAAGAATGCCGCGCATGCCCTCGACTTCGATCTCGCGCAATTCGGCCGAGAAGTCGCCCACGACAACGGAGGAGGCCATCTTGACCGGGATGTTGTAGCGGTCACGCGACATCCAGATGTAGACCGCCGCGTCGGGGCTTTTCTTAAAAACGCCGCCGGCATCGCCCACCTCGGGTTCGACCAGGACGGTGTCGAACTTGCCCAGCGGCACCTCGACCGACTCGTAACGCAGGGCGTCGATGGAGCCGTCGATCCACTTTTTGCCATCGGTCAGGGGCACCTGATAATTCTGGCCCGGCGTCAGGTTGAGTGTGCGGAAAAAGTAAACCGCGGAGATGGGGTCGAAGACGTCGGAGGTCAGGTCGAGAGCGGGCTTGTGCGGGCGGTTCCAGTTGGTGTAGTGCGCGGTGCGCCCGTCCCAGTCGAAGGTGACGCGCACGTCACGGTTGGTTTTCCCTTCCTGTTGGCGCTTGGTGTAGAGCAGCGTGCGCTCCATGTTGAGCGTGGTCCAGCCCTCGATGCGGGTGCGCACCTTGTAGACCAGGTCGATGACCGGGTCGGTGCGAATCTGCATGGTGAGGTGGTAGCATTGCACGCCGTTGATCTCCTCGGGCCCTTCAACGGTCATAAGCGCTTCGCCGACCTTGAGGGCTTCCCACTTGAGGTCGTAAAAAAGGCGCTCGCTGATGCGAAAGGGCGGACGCGCCGCCGTGGCCGGCACGGGTTGAGGTTCCGCACTGGACGCAGCCGACCTTTCTGTCTGAGCCAGACGCTCGGAAGGTTCTGCATCCTTCGACGGTGCCGACGGCGTGTCGACGTCCGTGCTCGCATCTGCCTCCGGGCGTTCGGACACGGACTCCACCGCCCCGGCGGGAGGCGCCGCGTCGCTCGAGTCCGACGCACGCGCATCGGGACCGAGAACCACGAGCGCCGGATCCTCGTCGGACAGCCGGATGATGTCCGTACTGGGATCGGAGCGTGTCTGGCACCCCCCGGCTACGAGGCATAGGGCCACCAAGGCCCACAGGCTGAAAAACGGTCGACGCATGGATGGAGTCAGACTTTGGCAGACAACGGACCGCCGACGGGAGTTCCGAAGCTCTCAAGGCTCCATGAATTCGTTCGGGGTTGCTGATTCTTCGTTCTTAGTTGCGGAAATATCTAGAGTGGTTGGTCGCCGGTTCGAGGCTTGAATGCAGCCACAAAATACGTCCCCCTACTTTGAGCGAAGGGAACAACATAGTGAACGTACGGCGCGCTCGCAACGCCGAAGGTGGCTGTGTCAGCGGACTTTCAGCGACTCCAATTTCCAGATGTCCTTGGCGTACTCGCCGATGGTGCGGTCGCTGGAGAATTTGCCGACGCGGGCAGTGTTGAGGGCGGCCATGCGCACCCAGCGCTCGGGGTCCTGGTAGGCGCGGCTGACGTCAGCCTGGGCCTCCATGTAGGTCTGGAAATCCGCCAGGACGAGGAAGGGGTCGCCCCCGTCGAGCAGGCTGTGGCGAAGGCTGTCGAAGGCCCCCGGATCGTTCTCGCAGAAGTAGCCGGAGGTAAGCCAGTCCAGGCAGGCTTTCAACTCTTCGTCGCCGTTGTAATAATCCCAGGGATTGTACCCGCGGGCGCGCAAGGCGTCGACCTCCTCGACGGTGTTGCCAAAGATAAAGATGTTCTCGTCGCCGACTTCCTCGCGAATTTCGACGTTGGCCCCGTCGAGCGTGCCGATGGTCAGCGCGCCGTTGAGGGCGAGCTTCATGTTGCCGGTGCCGGAGGCTTCCTTACCGGCAGTAGAAATCTGCTCGGAGAGGTCGGCAGCCGGGATGATGGCCTCGGCCAGGGTGACACTGTAGTTGGGCAGGAAGCAGACTTTCATCCGGTCGCCCACGCGCGGGTCCTCGTTGACGCGTGCACCCACGGCATTGATCGCATGGATGATCGTCTTGGCCAGTTCGTAGCCGGGCGCGGCCTTGGCGGCAAAGACGTACACGCGCGGCGCATAGTCGTAATTCGGGTCGTGCAGGATGCGCCGGTAGTGGCTGAGGATGTGCAGCAGGTTCAGGTGCTGGCGCTTGTACTCGTGCAGGCGCTTGATCTGCACGTCGAAGAGGGCCGACGGGTCGACCTCGACCTCCATGCAATCGCGGATGACGCCGGCCAGCCGGATCTTGTTCTGGCGCTTGACCGCGGCGTAGGCCTCGCGGAAGCCAGGGTCCTCGATCAGCGGCTCGAGCTTGCGCAGGCGGTCCAGATCGGTGACCCAGGACTCGTCGCCGAGTGAGTCGGTGATGAGCCGGGAGAGACGCGGATTGCAGGCCTTTAGCCAGCGGCGGGGGGTGATGCCGTTGGTCTTGTTCTGAAGCTTGCCCGGGTACAGCGCGTTAAAGTCGTGGAAAAGGTGCTCGCACAGCAGACGCGTGTGCAGCGCGGCCACGCCGTTGACGGTGTGACTGCCCACCACGGACAGGTAGGCCATACGAATCATCTTCGGCTCGCCCTCCTCGATGAGGGACAGCTCCGTTTTCTTGGCGTCGTCGCCCGGCCACATCGCCTCGACCTCGTCCTCGAGGAAACGGCGGTTGATCTCGAAAATGATCTGCAGGTGGCGCGGCAGGAGGCGCTCAAACAGCGGCACCGACCACTTTTCCAGAGCCTCGGGCAGAAGCGTGTGGTTGGTGTAGGAAAACACGCGGCGGCAGATCCCGAAGGCCTCGTCCCACTGCAGCCCGTACTCGTCGAGGAAAATGCGCATCAACTCCGGCACGGCGACGGCCGGGTGCGTGTCGTTGAGCTGAATGGCGACCTTGTCGGCGAAGGCCTCCCAGCCCTCGTTCTTTTTCTGGTAGCGGCGAATGATGTCGTGCAGCGAGCAGGACACGAAGAAGTACTGCTGAACCAGTCGCAGCTCCTTGCCGTTTTCGGTCTTGTCGTTGGGATAAAGAACCTTCGACACCGTCTCGGAGATGGCCTTTTGCCGCACCGCCTCGACGTAGTCACCGCGGTTGAACTCCTCCAAGTCGAACTCCTGGCTGGCGCGCGATTCCCACAGGCGCAGGAAGTTGATCGTGTTCGCGCCAAAGCCGACAATCGGCACGTCCCACGGCACCCCGATGATGGTGCGGCGATTGACCCAGGCCGGGTACCAGTCGCCCTTGTCGTCAAAATGGTATTCCACGTGGCCCATCATCGGGACCTCGACGGCGTACTCGGGGCGCTCGATCTGCCAGGGGTTGCCCGCGCGCTGCCAATTGTCGGGCTTCTCGGTCTGGCGACCATCCACAAATTCCTGCCGGAACAAGCCAAACTCGTACTGAATGCCGTAGCCGATGGCAGGCAATTCCATGGTGGCCAGCGAATCGAGGAAGCAGGCCGCCAGACGGCCCAGGCCGCCGTTGCCCAGGCCCATATCCACCTCTTGCTCAAACACCTCGGGCGGGTCCTGCCCAAGCTCAGAGAGCGCGGTGCGCACGTTCTCCAGCAGGCCGGTGTTGTTGAGATTATCCTCCAGCAGCCGCCCGATGAGGTACTCCATGGAGAGGTAATAGACGCGACGGGCGTTGGCCTCGTTGTGCCTGGACTGAGTGGCGATAAAGCGCTCAAGCACGCGGTCGCGCACGGCGTAGGACGCCGACAGCCACCAGTCGCGCGCCTGGGCGCTGTCCAAATCGCGCGCCAGTGAGTACTTCAGGTGGTTGAGGATGGACGTCTTCAGTCCCTCGACCGTGCCCTCGATGTTGAACTTGAAGGGCTTGGCCTTCTTTTTTGGCGCGGGGTGCTTGAGCCCCTCAGGCATGGTTTCGCTCTCGGCCGAGAGGATGAGGCCGGCGCCCGGCACGTTGCCGAAGCCGGAAGAGGTGCCCTTTTTCTTGGGAATGGTCTGCAGGGAAGATGCGTTCATGGAAATGAGTGCTCGTTTGCGAAAAAGCCGGTGAAGGCAGCAGCCCGTGTGCCGCCTGCGCAGGCGAGGTGATGGTCGTCAAGAATGCCTTATCGGCAGGCCAAGTCCAATGGAAAGGGGGCGACGAAGGACCCATCTGGCCTGATCGCCCAAAAGGCTCGAGTGGCTCCGGCGCTCGGCGCGGGGGCTCTTTGGCGATTGGCTTGGGGATGCCGCTGCATATCTCTGGCTGACGATGCTTTTTCGCCACGAGCTCTTGCAACGGATTGTGGACGCACTGGTGAGGCTGGCGTTGCGGCGGTGGAAGCGGGCCTCGGTCAAGGCCGGCAGCCAGCTCAAAACGGCGGCTGGGCTGGTCTTGATCGAGTCGGTGCGCCAGTGCCGCCTGGACGCCATCCCCACGGTCGATGCGACCCGCGCCGGATATCCCGATGCCGAAACCTTGCGCACCGAGTTGGCCCAGCAAGACGGCGAGGTGTACCGGATTGAGTTGGCCTACGCCGGAGCGGACCCGAGGATTGAATTGCGCGAAGACGCCGAGCTAGCCGACGCAGATGCGGAAGCACTCCAGGCACAGTTTGCCCGCTACGATGGCGCTTCCCGCCTCGGATCTTGGACGGCCACGATTTTGCGTGCGATCGAACTCCACCCGAAGCTCCCCGCGATTGAATGAGCGGCCGCCAGTGGTTTTGAGAAGGACTGGCTCAAGACAAACGCGCGCAAACTCAAGAACCTGGGTCTGACCATCAGCCCCCAGCCGGGCTACGCGCTTTCGCCGCGGGGTCGGACCTTTGTGGTAAAACGGGGATCACGCGCCCTTGATCGAGCGAATCAGCCCGAGTTCGCCGGGACGGAGGCCTTGTGGGCGAGCGGCAGCAGGTCAGGCGTGGCTGGCAGGTCGCGGATGATCTCGTCGGGGTCGGGGCCCACGCCGACGTAGCGCAGATTGGGCAAACGCGGCGGGTTGATCTGCTCCCAGGGCATGCGGAAGGCACTTTCGATGGTGGCTTGCAGGCAGGCAGCCACGTAGAGTTGCGCGTTGTCCGGCAGATCCTGCCAGGAGCGGCACGCGCGCAGGTCGCCGGTCCAGCCAGGCACATCGCGGTAGACGGGCTGCAGACCTCGGCGGACCGCATCGGAGCGCGGCACGCCCCGCACCCGTTCACCATCGGCAGCCTGATAGGCGGTGCAGATGCGCAGCACCCCCTCGGGCCAATCGGGGCCGAATGACAGCGCATCGAGCTTGTTGAGGACAAGGTCGTCAAAGCCGCCGTAGCGCAAGGCATCGCCCTTCTCAACGGCGTCGAACCAGCCCACCATGCGCTGGCGGCCGGTGCTGGTGCCAAATTCCAGCCGCTTGAGCCGCGCGGTCAGCGGGTGGCCGTCATCCATCTGGGTGAGGAAAACGTGCGTGCCGACCTTGGTGTCGTAAGCCTTGCAGCAGCCGACGGTGTGTACGGGCTGCAGCGGCAGACCCGCGGATTGGAACAGCTCCGGCGTGTAGGTGTGGGAGGCGGTGACGTTGGGCGGAAAGCCCGCGCGCTTGTCCAGCCAGTAGCTCTGGCCAAATTCGCCGACCAAGTACGCGCCGTTGGCCAGGACCTCGAGGGCACGCTCACGCACGTCGCCGATCTGCGCGCGCAGTTGCTGGCCGGCCTCCCAGTACGTCTCAACCAGGGCATCGACGTTGAGCCTAAAGGGTTCATGTCCGGCGAACCGTTGGAAGTCGACGGCTTCGGACGGCAGGTGACCGGCGTCGAGTGTCTCGGTGTTGGCGCGGGTTTCGGCGGCAGACAGCGTAACAAAAAAGCTCTGCCAGGCCTCGGGCGTCACTTGAAAGACGTGCTGGATCATGCGCACGGCCCGGTCGGCGCGCAGGCTCAGCTTGCGGGTAAAGGCCTCGCGACCGTTGAGGAAATCGCCGTAGAAAATCTGGAACTGGCCGACCTCGTCGAGATACGCCGGGGTGATGCCGCGCCCCGTGCTGCCCCGAGCGTCCTCGCCCAGATGGTGGGTGCGATAAAACTCGGTGGCCAGGTCGAGCAGGCGGTGCGTCAGGTCCGACAGCAGGCAGCGCTGGTCGACCATCAGCCGGGGGCGCACATGGCCGAAGCCCTTGAACTCGACGTAGGCCAGCTCCCAAAGAAGCTTGCGTGGGTCGGCCACCACGCCGGTGCCAAGGGCCAGGCAGGGGACGTCTGCCTCGATGACCCCGGCGGGCAGGAGGTTGAGCTTGAGCCCGCCCGCGGTGTGGCCCGAGTTAGCTCCGCCGTTGACCTTGAGCACCATGCCTACGGGCGCGGACTGGCCGGTTTGCCGGCGCAACTCGTGGATCAGCTCGGGGATGAGCCGGCCCTTACCCTCGTCGCCCATGCTGACGCCAACGTCGGCGATGAGGCGGCTCTTGAACGGTGTGAGGGACATGATGAATTTTCCGGTCCAGTGGCAACGCAGTCACGGTGCCCAAACCATCGAACAAACCGATTCTCAACCCGTGAGGCAAGTCTCGGGCGACGCATTGGGCTTGAGTGCCCGCGTGGTCCGGCGCTGCATGCGATCGATGCCGCAACCCGAGGATGCCGCAAAACGACGTGCGGAGGCGCTTGCCCAGGAAAAGCCACAGCTGGAAATGCAGCGCGTGGGCTTTGGCGGGTTGCCCGCGGTCGAGCTGCCCCCGGGCTACACGCTGCGTCAGGCGGGTCCGGGGGACACCGACGCGCAGGCCTGGTGCCGGGTGATTGGGGGCGCCTTCGGCGGACCGCGTCATTATCCCGAGTGGAGGCGCGAAATGATCGACCGCGCCGACGCCAACCCCGAGCACATCTGCTTCGTCTGCGAGCCGGGCGGGGCCGCCGTGGGCACGGCAGCGGCCTACGGCGACTCGACAAACGGCTACGTGCATTACGTGGGCGTGTTGCCGGAACACGCCGGGAAGGGCCTCGGCTTTCAGGTATCGCTAGCGGTGCTGCATGTGTTCGCGCAACGGGGCTGCGAGCGCGCCTGGCTGGTCACGGACGATTTTCGACACGCCGCCCTGCGCACCTACTGGAAGCTGGGCTTCAAGCCGCGACTGAGCCACTGGAGCCATCCCTACCGCTGGCAGGCGCTGGCCGAGTCGCTGGGACTTCCCGAGCTGTCATCCAAGCCGACGGACACGGACTGAGCATTTGGCTTGCGACCCCGGCGGCCCGGCTTGGACAGTGCGGCATGCCTGCGCCCGAGCACCCCACCCTCGTCCTGATGCACAACCCCGCGGCGCTGCGCATCGAGTACTGCGTGGACGACGGCAGCCTCCACCTGTGGTGGTCGCCCAAAGCCGGCCAGAGTTTCGACGCGCGTTGGCGCAACTACTCCAACCGGGACGACCACCTGAACGTTTTCGAGTCCATTACGCTGCGCGGCCTCGACCTGGAGCGCTTCGCCGGCTGCGACTACGGGCCCTACCACAGCGTGCTGCGCTATGCGGGCCAGCGCGTGCATCTGGCCACCGTGGCCGAGCACCCCGTGATCCTGCTGTGGGGCGAAAAGCCGCTGACCGTTGACCTGAAGACCGGGCGGCATGACTCAGTCGTCCGCGCCACCGAACATGTTTGGGAAATCGCCCGCGAAGAGCCTGCCGGGGCGTTTCGTTTCGTCGCGATGACCGACAACATGCAGCGGGCATTCGCCCACCAAGTCGTCTCGGAGCAATGGCGACGCCACTACCTGCGCGCGGACCTTGAGGCCGGTCAGGTGCTGGCGCTGGGTGCCGACGAGGCCGACACGGACTTGAAAGAGCGCCTGAAAGCCATTGTTGCCGACCCGGCGGGTGCACTGGCCCACTCGCAGCGACGCGTAGCCGAGGACTGTGACGAGGGTGTCTGGGAAGCCCCGGAGAGCCCCGCCTCGACGGAACTGCGCACCCTCACCCAGCAGAGCCTGCACAGTTGCATCGACCACAGCGGAGCCCTGCGCGCGTCCATTAAGGCCATCTACTACCTCATCTGGGTTCGCGACAGCGCGTTTTGCTTTGGCTACCAGGCCGCCGCTGGCTGGACGCACCGACTGGAGGCATGGGTACGCCTTCTGTTGGCCAATCCGACCCGCTTTGAAGAGCCCGGGATGCCGCCCAAACTCTTCGCGCAGTTGGTCAGCGCACGCTTCGGCAAGGCCGAGGAAGACGGCATCTACTATGCGAGCTGGTCGGTCTTTACCTTGTGGACGCAGACGGGCTCGGCCCTCGCTCAGGCGCCGGAGACGCTGACACTGCTCACCGAATGTATCGATCATTTCGATACCTACACCTGGGACGACGCACGCGGCCTGGTGGGCGGCCGGTTCGCCGATGAGTCTCCGGTGAATGGGGCGCGCGATTGCGGCTACGACCACGCCATTGGCGAGCCCACCGGCACCGAGCACGGGTTTACCTGCGACGGGCAAATGGTGGCCCGCAGTTACGACATCTACATCAACCTGCTGGCCCACGCCGCCTGGACGCAGGTGGCGGCCCTGCTGGACGCAAGCGAGCCAGCCAGGGCCACGCGGTATCGGGAACGCGCCGCCCAGTTGTGGACGAAGCTCGCCGCCTTTTTTGACGGCACCGAGGCCCTGCCGCCCTATGGTGAAATGCTCCTGGAGTCCGGCGACAGGACCGTGGCGAAACCGCTGGGCCAAAGCGTGACCGCGGCGAAATCGGTCTATGTCTGGGCACTGACGCTGCCAACCTTCGCGCCGATCCCCGGTATCGACGGCATCCGTCGCAAGCTGCTGCGGACGCTGATGGCCGAGCCCGACGGACATTGGATCAACGGCATTTGCGCCACCATCGCAGCGCTGGACACCTGGGTCTGCCCCGAGTCGGAACTGGTCGCAGCGATCGAGCAAATCACGCGGCAAAGCGGGCGTTCGGGCACATTCCTGCCGATGCCCGGAGCCATGCCCGAGAAGTTCGACGCGCCCCAGGGAAATCTGTACCACGACATTCGTCCGCAGGCATTTGCCCAGAGCGCCTGGCTGGGCGCGTGCGCAAACCTGGGAGTGCGGCGCCTGCCCTACGGGCTGGCGGTACGCCCGTCGAAATGGCTGAAGCACCTGAAACGATACGCCTGGCGCGGACGGCGGCTAGACTTTGACTTTGCCTGCGGCACCGAACGCCCGCAGCTGGTCATCGACGGCGAACCCGCGCCCCACACCCTGCAATTGCCCGAGGATCGCCTGAGCGCCGAGACACCGCAGATCGCGCTGACCGAACACGTGCACCACCAGCCGCTGTGGCTGCGTTCAACCGTGCGTCTGCAACGCTGCGAGGCGGTCGGCAGCGGCAAAGCGCGGTACTGGCTGACAGCCTTTGGACTGTCCGAGATTGTTTTCGCAGATGCGTTGGACGCCGTTTCGCTGCGCCCGGCGGACGAAAGCATGACGGTTACACCGTTGCCGCCGGTGAATGTGCGCAGCGCCGACGGGCTGCACTTCATCGGCTTTGAGGCCGTGGGCCACTTCGTCTTGGACATTGGCTGAGCCGCTGCGCCGCGACGGTTTCCGGGGCGAATCCGCCGGTCAGTCCAGCGGCTTGGGCTTGCACAGCAGCGCCTCGGTGTTGCTGGCGCGCGCGCATTTGACGCAGAGGAAGGCGGGCTGCCTGACGGCCTCGGCAAAGAGTTCGCGAGAGGCCTCGATCTGCTTTCGCTCGTACTTGCAGAGTTCTTTCTTCAGTTGCTTGAGGGGCACGCCTCACGGTCGAGCCGCCCTTAGCCAGATTCAAGTCCAACGCGCGAGAAGGCGGCGCGGCGTCAGCCCTCCTTGGTGGTCTTGACCTCGACAACGTCGTGTGGGGCGGCTTCGCGCAGCCCGGCCTGGGTGATGCGAATGTAGCGGGCTTTTTGCCGCAGCTCAGTCAAGTTACCCGCACCCAGGTAGCCGAGACCGCTTTGGATGCCACCGGCGATCTCGCCCAAAATTCGGTCAGCGGGACCTGCGACTTCCTTGAGCGCCTCGATCCCTTCGGCGGCCACTTTCCCATTGGCTGGAGCGTTTGCGCCACCGTTTGCATGGGTACCGGACGAGGGTTTGGACACAGCGGCGCTTTCGTGGCCGACCTCGCTGGCCGCGTGGCCGTAGCGCGCGGCCGAGCCTGCCTGCATCGCCTTGTGCGAGCCCATGCCGCGGTACTCCTTGTAGAGCTTGCCGTTGATCTCGATGATGTTGCCGGGGGCCTCGGCGCAGCCGGCCAGCATGCCGCCGCACATCACGGCGTCGGCCAGGGTGAGCGCCTTGACGATGTCGCCGCTCTTGGTCAGACCACCGTCGGCCAGAATGCGCACGCCCAACTTTTGCGCGGCCTGCGCCGCGACGTACAACGCGGTCAGCTGCGGGATGCCCACCCCGGCAACGATGCGCGTGGTGCAAATCGAGCCCGGCCCCTGACCTACCTTCACAACGTCGGCCCCGGCCTTGGCCAGGAACTCCACGCCGGCGGCGGAGGTGACGTTACCCGCGATCAGCGTGATTTCTGGAAACGCGTCGCGCAGCAGGCGGACCGCCTCGCCCACGCCTTTGCTGAAACCGTGCGCGGTGGAGCCAGCCACGACGTCGAGCCCTTCCTTGACCAGCTGGGTGACGTGTTCGAGCAGGCGATCGCGGTCGATTTCGCCCGAGGGCGCGCGGGGAGCCGAAACCGCCGCCCCGCACAGCAGCCGGAATTGGTCGTCGCGCGCGGGGCGCATATTGGTGCGCGTTTCCTCGTTGATGCGCTCGATGTCGGAGAGGGTGAAGAGCCCGCGCAGACGGTCCCGCGCGTCGACCACGAGCAACTTGTGAATGCCGAAATTGGCGTCGAAAAAAGCGTCCGCGGCGGCGATGGGATTGTCGCCGAGCTCGCTCTGGCTGATCGTGAAGACCTGTCCACGCGGTTGCATTGACTCGGCCACACTGCGGCTGGCGTAACGCTCCTTCACCACCCGGCCCGGCAGCAGCCCCAGGAGCACGCCCTCGTGGTCGACCACCGGGAAGGTGGAGAACTTGTAGCCCTTTTTGCGGATGAGCGCGAGGACATCGCCGATGGATTCGTCCGGGCCAACCTTGATGGGCTCCTGGATGAGGCCGTGGATGTTGTTTTTGACCTTGGCGACCGCCTTGACCTGGTCGCGCTCGGACATGTTGTAGTGAATCAGCCCAAGCCCGCCGTTGCGCGCCATGGCGATGGCCATCTCGGCCTCGGTGACCGTGTCCATATCCGCCGAGAGGATGGGCAGCGGCAGCACGATGCGCTCCGACAGGCGGGTGTCGAGGCGGGTCTGGCGCGGGAGAACTTCCGAATACGCGGTGGCCAGGGTGACGTCGTCGTAGGTCAGGCCAAAGGGCGCGTTCTGCGGAAAGAAGACATCAGCCGGCTGGTAAAAGGCGTCATCGGTCACGGGGTTCTCTGCGGACGGCGGCGCGCCGATGGCCGGCGAAATGGGCGTCGTAGCGGCACCGGAGGCATCCGAAGTCGAGGCGGGAGAAGTCGTCTGAAGCATGGCGGGCACGTTGGTTGCGTTGCCCACGGTGCACTAGCGAGGAATCCGCGCGGGGTCAATGGCGGGGTTTGTGCGGAGCGCGCGGCCGCTCAGACTGGCAGGTCACTAGGTGATAGCGTGCTAAAGGCGAAGCCTAGAGCGATTTGTCGGTGGCGTGGCTCGACTGCGAGCATGCGCTCCGCGCAAGTGCTATCAATCGGAAGGATGGCTATGGCGGAAGCTGTGGGACTTCGTGCCTTTAACGCGGTGGCGGGGCTCGATTGATTGCGCCCGGCGGAGCCGAGGGCGCACTCAATCGTACTTCTTCAACGCACGACGAATACGCCCCAGCGCCTGGATGTGGATCTGGCAGATGCGCGCTTCGGTGACACCGAAGATGGCCGCGATCTCCGCCAGGCGCATGCCCTCGAAGTAGTAAAAGGCGAGGACCTTCTGCTGGCGCTCGGGCAGGTTGCGGATTTCGCTGGCGACGAGTTTGGCCAGTTCCTCGCGCTCGACCTTTTCAGAAGAAGGCTTCTCGTTCTGGTCGGAGAAAATGTCGTGCAGAGCGCGGCCGCTGTCGGGCTCGTCGTCGGAGGTCTGGCGGTGGTCCAGGGAGACATGAATGATGGGCCGCGCGCGCTGGCGGAAGCGGTCGTAGTCCTTCTGGTTAAGGCCCAATTTGGTCGCGATCTCGTCGTCGTTGGGGGCGCGGCCCAGTTCCTGTTCCAAATCGATGACGGTCTGGTTGAGCAGGCGGTTTTTCTGACGCGAGGCACGGGGCAGGCGGTCGATGCGGCGCAGCTCGTCGAGAATGGCTCCTCGAATGCGCAAAGCGGCGTAGGCCTCGAAGGTTTCGGCGCGGTCTTTGCGGTAGTTGCGCACGGCCGAGACCAGCCCGATAACGCCCACGCTGTGCAATTCCTCAAAGTCGGCGCAGGGCGGCAACGAGTTCATCATCCCGCGCACGACGGTTTGAACCAGCGGAAAGTGCTTTTCCAGGAGCTTCTTCTGGGTGGCGTTGCAGGGCTGGATGGCATCCTTGGCGCTGCGGCGCTTGCTCTTGGCGGGCGAGGCGGATTTCGAGGCGGTGGGGGAAGCGGTTTTGGCCGCGAGGGTGGCAGTGTTGGCGTGGGTGGTTTGATTCATGGCAGACGGACAACTCAGGTTTTCGTTGCGTAGCTGAGGTGTAATTCGTCCGTGAACTCGGGGATTTTACTGACTTAAGGCATTTTACTTTACTTTTTTTTAGAAATTTCCGCGTCACCCAGCTGCGTCAAGATTCCGGAATCGCGCTACGGCTCTTTGCTGGTGGGCACTGGAACGTGCAAGGGTGCCTGGATGGAATTTTCCGAAGCTTTCAAAATTTTTTTCACAAATGGGGCATCATTAAGGCCGAATTTTGCTCGAGAAGGCTTTATTTGACATTTTATTTACATTTTACCGCGCAGCATCACCCCTTTCGCTGGTTCCCGCGCTCCGGGACTGCGTTTGACCGGATCCGCAGGCGCAGACCGTTTTCAGGCAGGTGCAAGCTGATGAAAAAATCCAGCGCAACGGGGGGGCTCAGGCCTGGTGGGCCAACTCAGGTGGTGCCACCCTCGCAATGACACTAGGCAGCGGATGCACTCGACTGCCCGTAGAGCGTTCACGCAGGGTCCAGCGGGCGCGTGTACTTGATGACGCCGGGAAACTCCATGCCGAAGTAAGCCGCGTGATAGGTGATCGCGGGCTGAAAGCCGACGGCTGCGTACAGGCGCATGGCCGGCTCGTTGCCGATCAGCACCATCAGCCCAATGCTGGCGTAACCCCGGCAGGCGGCTTCGACAAAGGCCTGCTCCATCAAGCATCGCCCGAGGCCCTGGCCGCGATAGTCGGGCAGCACACCCACCAATTCAAGGATGCAGGGCGCTTGCGGCCGGAGCCAGTCCAGGCGATCGCCGTGCCAGAGGCTGTCATAGCCCGCCTTAAAGCGTGCCGTCGCAGCCTCATCCCAGCCCAGATCGCGGGCGAGGGCGGGTACTTTTTCGAGGCGTACGGGACGCGGGTCAGGCTCGTAGGGATCCAGGTTCAGGAGCGAACAGGCGGCTGCGGGCGCTCCTTCGCGTTCGAGGAGGATGAACTCCTCTGGCGTTCCCCAGCGCAGGGCCCGATGGACCAGGAATTGTTTCGCGAGATCAATGGGGGCCGTGTCGATCCCTTCGAGCATCGCCGTCCAGATATCCTCCTCGGCTTGGCCGTCACCGCGCGTGGCGATCAGAAGAATCTCGGCGAGGAAGGGGATATCGGCCTGCGTTGCCGGGCGGACAGTCACCCCGGGCAGATCCGGCACAGGTTTGCGCTCCGCGGTGCCCATGAGCATCGATAGCTTACTCGGCAGCCTCGGAGCGCGGCAGCGCCGCGATTTCGGCGGCGAGGTGCTCGGCAAAGGCTTTCAACGTGCCGGCCTGAGCGGAGGCAATGCGTTGGCCGAGCATGTCACCGGGCGGGAGCGGCTGCGTCCGGCTGAAGGGCTGGAAGTTGCCGGCCAGGCCATAGCGCAGTTCAAGCACGGCCTGTTCGCGGTCGAGGCGCGGCTCGAAGGCGGAGACCCAGAGGGTGACCTCGACATCGGGGCGGACGCTGCCGGGATACGGCCAGGCGAAGGCGCGGAGGGGTTCGCCACTGGTTTCGAGGGCGGCGGTCAACCCGGCGGAAAAGCCGAGCTTGAGCGGGTAGGCCCAGCGCTCGAAGGGCAGGTAGACAATTTCGTTGGGCCCCTGGCGGTAAGCGATGGAAGCCTGATCGAGGTAGGCGGGAAAACGGGCCAGGCGAAGACCAACGATGACAGTGTCCGGCTCGTCCAGACCCACGACCTGGGACGGATCCGCCATCTCGGCCTCTTCCAGACCAAGGACGAAGAACCGCGTGGGATCTTCGCTGGGGGTGGTGTTGAAGCAGCCGGCCAGCGGCAGAACGAGTCCCAGCAGGGTCGCCAGAAAAAGGTGGGCGGTCTTCATCTTTGGAGGGTGCGGACAAGGCCCTAGGGAAGGGCGCGACCGGTGAGGAAGGCGTTGGGATTGCGCTCGATGAAATCGGCCAGAGAGCGTACGGCACGGGCCGCGGCTTCGAACTCGGCCAGCGACGACTCCAACTGACCCAGCGTGGAGGAGTCGGGCCCGATGGTTTCTTCGAGGGTGGTCAGCGTGCGGTTGGCCTGGTTGAGCGCCTCCTGAAAGGAGCGGGCGGTCGCGATGAATTCTTCCGTAAGCGGGTCGATCTTCTGGTCGAGGTGCGCCAGCAGCGTGGTGAGGCTGGCGAGCGATTCGTTCAGGCGCGCCAGGGATTCGCGCAGGTTGCGGTCGCCCAGCAGCTCCTTGAGCGAGGTGGTGGCATCGACAAGGTTGTTGCTGATGGCCTCGGCGTCGACGGCGTTGAGGGTTTCGTCGGCGGTTTCCAGAACGCGGCTCAGCTGAAAGAAAAGGCCCTCGTAATCGAGCGAGGCGAGTTTGGTGGAGATGACGTCGAGGTTGTCGAAGAGCTGGGCGATGCCAGTGCTGACGGTAGGGATCTCCTTTTCGGGGATGCCCGGCGCGGGACTTTGCTGCACGGGGATGACGAGCCCGGGCGGGTTGGGCACGTAGTCCAGTTCGATGAAGAGCAGGCCGGTGAGGAGGCTCTCGGGCTCCAGCGTGGCAACCAGACCCTGGTCAATTTGCGCGCGGTAGCCTTCGTCGTCGCCCAGGTCGACTTCGCTGACGCCCAACTCATTGAGCTGGGTCAGGTTCAGCTCGAAGATGACGGGGATGGCGTCGGAGGCGCGATCCTGGTTGGGTGTGCGGATCAAAATGTTGGTGACCTCGCCGATCTTGACGCCCTTGAATTTGACCGGGGAGCCAATCTCCAGACCGGTCACCGAGTCCTCAAAGTACGCGATGAGTTCCTCCTTGGTGTCGAAGAGGTCGGCACTGCCGAAGAGCAGGACGGCGGCCACCAACAGGACGACGGCACCCACGATAAACGTGCCAATGGCGGCCGGATTGATCTTTTTGCTCATGCGTGTTGGGAAGGGCGGGGTCGGCCTCGACGTGGGGAATTGAGCAAAAGGAGTCGCCGGGAGGCAAGCGCCTAACCGTTACCTTCCATCAGGATGGACCGGGTTCGGCGTGCGTTGTGCCATCCTTGGGCGGATCGGCCAGGCGATTGAGGAACTGCTGCACGCGCGCGTCGTCGCTGTTTTCCAGCAGCTCGCGGGGGTTGCCGGTGGCGATGGGGCGGCGCGTTTCCGCGTCGAGAAAGATGGAGTTGTCGGCGATGGTGAAGATTGACTGCAACTCATGCGTGACGACGACAATGGTCGTGCCGAGACTGTCGCGCAGCTGCAGGATGAGGTCGTCGAGCCGGCGAGAGGTGATCGGGTCAAGGCCGGCGGAAGGCTCATCGAAAAACAGGATCTCCGGATCCAGGGCAATCGCCCGGGCCAGGGCCGCACGCTTGCGCATGCCGCCGCTGATTTCGCTGGGGTAAAACAGCTCGAAACCCTTCAGTCCGACCAGCGAGAGCTTGAGTGAGGCGACTTCCTGAATCTCGGCATGGCTCAGCGAGGTGAACTGCTCCAAAGGCAGCCCGATGTTTTCGGCCAGTGTCATGGAACTCCAGAGCGCGCCCTGCTGATAGAGCACGCCCACGCGTTGAAGCATGGCCGTGCGCTGACCGGGAGAAGCCGCGGTAAAGTCCTGCCCGCGGTAAAGGACCTGACCGGCAGCGGGCTCCTTCAGGCCGATCATGTGCTTCATGAGGGTGCTCTTGCCACAGCCCGACCCACCCATGATGACGAAGACTTCGCCCTCGCGGATGACGGTGCTGATGTCGCGCTGCACCACAAAGCTGCCGTACGCCATCGTGAGATCGCGGATCTCGATGTGCGCGGCGGGCTCGCTGACGGTTTCGGCGGTCATGATACGACGGCGGGCGCTTCAGATGTTCAGGACGCTGAGCACGACCGCGAAAACGGCGTCGGCGATGATGACCAGCGTGATCCCGGTGACCACGGCACTGGTGGTCGCGTCGCCGACCGCACTGGCGCTGCCAGCGCATTGCATGCCCCGCAAGCAACCCGTGAAGGCCACCAGAAAGCCAAAGACGAACCCCTTGACCACGCCGACAAAGAAGTCGGGCATGTCCACGGCGGCTTCGGTCTGGAGCAGGTACGTTTCCACGCCGATGTCAAAAAGACTGGCCGAAACCAGCAGACCGCCGAGAATGCCCACAAAGTCGGCGTAGATCGTCAAAATCGGCATCATCAGGGTGAGGGCGATCAGCCGGGGGAGCACGAGAAACTCACCCGGAGAGATGCCAAGGGTGTTGAGGGCGTCGATCTCCTCGTTGGTTTTCATCGAACCCAGCTCGGCGGCGAAGGCGGCCCCGGTGCGCCCGCACATGATGATGGCGGTCATCATCGCACCCATTTCGCGCGTCATGGTGAGCCCCACAAGGTCGGCGGTGAAGATTTCGCCACCGTAGGCGCGCAGGATCTGCGCCGCGACAAAGGCCAGGATCAAACCAACCAGCAGGCTGATCAGGGTGGTGATGGCCAGCGCCTCCGGGCCGCTTTTCTGGATAGCCTGCCACACATCCTGCCAGCGCGTGGCCGAGCGCCCGCGCAAAAAAGCAAGCAGGTTGAGCATGCACTCGCCCAGAAAGGTGACGGCCTCCATGAAGTCGCCCGCCAGCTTGGCGCCGCGATGGCCGATGGCTTCAAGCAGGGTGGTGTGTGGACGGTCGGCCTGACCGGTGTCCTTTTCGGGCACGGCCCGGGCCATGTCCAACAGCCGGATTGCGCCCGCCGGGAGTTGACTGCAATCCAGGTCAATCTCGTGACGACGCGCGTGCGCTTCCAAGTTGGTGGCGAAGTTAAGCAGGCCGGTGTCCCAGGCGTCGATGCCACCATCCTGGAGCAGTACCTGGGTGGGCTTGCCGCGCTGTTGCAGGGCTGCGTCCAGCTCGCGCGAAAACGTTTCAAAGGCAGGAACGCCTTCGCGCAGGGCCCAGCGACCTGAAAAGATCACCGCCACCGGTCCGGATTCGATCGCGTCGATGCGCACCTGCGCCGCGTTGCCGTTGACTGCCATAGGTCTTGGGTTGATCTGGCCGTGGGCCCGCGCATTGGCAATGGCCAAAGCAATTGAAGCATTGCCGCGAGGGTGCGCCGCCCACAGTGTGCCTGAGCCCTTTGAAACGGACTCAGGCCCTCCCGTTCCCATGTCCCGTACGACCCTCCCTCTTCCGGAAGCCGCCGCCGTGCGCCACGTCATCTTCGACCTGGACGGCACCTTGATCGATCACTTCACGACGATTTACCGCTGCTATTGCTATGCGCTCGAGCAGCTGAATCTGCCACCGGCCAGTTACGCGAAGGTGCGCGCAACGGTGGGTGGATCGGTCCCCGTCACGATGGCCCGCCTGATCGGGCCGGAAAAGGCCCCCGAGGCTGTCCGGCATTTCAAAGAATGCTTTGCCCGCACAGAACTGGAAGGCGTCTACCCGATGCCGGGCATGCACTGGCTCCTGGACGCGCTGCGCGCTTCGGGCCGGGTGCTCGCGGTCTTCACCAACAAGGAAGGCCCGCCGAGCCGGCGCATCCTCGCGCACCTTGGGTTGCGAGAACATTTCGCGACAGTGGTGGGCACCGCCGACACGCCGTGGCGCAAGCCCGAGCCTGAAGCCACCGCCCACGTGCTCAACGTGCTGGAAGCCGCGCCGGAACAGACAGTGCTGATCGGCGATTCGCCCTTCGACATTGCCGCAGCGGCCGCCGGCGACATGGCCGCCCTGGTCGTGGCCACTGGCAGCCACAGCCTCGACGAACTCCAGGCCGGCGACCCGCCCCCCGCCGGCGCTTTTCCGACGTTTTACGAACTGGGCGCGGCTTACTTTGGGCTGACCCCGCCGCCGCTGCAACGGCGCGAACGACTGGAAGACATTCCGAAACCGGAATGAATCCAGGCGAAGCCAACCGGCCCGATCCCGACGTTGTGCCCACCACCGCTGCTGCTGCCAGCGCGATAGCCACTGCCGCTTTGGGACGTTCGGTCGAGGTTCTGGAGCGCCGACCGCTCTCGGGCGGGAAGATCAACGCGGTTGAAGCGTGGCGGCTGGACGGCAGTCCCGGTGACGTAGTGGTCAAGATCGACCTGCGTGGACAAGGCGGTGCCTTGACTCGCGAAGCCGGTTACCTGCGTTACCTCCGCGCGCACACGCACCTGCCTGTGCCCGAGCCGCTGGGCCTGTCGGCGAGCACGCAGCCGGACGCAAAGGGGGAGGCGCTCTTTCTGGAGCGGCTGGCGGGGCGACACCTGGGCCACTGCCGGTTGTCCGATGCCGGTCAACAACGTGTTCAGGAAACGCTGGCTGATGCGCTGGCAGATCTGCACCGGCACACGCGCCCCACTTACGGACCTTGCATGGAGCCGGACGGCCCCACCTCTTGGGCCGCAGCGTTTCGAACGCGTCTGGTAACGATGCTCGATGCTGCGGCCCCGCGCCTGAAGCCCGAGCTGTTGCACGCGATTGCGACCCTCGCCGAAGAACTGGAAGACCTGCTCGCGACGGATTCGGCGCCCACGCTCATTCACGGCGACGTCTGGGCGGCGAACATTCTCGTTGACGACAGCGATCCGGACCAGCCTTCCCTGTCCGGCTTGGTCGATCCGCGCGGGGAATTCTGCGACACGGAGTTTGAGCTGGCGTACCTGAACGGCTTTGGCCCGGAGTTCGCGCCGTTGATCGCGCGTTACCGCGAGCACCACCCCGAGCGCCCCGGTTTCGCCGACCGTTGCCGCCTGTACTGGCTCTACTTCATGCTGGTGCACGTGTGGATCTTCGGCGATTCAAAATACCTGCGGCGGACGGCGGAACTGGTCGCGCAAATCCACTCGAAAACCCGCGCGAAGCACGCACAGTAGACGCATGGGAATCAGAGGCGCGACGTCGGGAGCACAGACACAGCTACGCGGCGTGCTCGAACGCATCCGCTTCTTCAACGAGGAGAACCAGTTCTGCATCGGCGAGCTGAAGCCGGAAGGCGGCTCGACCGCCATCACCGTCGCGGGGACGTTGCCCGGGGTGCAATGCGGGGAGACCCTCGAACTTGAAGGCGAGTGGACGCGGCACCCGCAGTACGGGGATCGGTTCAAGGTCACGGGGTTTTCCTCGGCCCTGCCGGCAAGCGTGTACGGCATCCGCAAGTATCTGGGCAGCGGGCTCGTCAAGGGCATCGGGAAGGCCTACGCCGACAAAATCGTCGACCACTTTGGGGCGAAGACGCTCGAGGTCATCTCCGAGCAATCCGGGCGCCTGCGCGAGGTGGAGGGCATCGGCCCAACACGGGCCAAGCAGATCAAGATCGCCTGGGACGAGCAGCGCAACGTGCGCGAAGTCATGCTGTTTTTGCAAACCTACGGCGTGTCGCCGTCGCGGTGCCTCAAGCTGGTCAAGCAGTATGGCGAGGGCGCTCGGCGCATCCTGGAAAACGAACCCTACCGCGTGGCCAGCGAGGTGGACGGCATCGGCTTCAAGACAGCCGACGCCATCGCGATGAACCTGGGCATGTCCAGTGAAGGACCCGAGCGCATCGACGCGGGCATTCTTCACAGTTTGGAAAAACTGGAGGAGGACGGCCACACCGCCTACCCCGGCGAAGCCCTGGCCGACGAGGCCGGTCGACTCCTGAACGTGCGGGCCGACAAGGTTCGCGGGCGCGTGAAGGCGCTCCTGGAAGACGGGCGCCTCGGCCAGCCCGGGGAAGGCGCCATCGTACAGCACCCGGCGAGCGACCGCTCCGAAACCGCCGTTGCCGAGAGCGTTTACCGCCTGTTGAAAACGCCCAGCGGGCTGCCCTCCGTCCTCGTTGACAAGGCCGTTGACTGGGCTCAGGACAAGGCGGGCTTTGCCTTTGCCGACGCGCAGAAAGAGGGGGTCAAAACAGCGCTCGTATCCAAGGTTTCGATACTTACCGGCGGACCTGGCACCGGCAAGACAACCATCCTGCAGGCGCTGGTCTCGATTCTGCGGGCCAAGCGCGTGCGGGTGGTCCTGGCGGCCCCCACCGGACGCGCGGCGCAACGCTTGAGCGAGTCCGCCGGGGCACCCGCGCGCACCATTCACCGGCTGCTCAGCTACGAATCTGAAGACCAGCCCGGTCGACGCGCCGAGCACAACGCCGATCGACCCCTGCCCGCGGATTTTCTGATTGTCGACGAGGCCTCGATGCTCGACACGCGTCTGGCAGCCCGGCTGCTGCGCGCGGTGGCCAACCCCTGCTCGGTCCTGCTGGTGGGTGACACCAACCAGCTGCCAAGCGTGGGTGCCGGCAACGTATTGAGCGATCTGATACAGAGCGAGGCCGTGCCCACCGTGCGCCTGCAGACTATCTTTCGCCAAAAGGGCCGCAGCACCATCGTGACAACCGCCCACGCCATCCTCCAGGGCGAGGCCAGCCCGGGGCCGGTGCTGGACGACTTCGACCTGGTCGAGCCACACGAGGACCTGCACTTCATCCGGGCCGAAACGCCCCGCGCCTGCATCGAACGAACCATCGAATTGTGCCAGCACTGGCTGCCGCGCTGGTACCGGCTGGACCCGGTCGTCGACGTGCAGGTGCTCGCGCCCATGCACCGTGGCGAGGCCGGCATCGGCAATCTCAATCAGTCACTCCAGGCCGCGCTCAACCCCGATGGGCGCTCCATCCGTTTTGGCCAGAGCCGTTTTCAGGTTGGCGACAAGGTAATGCAATTTCGGAACAACTACGATAAAAACATTTTTAACGGTGACCTGGGAATCGTGACCGCGGTGAACCCGGAAGCGGGTACGGTGGCCGCACGCTTCGACGGGCAACAGCATGACTTCGACCGAGGCGAACTGGGCGACTTGAACACGGCCTACGCCGTCAGCGTGCACAAATCTCAGGGCAGCGAGTTCCCGGTGATCGTGATGCCAATGGTGCGCCAGCACTACATCATGCTACAGCGCAATCTGCTCTACACTGCGATCACCCGGGCGCGTAAAAAGGTGTTCTTGGTCGGCGACCCGGCGGCCTACGCCATGGCGGTACGCAACCGCGAAACCGCTCAGCGCCAGACCGATCTGCGGCGCAAGCTGCAATCGATGTTTGCGCCCTGAGCCCGGCGCTGGCACGGTGATTTTCGCCCGACAACCCAAACGCCTAACCACTTGCACGCCATGTCTGATACGCCGACTCCCCGATTGACCCGCGCTGGTTTCCTCAAAGGGCTGGCCGCCTTGCCGGTGGTGGGCAGCGCCCTTTTCACCGCCGCCTGCCAGGCATCCTCCGCCGAAAACGCAGTCAGCAACGGCGCGCGACTTCCTCAGCCGATCGACCCATTGACCTCGGGGCCCGGCGGCTTTGCCCTGCCCGAACTGCCCTACCCGCCCAACGCGCTCGAGGCTGCCATCGACACCACGACGATGCAGATTCACCACGGCAAGCACCACGCCGGGTACGTGCGCAACTTGAACACGGCGCTCGAGGGGCAAACTGGGGTGTCCGGCCTCTCCGCCGAGGCCGTTATCCAAAATCTGAATACGCTGCCCAACTCGATTCAGACAGCCGTACGCAACAATGGCGGCGGCGCGGTCAACCACGCGATTTTCTGGAAAACAATGAGCCCGGATGGTGGCGGCGCGCCTACCGGGGCGTTGGCCGATGCCTTAAACACAACCTTTGGCAGCACGGATGGCTTCAAGCAGGAATTCAGCGCGGCCGCGCGGACGTGCTTCGGTTCGGGCTGGGCGTGGCTGGCCGTGAAGCCCACCGGCACGCTGGCAATTTACCACCTGCCCAACCAGGACTCGCCCTACATGCAGGGGGACATCCCGTTGCTCGGTCTCGATGTGTGGGAGCACGCCTACTACCTGCGGTATCAAAACCGCCGCGGCGACTACATCAACAACTTCTGGAAGGTCGTCAACTGGCCGGAGGTCGGCAAGCGCATGACTCAGGCAAAAGCCGCCTTCGCCTAAACACGGCGGGACGTGCTTCCTTTCACGTTCTTTGTTCATGAAGGTAGGTGGCTTCGCATTATCGTAAATGCTGAAGACGCTGGGATTTGTTTTGTCCGGTGACCCGGACGGGACGGCGATGCACGTGCATCGCGTTGAAGGCAAGCCTGTCAATGTTGTCTGAAGGCTGCTGGCTTGCCCCAAACCTGTCGCCCCGAACTTCGCCTAGATTGCCGCGTCGCTTTGCTCCTCGCAATGACGGCCCGGTGACTCGGACGGGACGGCGATGCGCGTGCATCGCGGTGGAGGCAAGCCTGTCAAACTAGGCTGAAGGCTGCCGGGCTTGCCCAAACGATCTTGCGCCAGCGAATCGGTCCCAACGCAGTCCCCGAGCTTGGCGCCGGGCTCGGGTCACCGAGTAGGAGCACCGAGGTGGTCGGGGATTTCCCAGCGTTGGCGGGCGGCGACGTAGCGCTGCCGCATGTCGGCTAAGACGTCAGCGTAGGTCGGGTCGGTGTGCACGCTGACCATTTCGGTCGGGTCTTTTTCGAGGTCGAAGAGGTTGAATTCGTTGCTCTCGTAAAAATGGATGAGCTTGTGCCGGAGCGTGCGCACGCCGTCGTGGGCTGGCACGCCGTGGTCGCCACTCATGTAATAATGGTAGTAGAGGTCATCGTGAATTTCCTGCCCGTCCTCGATGACGCGCATCAGCGAGGTGCCATGCATGTCGGCGGGGACGTCGAGCCCGCAGGCTTCGAGAAACGTCGGCGCGTAGTCGATGTTCTGCACGAGTTGGCCGTAGCGCGTGCCAGGCGCGATCTTGCCGGGCCACTGCATGAGCAGCGGCATGCGCATGGACTCCTCAAACATCCAGCGCTTGTCGTACCAGCCGTGCTCGCCGAGATAAAAGCCCTGGTCGGAGCAGTAGACGACGATGGTGTTCTCAGCTTCGCCGCTGGCTTCGAGCCAGTCGAGCAGGCGGCCCACGTTGTCGTCGATAGCCTGAATGCAGCGCAGGTAATCGGTCAGGTACGCTTGATAGACCCAGCGGACGAACGCGCCATCATCGAGCCTACGGGAGCGAATGAATTCCGTGCGCTCGGCATACGCGGCGTTCCATGCAGCGCGCTGGGCGTCGGTCATCCGGTCAAACTCCCACTCACCATGCGAGCCGTCGGTTTTGACGGAGTAGAGGCGGTCGCCGTTGGGGCCGGGGTCGGTCACCTTCAAGTCGGTGTTCCAGCTCATGTTCCGGCCAATCTCCATCTTGTTGGCCTTCAGGGCGGCACAGCGGTTGGCGTAGTCGTCCTCGAGGTTGTCGGGCACGGGGAAGGTGACGTCGTCGAAGAGGTGGTAGTGACGCTCGGGCGGCAGCCAGGGTCGGTGCGGTGCCTTGAATTGGCAGCAGGCCAGCCAAGGGCGCTCGCGGTCGCGCTGATCGAGCCAGCCGAGCATCGTGTCCGTGGTGATGTCTTCGGAGTAGCCTTCTTCGCGGACCCTGCCCTGCGGCGTCAGGTAGTCGGGATTGTAATACTTGCCCTGGCCGGGGAGCACTTTCCACATGTCAAAGTCGACCGGATCGCTGTGCAGGTGCCACTTGCCAGCGATGGCGGTCTGGTAGCCAGCCTGTCGCAGCAGGCGCGCAAAGGTGACCTGGGCCGGATCGATGGCATCCTTGAGGGTGAGCACGCCGTTTTGGTAGCTGTGCTTGCCGGTAAGGATAGAGGCGCGGCTGGGCGTGCAGATGGAGTTGCAGCAGAAGCTCTGGTCAAAGACGCCGCCGGCTTGGGCGATGCGGTCGATGTGGGGCGTCTGGTTGAGTCGCGAACCCAACGCCGAGATCGCTTGGACCGCGTGGTCATCCGACAACATGAAGAGGATGTTGGGGCGGGAGGAGTCAGCCATCCTTTCAGTAGGGGCAAGCAAGCCACGCGTGGCAAGCTAGCAACCCGCAGGCTTACCGCTCACACGTACTTGGCAGCCGCACGTTTACTAAAGCGCACTCAAAAAAAGTCATTCGGACACCCTGAAGAGCGACAGGCCTTCCGCCTCGGCGGCTCGGGCAACCCCAGCAGTCTCTCACCGCAGTGGCGATGTGCAACGCTAGGTCGCCGTGCACAGAACATGGAAGCGCGGCTCGACTTCGTAGAACTGACTGCGGCCGGAGCGCTCGCCATAGTGCACGTAGCGCCGATCCAGCAGCTTGGTGAGGTGTTTCTGAATGAGCTGCTTGCTCTTGCCGGTACGCTGGGAGAGGTCGGTCGGGGTGAAGCGGCGCAGCTGAACGGCCTCCAGAAACACCTCGACCTCGGCCTTGGAGAGGTGCGCGGCTATCTCACCCTGCTGAATGGTGCGCAGCATCTGGGTGGCGTCGGTCTTGGAGAGGGTGTCGGCAAAGCTGTCGGGCAGGTAGCTGACCAGCGTGGTGACCGCGTTCATGACGAAGCGGATCTTCCCTTCGAAGGTCTCGTAGAAGTAGTCGATGACGGCGGGCTCGACCGGTGCGATCCAGCGATCCTCGCGCACCGCCAGCAGCGCGTACCGCAGCCGGATGATGCGGTGCACCTGCTCCAGGCTCAGGGGCTCGATCTTCAGCGGGTTGTCGAAAAAGATGCTGCGCACGCGTGGGGCCGGCGCGATCGTTTCCTGAAACATCCCCGCGTAGCCCACGAAGATGAAATAGACGTCCAGCTCCTGGATGGTGTCGCGGATGTCCTCGAAGAAGCGCTGGAGGTTGGCCTCGTTGGGCGCGCGCAGCAGCTCCAGATTGTCGAGGTGGAAGATGACGCCGCCGTAACCGAGTTCGTCGCGAATCTTGCCCACGAGCCGCCGCAGGTAGTCGCGCAGCTCCACGATGGTCAGCGTGCCGACTTGCACTTTCGTGCGCGTGGAGCGCGAAACGCTACCCCCGGTGCCGGCCAGGGTCGCGCTTAGGGAAAAGCCGCCGTCGCGCTCCATGCGCACCCCCGTGATGGCCGACATTTGCTGGAGCAGGTCATCACGGTCGAACTTGCGCTCGCCCAGCTTCAGGCGTAGCCGCGCCGACAGAGCACTGAGCAGGCTCAGGATAAAGGCGCGTTCGTCCCAGTCGCGCTCCACCGAGATGTGCGAAATGGGCGAGAGCAGCGGAGGCTGACCGTGGGACTCCCACTCGTGGCGGTGAAAGTTGACGAAGGTGGTCTTGCCCACGCCGGGCTCACCCTCCACGACGATGCGCCCGCCACCCGGATTCTTGAGGAAGTTGCGCAGGACTGTGCCGGGATCGAGAATGCCTTCTCGCTGCACGTAAGCCGTTCCTACCGAAAGACCTGCGCCGGCTTGCATCGGCAGCGGCGCCGTGTCGAAGGGGTCGCCGGCAAAGCCAAAACGCTCCCAGAGATTTTGCCGCAGCGGCGCAGCCGAGCCCTCACCCATGTTCGTCTCTCCCCTACTGTGGTTGCCGATCGTTCACTTTGGTAAACCCGAATTGGTTTACGAAAGTTTACATTCCAGGCGAAAGGTCAACCTTATTAGGTTTACTTCGGTTTACTGGGGAGGCGGCGGGGTGCGCTGGTTGTTCGTTCTTTGTTATCGGAGCATGGTTGCCCGTCACGCGAACGACTCGACGTGCGTCTACCCGATGCACCGCATCGGAGGCTCCAGGCGAAATGGGGCTACTTCACGTAGACCTCGCCGCCTTGCTGGTGGCTTCGGCCAATCGCTGGTCAAGGGTTTGCAAGGGCAGGTTCCGGCGCAGGGCCAGTTCAAGGTAGGCCGCGTCGTAAAAACTCAGCTGGTGCGCACGCGCCAAGGCGAAGATGGTTCCTTGATCAGGCTCGAAATCAACGCATAGCGGAAGGTCGCCAAGCAGCGCAAGGTAAGCGGTGGTTTCAGCCGGCGAGGCACGGCCACGGCGCTCGGCAGAGAGCAGCGCGTTGCGTGTTTCAAACCAGAAATGCGCCGGGACGACTGCGGACTCCCGGGCTACGTGTCGAATCATCGTCTCAACGTCAGGGCTGGATTCGTCCTTGAAAAGAAAAGCCAACACGATGGAGGCGTCGACCACCATCAGGTTAATACGTGTGGCCTTCGTGGACCATGGACTTGACTTCAGCCGTGCTGAGCTTGGGCCGGTTCTTGCGAAACTCGATCAGTGCTTCTGCCGCCGCCAGCGCACGCGGGCTGCCGGCACGAACCTCCCCCACGAGCCGGGCCACCGGCTTGCCCCGCCGGGTGATCGAAAAATCCTCGCCCGCCTCCACCTTGTCGAGCACCTCGCTCAGGTGCGTCTTTAGCTCATACACACCAATGGTTTTCACAGGTAAAGTATCGTCCTGACCAACTGCCTGGTCAACTGAATTGACCCACTCAAGGCCCCCTCAATCGGCGTGTTCACGACCGATGCGCCGCATCGGAGGCTCCAGGCGAAATGGGGCTACTTCACGTAGACCTCGCCGCCTTGCTGGCGGAATTCGTCGGCTTTTTGCTGCATGCCTTCGGACAGGGCGGCGTCGGCGGTGATGCCCTTTTCTTCGGCGTAGCGGCGCACATCCTCGGTGATTTTCATCGAGCAGAAATTCGGACCGCACATCGAGCAGAAGTGCGCGGTCTTGGCGCTGTCCTGCGGGAGGGTCTGGTCGTGAAATTCACGGGCTTTCTCCGGATCGAGGGAGAGGTTGAACTGGTCCTCCCAACGAAACTCGAAGCGGGCCTTGGAGAGCGCGTTGTCGCGCATCTGCGCGGCGGGATGGCCCTTGGCCAGGTCGGCGGCGTGGGCCGCGATTTTGTAGGCGATGACGCCATCGCGCACGTCGTCGCGATCGGGCAGGCCGAGGTGCTCCTTGGGTGTGACGTAGCACAGCATGGCCGTACCGTACCAGCCAATCATAGCTGCACCGATCGCGCTGGTGATGTGATCGTAGCCGGGGGCCACGTCGGTGGTCAGCGGGCCAAGCGTGTAGAAGGGCGCCTCGTGGCACCACTCCAGCTGCTTCTGCATGTTTTCCTGAATCAGGTGCATCGGCACGTGGCCCGGTCCCTCATTCATCACCTGCACGCCACGCTCCCAGGCACGCTGCGTCAGGTCGCCCTGTGCCTTGAGTTCAGCGAACTGGGCCTCGTCGTTGGCGTCGGCAATGGAGCCGGGGCGCAGACCGTCACCGATGGAGAAGGAGACATCGTAGGCAGCCATGATGTCGCAAATATCATCCCAGTGGGTGTACAGAAAATTTTCCTGGTGATGGGCCAGACACCACTTGGCCAGGATGGAACCGCCGCGGCTGACGATGCCGGTCATGCGCCGCGCCGTCAGCGGGATGAAACGCAGTAGCACGCCAGCGTGAATCGTGAAGTAGTCCACGCCCTGCTCGGCCTGTTCAATCAGCGTGTCGCGGAAAATATCCCAGGTCAGGTCCTCCGCGCGGCCATTCACTTTTTCCAGCGCCTGATAGATCGGCACGGTACCCACTGGAACAGGACAGTTGCGCAGTATCCATTCACGCGTTTGGTGGATATTTTTTCCGGTGGACAAATCCATCAACGTGTCGCCGCCCCATTTGACGGACCAGCGCATCTTCTCGACCTCCTCCTCAATGGACGAGGCCACGGCGGAGTTCCCGATGTTGGTGTTGATCTTCACCAGGAAATTGCGCCCGATGATCATGGGCTCGAGTTCCGGGTGATTGATATTGGCCGGGATAATGGCGCGGCCACGGGCCACTTCGTCGCGGACGAACTCCGGCGTGATTTCCGCCGGGATGGCCGCGCCCCAGCTCTGGCCCGGGTGCTGATGGGCAAGCGTGTTGCGCGGGTTGTGACCGTTGCCGTTGGTCGAGGCCCGATCGCGGGCTTGCATCAAGCGGGCGTTTTCGCGCAGGGCGATGAACTCCATCTCCGGCGTGATGATGCCGCGGCGTGCGTAAGCCAGTTGGGTGACGCGTTCGCCGCGCTTGGCACGAAGGATGCCGCGCTGCCCGCGGTTGAAGGCGACGAGTCGATTGCGCCGACCTTCCGACTCGGCCTTCACGCGGTGAACATCGCTCAGGTAACCGTCGTCCAGAGGTTGAACCGCGCGCCCCTCGATCGTTTCAACATCGCCGCGCTCCTGAATCCACGCCGCGCGCACCGGCGGTAGCCCTTGCTGGACATCGCCGTGAAACGCCGGGTCGCCCCATGGGCCCGACGTGTCGTACACGCGCACGGATTCGTTGGGCGTCTCGGTACCGTCGGCGTGGCGCGTGGGCGAGAGCGTGATCTCGCGCAGAGGCACGCGCAGATCGTCGCGGCTGCCGGTCAGGTAAACGCGGCGCGATTTGGGAAAAAGGCTGGTCCCGCTGACCGATGAGTCGTGGTTGGAAGTTCCGTTGGCGTGGCCGTTGTGCTCGGGCATAATAGGGGATTGCGCTGTGCGTCACGGCGGCGCTGGGAAACAACGACCCTCGATGGCCGATTGCGCTCCCTCCGCCGGCATGACCCGGTTCAGGTTTGAAGGGTTGACGGGTCGAACGTGCCCGAATCTCAGTCCCACGCGCGGGACACCCCTGGCTCCTAGCTCGAAAAGATGAGGTGGAAGCACGGCGTGCTCAAGTTCTTTCGTTTCCCGGGCATCTCCACCCCTGGCGATGCCGGGTGACCCGGCCCTCCGGCGGGCTCGTGAACTGCATCGGGACGGATTTGCGAGCGCCAGTCATCCTGCAGCAGGCCCGTGCTCCGGACCTCAAAGCGCCCTCACCAGTCGCGGACGGGGCGCTGCATGGCGCGGGTGTTGAACTTGGCCCAACGTTCGCTCGAGGCATCGCCTTCGGAGGGTTCACCTTCGGCAAAAGCGACGCTTTCGGTGAAGCCGCCGGGAGCCTGCCGTCCGGGTTTCTTGCCGCCGGGCTGCTGCGCTTGAGCCATCTGCATCTGGCGAAAGGCTTCCATTTTGGCCCGCATCTCACGCCACTGCTTCTCGGCTTCGGAGAGCATTTGCTCGGTTTGCTCGTTGCCGGGCTCCATGTTGTTGGCCTGGGAAAGGTATTGGAGCGCCTGGTCCATCTGCGCCATGGCTTTCTCAGGATCGAGTTCTTGCTGCGACTGCTCCAATTGCTGCTGACCGGCCTGCTTCAAAGCCGAAAGCAGCTCCTGTTCGGCCTTCTGGGCTTTCTGCTCCTGGCGCTGGCGGCCCTGCTCGCTGGGATTGAAATCCTGGGCCCGGCGGAAGTGACGCAAGGCCTCGTACCATTCGTTGGGCTGCGCTCCCTGGCCGTCCTGCTGATTCTGTTCGGCGGTTTGCTGCGAGGCGTCACCGCGCTGCTCCAGTAATTCCGACAAACGCTGGCGGGCCTGCTCCAGGTTGCGTTCGGCGCGGGCAAACTCCGGCTTGTTTTCCAACGCGCCTTCAAACTGCTCAATCGCTTCCTTGAGCAGGTGCGGTTCGGCCATCGGGTGGGCATTTTGCTGGCGGGCAACGTTATCGGCGCTGGCGCGCTTGAGTTCGCCCAGACGATTTTTGATGTCGGCCAGCAGCGCCTTGGACTGCTCGAGTTCCTGGCGCAGCGTGTCGTTGTCGGGAGCGAATTCGAGAGCATCCTTGTAGGCATCGACCGCGTTTTGCGCAGGGGACTCGGCGGCAGCCCACTTGTCCTGCAAGACATAGTTCTCGGCCTTGCGATAGTTGTCCTTGGCCAGGTCCCGCAGCAGGCCGCTGAGCGCAGCGTGAATCAAAGCGCGGCGTTGCTCGACCTCGGGATGTTCGGCGCGCAGCAAGTCGGCCTGATCGAGCTTGACGAGCGCGGACTTGAGCGCCTGCACCGAATCTTCGTTGAAGTGCTCGATCCCGCGATGGATGCCCGACGCCTCGATGGAACGGTCGGCCAGGTGCAGGTAGAGGTCGAAAAAAGCCTGCTCGGTGACCGGCGCGTTGGCCGCGGCCAGAACACTCTTGGCGTCGGCATCGAGGGCAGAGCGGTAACTGCTGTGAGCATGCCACCAGTTGGACTCGGCCTGGTCGGTCTGACCGGCGGCCAGCGACGCCTCGCCCAGGCGCACGTAGGCGTTGGCCATCTGGGCAGTCGCCTGCGCAAACAGGCGGTCGTCGCGGGCCCGCGCGCGGGACTGCCCGAAAAGCACCGCCGCCTCCTGAAAATTGCCCTGCTCGAATTCAAGCACCCCCTGATTGTAGTACAGGCGCGGATCGTTGGGGTAGCGTTCACGGGCACGCTCAAGGAGGCTCCGCGCACGGTCGTATTCGCGTTCCTGATACAACTGCTCGGACTGAACCAGGAGCGAATTCGGAGCCTGGCCGGCGTTGCCCAGACCGAGCAAAGCGCTCACGCAGACCAGCACGTAGACCTTCCAGCGCTGCGGCGAAAACTTCATGTGGATTGCGGGTTGAGGACGGCCCCGCCGCCCAAGGGTAACCTGCGCTCGCGCAGGAGAAACTCAAGCAGGAGAATGCAGAAGCCCACGGCCAGGGGCCATTGGAAATGCTCGGTGTAGTTGCGCGGCGAGATGTCGCGCACGCGCTCGCCCAGAGGCAGCAGGCGCTCCTGGTAAAGCCGCAGCAGGCCTTCGCCGTCCGTGCCCATTGCCACGTACTCACCACCGCCAGCCTGAGCCATTTGGCGCAGCGTGACCGCGTCGAGGCGGGTGCGCACGGTGTCGCCATCGGGGTCGGTCAGAAAGCCCAGCGGATTTTGCCGTGCATCGTAGATGGGGATTTGCCCGCCTTGATCGGAGCCGACACCCACCGTGAACACGCGAATGCCTGACCGGCTGAGTTCGCGGGCTTTGGCCACCGCGTCGCCTTCGAGTTCCTCGCCATCGGAGATGACGACCAGCACCTTGCGCGGCACCTCGAGGTTTTCAAAGACCTGCAGGGCGCGGTCCATCCCCGCGACCATCGACGAGCCTCCCGGCAAGGTGTTCTCGGGGCGAATCGAGCGCAGCACCAGATCGAGCGCGGTGTAATCGTAGGTCAGCGGGGCGCGCAGATACCCTTTTTGCGAAAAGGCGATGAGTCCGATGCGGTCCCCTCGGCTCACCTCGAGCAACTGCTGGATGCCCTGCTGGGCCGAGTCGAAACGGGTAGCCTGGCGCAGACGCGCCGAAGGCGGTGGCGGGTCGGCTCCCAGCGGACGCGGGACGCCGGGATTTGCCGAACGCACGAAGGCTCCCTCAACGTCGACCGCCAGCATCGACTTGGACGCATCCAGCGCGATGAAGAAATCCAGCCCGTAGCGCTCGCCATCCTCGTCGCGCTCGAAAAGCGGGGTGGCCGGACGGGCCGCCGCCAGCGCCAGCAAGCTCAGGCCCAGGGCCAGCAACCCCGCGCGCAGCAATCGGAAACGCGTCAGCGCCGGGAGGCCCTCCAGCCGCTCGAAGCCAAAGCTGAGGAAGCGCCGCAGTCGCCGTCCCGTGCGCCAAAAGGCAAACACGTTGACCAGCACCACCCCGAGAATGATCGGCGGGATCAGCCACAGCACCCACTCGTACAGGAAGGTCAGCGTGTCGATCCAATCGAAGAGCGCGCGCATCGGTCGGTTAGCTCAGGGCAGGCGGCGGCGCAGAATCGGACGCAGCAACCCTTCCAAAAAAATCAGCCCGAGCCCCGGCCAGAGGGCGAAGGCGTAGAGTTCGTCGTTTTCCTCGATGCGCTGCTGCTCCAGGCGCGATTTTTCCAGGCTGTCGATCTGCTCATAGATGCTCTGGAGCATGGCGGTGTCGTTGGCCTGATAGAACTGGCCCCGCGTGGTCTCGCTGATTTGGTGCATCAGATCTTCGCGAACCGTGTCCGGGTCGAGGGGGTCGGGAAAAATGCGCACGGTGTGGATGCGGATGCCGGCGTCGAGCGCAAGCCGGGAGGCCTCCAGCGGCGGGAAGCCACGGTTGTTGAGCCCGTCGGAAACCAGAATCATGACCTTCTGGCGGTCCTCCTGTTCCCGCAGGTACTTGACGGCCATGACGATGCCTTCGCCCACGGCGGTGCCGCCCTCGGCCGGTAGATTGACCATGCAGGCCCGGATCCAGTCGTAGTCCGTGGTCAACGGGCTGACCAGGTTGGGCAGCGTGCTGAAGCTGACGATGCCGAAGCGATCGCTCTGGCGGTCGTCGAGAAAGCGGCTGACAACCTTGGCCAGCGCTCCCTTGCGCGAAATCGGTTCGCCCGCCCAAGTGAAGTCGCGCGACTCCATCGAGCCCGAGTAATCCAGCACCAGCATGATATCGATGCCCTTAAACTCCTCGGGCAGTTCGCCCTTGGGCACGACAGGGCGCGCCAGCGCCGCCACGACCAGAATGAACCCAATCAGACGCAGGTAAGGCCAGACGCCGCCGATCGATTCGCGGGCCGGTTTGCCCAATCCGCGCAAGAGCTGCGCGCTGGAAAAGGTGATGGCCAGGCGTGGACCGCTGCGCCCCCTCAGCAGCAGGGCCAGCAGCGCAATGAGGAGGGCGGCAAACCACGCCGGGTGCAGGAAGCTCAACTGCGACCAGTCGATTGTCTCGACCCGTGTCAGAAGGGCCTCCCAGTGAGCTTGCAGGCGCTCGGTCATGATTCACGTCCGGCCAACGGGCGCGGGGTCGCCCCAGCCTCGGCCTGGCTGGGCACGGGCGCGCTCTGGCGCACGAAGCGCTCGGCGGTGTCCAAGAGGATGCGCATTTGCTCTTCCTGCACGCGCTTGCGGGCAAATTTGGTGCCGTCGCAAATGCTCATAAACCGCTGCAGCGAGTTGACGGCGAAGTCCGGGAAAGGCGTCCACTGGGTAGCAGCCTGGAGAAACTCGCGCGAGGTCATGCGCGGAGCAAAGATGCCGTGGCGCTGCTCGATATAATGGCGCAGGATGCGCGAGACCTCGATGGTGAAGTCGTAGCCGCGCTCGACGTTGAGGTCGCCGCGCAGCGCACGCAGTTGCTGCAGGGCCCATTCCTCGGGCGAGATGCTCGAGCCGGGGCTGCCGGGTTCGGCGTTGCGGCGGCGCAGCCAGCGTTGGCCGTAGCGCCCGATCAAAAACCCCAGCACGCCCACGGCAACCACCCCCAGCACCAGCAAAACGTAACCCCACCAGGGCCAGCCATTGGCCGTCGGTGCCAGGAAGCGGGTGTCCTCGACCAGTTCGAGCGGGCCGTCGGGGAGACTCTGGGCAAGAGGCCAACGCATGTGAAAATGCCCTCAGGCCACCTGGCGGTGGACCGGGTTGACCAGAAAATGGTGCAGGCGGCTGATGTAAGGCTCGTCTGTGGGCAGCTCGAGCACCTCGATGCCGGAGCGGCGAAAGAGCACGCGCAAGGCCTCCTGGCGGCGGGCGGCTTCGGCCGCAAAGGTCCGTCGCACGCTGCGGCGGCTGGTGTTGACGTCGTAGGCCTCGCCGGTCTCGGCGTCGCGCAAGGTAATCCAGCCCACCTTGGGCAGAACGAGATCGCGCGGATCGTACAGGTGCAGGGCGCGCAGGTCGTGACGCAGCTTGGTCTGGCGCAGCACATTCTCGAAACCCTCGTCGAGAAAATCCGAGATAATGAACACCACCGCCGGTTTGAGCAGCATGCGGTTGAGATAGTGCAGCGCGCCGGAGACGGAGGTGCCCCGTGACCGGGGCTGATGGTACAGCACCTCCTTGAGCATGTTCATGACGTGGTACTCGCCCTTGGCGGGGGGCAGGACGCGCTCGATCACGTCGGAAAACAGGAGCATGCCGACGCGGTCGTTGGAGCGGATGGCGCTGAAGGCCAGGACCCCGGCCAGTTCGGCGGCGCGTTCCACCTTGGTGTCGCGCGCGGTCGAAAAGGTGCCCGAGGCGCTCAGGTCAACCAGGATCATGAAGGTCAGCTCGCGCTCCTCCACGAAGCGCTTGACGTAGGGCGTCTGCATGCGCGCAGTCACGTTCCAGTCGATACGGCGCACGTCGTCGCCGGCGGCGTAGGGACGCACATCCTCAAAGTCCATGCCGCGCCCCTGAAAGATGGAGCCGTAGTTACCGTGCAGGAGCTGCTGGGAAAGGCGGCGGGTGCGAATCTCCACCTGCCGGATGCGTTTGAGCCAGTCGCGCGGGAGCATGCGGGCGAAGCGATACAGACGTTACCGAAGACGGACTCAGGGCACCTCGACGCCCTTGAGGACGGAGGCCACGATGTCCTCGCGGGTGATTTCGTCCGCGGCGGCTTCGTAGGTGACCAGAATGCGGTGGCGCAGCACGTCCATGGCAATGGCCTTGACGTCCTCGGGGATGACATAGCCGCGGCCCTGCAGAAACGCCTGGGCGCGGGCGGCGAGGGTCAGGTTGATGGTCGCGCGCGGCGAGGCCCCGTAGCGTACGTAGTGCCCCAGGTCGGCGCTGACCTTGGAGGGCTCGCGCGTCGCCAGCACGAGGTTGATGATGTATTGCTTGATCTGCGCGTCGACGTAGACGCGGTCAACCAGGCCCTGCAGTTCAAGGATGCGCGCGGGCGTGATGACGGACTCAATGTCGATGCGCGGGCGCGAGGTGGCCATGCGCTCGAGAATCTCACCCTCTTCGGCGGCAGTCGGATACCCCACCACCACCTTCATCATGAAGCGGGCCATCTTGGCCTCGGGCAACGGGTAGGTACCCGCCTGCTCGATCGGGTTTTGCGTCGCCAGCACCAGAAAGGGCTCGGGCAGCGGGAAGATGCGGTCGCCGATGGTCACCTGGTGCTCCTGCATCGCTTCGAGCAGGGCCGACTGCACCTTGGCCGGCGCGCGGTTGATCTCGTCGGCCAGGATGATGTTGGCAAAAAGCGGGCCCTTGTGAGTCGTGTACTCAGCGGTGGCCGGATTGAAAACCAAAGTACCGATGAGGTCAGCCGGAAGCAGGTCGGGGGTAAACTGGATGCGCTGGAACGAGCCGTCGATGGCGTCGGCCAGGGCGTTCACGGTGGAGGTCTTGGCCAGGCCGGGCAGCCCCTCCAGCAGGACGTGACCGTTGCACAGCAAGCCGATGAGCAGGCGCTCGATCAGGTTTTGCTGGCCGACGATGCGCTTCTCCAGCTGCGCATACAGCGGGCGCACAAACTCAGCGGCGCGCCGCACCTCAGCCGTCAGCGCTTCGATGGTTTCAGCCTCGGGAGCCGAAGCGATGGCAGGAGCAGAGGGCGGAGGCGGTTGGGAAGGAGCTTGAGACATTGGGCGTCGACGGAGAAAACCTGCCATGCCTGTATCGGCAGGCGAAAGCACTCACCCAAGGTCAAAAGGGCGGGCTTGGCAATTGCGCACTGGTTATCGACGTGCCGGGGGCGATGAAGGTTCCGTGCTCGGTCAAAGCCACCAGCCGGGCGTATCGGGAACAGGCCTGACTCTGGCGAAAAAGATCCCCTTTTTCGAGCCGTGGGCCGCCCCGAGTTCAACGCCACTGGCGGCCCGGTCGAATGTAAAGGCGAGCTACCTGCCGCCATGTCACCGTTCGCACCCACCCAGTCGCCTTTTCCCATTTCCCCCCTGGTGCTGCCAGGGCCCCTCACCTTGTGCGTAGCCGACGACGAGCCCGCCATTCTGAGCTATTTTCACGAAATTTTTCAGGACCTGCCGATCACCCTGTTTACAACCGAGGACGGCGAAACGGCCCTGGACCTCGTTGGGGTGCGCCACATTGACGCCCTGCTCATCGACATCGCCCTGCCAGGACTGTCGGGCTACGAGGTCATCGACCTGTTGCGGCATGACCCGGATTGGAAAGATCGCTGCGACACCTTCATCGTCGCCATGACGGGCAATCTCTGGCTCGAAGCGCGCCATCCCTCCCGCAGCCTGGGCGCGGATTGCTACCTGCCCAAGCCGCTGTCGCTGGCGCCGGTTCAATGCATCTTGGAGGCGGTGGCCCAGCGCGTGTATTCGGGCTGAAGATGGACCTGGGTGCTTCGTTCTCGGTTCCTTGTACTTCGCTATCGGTTCGTGGTTGTCGCCTGAATCGCGGCTCTGAGGGCGTTGGTCCGGAATGTGCCGTCGCGGGACTGTTGGGAGCGTTGAGTTTCAAGGGCGGACTCGAACTGGAGAGCTTAGTGGGTGTCCAGACGAAGTCGTGCACAGGCCTTGAGGCGACGGCAGGCAGGTGATAGGTGTTTATTACCCCGGGCGATGATCCGAGTTTGGATTCGAGGCCCGGCATCCTGCCGGTGGCCGTCCACCCGACACCCATGAAGACTCCCGCCGAAAAGCCCATCCCTGCGCCCAAGGTCAAGGACGCGCTGCTGCAACTGAAGGCCAACGTGGCCCAAATCATCCGGGGCAAGGACGCGGTCATCGACCAGGTCATCACCTGCCTGATCGGCGGCGGCCACGTCTTGATCGAGGACCTGCCGGGCCTGGGCAAAACCACCCTCGCCTACTGCCTGGCGCGCTCCATCGACTGTACCTTTTCGCGCATTCAGTTCACCAGCGACCTGCTGCCCAGCGACATCATCGGCGTGTCCATCTGGGACGAGCGCATGAAGGAATTCGTTTTCAAAAAAGGGCCGCTCTTTGCCAACATCGTCCTGGCCGACGAAATCAACCGCACCACGCCCAAAACCCAGTCCAGCCTGCTGGAGGTGATGGACCGGGCCAAAGTCACCGTCGACGGTCAAACTTACCCGGTCGGTGCGCCCTTGATGGTGTTCGCGACGCAAAACCCGGTCGACTACGAGGGCACCTTCCCGCTGCCCGAGAGCCAAATGGACCGCTTCCTGATGCGGCTGCAGATGGGTTATCCGCCTGCCTCGCACGAGCTGGAAATTTTGAAAAACTCGGTCAGTCACCTGACCTACGACAACATCGAGCCCACGCCGGTCATCACCCGGCAGGAGATCCTGGAGTTTCAGCACTACGTGCCGCAGGTCTTTTGCGAGGACAGCGTGCTGGAGTTTATCCTGCAAATCGTCACCGCCACCCGCACGGAGACGGAGTTCAAGTCGGGCGTTTCCACGCGCGGCAGTCTGGCGCTGAAAATGGCCGCGCAAGCCCGGGCCCTCTACAACGGGCGCTCGTTCGTCATCCCCGAGGACGTCATCGCCAGCGTGCTGCCGGTTTTCACCCACCGCTTGAGCCTGCGCCGCCAAACCGCTGACCCGCTGGAAGAACGCCGCCTAGCCGAGGGCATGCTCAAACGCATTCTCGATAACATCCCCCCACCCGTGTGACCCGAAATCGCAACCACGAATCAACCCGAATGGACACCCATGAAGAGGCTGAGCATCGCGGCAGACCCTTCGCGGTTCTTCAGATTTTGTCGGAATAAAGTTACACTGCTCAAAAGGCCATTCGTGTTCATTTGTGCGTACAAAATCTTGGTAAATCTGTTCAGCGATGAGCCTGGTTGTTGAAGCGCCGCCGCGGGAAGGCACCTCGCTGCCGGTGTCGGTGGAAAACCTCCCGGCCAAGCCCGGCGGGCCGCTGATCAGCGAGTGGGCCGGACCGAATTTCGGCCCCGTCTCCAAGGGCAAGCGCCTGCGTCGGGGCAAGGTTGCGCGGTTTCTGTGGCGGCTGGTCATCCCGCCCGAGGGCCATCGATTGGTCCTCACGCGGGCCGGCTACGTGCTGGCCGTGGTCGTACTGGGGCTGATCTCCGCCAGCGTGAGCACCAGCAGCAACATCCTGGTGATGGCGCTGTCGCTGCTGTTGGCGGTGGCGGTCATGGGCTTTTACCTGGCGTGGATGAATTTCAAGCGCGTGCGCTGGCGGCTGCACCTGCCCGAGTTTTTTCGCGAGGCCGAGATCACTCCGGTCGAGCTGGAAATCCACAACGCCAAGCGCCTCTTTCCGGTCTACGGGCTCAATGCGCGGCTGCAGACCAAGGACAAAACGCGCAAGCAGGCCCTGCATCAGGAAGAACGGCTGGACCCGGGCGAATCACTGCGGCTGCGCTGGGATTTCGAGCCGGTGCGGCGCGGTCCCGATCGTCTCGACGTGCGCGCCCTGGATTCGCTGGTGCCCTTTGGCTTTGTGCGCAAGACCGTCGGCGGGCGGCTGCGCTGCCCCATCACCGTTTGGCCCAAGCGCGTCGACTACTCGGTGCGCCTGCCGGGGTTGCGCGGCAACCATCAGCGCGGCGAAACGCGCCGGCGCCTGGGCAACTCCAGCGAGGTGATCAACATTCGCCAGTACCGCCCAGGGGACGCCCAGCGCCTGGTCCACTGGAAAGCGACCGCGCGTACCCGCGAGTTGATGGTGCGCCAAATGGCTGAGGAGAACCGCGCCGGGTACGTCCTTTTCGTGGAGACCCCGGCCTCGATTTGGAAAACCGGTCCGCAGTTTGAGCAGCTCTGCGCCGTTGCCTGCACCCTGGCCGAGGACCTTTTCCGCGCCGATTGCCTGACCGCCACGGCGGTGAACCGCGACCCGCTCAACGGCGTCAAGCGCCTGCACGATCTGCACCTTTTCTTCGACCAGATGGCCCTGCTGGAGCCGGTCGCCCACCTTGAACCCATGAAAGACGTCTCCGGTCCGCGGCTGATTCAGTTCCGGCCCGGCAGCGGCGAGCACATCCATGTCCACCTTGGCGGCAGAGAAATCGGGACGGCTTAGCCAGGTGGAATTCCACCAGGTGCGCTGGCTGCTCGGGCAACTGCTCGGGCTGGTTTCGCTGTGGTCGGCGGCGCACCTGGATTTCGTCAGCACGGCTTACTTCGCAGGCTTCCTCTCAGTGGTGCTGCTGGTAACGCTCTTTCCGGGGATACCCGCGCGGCTGCCCAAGCTTTTCTGGCTGCTGGCCTCGCCGGTCTTGCTGGTGCTGGTGGTGGGCGATTTCTTGTTCAATCGCGGGATGCCGCTGCAGCCGCTGGTGCGGATGGTGATGCTGCTGTTGCTGCTGCGCTGCCTGCAATACCGCACACGGCGTGAGGACCTGCAGCTGATCCTGCTGGGGCTGTTCCTGACGGTGGTCGGCGGGGTGCTGACGGTCTCGCTGGCCTTTGCTGTGCAGCTGCTGTTGTTCACGCCGGTGGCGATGGCGCTGCTCTTCGTGCTCAGCCTGATGGAGCCGGACACCTCGGTGGCCCTCGAAGGTCGGGACTGGCATCAACATCGGTGGGTCACGCTCATCCAGCATCAATGGCAAGCGTTGGACTTTCGGTTGATCGCGCTGGCGACGGTCGTGCTGGTGGGCATCGCCGGGCTGACTGCGCTGCTCTTCCTGGCCATTCCACGCATCCAGATGGAGAACCGCCTGTCCTTCCTGCAGGGGCAGGGCCAGGGGACCATCGGCTTTTCCGAGCGACTGCGCTTTGGCGAGATTTCGCAACTGTCGGCAGATGACAGTCCGGCCATGCGCGTGGAAGGCCCCACCCGCGAGAGCCTGGCCAGCACGCCCTACTGGCGGATGATTGTGATGGACCACTACACCGACAGCTCGTTCATCGTCTCGCCCAGCGCACAGCAGTCCATTGCCCACGAAAACATCACCCGCTACGACACCTACCATTATCAGAGCAACGCCACACCGCGCGGCGAAAACTGGGACTTTTACCTCGAGGGCGGGGTCAGCCGGTACCTGCCGATCCTGGGGCCGTTCCGCAGCCTCAAGCTGGATTCGCCGCGCAATCTGCAGGCCCGTCCCAGCCAACGCGTCTACCGCGTCGAGCCGCTGCCGACCAACGTGCTGGCCTACCGGCTCGAAGGCATGACCGCTACCGAGCGCCTCGAAACCACCGCCAACGAACGCGCCAGCCTCCAACGGCTGCAGCCCACTCCCCTGCCCCTGGACCGCAACGGGCGCGCCCTGCCGGTCGAGTATCCGGACACGCTGGTCATGCTACCGGTGCGCGAGGGCGATCGCGAATACCTGCAAGACGCCGTCGACCAGATCACCAACGGGCGCGCACTCAGCGCGGAGGCCTTCGCCCGGCAGGCCAGTGTCTGGCTGGCCAACCGCCACCAGTACAGCCTGGAGACGGACTTTCGCCACGACCGCGGCGAGGGCGATTACCTGGTCCAGTGGATGGACTCGCGCTCGGACGGCTGGTGCGAGCACTTTACCGGCTCGTTCATCCTGCTGGCGCGTACGGCGGGCTTTCCCGCGCGGGCCGTGGCGGGCTTTCGCGGGGCGACCTGGAACGAGTTCGAGGAGTACTTTGTGGTGCGCAACAGCGCGGCCCATGCCTGGGTGGAACTCTACGACGGCGACGGGCATTGGCTGCGCGTGGACCCGACGCCGGGCGGGGGTGGTGTCAACGTCAGCGGAGCCGAAACCGCCAGCTACGACATGGCCATCGACGGAGGCTGGCAGGCCTGGGTCGATAGCCTGCGCATCATCTGGTACCGCAGCGTGGTCAACTTCGACAGCGAGGACCAGGACGAGATTGCCGGCTCGGTCACCACCTGGACAACGGCCTTTTGGGAAAGCCTCAAACAGGTGGTGCGCGGTTACTGGGACCGGGCCATCGAGTGGTTACAGGAGCCCTGGACGCGCGAGCGCCTGCTGGGCGTGGCCTTTTTCCTGATCGGGGCCTCCGCGCTGCTGTTTGCCCTGACACGGGTCAATCGCATCGCCGCCTACCTCATCGCGCACACGCCCAAAGCCTTACGGGTCAACCGGAGCCAAAACGCTGCCCGCCGCCGCGCCGGACGCTGGCTCAAGCGCCTGCGGCCATACGACGAGACCGTGCGCCGGGAAAATCCGCCGTGGCGCGTCGAGTTTGAAACGACCCACGCCATTCTGCTGGAGGCGCGCTTTGGCCCGGCCAGGCGGGCGGACAAGCAGCTCTCCCAGACCTACGCTCAGGCGCGGACCCTGCACCGGCGTTGCCAGCGTCTGCCCAAGCTATCGGCGGAGCCGCCTGTAGCCGCGGTGCCGGAAGCTCAGGCTGGATAACGTTGACCGCCGCCGGATGCGCCGTCATGGAGTTGCCCCCGTTGTGGGGAGGCTGCGCTACACCATCGTTTTGGGGGTTCTGCTGACGGCGGTGACGCTGCCGGCTCAGCCCATCGACGAGGTCGAGTCCACGCAGGTGTCGAGTGAAGCGGACGCCTTCGAGACGACCGCCGTTTCGCCCCTGGGCTACGACGAAGCGCTGATTCTAGGGTTGGTCGAGGGCATTACCGAATACCTGCCCATTTCCTCCACCGGGCACCTGCTGCTGAGCAACAAACTGCTGGGCCTGGACGCGGAGACCGTTCTGCTGGACGACGCCGGACAGCCCAAGCTGCTCGCGCCGGAGTTGGGGGTGCGCGCCGACAACGTCTACACCGTCAAACAAGCCGCCGACGCCTACGCCATCGTCATCCAGGCCGGAGCGATCCTGGCCGTCACGCTGATCTACTGGGGGCGCATCCGCGACATGATCCTGGGCATTTTTGGGAAAAACCCGGCCGGTCGGCGCCTGGCGCTCAACCTCGTGGTGGCGTTTCTGCCGGCGGCGTTTCTGGGGCTGCTGCTGGATGACTGGATCGAAGCGCAGCTGTTTTTTCCCGGGCCAATCCTCTTTGCGCTCTTCGCCGGTGCGCTGCTGATGTTTGCGGTGGAAGCCTGGCGCAAGCGCAAGGGCACCTCGCTGGACCCCGAGGCCGGCCCCGACCTGCACGAGCTGAGCTACAGGCAATGCCTCGTTGTGGGCTTCCTGCAGTGCGTGGCGATGTGGCCGGGCACCAGCCGGAGCATGATGACCATCGTCGGCGGCTACGTGGTGGGCCTCAACCCCAAGCGCGCCGCCGAATTCAGCTTTTTGCTGGGGCTGATCACGTTGACGGCGGCCAGCGGTTACAAATTCACCATGCCCTACCTGAAGGGGGAACCGACCCTGCTCGACGCCCTCGATCCGGGCCCGGTGCTGTTCGGCATTCTCGTCTCGACGGTCTCGGCCGCGCTGGCGGTGAAATGGCTGGTGGGCTACCTGACGCGCCATGGCCTGGCGCTGTTTGCCTGGTACCGTATCGTGCTGGTGGTGGTTCTGGGCGGGGTCTTTTGGTTTACCGGAGAGTTTTGATGGATCGTCCACCGTAGACGGTCCGGTGTCGTTGGTCTCGTGACCCAAGCGCTTACAGCGGACCCCAAAGTCTAGGGCCGAAAATGCCCAAGACCTTATCCGTGATGAAACTCTGGACGAAAGACCAAGGACCTTGGACCGTGGACAATCACCTGCGGTCGCGCCATGTCATTAGAGGATAACCTCAGGTGTTTGCCGGAGGGTGCCTGGAAACAATTCCCGAGGCGGTGAATTTCGGGGGTCGACCGCTCAAAGGGCCCCTGGGTCAGGCGACCTACACACCCGTCAGGACAAGGATGTTCTGATCGGGCGCCAGGCCCCGCCAACCCTGCCTGGACCTCTGCGCGGAAGGGATCCGCGCCACAGATCAAGGAGGATCCATCATGGGTCTCGTAGTCAATACGAACGTTTCGGCTTCGATTGCCAGCAGCAATCTCAATACATCGAACATGCTGCTGCAGAAGTCCCTCAACCGCTTGTCCAGCGGTAATCGCATCACCAGCCCGGCTGACGACGCTGGTGGTTTGGCCGTCAGCATGAAGCTGCAGGCCCAAATCCGTCGTAACGAGTCCGTCGACACGGTCGTCAACAACGCTATTTCCTTCCTGCAAACCCAGGACGGCGCGCTGTCGACGGCCACGAGCATTTTGCAGCGCATGTCTGAACTGCGCGTGTTGCAGGATGACCCGACCAAGTCCACGGACGACAAGGCGACGTACAACACGGAGTTTGAAAAGCTCCAGGAACAGCTCACCAACATCATCGGCGAGAAGTTCAACGGTGTGGCGCTCTTTGCGGACACCGCAACCGACCTCAGCGTGGCCACCACCGAAGACGGTGCCACCAAGGTCAACATCAGCCAGGCTTCGCTGAAGGCCATCGACGTTGACGCCAGCAACGGTTCGGACACCCTGGAAACCATCCTCGGTTCCTCGGTCGACCTCGACGACGCCAACGTCAGCGTCGGCGCGCTCTCCAACGCCATTCAGGGTATCGCTACCCTGCGTGCGACCAACGGTGCGCAGACCAGCCAGCTGCAGTTCGCCTCGCAGTTGCTGACCGCCAATCGCGTGAACATCGAGGCTGCCAACAGCCGCATCATCGACACCGACGTGGCCGCGGAATCCACCCGCTTCGCCCGCGCCAATATCCTGGTGCAGTCCGGTGCCGCCATGCTGGCCCAGGCCAACACAAGCTCGCAGATCGCGCTTCGACTTCTGGGATAATCCCCAGCCCCAACCCCTGACAACCCACCCGTCGGATAGCCGGGGAGGTCCCCTCGCGGGACCTCCCTAGGATGGGGGGCTCAGGGGATTCTAGGAGTCCCTTACCTTACTCAGCTCTCTCTGGAGTTTCTCCGGAGAGGGCTCGGGTAATTTTTTTGCTAAAGGCGGGGCGGGCGCGGGCGATTTTCTACCTGCTACGCTGAAAAAGGTGAAAGAAAAGACCTGATCAAGCACGCGGCCAACGCCGGGCCAGGGGAAACGGCGCGACTGACCCGCTCTGGAAGGGAATCCGTATGTCTTTCGTAATCAATACAAACCCGTCGGCAACACACGCCTCGGTCAATCTGCGCGAAAGCAACATCCAACTGCAAAAGAGCCTCAACCGGCTCTCCAGCGGGATGAAGATTGTCAGCCCGGCCGATGACGCCGGTGGCTTGGCCGTATCGATGAAACTGCAGGCCGCCCAAAAGCGGACCGACGCGGTCAACAACAACATCGCCAACGCCGTTTCGTTCCTGCAATCGCAGGACGGTGCCTTGCAACTGGCGGCCGACGTGCTCACGCGCATCTCCGAGCTGAAGATGCTGGCCAGTGACGTCACCAAGAATTCGGAGGACATCGCCAACTACGACAAGGAGTACCAGGAACTCCAGAAGCAGCTCGAGAACATCACCAACGAGCGCTTCAACAACGTGACGATGTTCGTGCCCACGGGCGACCCGAACGCGACCATCAGCGTGCTTTCAACCGAGGACGGTTCCGCCGCCGAAGCCATCGATTTGACCAAGCCCGACCTGGCCACGCTGCTGAACACGGTGACGACAACGGCGATTGCCGATTTGACCGTGAGCGATGTGACCTCAGCCATTCAGACGGTGGCCACCCTGCGCGCCAGCAACGGTGCGCAGACCAGTCGCCTGCAGTTTGCCTCGCAGATGCTGACGATCAATCGTACCAACCTGGAGGCTGCCAACAGCCGGATCATCGACACCGACCTGGCCGAGGAATCCACGCGCCTGGCCAAGTACAACATCTTGACGCAATCGGGCGCGGCCATGCTCGCCCAGGCCAACCAGATTCAATCCGTCGCCCTGCAACTGCTGCAATAAGCGATAGTGACCCCACGGCCTTTCCGGCCCGGATACTTTTCCTGTTCTTGTGGTTAGCCCTCGGCGTTCGCGCCGGGGGTTTTTTTCTGAGGGAGTGTCTTCGCTTACAGTTCTGGCTTCTTGGGTCTTCGTGCCTGGATCAAAGAACTGGGCACAAGGTGACAACCGCTAAGCCGCGATCAGCCCCTCTCCTTCTACGTTCTACCTTCTAGGTCCTGACTTCTGTCAGCTCACGATCCGTCCTCGGCCTGCCAGCGCTCCAGGCGGCTTTGGATAAAATCAATGACGCGCTGGTGCTCGGCCTTGTCGCCGGTTGCCTCAAAGGCGGGCCCGAATTCGAGGCGGATGGGCTTCTTCGGGTCGATGGGCCCCCAATCTTTAAGCACTTTGCCCAGACCCCAGGCATCCGTCTTAAGGGCCAGCGGGATGATCGGCGCACCGGCGCGCCTGGCCAGCTTGTGCCCGATGGAACTGAAACGCTCCGGCTCGAGGGTGGTGGCGCGCGTGGTTTGCGGAAAGACGATCACGGAGATGCCACGCACGAGGCGTTCGCGCCCGCCATCGAGAACCGCCTTCAAGTCGGCGCGGGGGTCATTGCGCGAGACGACGATGGGGTCGGTCCACGTCATGATGTGCTTGAAGACGGGCATCTCCATCAGCTGCTGCTTGATCACAAACGACACCTTGCGCGGCAAAGGCACCAGCCCGGACAAGACGAAGGTCTCCAGCGTCGACATGTGGTTACCGATAAAGACGCAGGGCCGTTCACAGGCGCGCACATGCTCCAGACCGGTCACCTGCACGGGCGTGCCGAGTCGCTCGAACAGGCGCAGGATTTCCCAGGCGCTCTCCTGCCACTGGGCGTAGTCATAGGTGCCGCGTCGACAACGCTGGGAAGCCGAACGCACAATCCGAAACGCCTTCGGATAAAAAACCGCGCTGGGCCACAGCCGGGCCCGCAGACTGGGCTCGAGGTTGCCGGGGTGGTGGTAGGCGTCCGCCAGTTGCGGGACGTCGATCGCGCTCATCCGGCCAAGACAAGGCGCTCGACCTGGCGCAGGCAACGTGGAATTGGCGAGGCGCTGCGCGTCAGTCGGCGAGGGTCTTGAGCCAGAATTGCAGGGGCTTTTCGGTTTCGTTTGGAGTGTCGATGTCCTTCCAGGGAACGTGGCAGACGAGGTCGGGGCGTGGCTGGAAACCGCAACGTTGCCAAAAGGCATCGAGCGGGCGGTAGTCCGGCGGGCGCAGGGGATGGTCGTCCGGTCGCTGAACGCCGCAAAAGGCCGCGCGGTTGAAGTCCAAGTCACGCGCGTGCGTTTCGCGTGCCTCCATGAAGCGCTTGCCCATGCCCTGCCCGCGAAAATCAGGCAGCAGGATCGACTCGCCGAAGTAAAAGACCTCGCCGATGGGCTCGCCCGCAGTTTCGAACGGAGTACGAAAACAGGCTTCGGCCTCAGCCAGGGGCAACGCGGTGCTGGCCCCCACAACGTCGTCGCCCAGCAGCGCGATCACCACACAGGCATTCTCGCAGCTGAAATAGGCGTCGAGGTAGGCGCGCTCGTATTCGAAGGTGCCGTCGTAGAGGTAGGGCCACTCGCGAAACACGGTGATGCGCAGGTGGGCCAGCGCGTCCAGGTGCCGGGCCGCCTCCGGCCCCGGAAGGACCTGCAACAAGAGGGGGCCGCTTTGGAACATCTCGGCCATCGCTACATGCGGCGCTTGTGCACGGCGCTGTCGAGGGGGTCGTTCTGCTGGTTGGGGTAGTCGAGGGTGTAGTGCAGGCCGCGGGATTCCTTGCGCTGCAGAGCACAATCGATGATCAACGCGGCCACCTGAATGAGGTTACGCAGCTCCAGCAGCATGGGTTCGACGCGAAAATTCCAGTAATACTCGTGCACCTCTTTCTCGAGGGTGTGGATGCGGGTGCGGGCGCGCTCCAGGCGCTTGGTCGTGCGCACGATGGACACGTAGTCCCAGAGGGTGCGGCGGAGTTCATCCCAGTTGTGCGCGAGCACAACCCGCTCGTCGGGATCCTGCAGGTCGCCCTCTTCCCAGTCCGGCACCTCGTGGGATTCATGGCCGTTGTGGTCGAGGAATTCCTGGACAGCCTCAGCCCCCGAATCGGCCAGCACCACCGCTTCCAGCAGAGAGTTGCTGGCCAGGCGATTGGCGCCATGCAGGCCCGTACAGGCGACTTCGCCGCAGGCGTACAAGCCCGGCAGGCTGGTCTCCGCGCGCAGATTGGTGACGACGCCGCCGCAGAGGTAGTGCGCCGCCGGCACCACCGGAATGCGCTCACGGGTGGCGTCAATCCCGGCGGCGAGGCAGCCCGCGTGAATGTTTGGAAAACGCGCGGGAAAGTCCTCGATGGGTGCCACGTCCAGCCAGACGTGGCGCTCGCCCGAGCGTTTCATTTCGGAGTCGATGGCGCGCGCCACGATGTCGCGCGGGGCCAGGTCGGCGCGCTCGTCGTAGCGGGACATAAAGGCCTCGTCGCTGGCGTTGCGCAAAACCGCGCCTTCACCCCGGACCGCCTCGGAAATGAGGAAACGCTCGCCCGATGGGGAGTACAGGGCGGTTGGGTGAAACTGGATGAACTCCATGTTGCGCACCTCGCAGCCCGCGCGGAAAGCCATCGCAATGCCGTCGCCCGTGGCGATGTCGGGGTTGGTCGTGAACTGGTAAACCTGCCCCACCCCGCCGGTGGCCAACATGATGGCGCGGGCCTGGATGGTGTGAACTTTGCCTCCGTGGATATCCAGCGCATAGACGCCCAGCACGCGATTCTCCGAAGTCGGTACGGGCAGCCCAGCGCGGCGCACCTTCGAACGCATGATCAGATCGATGGCCAAGAAGTGCTCGAAAACCTCGATCTTGGGATGATTCGCGATCGCTTTGAGCAGCGCCTCTTCGATGGCCCGCCCGGTAACGTCCTTGACGTGGAGGATACGCCGTTTGGAGTGGCCGCCTTCCTTGCCAAGCGAGATGCGCCCATCGTCCAAGCGCGAAAATGGCACGCCCATCTCGGCCAGTTCCTGAATCCGCGGCGGCCCGCGCAGCACGATCTCGCGCACGACCGCCTCATCGCACAGGCCATCGCCAGCGCGCAGGGTGTCGGCCACGTGGAGTTCGATGTCGTCCGTCTGCGAAGTAACCGAAGCGATACCCCCCTGGGCCCAGTTGGTACTGCTGGCGGCGCGGTTCTTCTTCGTGATGATGCCCACGGAAAAGCCGCGCCGCGCCATCTTCAGGGCGAAGGACAGACCGGCAATCCCGCTGCCGATCGAAAGCACGTCAAACGCGTAAGCCATGGGGTATTATTCAGAATTATCAAACAGAAGGTCGCAAAGCACTGTCCGCAGCCTTCAAAATCAGGCGACTCAGACCACTCTTTAGCGTTGGGGCATGAAAATTCATCCGCAGACCGACTGGTACATCAAGCAACTTCATGTAAGAGAGCAACTGCGCCTTCATGATCGGAGTAACACAAGTAACCGCCTTCACTTCAACGACTAAGCAGCCTACGACTATCAGGTCCAGACGTAACTCCTGCTCGAATTCGAACCTTTCGTAGGTAATCGGGACTGTTCGTTGACTCTCGATCTGAATCCCTCGCTCACGCAGTTTCCAGTCGAAACATGTCTCGTATATGGACTCGAGTAAACTTGGACCGAGTGCCCGATGCACTTCGATTGCAGCGGCAATCACATCAAGGGTTAACGCGTCAGCAGTGTTGAAATGTCTATGCATTGCTTCGCGTTCTTGGTGTGCTTCTGTGAAGTGTCCTACACGCGCAGGTTGTCGATCAGGCGGACTTGCTCGAGCCAGGCGGCCACGCAGATGAGGCTGCGCCCCGGTTCGATGCGCTTGAGGGGGCGGAAGGTGTCCGGGTCGACGATGCTGACGTAGTTGATGCGCAGGCGGTTGCTGCGACCGAGGACGTGATGGATCTCGGCCTGGACCCGCTCGACCTGCACGGTGCCCGTGTGCACCAGGCGCTTGCCTGCCTGCAGGGCTTCGTGGATGAGGGCGGCCTCCTTGCGCTGGTGCGGATTGAGGTAGCGGTTGCGCGAAGACATGGCCAGGCCGTCGGGTTCGCGCACCGTCGGCCCGGGCAGAATCTCAATGTCCAGGCGCAGATCGGCGACCATCTTCTTCAGTACGGACAATTGCTGCGCGTCCTTTTCGCCAAAGACCGCGAGGTGCGGTTGGACGATGTTGAAGAGCACCAGCACCACTGTGCAAACGCCGCGAAAATGCCCGGGCCGCGCACTGCCCTCCAAACCCTCGCTGACGGCTTCCTCCGTCACGTAAGTCGAGTAACCTTTCGGGTAGATGTCGGCGGGGGCGGGCAGAAAGACCGCATCGACGCCCCGGCGCCGACACATCTCCAGGTCACCCTCCTCGTCACGCGGGTATTTGGAAAAATCCTCACTGGGGCCGAACTGCGCCGGGTTCACGAAGAGCGTGACCACGGTCACGTCGACCTGGGCACGGGCGATGTCGACCAGGCTGAGGTGCCCCTGATGGAGCGCACCCATGGTCGGCACGCAGCCCACGCGCTGTCCAGCGGCCTTCCAGCCCGAGGTGGCGGCCCGCATGTCTTCAATCGATCGGATGACCTGCATCCCCGATGCAAAGCCCACCGGGTGCCAAAAACAAGCTTCGCGCCCAGACGGACCGGATGCGGACCGGCACACTTTTTCACGTACATGCGCAGCGTGGACTTGGCACGGGCGGCAAATTCGCCGAGAACCAATGCCTGAGACCGTATCGGGGAGCCGTCATGGAAAAACGTCCACGCCACTGCCGTTGGCCCTTTCGTCTATTGGCGGGCTGTTGCCTCGGTGTACTTGCGAGCGCGTGCGGCAGCGGGCCCAATGAGCAGGAGCGCATGGAGGCAAGCACGACCGCATCCGCTTCGACTCAGGAGGCGCAGGCGCGCGGCTTGTATGTGCGCGGTGCAATTCGGGGCGACGGCACAGTCGACGTGCGCGACATCAGCTACAACGGCGTGGCCGAGCGCAAGGACCTGACCCGTATCGGCGGGCGGTATCTGGACAATGGCGACTACCGGCTTACAGCCCAAATCACCAATCGGGCGGCCAATCCGGTGAAGCTGCGCTTTCGGGCGCTGTGGTATGGGCCGCGCGGCGAGACACTCGGGCCCGGCCAGGATACCGCGTGGACGCCGTTGTCCATCCCGGCGGAGCAGTCCGCGGAGTTGTCCGCCGTGTCCACCAGCGGCAGCCCGCAGTTCTTCTTTCTGGTCGTCGCGATCGAGGAGTGAGGGCGGTCTCTGCCCTCGTTGACGAAGGCTAATCCGGCAAATTCGCCGATCAGGCATTTTTTGCCGTGGCCGATGGGTGCAAAACGCAATTTTCGCCGTTTTGTCGGCTGAATTCAACGTGACACCCAGGTAAATCTTTTACAAGTAGCTGTCAGACAGTGGTTAACAAAGATAGGAATAAATCTGGCACGAGATGTTCTTACCAACAACTATGAACGCTACAAATACATCTGCCACCCCTTCTGTCCTTTATCGTTTTTTGGTCTCCGTCTACGGCGAGTTGACGGCCCGAAAAATCTTTCGCACCCACGGCCTGCCGCTGCCTGCGTCGAGCAAACGCCAGCCGCCTTTGGTTGCGTAAACACCCTTTCCTGATTCTGAGGAAATTCTAGGGGCCGACAGCCTCGCCGCTAACGGTGAGGCGGTCGGCCTTTGCTGTGTCCGGATGGGTCCAACCCGGGGCATTTTGCTTTCCAGACTTCATCACAAAGGCCTAGCCTGCCGGGTCTATGGCCGAAGTTGCTGCAGTGGATTTGGGCGCGACCAGTGGGCGCGTCATCGTGGGAAGCCTTCGGGAGGGTCGGCTGGACTTGAGCGAAGTCTACCGCTTCCCCAATGCATTCCGTCAACTGGGCCGGCACGCCTATTGGGATGTCGGCGGCCTGTTTGAACACATTCGTGAGGGTCTGCACGCCGCCCGCCAGGCATTCCCGAATCTGGTCAGCTGCGGCATCGACACCTGGGGCTGTGATTACGCGATGCTCGACGAAAACGGGCGGCTGGTCTTTCCCGTCCACGCCTACCGCGACCAGCGCACCGAGCCGTTGCTGTCCCGTCTGAAAGCAGAGAAGGAAGACGCCGCGCTCTACGATTGGACGGGCATCCCGGCAATCAACTACAACACGGGGCTCCAGCTGCAGGAAGCCCTCCAGGCCTTTCCAGCCTTGAAAGAGGCCTGCGACTGCGTGCTGCACCTGCCGGACTACTTCAATTACCTGCTCACGGGCAAGCGACACAACGAAGTCTCTATTTGCAGCACAGGTCAGCTGCTGCCGGCGCAGGGCGACGGCTTTTCCCATGAGGCACTGAAGTGCTTTGGGATACCGCAGTACTGGTTTGCCGGCCCGGACAAGGCCGGGCGACGGCTGGGCCCGGTTCAAGACATTGACGGGCTGGAATCACTGGAGGTCGTGCTGGTGCCCGGGCATGACACCTCCTGCGCCTTTGAGGCGATTCCACGCGTAGGCACGGACTTGTTCGTTAGCGCGGGCACCTGGCTGCTGGCTGGCGGCTTGACCCGCAATCCGGCGGTCGGCGAGGCGGCCTTCCGCTACGGCGTCAGCAACGAACGCGCCGGTGATGGATCGCCGCGGCCCAACAAAATCCTGATCGGCCTCTGGCTGCTGGAGCAGATTTTGCCGTACTTCGACGACGCGCCCAGGACCGCCGAGGACTGGGACATGCTGATTCATACCGCCAGTGAGCGCCCGGCTTCCAGCAGGTTGCTTGATTCCGAAGATCGGGCCGCCTTCTTCAATCCGCCCAACATGAAAGACGCCATCGACCAACAATTGACGGCGGCGGGGGCGGCCGTGCCGGAGGATCTGGCCGGCTACACGCGCCTGATCTGCGATTCGTTGGGCCAGAGCGTCGGTCAGGCGGTCGAAACCATGGGCCAGCTCACCGGCGAGCATTTTGACAACGTCATCTTCGTCGGCGGCGGTTCGCGCAATCGCCTGCTGTGCCAACGCACCGCCGATCTGAGCGGCCTGCCTGTGACCAGTTACGCCATGGAGGGCACCGCCATCGGCAATATGGGCTACCAGTTGCTCGCACTGGGCGAGGTCGAGTCGCTGGATGCGTTCCGCGAAATCGTGCGTCAAGGGGCCACCGCTCAAGTCTACCAGCCCAGTTGAGGCACGCCGCCCTTCACGCGCGGATTGGGGCTTGTCTCTCCGCGATCGAGCGGCAAAGTCTGCCCGCACCATGGACGAGCTGAAAGAATTGGGGGAGGTTTTGAGAGCGTTCGAGAGCCAGGTGGAGGTCGTGCACACCGCCGGCGACGCCATCCTGACTGCGTTGCGCGACGGCCACAAAATCATGGCTTGCGGCAACGGCGGCAGCGCGGCTGACGCCTTTCACCTGGCCCAGGAACTCAGCGGGCGTTACCGCAGCAACCGTCGCCCGCTGGCCGGCCTGTGTCTGTCCGCCGACCCAACGGCCATCACCTGCATCGGCAACGACTTTGGCTTTGAGTACATTTTTTCGCGGCAGGTGGAGGCGCTCGGCAAGCCCGGCGACATCCTCGTGGCCTTCTCCACCAGCGGCAATTCACCCAACGTACTGGAAGCGCTCAAGTCGGCCAAGCCCCTCGGGGTGACGCGCGTGCTCGTCTCAGGCAAGGACGGTGGCCCCTGCAAAAACGAGGCCGAACATGTCATCATCGTGCCTTCGCAAAGTACCGCACGTATCCAGGAACTTCATACGGTGGTCCTGCACCACTGGCTCGAGCGCGTCGAGGCCGAAACCGGGGTTGCCTGAGTGCTGTTGCCGCCCCCGTAAAGACACGTCCCAGAGCTGCTCCTCGCGATGACGAAGGTGGCTGATTAGACCCGCAAATGCTGTGTCTCTTTTGTCGCGTGACCGCGACGGGACTGATTTGCTGACGCAAATCGATTGAGGCGAGTCCGTTTGTTAAAGTGTATCTGCTCAATCAACGCCGCCACTTGTTCCGTCATTGCGAGAAGGCCGCAGGCCGACGTCGCAATCCAGGCGAAGTCCTTGGGCCCAGCGACAAGACGGATGGCTGCGCCTGGCGGAACCCCATAGGCATTCGCCTGGATCGCCACGTCGCTCGCGGACTCGCTCCTCGCGATGACGAAGGTGGCTGATTAGACACGCAAATGCTGTGTCTCTCTTGCCGGGTGACCCCGGCGGGACTGCGATGCGTTGCATCGCGTTTTTGAGACGAGTCCGTTTGTTAAAGTGTATCTGCTCAATCAGCGCCGCCACTTGTTCCGTCATTGCGAGGAGGCCGCAGGCCGACGTCGCAATCCAGGCGAAGTCCTTGGGCCTAGCGACAAGGCCGATGGCTGCGCCAGACGGGAACCCCATAGGCATACGCCTGGATCAAGTTTACATATTCTCGTGGTTTTGGCTCGCGGGGGCATCTCCGGATGCGACCATCCTGTCGAATCCGTGCACGTGGCATTTTTGGCTGGCCCGTTCCGTAATGACCGTTCATGTTCCCGCAGAACACCTTCCGACATGACTGAGCAAAATCCGTCCACCGCTGCCTCCGCCCCGGCCCCTGCCGCCGCATCTGCCCCCAGAGAAGCCAACAGCAAGAAAGTCGCCGCGGGCATCTGCGGCATTCTGCTCGGTGCGCTGGGGATCCATAAATTCGTCCTCGGCTACACCACCGAAGGCGTGATCATGCTTTTGGTCTCCGTGCTGTCCTTTGGGCTGCTGGCCTGGGTCATGGGCATCATCGGGCTGATTGAAGGCATCATCTACCTGACCAAGCCCGACCAGGACTTTTACAACATGTACATGGCCAACAAAAAGGGCTGGTTCTAACCAGGCCTGGTCGCCCTTGGCGGGTCGCTTTTGCCGGGTGACCCCGGCGGGACTGATTTGCTGACGCAAATCGATTGAGGCGAGTCCGCTTGTTAAAGTGTATCTGCTCAATCAGCGCCACCACTTGTTCCGTCATTGCGAGGAGGCCGCAGGCCGACGTCGCAATCCAGGCGAAGTCCTTGGGCCCAGCGACAAGGCCGATGGCTGCGCCAGACGGGAACCCCATAGGCATTCGCCTGGATCGCCACGTCGCTCGCGGACTCGCTCCTCGCGATGACGAAGGTGGCTGATTAGACCCGCAAATGCTGTGTCTCTCTTGCCGCGTGACCCCGGCGGGACTGCGATGCGTTGCATCGCGTTTTTGAGACGAGTCCGTTTGTTAAAGTGTATCTGCTCAATCAGCGCCGCCACTTGTTCCGTCATTGCGAGGAG
>JBHJGQ010000020.1:0-66426 GCA_050331595.1 Opitutales bacterium
ATGATTTTTGGGTGGCTGTCTTCGTTATTGGGGTTTGCGTCTGCAATTCTCGCGACCATTCGTCTGACGTGAAAAACCTCCAAGCCAGCTAACCAATCTTCTTGAGCACAATGCGAAGAGCGATTTCGCGGACCACCGAAAGAGCAGTTGACCCGCCGAGTATCGTCACCGCTTCCTTCGTTTTTCGCCACACTTCATTCGATCGAACTGTATCAAGAAACTCGTACCCCTCCCAAGTCACTTGAGAAATGAAGCCCTCGGCAATTTTGACAGTGCCCTGCACGCGCTCATCGAACGTGTTTCCTTGCGCGTAGCCAGCATCGATCAAAAGTTTCATGTGAAAGGCCACAAACGCCTCTTCGTGATCGGGGAAATCATTTGGGGAAAGCAAAAGGAGCCAGGCTTCCGCAGTCGTTGGCTTAATGTGCGGTAGCGTAGAGTTTCTTGCCAAGGCGTGACCCCTTATGGGATTCCCAACTCAATGCTCGGCTAAGCCATGCTGCCTGGCGGGAATGCCGGTGGCCGGGGCAGTCAATGGCGGTGCGCCACCTCTGAATCCGCCGGGTTACTAAGCTGCCTCGGCGGGGGAGGATGAGGCGGGGGCGGTTTCGGTCGGCGGGTCCTGCTCGCGCAGGGCAAGGAAGAGGAGGGCGACGCCGAGGATGGTGAACATGCGGAAGGCGGCATCCTGGCCGTTCCAGATGGGCGATTGCCACATGAGGAACCATTCGCCGCCGACGGTGATGAACGCGACAAACCACTGCAAGAGCCCGAGGGTGAGGGCCCCGTAGCCCAGGTCTTTGGCGGCGTTAAACTCGGCAGCGGGGGCCTTGAATTTGCGGATGAGCAGCCAGGCGGCCCAGACGCAGAGGATGCCGGTGGCCGCTTCCCAGAGGATAATGGTCGCGTAGAAAATGTGGTACACGACCTCGTTGTTGATAGCGCGCCACATCAGTGTGTTACCCTCGAAGGTGGTCTCCATGCTCAGGACGCCTTCGACGAAGTCGTAATTCGAGCCATAGTCGGTCAGGTTGTTCAGCACGACCAGGAAGTAGAAGAAGGCGATGGACAGCAGCAGGGCGATTTTGGAAGCGCGGGAGAACATGGCGAAGCGGCTTAGTGCCTGGTTTGTCGTGACGGATTCGGGGACGTTCTTCCCTGGTCCGTGGGGGTTGGTCCAAAGTTGTTGGCCGGTGGAAGTCAGGAAGTGGGAAAGGGCTCGATGCGCAACTCGGGGAGTTCGGCGTAGGGTGGGGGTGTGGCGTTGAGTTCGCGCTCACCGCGGAAGACGCGCCGGGGCAGGCTGCGGCGGCTGAGTAGTTCGCTGAGGTTGCGCGCTTCAAAGAGTATGAGGGCCGCACGCGCGCCGGCATCGATACGGCCCACCTCGCCCAAGCCCATCATCCAGGCCGGGTGCTGGGCGACCGAGCGCAAGCCCTCGCCGGGGCGCGTATCCAGATGGGCGATACGCCAGCTCTCGTTGAGGACCTCGGCCATGTCAAAGTCGCCAAAGGCAAAGAAGGCGTCGCGCACGTTGTCGCTGGCAAAGGCCACAGGCACGCCGGCGGCCAGCAGCTCGTGGACGAGGGTGAGCCCGCGCCACTGCGGGGTGAGGGGGCCGGTCAACTCGGTCTCTTGGGCGAAGGCGCGGCCCTGCAGATACAGGTTGCACATCGACAGCGAAACGATGCCGAGACCAGCGTCGCGGCAGAGCGCCAGCGTTTCCTGCTGCTGCTTGGGGTCGTGCTGGGACAGGCTGCAGCAGTGCCCGCAGACGACACGTCCCTCGAAGCCGTTGCGCAAAACCGCTTTAGCCGTTTCGTGCAGGGCGACGGAAGCGCAGTCGTGAGTTTCGTCCACGTGCAGGTCGACGCCCAGTTCGTAGTCCCTTGCGGTGGCCAGGAGGCGGTCGAGTTGGTGGGCGATGTCGGGATTGGCCTTGGAAAAGCCACCCAGGGCCGAACCGCCGTGGCGCCGGGTCATCTGGGCAATGGCTTCGCCGCGCGGCGAGTCCCAGGCATCCATGCCGCACAAGCTGACCGATTGCAGGGTCAGGGTGTCGGCAAAGGCCTCGCGCAGTTGGGCGGTGACGGCGTGGGCGACGTCGCCAAAGTCCGGCGATGAATCCAGGTGGGTGCGAAGGGCGGTCGTGCCATGGGCCACTGCACACTGCAGGCTGTAGCGACCGCGCGCGAGCAGGTCGTCCTCGCTCCAGTTCGCGGTGTCCTCGGCCAGGATGCGGATGGCCTCGTCGAAGGTGCCCGAAGGGTTCGGTGCGCGAAACCAGGTGTGTGCCTTGTCCAGGTGCGTGTGCACATCGACCAGGCCGGGAAAGAGGAGGCGGCCGTCCGCATCGATGGTTTCGGTCTCGACAGGTGCAGGAACGTGGTCGTGCGCGTGCACTGCGGCGATGCGGTCCCCCTCAACGTCGATGTCGACCAGGGCGGTGTCTTCGCCGGGGTAGGGCTGAGGCTGCCCTTCGCCCAGGCCCGCGGGCAGGTAGGCGCGAGGAACGCGGGCTCGCCGAAAGCGTTGCATGGTCAGGCTACGGCTGGGTGAGGGCCGAGACGGTGGGCGGCGGTGCGGGCAGCAGCGCGTCGAGGTCGACCGGCTGGGTCAGGATTCCCTCCGAGACGAAGAAGTCGACGTTCTCCTCCCAGACCGCGCGCCGCATAGGCTGCATCGGCGGCAGGCCGTCGGGCGTGATCAGCTCGGCAATGCGGGCCAGTGAGCGTCGCTGATAAACGGGGTCGAGTTCGGGGTTGTACTTTTCCAGGATGAGGTCGACCGTCTCTTCCGGGCGGGTCAGCGCGTAGAGCCAACCGCGGGCCAGCGCACGCTCGAAGCGCGGATACAGGTCCGGGTGCCGGGCGTGCTGGGCGGCGGAACTGAAGACTACCTGCGAGTAGGCGCTGTAGCCGTAGTCTTCGGCCAGAAAGCTTTTGGCCTGACCGTCGCTTTCCATCTGCAGGCGGACAAATTCGTCGATGTAGTAGCCCTGAATAAAGTCGACCTCGCCCATGAAGAGCGGCGAGAGCTTGTCGTAGCCGACGTCGACGATGGTGGTCTCCTCGAGGCGGACGTCGGCGCCCTTGAGGATGCGCTTGAGCACGCGCTTCCCATCGGGGTTCACGCCCACGCGCTTGCCCTTGAGGCTGGCGGTGCCGGTGTACTCGGTCGGCGGCAGGTACATCCAGACCAGGGGGCTACGCTGGAACATCGCGCCCAGGCAAACGATCTCGGCCTGGTCCTCGAGCAGGAGCACGTTGCTTTCGGCGCAGCCAAAGGCGATGCCCGCCTCGAGGGTGGCGGCCACGGTCGCCTGCTCGCGGGCCACTTCGCGCAGTTCCACCTCGAGGCCCTCGTCGGCGAAGTACCCTTGCTCAATCGCCTGGTAAAGGCCGGCAAACTGAGCGTTGAAAATCCAGTCCAGTTGCATGACGACCTTGGTCTTGTCGGCGGCCTGACTCATGGATGGGAAAGCGCCGGCCAGCAGGACCAGGGCGCGCAGCGTCACACGTCGAAAAAAACGGCTCATGGGAAGTAGGTGCTCATGAAGGCACGCAAGGCCTCCAGATCGGCTTGGGTGAGGTGCGGGTTGGCCGACATCTTCGAGGCCGGGTTCACCTGCTTGGGCGTCTTGGTGTATTTGAAAAAGTACGCCTTGTTGTAGCGTGCGTGGGAGGCCAGGACCACGAAGTTACGCTCGGCCAGCTGCCCGCCAAAGCTGGTGTCTTCCCAGTGGTGGCAATTCATGCAGTTGTTTTGGTAAATAAAGCGACCGCGCTGTGCCTGTGGGTCGAGGTTGGCGAAGCGCCCGCTGTAGATCGGCCGGAAGGTATCGGCGTAGTTGGCCGCCTCCAGTTTGACGCCACCCCAGGGCATTTTGGACGGGTAGTAGAACAGGTCGTGAAAATGCGGCGCAATCTCGGTGCTGGCGGTAACGTAGTACGGACCAAAGTCCACCCCGCCCGGCGACTTGGGCCAGTTCTCCGGACCTTCGCCGTCGATTTGCAGCAGGACAAAGGGCTTGTACTCGGCGATCAGCGCGTTGGTGTAGAAGGAATAGTAGCGGTCCTTGCAGTGGACAATGAGCAGGTCGCACTCGTCCTTCAGCGGCAGGGCTTTTCTGAGGTCGGAGAGAAAGACGACGGTGGACGTGCGCCGCTCGTTGGGAAAGAATTCCAGCTCGACGCGCAACTCCTGCGTGGGCAGCTCGAGCAAATCGGCGTGGCGAATGAAGCGCGACTCGCCCTCGGGCACGCCCTGCAGCAATCCGACGAGTTCGAGGTCGGTTGGCTGGGCCCGCTCGTTGTGCAAGGGGAGCGCATTCGCGGCGGCGGTGAGATTGGCTTGAGCCAAAGCCAGCAGCCCAAGGGTCGACAAAAATCTTGTCAGCCATGGCATCCGGCGCAGAGTGGGGCCGGGCGGGAATGAATGCCGCCCCGGTTGCTTTCGTCTCGTGCGCATTGACGGCGCGTGGGAGCAGAGAGCATGCCGTTCACCGCGGATCGTGTCCTGAGCGCCTGCTCAAAAAAAGTCACGCCATCCGAAGCCTACTCTAACTATCGAAGTGCCCTGAATCCCCATTTGCCGCAACGAAATGGCGGTGAATTGCAAAGACTTGGCCTCTGTAAGAATTGTCCCCGTGCAATCTGACCTGATGAAGATTGACCGCCGATGATAGTCGGTAGGAAGTCGGATTCGGACCCTGCCGCCTAACTTTATGGCATGGCCGATGCTCCCGGGTCGTTTGGCATTAAACCACAGAGAGCATCAACCATGCACACTATATGAGACTATTCGCTGCGTTAAACCTGTCAATTGGAGTTTTGTTTCATACTTGCGTCGGCCTGTTCGCCCAGGATGTGGATCCGGCGGCTTCCCCAGATGATGACGAGGGTATGATGACCCTTGAGGAATTCTCCGCTGAAGAGTCCGCCCTGGATTTTCGCGAGACCATTCTGCCCAACGCGCGGCCGAGCAATTCGGTCTTCGACGAGTTCACCGAACTCAAGGACATCCCGCGTGCGGTCACCTCGCTGACGCCCGAAGCCATCAAACGCTTTGGCGTGCGCGACTTTGGCGACCTGGAGCGTGTCTCCGCCGGCACGCAGCTGGCGAATTTCTACGGCATCCCTGGCACGCCTTACATCCGCGGTGATTTGGGCAGCATCTACTTCAACGGCATGCTGCGCGCCTACCAGCGCAACGAGGCACCGACCTCCTTTGGCTCCCTCGAGGGCCTGGACATTGTGAAGGGGGCCGCACCCGGTCACTTCGGGCCGTCGCAGGCGGGCGGCTACATCAACTTCATTCCCAAGAGCCCGTTCTTCGACGAGTCGCGGGGCAACTTCCGCTTCACTTACGGCAGCTTCGGTTCGTTCAACGTGCAGTTTGACTACGGCGGTCCGGTGGAAGTGCTGGGACGCCCGGCGGCCTATCGGGCCTCCTTCACGGGCCAGTTGGCGGACAGTTTTTACGACCGTATCGAGAATAACTTCATCTCCATCTACGCCTCGGTGAAATCGGAGATCTTCAAGGATGTGACCCTCTTCTCCGGCATGGAGTTTTACCTGTTTCGGTCGAATGAGAACGCCGGCTTCAACCGCGTCACGCAGGACTTGATCGACAACGGCAACTACATCGTGGGCGAGCCCACCTTGCTGACCTCGGATTTCGCGAATGGTCTGGTGGCCAAGCAGGACTCGCCCTTCGTGATCTCGGGCGGGCTGGTCTTCGATGACCCCGCGGCCTCCACGGTGACCGCGTTTGGTGGCGGCAATTTTGTGGCGGAGAACGGTCCGCTGCCCGCGGGCACGTTGATCTCAGCGCTGATTCCATCCGCCGGATTTGTGGCGACGCAGTCCGGCGCCGCGCAGGCAGCCCTCGGGCCCAATGGCGAATACACGCCGGGTTACTTTGCCGCGGGTGGCCAGGTGGAGACGGTCAACATCGAGGGCAGCACGGTCCTGGCCGACGATGCGGACTTCGCTGACTCCGAAGACTTCATCTGGTTCCTGGACCTGGTCAGCGAGCGCAACCCGGACATGAAGCTGACGAGCAAGACTTTCGTTGAGTACTTCGACTCCAACAAGCTCTCCAGCTATGGCTACGCGTTCCTGACGGAGCAGCTGGTTTTTGAGCAAAAGGTCTTCGCCAGCTTCGAGCTCGAAGACTTCATGCCTTTCGAGAGCGTCCACAAGATCACTGGCGGTTTCTCCTTCCGCGCCAGCGATGTGTTGCAGCTGCAGGATTTCGACGCCGAGCCCTTTTCCCGGCGCGACATCTCCGCTCCGATCATCACGCAGAACTCGCGGGTGATCACCGGCGCGCAGCTCAACTCCAACGGCACCAACAACTGGTCGCAGTTCAACTCGGCCAACGTCGAGAGCCAGCTCTTCCAGTATTCCGGATTCTTGTACGTGACCTCGGAGTGGACCAACTGGTTGACCACGGTGGTTTCAGCACGTGGGGAAGTCGCGGCCTTTGAAGCGGACCAGCCAGTGGAGCCTGACTTTGCTGACCCGGTCAACGGCGGTTCGGTCGACCCGCTGGTGGGTTTCGACGGGCAGAAGACCTACGGCAACTTCAGCGGCTCGGTCATCGTCGAGCCGATCGAGCCGGTCAGCGTGTACGCCACGGTGGTGCAGGGTACCGCGCTGACGCCCACCCAGGGCGGTGCGATCAACATCGGCGAGGGCAACTTCAATGAGCTGGAACTCTACGAAGCCGGCATCAAGGTGGAGTTGTTCGACAAAAAGCTCTTCGGCAGCGTGGCCGGGTATTATTGGGACCGCGCCCAGTTCAACGACATCGCCGGCGCCCTGGACCAGATTCGCGCCAAGGGGTTTGAGGCGGAGTTGACCTGGGTGCCGATCGAGGGCCTGAGCATCTCCAGTGCGTTCAACATGCAGCGGCAAAACCTGCGCAGCGGCTTGCCCTTCCGATTTTGGAACGCGGGCGATGCCAACGTGCCACTGGTCTCCGGCGGGTTGTTTGCCGCTGGCGGCGACCCCTTCGGCATCGTTGCCCAGAACAATCCCGACCAGGTCATTCCGGGAACGCCGGAAATCACCGCGAACCTGTTCATCATTTACCAGCACCCGAGCGGTTTTGGCGGCGGCTTCGGCCCGCAGTGGCGCGATGGCTATGCGCACAACTTCGAGAACACGCTGCGCATTCCGTCCTCGCTGGTTTGGAACGCCATCGCGTTCTACGAGCACAAGCGTTTTTCGGTCCAGGTGGAGTTCCTCAACATCGGCAGCGAGGATTACTTCCTGGGCTCGGACCCGTTCTTTGCGGCCAACACCATCATCACGAAGGCGCCGGACTTCGAGGTACAGGTGTCGGCCTCGTTCAACTTCTAGACAGCTGCTGCGATACCACACCGACCGGCTGCCGTTTGCCGGCATCTCGCAGACTTGTTGGTTCGGTACCTTACGGTGCTGGGCTGCCCTCCCGGGCGCCTTGCCTGGAGTCCGAGGTTTTCTAAAAAGAGGCCTTTGGGCTCCGGGCGAGGGCTCGCGGATGCAGCGTCGCGTGCATAGCCCTGCGAAAAGCGCTGGCATATTGAATGCTCCCCGACTATAGCACCCGGTCTCCCGATATGGCTTACCTCCGCACCCTCCTCTCCCTCCTTTTTTGCGCTCTCATGCCGACCTGGCTCAGCGCTCAAGCGGTCTCACCTGTTGATCGAAGTCGCGACATTCTCAAGGAATGGGTCCAGGCCAAAAAACTCATCTCTGAAGAAGCTTCGGAATGGGCCGAGCAACGTGAGACGCTGGAAAGCATCCTGTCCTTGTTGCAAACAGAGAAAGCGGGTTTGAAAAGCCAGATTGCTGAAGCCCAGGAGGGCGCCAGCGAAGCCGATGCGCAACGTTCCGGACTCGTCGAACGACGGGAGGAGCAAAAAGCGCTGATCGCCGCCGTTGAAGCGCGCACGATTGAGTTTGAGCGGCGCATGCTTGCCCTGGAAAAACGCTTCCCGCCGCCGCTGCGTGAGTCGGAGACGATGCAGCGCTTGGTCCTGCGCATTCCAACCGACCCAGAAAAAGTAACGTTGTCGGTACCCGAACGTTTGCAAACTTTGATCGGCATCCTCGACCAGGTCGACAAGTTCAATCTGCTGGTCACCACCGTGCGCAAAGTGCAGCCGCTCCCCAGTGGCGAAGAGGCGGAAGTGACGGCGATTTACTTCGGTTTGGGCGGCGGTTACTTTGTCGATGCGGCGGGCACCTATGCCGGCGTCTTGCGCCCCGGACCCGATGGCTGGGAGGCGCGGGAAGTCGACGGCATCGCCGACAGCGTCCTCAACGCCATTGCCCAGATCGAGCGCACCGCCACCGCCAGTTTTGTCGAGTTGCCAGTCAGCTTTGAAAACTAGGGAGACATTCCTTTTACGACACAATCCTTTCCCCAACCCTTCGCCCATGCGTTTTCACTTGCTCTACATTTTTGTCTGCATCACGGCGGTGCCGCTTCTGGCCCAGGATTTCAACGCGGTTTCAGCCAGTGCTCAGGCCGACCTGGATCAGGCGCTCACCGACCTTGCCGAGCAGCGTGAGTCCATTCGCGAGGTGAAGGTGCCTCTGTCGCGCCAGCTCAATGAATCGAAATCTGAGGTGGAAACCCTGCGCCGCGACGCGGACCGGCTCCAGCGTGTGCGCGACAGCAAAATCACTGATCTCAGCAGCCTCGAAGCCGACGTGAAATTGCGCCAGGAAAACCTCGACTATTTGCGCAACCTGCTGGGCGAATATCTGCGCGGGCTGGACTCGCGCATGAGTGTTGCCGAGCGCCAGGTCTACGAGGACGAACTGCGCAGCGTTGGCGAGGCGCTGGACAATCCGAACATCGCCGATGCCGAGCGTTTTGCAGCGCTGGCCGAACTGGTCGACTTGGGGCTCAAGCGCACCGAGGGCCTGATCGGTGGACGCACGTTTGAAGGCAGCGCGCTCGCTCAGGCCAGTCGCTTGCAGCAGGGCACGTTCGGGCTGTTTGGCCCGATCACGTTTTTCAGCGGTGGTACTCCCGAGAGCAGCGGGACCGTTCTGCAAAGCACCGCATTGGACCCGAGGCTGTCCTTCGTGAGTGAGGCGCAGGGCAGTGCCGTGCAGGAGGCGCTGCGTACGGGCGAGGGCATGATCCCGATCGACCCGGGGCTGGGCGAGGCCACCGCCATTTTGGCCACGCGCGACGGACCGCTCGAGCGCATCACCAAGGGCGGCGTCTGGATTTTTCCTATCCTGTTCTTCGCCTTTGTTTCCATCGTGGTGGCGCTGTTCAAAACGATGGAAATTCTGTCGGTGGGACGGCCCCGACCCAGCGCCATCAACGAGATCACACGTCTGTTGCGCGAGGGCAAAGACGTGGAGGCGATCAAGCTCGCCCGCGGACAGCCTGAACCGTACGGTCAGATGCTGACCGAGATCATCGAGAACCGCGAAGGGGACCGCGAGTTCATCGACGAGATCATTTATGAGCGCATGATCGAGTTTCAGCCGCGGCTGAACCGGTTGCTGCCGTTGATCGCGGTGACCGCGGCCATCTCGCCCCTGCTTGGCCTCCTGGGCACAGTTACCGGCATCATCAAGACGTTCAACCTGATCACCATTTTTGGAACGGGCGATCCGCGCACCTTGGCCGACGGTATCTCTGAAGCGCTGATCACGACCGAGTTTGGGCTACTGGTGGCCATCCCCGCGCTCATCGTGCACGCCGTGCTCTCGCGCCAGGCTCAGGGCATCCTCTCCAATCTCGAGCGCGTGGGCACAACCGTCCTCAACGACCTTTCGCGTAAAGTGCCGCAGGCTACTTGAGGCATTTGTGTCGCGAGCGCAGCCGTGAATCCGCATGGAGTTTCTCACCGAACATGCCTGGCCCCTGCTCGTGAAGGGCGGGTTCTTGATGATTCCGCTGATGTTACTGGCGGTGGTCATCTATTACGCAACGTTTGAAGTGTATATTTTCCTGATCGCCAATCGCTTCTACAAGATGGACCCTAATACCTGGCGGGCGTGGGTGGACCGGCCCGAAGATGGCAGCGGCAAAGCGGGCGAAATCATCCGCTACACGCAGGAGGGGACCGTTGATCCGGTGCAGGTCCGCGCGCGTTTCAGCGAGGTACGCTCGGCGTATCTGCCGCGCGTCTTGGCTCGGGCGCGTTTCGTCACCATCCTTTGCGGCGTCGCCCCATTGACCGGGTTGCTGGGCACGGTCATCGGGATGCTGGCGACGTTCAAGGGCCTGGCCATCAGCACCGCGGGCAACACGATTGACCTGGTCGCCGGCGGCATTTCCGAAGCGCTCATCACCACGCAGACCGGCCTGATCATTGCCATTCCTGCTTACTTTCTGATCAGCCGGATTGACCGCCACCGCCTGGAGATGGAAGCCTTCTTCATCCGCGTGGAGTCCGTCACGCTAAAGATGCTGGAGCGCCGCCACCGCCTGGCTTCGCCGCCTCTGCCCTCGGCCTGAACCGCCCACCGTTGCCATGAGCCGCAAACGCCAGAACCTCGCCGGTGCCGACCGGGTCGACGAAATCAACATCTCCCCGTTGATCGATATCGTCTTCATCCTGCTGATCTTCTTCATCGTCACGACGGTCTTCGTCGAGGAGACCGGCATCGAGGTGAACAAACCCCAGGCCGCTTCGGCGGAGGACTTGGAGAAGAACAGCATCTTGATCGCTATCTCGGACAAGGGCCAGGTGGTCTACGCCGGGCGCGATATTGGCGTGAGCGGCGTGCGCGCGGTGGTGCGCCGCCTGGTGCAAACCGAAAAGATGCCCGTCATCATTCAAGCCGACGAGATGGTGCCGACCGGTCTGCTCGCGCGCGTTATCGACGAGGCCAAACTCGCCGGCGCGCCCAACGTCAGCCTCTCCACCGACATGCCGTAGGTATTGCTTCAAGTGTATCCATTTTCTCATGACGACCGAGCGCCCAACGCTGACCCGCTTCCAGGAGCCGAGCTTTGCCAAGTACCGGGCGGTTGCGGCTTTGCTGGGGATTGTCATCGCGGGGCTGGTTGCGCTGATGCTGCCGTTCACGCAGTGGCTCTCTGGGCTCGAACGCAGCGACCGGATGGTGCGGTCGATGAACGTGACCATTCAGCCGCCGCCGCCTCCGCCCCCGGATCCGCCGCCTCCGCCGGAGCAGGAGGTGGAGGAGCCGCAGCCCGAGATGAAGCAGCAGATGACCAAGCTTTCGCTCAACCAGATGGAGGTGTCGCTCAATCCAGGAATGGGCAATGCCTTGGCGGGTGCCTTCGACATCGGCAGCTTCGGCGTGCAACCCAACGCGGCGCAGGAAATCTCGATCTTCGAACTCAGCGAGTTGGACCGCGCGCCCGGAGCCATCCGGCCGCCACGCCCGCAAAAACCCTTTGCCATGCGTCAGGCCAACATCAACGGCCGCGTGGAGTTGGTGGTCCTCATCAACGAGGAAGGCCGCGTGCGGGTGCTCAGTGTGAAATCGGCCACCCACGACGAGTTTGTCCAGCCAGCGATTGATGCAGCCGAATCCTCGCGCTGGGAAACCCCTCGCAAAGACGGGCGGCCCGTAAGCACCAAGTTCATCATGCCCCTGCGATTCTGATCCATGGACCTTTTCCCCTTTTCTAGGATGCGCTACGTGTGCCGGATAATTTGCCTGGTTGTGTTCGCGCTTGCGACCAGCCCGCTGGTTTACGCGCAGGCCTTTCCGCTGAGTCCGAACTTTTGGAGCAACCCGGAGTTCGTCGAACGCTTTAAAGGCAGCTATGGCGCGCGCACGGAGGTGGAGCCACGCATCAGCGTGGAGGAGCGCGATTTTCTCGAGGAGATCGCGCCGCTGATGGAGTCGCGCGAGCGTGAGGCCATTGCCCGCCTGGATGCGTTCATCACGCCTCAGTCCAGCGCCGCGCTGGATTACCTTCAAGGTAATCTGCATTTCACCATCGACCAGTACACGCAGGCTATTTCCAAGTACGAAACATCGATTCGTAAGTTTCCGAGTTTCTTGCGCGCCTACAAGAATCTTGGCCTGGTGCACGTGCGTAACGGTCGCTTTGATGAAGCCGTTCCCTTCCTGGTCAAAACACTGGAGTTGGGCGGGGTCGACGGTGACCTGCTCGGGTTGCTCGGCCTGTGTTACCTGAACCAGGGCAAGTTCAACGGTGCGCTCAATGCCTACCGGCAGGCTCTGGTTTACGCGCCTGACAGCCGCGACTGGAAGCTTGGGTTGATTCAATGCCTGATGAACACGGGCGAGTACCGGCAGGCCTTGGCCAGCGCCGGCGAACTCCTGCAGGAGGACCCGAACCAGCCCGAGCTGCTCCTGCTGCAGGCCAATGCCTACCTCGCGCTGCAGGACTACGGGGATGCCATCGGCAATCTCGAGATGGTCCGCCGGATGAATCAGGCGGGTGCCGAGACGCTCTTCCTGCTCGGCGACATTTATATCAATGAAGAAGTGCCCAGCCTTGCGGTCGACGCGTATCTGGCCGCCCTCGACGACGCGCCCAACGTGAAGGCTGAATCGGCGCTGCGTGCGGCGGAGATCCTGCTTGGGCGCAATGCGCTGGATGAAAGCGCACAATTGCTCGAGGCCTTGCAGTCGCGCGTTGGCGAGACGCTCTCGCCCAAACAGCAGCTGGCCATGCTGAACCTAGAAGCCGAACTGGCTTTGGCTCAGGGCGACGATGCCACCGCCGCCGAAAAGCTTGAGGGCATCGTCGAGCAGGACCCGCTCAACGGAAAGGCGCTGATCCTGTTGGCCGATTTTTTCCGCAAGCAAGGCGAGTTGGAGGAAGCCATCTTTCACTACGAGCGCGCGGCCAAGGTGACGGAGTTCGAGGCCAACGCGCTGACTCGTCACGCGCAACTGCTCGTATCCAAGAGTGATTTTTCTCAAGCCGCGCGCCTGCTCGAACGCGCCCAGTTGATCGACCCCCGGCCCAACCGTGGCGACTACCTTGAACAGGTGCGCCGGGCGGTGCGCTCGGTCGGCCGGTAACACGGTTTCCCTGCGCCTTTGCTCTAAATTTTCACCATCTGCTTCTTTCCCGTGGCCGAACACGTCCTCGATCGCTCCACCGTCGTCACGCGCTGGAACAACGCCTACCCGCCTCGCCTGGAAATTGACCCGGGCGACACGCTGACCCTGCAAATGCGTGACTCGACCGACGGGCAGGTGCAACCCGGTATGCCGCCAGCGGCCTACGCTCAAATCGATGTGCTGCGCGTGCATGCGCTGACCGGACCGGTCGCCGTTAAGGGTGCCGAACCCGGCGACGCGTTGCGCATCGAAGTGCTCGACTACCAGCACGAAGGCTGGGCCTTCACCGGGGTCATTCCCAAGCTGGGGCTGCTCCCCGAAGACTTTCCCGAGCATTTTCTCTTTCACTGGGACCTGGAGGAAACGGTGACGCGTTCCATGCCGGGCACCTGCATCGATCTACACCCCTTTTGCGGCATCATCGGCGTGCAGCGGGCCGATGTCGGCGAGTTCCGGACCCGCCCGCCCGGTGCTTTTGGCGGCAATATGGACGTGCGCCACCTGACCGCCGGCTCGACGCTTTACTTGCCGGTCGCGACTGTGGGAGCGGGCTTGTGTGCTGGGGACGCGCACGCGGCTCAGGGCGATGGCGAGGTCTGCATCAACGGCCTCGAAGCGCCGATGACCGTGACCCTGCGTGTGCATCTTGAAAAAGGTGCAGGGGTGAACTTGGGCGGTCCGCTGATTCTCTCCGCGCCGGGTCCGTTGGTGTCGCGCCGGTACGAAAGCGCGCCCTACCGCATTTTTGTGGAGTCGGCGCAAGACTCGCGCGAGGCCTGCCGCTCGGCGGTGCGCCGCGCCATCGATTGGCTGACGGGCCGCTTGTCCATCACGCCCGAACAAGCTTACGTGCTGTGCAGTGCGGTGCTCGATCTGCGCATCAGCCAGCTGGTCAACGTGCCCATGACCACCGTATCCGCTTATTTTCCCGAAGCGGTTTTCGAGGGCTAGGGGCGCACTGACAGCAGCGCAAGCGTGCGGCTGTCGAGGCTGCGCCGCGTTCAGTACGCGTAGCTGGATTCGTCGGAACCCGTCGCGGGCGAAATTGCGGTGCCGCTGCCTGCTTCCGAGAGCAGGCGGGTGGACTCGGGCAGAAATTCGGTGGTCATGACCTCGGCGACGGTCAGCTTGCGCGCCAGCAGGTCGGATTGGAGCAAGCGGTCGATGTTGCGCTGAATGCGTTCGGGCTTGAGCACGCCAATGTCTTCACCGCGTTCGGCAAAGCCCTCCACAATCTGGTACTCGCGCATCTTGGAATAGGCGAAGGTGCGGTACTCCGGGTCGGCCATCTTGGTGTTTTCCGTGGCGATCAACTGCTCGGCCTGCTCGCGGTCGCCGGCCAGGTACTCGCGCCAGCCGCGGATGGTGGCCTCCATGAAACTGCGCACAACTTCGGGGTGCTCGGCAGCAAATTCGCGGTGGGTGTAAATTACACGGTAGGGGTCGTAGCCGTCGATTTCCGCGAGCCAGAGTACCTTCGGATTAGCCCCATTGAGTGCGACGTAGTACGGTTCGCTGGTGATGAAGCACTGCTGGACGAAATCCTTGTCCTCCAGAAAGCGGGCCATGCCGCCGTCGAGCAGCACCGTGTTGAAATCGATTCCGTAGGCGGTCTTCATCGCATCGAGAAACGGCGCACCGCCGCCGGCCATGATGGTCTTGCCGTCGAGGTCCTTGAACGTCTCCACCCCGCTTTCGGCATGCACCATGATGCCCTGCGGATCGTGCTGCATCTGCGCCCCAACGATGACGATCGGCAAGTCCTCGGCGATGGCCTGCAGGACGGCGTCGCTGCTGCCGATGGAGAAGTGCTTGCGCCCGGATACGACCAGCTGCAGCGGACTGGTGTTTTGGATGCCCTGGGCGATGTTGACCGTCAGCCCGGCTTCCTCGTACAGGCCGTTGGCCACCGCGTGGTAAAAGCCGCCGTGCTCTGGCTGGGCAAACCAGTCCATTTGCAGTTCGACAACCGGGCGGCCCGCGTCGTCGTACTCGAGATCACCCCCGCCGCAGCTGGCCAGAAAAGTGGTCGCTCCGGTCAGGATTAAAGCCGTCAACCAGCGGTGGACGCGCGTTGAAGTGGGAGAGGATATCATAAGGTAATCAGAGGTGTGGGGCACAGGTCGACGGGTCACAGCGGGTCGGGACTGCCGGCGGCGTGCGTGCGCAGTTCATGCGAGACGTGCGCCACCAGCTTCTGGTAGGTCTCGGTTTCGCGGGTTTCGGCGTTGCGCGGGTAGGGCAGCGGAATCTCCACCACGCTGGCCACGCGCCCGGGATTGGCCGAAAGCACGACGATGCGGCTGGAGAGGAACACGGCCTCGGCCACCGAGTGCGTGACGAAAAACGCCGTCCAGGCCTCCAGTCGGCGAATTTCCAGCAGGTCTTCGTTGAGGCGGTCGCGCGTCATTTCATCCAGCGCGCCGAACGGTTCGTCGAGCAGGAGCACCTTGGGCCGCAGCGAAAGGGCGCGGGCAATGGAGACGCGCATCTTCATCCCGCCCGAAAGCTGCCGTGGGTAGCTGTCGTGCACGTGCGAAAGCCCGACGCGCTCCAGCATCGCTTCGGCCTTGTGCTTACGTTCGGACCTGGGCACGCCTTTGAGCCGCAGGGGCAGTTCGACGTTTTTGCGAACGCTCAGCCAAGGCAGCAGCGTTGCCTCCTGAAAGATGAAGGCCATCTCGCCGCGTACTTCCTCCGGCGTACGCCCCTCGATTTCCAGCGTCCCTTCGGTGATCGGCGTGAGGCTGGAGATGAGCTTGAGCAGCGTGCTCTTGCCGCAGCCCGACGGGCCGATGAGCGACACGAATTCGCCCGCCTGCACGGACAAGTGGATGTTATCGAGGATAACGGGCCCGTCACCATAGCGCTTGAGCAGGTTGGCGATGCGCACCTGCGGACGGGCTTCGGCGGAGGCCGCACCCTGGGGCGTGACCGCGGGCTGGGCGGGGGATTCAGGCGCGAAAGCGTGCATCGGCGTCGGCAAGGGAGGAACCGCTCAGGCGGACTCATGTGGAAGCATTGATTGTGCCGGATAGGCGGACCGGTGGCACCCGATTTGCTCCCAGCGAGGCCCTATGATGCGGCTTGAAACCAGCGACGGCTGGCGGCTCACCACCCAACCCGAACACGCCCGCGTGGCGGCGGTCTTTGCTGAGCATTGGCACAACGAACTGTTCGACCCGCCCGAGCCGTTCGCTTCCATCCATGCGGCGGTGCTCCACCATGACGATTCCTGGGCCGAATCCGACGCGAGCCCCTCGCTGACTGACGACCAGACCCCCAGCGCCTTTTCGCGCGAACTGGTGGGCACCTATGACGCCTTCGAGAACGTGGACCTGGCAAAATACCTTGAGGTGCGCGCGGCGGCGACTGAGGCGATTGCCGACGAGGATCCGTACGCGGCGGTCGTCATCTCGATGCATTCGCTCAACCTTCTGACCGAGCAGGCGGACCTTTCCGCGCTCAACGAGGCAAATCGCGCACGGCACGCCCAGTGGGTCGACGCCCAACGGGCCCGGCAGGCAGAGCTTCGGCTGCGGTGCGCCAAAGATCCGGCGCGGGCCAACTATGTTGAAAACACTCACTTCGACCGGGCTTTTCGCTTCTTGCAGGCTTGCGACAACCTGTCGCTGTGCCTGTGCGTGGAACTGCCCACAGAGACCGAGCTGCGCCACACGCACCCCACCCGCGACGGCGGCCACACGGCGGTCCACTACACGCCGCTGGGCCAGCTGCGTTTTCAGCTCAATCCCTGGCCGTTTGACGTCAAGGAGCTGCGCGTGCCCTTCACCACGCGCCACGTTGTGGGTCGCACCTTCGCCTCGGACGAGGCCTACCGCGAGGCCTATTTCGCTGCTCCCGAAGAAACGGTTGAGGCGGTGCTGCTGCCGGCCTAACGCGCTCCGAACTTGCCCGATCGGGTCCACGTTGCCAGCCTGCGCGCATCATGGATTTTGAAGCACGGCTTGCCGAACTGAACCTTTCGATCCCTTCGCCTCCCGCGCCGGGCGGTCTCTATGTGCCGGCAGTGCGCACGGGCAATCTGCTCTACCTGGCCGGGGTGATCTGCGTGGCCGACGGCCAGATGACACACACGGGCAAGGTCGGCGAAACGCAGACGGTGGAGGCCGGGCAGGACGCCGCCAGGGTCTGCGCGCTCAACGCTCTGGCCTCGATTCACGGCGAGCTGGGCAGTCTCAACGCGGTCCAGCGCTTTGTCTTCACCTCTGGGTACGTGAATGCCGTGGCCGGATTTGCCGACAGCCCGCTGGTCATCAACGGGGCTTCGCAGCTGTTCCTGGACGTGTTTGGAGAGGCCGGGCGGCACGCCCGCGCGGCGGTGGCAGTGGCCGGTCTGCCCAAGGATTCGACCGTGGAAATCCAGTGTGTGGTCGAGGTGGCCTAGGTGTTTTCGTTCTTTGCACCGAATGAAACAGGGTACCCAAGCAGACGTTGAGAAAGGCGGATCGAAGCGCCTGCGTTGGTCGGCACGCTTCGTCTCCAATGCGTCTTCAACGCCTTGGATCCCAACGGTTCGGTGCCTGCTGCTTTAGTCAATGCAGGATTGGATGAAGGCGATCATCCGTTCGTAGGCCGCAGTGCCCGCAGTGCGAGCGTTCCACTGGCTGGAAAAGTGGTCGGTGCCCTCGATTTCGACGGATTCAGCGGCGTTGCCCACGGCGGTCCAGGCGCGTTCCAGCTCCAGGCTCTGACGCTTGAACTCGTCAGTTTCGTCGCCGCCGTACAGGAGCAACGCTGGCGGCAGCCCCGCGCTGACCTGGAATTGCGGACTCCAGGCGTAAGCGTCGGTTTCACTTAGACTCAGAGACGCGTAGACCTTGCTGTGATACAGTACCTGAAGATCGTACAAGCCGGAAAAGAGCACCGCCCCGCGCAGCCCCAGCGGGTTGGAGGGGTCGCCCGTCAGCACGCCTGCGGCCAGGTGAGCTCCGGCGGAGTTACCCGCGATAACCAGCTTGCTCGGGTCGATGCCGAGGTCGCCCGTGTTTGCCTGAACCCACCCGACGGCGTCCCGTGCCTGGGCCATGATTTGCCCGACGGTAAACAGCGGCGAGAGCCCGTAGCCGCAAAGCGCCACGTTGATGCCCTCGGGGCAGAAGGCTTCCGCGTAAAAGTTGGCGAAAAATTTGTCGCTCAGCCGCCAGCCACCGCCGTGAAAAAAGATGACCGTGGGCGCGGATTCGGGACTGAGCTCGGTCCAGAAAAAATCGATGCGCTGGCGGTCGCCCTTGCCGTAGCGCAGGTCCAGGGCGTTGCGAAACCGCGCGCGGGCACGGTACGCGCCTTCGGCGAAGTGGTCATAGCAGGTGTCGCGCGGCGGACCGCTTTGCCCGCGGGTCAACTCCTCGTCGATGGCCGCGGCGTTGGGGTAGTGCAGGTAGACCATGACCGCAGCCTACGCGTCCTTCACGGCGGATTCGTGCCAGTTGTGCAGGAAGAACCAGTGCAGGAAGTTGACCGCGCTGACGAAGACCAGCCCAAGTAGGCAGGCAATGCTGGCGGTGGCAAAGAGTTCGGCGCTTTTGAGCTGGCCGTTGTAGACCTGCACGAGGAAGCCCAGGCCGGCCTGTCCGCCCGCGCTGCTGCCGACCAGCATGTCGCCGGTGATCGCGCCGATGGGGGCCAGCACCCCGGCGATCTTCAGCCCCGTCAGAAAGTAGGGCATCGAAAAAGGGATACGCAAAAAGTACATCTCCTGCGCCTTGTTGGCTTTCAGCATGCGGAAGAGATCGAGCAGGTTTCGATCGGTGGAGTGCAGGCCCATTGTGGTGTTGGCGACCACCGGGAAGAAGCTGATCATGAAGGTGACGGCGACGATGCTGACCAGCCCGTTGCCCATCCACAAAACGAAAATCGGGGCGAGGATGATGACCGGGATCATCTTGAAGATGATTACCCAGGGATACCACATCTTCCAGATGACCTGCGACGATGCCAGCACCAGCGAGAGGATGTACGCCAGCGTGACCGCTGTGACGAAACCCAGAATAGCCGCCACAAAGGTTTGCTGGGCCGCGTTCCCCAGGACCGCGCGCTCGGTCCACATCGCCTCTAGGATCTGACTGGGCAAGGGCAGCAAGTAATCCTGCAGGCTGGCCCCGGCCTTGACCGAGAACCACGCGATCAGGATCAGGATACCGCCAACGGCGGGCAGGGCCTGCCAGAGAAATTGCTCCAACTGTTTCGGCATGCGTGTGACTCCTGGTGCAGGGAACGTGCCGGTTGTTCGTGGCCTACTCTTCGTTGAGAAAGCGAAGGATGTTTGCGGCCAGGCCTTCCGCGCCCCGCGCCAGCCATTCCCGCCCTTTCTCGGGGGTCGCCTGGCTCGCATCACCCATCACCCCGGAATTCGAGATATCGGAGGTGACCCATGAATACGTGGCCGGGGCGAACTCCGCGCGAAGCTTGGCGGGATCCTCGACGTCGCCGGCAAACTCACACGGCAACACGGAAGCGTCGACCTGCTCGGGCGCGACGGCCATGACCCAGGCCGTTTCCACCTCCCCGGCGTGAAAGCCGTAGACCGTCTCTTGTTTAGAAACCGGCGGGTACCAGCCCGAGGAGAGCATCTGCACGCGTATCGCCTCCCGCTGACCCTGCAACTCGCGCAGCGTTTCCACGATCACCGCGCTGTTGCCCCCGTGGGTGTTCAAGATGCCGAAGCGGCGAAAGCCCCACCGCCAGCATTGGTCAATTATAGCCAGCAGAAGCCGTCGTAATGTCTGCTTTTGTACGATCAGCGTCCCAGGATAGCCGACGTGCTCGTTGCTCTTGCCCAAAGTGATCGGCGGCGCGACGTAGACGGGTGCCTCCGCCGGTAGCAACGGCAGCGCCGCGTTCAGCCAGGCCTGCCCCATCACCGCATCGCCGCCCACCGGCAGGTGCGGTCCGTGTTGCTCGATGGCCCCGGTCGGCACGATGACGAGCGCGCGCGCCTTCTTGGGCAGCGCCGCGATGGCCGAAGCCGTCAGGGCTGGCAGGTAGCGCGTGCGGTAGCTGGGATGCGTCCAGGCCATGGTTGCGTTCGGGCAAAAGCTCAGGGAAAGGCGGTCTTTGGCGCAATGCGGCCGTCGTCTGGCAATGGGTCGCGTCCGGCGATTTCCCCGAGCAGGCCGGCCAGTTCCCGGCTCACGCTTTCGAGCAACGTGGGCCCCTTTTGGCGGGCGGTGGCGAGCGCGTCGCAATCGGTCAGCAGCGAACCGGTGCGTTGCAGATCGCCCGTGCTGGCGTCGCTGGGAATCTCGGCAAAAGCCGGTTCATCCGGAAAATCAGGCGCAGCGTCATACAAAAAAGTGGCCAGGGTCTGCGCTTGGCGACGAGGCGTCTCACGGTCGGCGGAGCAACGCGCGGGATGCAGGTCCAGCCCGAGCCCGCTCAGGTTGACGCAGAAGGGTTGCAGGCCCAGCGTGATGCGGGAGTCGCGTCCGACCACGTCGATGAAAGTCTCGCCCCAGGGGCTGGTGTTGAAGAGAATGACGCGCTGGAACCCGGAAGCCTGGATACTCTGCAAGACGTCCTGTGCGAGCGCGTAGGCGGTGTCGAGATCCAGCCCGAAGGCCTGATTCGCAAAGGGTGCCGGCATGAAGCGCACCGGGGGCGTCACGATTTCGGGCGGCGACACGGTGGATCGTGCCAAAGCCGCGTTCAGGATGGTTGTGCCGAGCACTTCCTCCACGTCCAGGGGATGGCCCAAGCCCCAGTCGGCCAGCCCGAAGAAGGGCACGATCACTTGGGTGCGATCCTTGTCGGCCCGTTGGGCGAAGTCCGTCCAGGGGTGGCAGGCCCAGTGCCGGGCAGGTTCGAAGGCGGCGATGGCGGCTTGGCTCACGCAGCCAAGTCGAGCACGAAGCATTCCGCCCCGACCGTTTGCCTGTGTGGACTTCCGCTGGCAGGCATCATGCTCTCGCGTTTGTATGACTATGCCGGCAGCCGCTTTCTCCCTCTCCGAGTCCCTCCTGCAACGCTTCCGCGACATCGCCGGAGCTGACAACGTTGTCACCAAAGACGAGAGCCTCGAAAAACTCTCGAAGGATTTTTATTGGTACTCGCCGGTGCTCAAGCGCCAACTGGAGGACAAACGGGCCGACTTCGCCGTCAAAGTCGATTCGCTCGAGGTGCTCAGACAGGTCATTTCGCTGGCCTGCACCGAGCGGATCCCGGTCTGCCTGCGCGGCGGCGGCACGGGCAATTACGGGCAGTTGATCCCGCTCTATGGCGGCCTGCTCTTGGACATCAGCGGGATGGACCGCATTCTCTCGCTGGAGGGCGGCTTCGCGCGTACCGAGCCGGGTGCCCGGTTGTTCAAGATCGAGGCCGAGGCCAACGCCGTCGGCTACGAGCTGCGCTGTATGCCTTCGACCTGGGTCAAGAGTTCGATGGGCGGTTTTCTGGCGGGCGGCTCGGGCGGGATTGGCTCAATCACCTGGGGAGGTATCAGCCACGGCGACAACATGGTATCGCTGACCTTGCTGACCGTCGAAGCCGAGCCTCGTGTTTTGCGGTTCGAGGGCACGGATTGCTTCAAAGCGCTGCACACCTACGGCACCAACGGCATCATCATCGAATCGGAGATGCGTCTGGCACCGCGCCGCGACTACGATCAGCTGATTGTTTCCCACGAGGACTGGGACACCCTCTTTGCCTGGACCGATGACTTCGCGCACCAGACAGACATTCCCAAACGCCTGGTGACGGCTTTTGAATGGCCGGTGCCCAGCTACTTTCTTCCCCTCAAAAAGCACCTGAGCGAAGGCAAGCAGGTGTCCTTTGCCCTGGTCGACCAGGGGCACACCGAGGCGGTGGTTGCATCTGCCGAGGCGGCCGGGCTGGAGGTCAATTTCAACCAGCCGTGGCCCAATCCGCCCAAGCCCCCCTACATCACCGACTACACCTGGAACCACACCACGCTCTGGGCGCTCAAGGTCGACCCGACCATCACGTACCTGCAGCTGGGCTTCGGCGACGAGGGCTATGTCGAGAAAATGAAGAAAATGAAGGAGCGCTTTCCCGAGGAGTTCTTCCATCATCTGGAGTGGACCATCTCCCGCCCGAAAATCGAGTGGGACAACAGCACGGTCAACGTCGGCGGCCTGCCGATCATTTTCCACAAGAGCGAGGAGCGCCTGCAGGAGATCATGGACTACGCGGTCAGCATCGGCGGCTTTCTGGCCAACCCGCACACCTACTTCCTCGAGGAGGGCGGGCTGCATCCGGACATCGAAGCCAAACGCCAGCTCAAAGCCGACGTGGATCCGGCGGGCATTCTCAATCCGGGCAAGATGAAGACTTACGCCGACAATCCATTCGCCACGGTGAGCTGAGCTTTTCCCCTGGGCTCAAGCAGTTCAGGAGACGTAAGCGATTCGTGTTCAGGTACTTGAAAGTAAGGACTGGCTTCGGGTCGGCCCTTTGGATCGATTTTGGCGGATTTTTGTCGGATTCCGCCTAAGACTTGCCGGAATCGGTCGTATTGGCCTATAGACAGGGAACGTTCGCGTACCCCCGTTTTCGGTAGAACTGGAACAGTTAGCGCCATGATACACCACCATCCCCGCCGCACCGTCGATAAGCGCCTGCTGGGCTCGATGTTTTTCAGCGGCATCATCGTTGCCTGCATGCTCGTCGTTTTGGGCGGGCTGACCATTTTTCACTCGGTCTACATCGAGGAGCCTGAGTTCAAGGCACCGCCTCCCAAGGATACGCCACCCCCGCCTCCGCCGGTGCTGGAGCAGAGCGTTGCTCAGAAGCAAAAGCAGAGCGCGCGCCCGGTCCCGCGGGTGACGCCGAACGTGAAGAACCAGATCGATTTGCCCGACATCACGATTCCCGTGACCAACATCGACATGAAGGTGGCGGTCGGGCTGGGCAACGGAGCCGGTCGCGGCGCGGGCGCCTTCGGCAGCGCCAACATCGACATCAATTCCTCCCCGGTGGATTTCTTCGGATTGAAGGGCCGCGGCGAGCGCATCGTCTTTCTCATCGATGCCGGTGCCTACATGATGGACGACAAAAAGGGCGGGCTGTACGCCTATCGCATCATCAAGGAAGAGGTGCAGGAGCAGATTGGCGGCCTCAAACCGGGCACCCTGTTCAACGTGATTTTGTTCCAGAAGTGGGGAAAGCAGCTCAATCTCTTCTCTCCGGGGATGGTGCCAGCGACGGCAGCCAACAAAGAGAAATTGGCCACCTGGTTCGCCCCCATCAACGCCACCGCGAATCGCCTGGGCACCCAAGGCTCCAACTACGCGCTGAAGCACCCGATCGAGCCGATCGGCGATGGTTCACACGGCGTTTACCACGCGCTGCATGCGGGTTTTGAACTGGGAACAGATGCAATTTTCGTTTTTGCCGGTGGTTGGGCCAACCAGATGCAGGTTCCTCTTCCCGATGGGTTCAATATGGACGAGTTTCGCAGATCCAAGGGCTGGAATGCGGAGAAGCAGCAGGAGTGGCAGAAGGCGGTGCAGCGCGCCCAGGAGTGGCTGCGCAAGGAAAACGCCGCTCGCAAAGCTCGTGGCCAGCCGCCACGGGTCAACAACAACATTCGCCTGATCCTGCGTGACATCCTGAAGGACCCCACCGAGCACCCGCCCGATCCGCCGCGCACGAATTGGGATATCGAAGCTTTGATCCAGCACTTCCGTGCGCTGGCCGAGGTTTTCTACAAGAAAGAAAACTTCAGCGACCCAATCGAACGACCCTCCGTCAACGTGGTCGTTTTCCGCGGAAAGGACGAAGGTTGGAACGAGCAAAACGATGCGGCGGTGCAGTCGTTTGTCAGCCGCAACAAGGGCAAACGAAAATTGCTTGAAGGACTTGCTGGCGTGGAACTTGCGACCGGTCGTAGCCAGGAAGAACGTCCGGCAAACCTTAACCGGCCAAACAGCTAGCGCTGCTGGCTCCTCTGAGCACGACGCTTTGGCGCGTCAGCCGTTGAGGTTGAATCATCGATGCCTGTTCAGGGGAGGTGCCCGACGGGCGCTCCACGTGGTTTGCTGGCAACTGCCATCCTCAACCAACGTTATCGGGTGTGATTTTGGCGCACGTCGCCTCGAAGCGCCACTCCCTGCGGTGGGCGGCTGCTTCAATTCGAGCGGGCGACTGCCGGGTCGGGCTCGGTTGGCAGGGTCGGCGCGTGGTACGAAGGGACGCCTTCGAGCGCATCCATTTGCTCCAACAAACGTGACAGTGGCTGGCGGGCTCGCTCGCTTTCCTCAAACCGCTTCAATTCGTTGCGGTAGGCGGGTAGGATAGGCTCGATGTCGTCGATTAGGTCCGCGCCCTGATTCACGCCGAGCGTGGTGAAACGTTCACGGAACGAGGCCAGCGTGATGCGTTCCAAAGGGCGGCAGGGCTGATAACGGGTCGCTCCATCGCTTTCGTCGTCGTTTTGCTCCAGAGGAACCGCCAGCTTCATATCGATTAGGCTGGAGAGCGCTTCGTTGACCACCTGGCCGGGCACCTCCAGAGACTCCGACATTTCTTCGGCGGTCGGTGCCTGCTGGCAGGCGTGAAAGCGTCGGGCGATCATCGAGAGCACGGCCAGGCTGAGGAGTTCGCGCGCCTGGACGCTGGTGTTTTCCCAGGCCTTTTGATTGGCCAGACGGCCCATGTTCTGGGTGGCGTAGGTCAGCTGCCCGCCGAGCAGGATGAGCGTCCAAAAAACGTAAAAGCTCAGGATGAGAAACAACGGCAAGGCGAGCGACCCCCATTGGGCGCCCAAACGCTCGAGTTGGCCCGCCAGAAAGACCGATGAAAACTCGGAGATGACCCAGAAAAAGAAGGCCGTCATGACCGAACCAAAGAGCGCCGGCAGCCAGGCAACGCGCGTGTTTGGGATGAACCGATAAAACAGGGCCAGCAGCACGATCATCATGGTGGCCGACAGGAAGGGAGCCACATATTGCAGGAGCGCCAGGGCATACTCGTTGGCCATCCAGGCGGGCAGTTCCTTGAGCTGATGCGTGATCACCTCGCCCGCCTTCAACGAAATCGCGGCAAAGGCCACGATCGAGCCCAGCGTGATCAGGGTCCAGTAAAAGACCACCCGCTGCACCATCGTACGGCCCTGCCGCACCCCCCAAATGGTGTTGAAGGTCTTCTCGACGTTGATGAGCAAAAAGATCACCACGATGATCAAACCCAGCGAACCCAGTACCCCCAGCGTGCCGGAGGAGGCCGCGGCGACCATCCCATCGACCAACTCGGCGATCTCCGGGTTGAGCGGACGGCTGGGTACGCTTGCCGCCACCGGGGCGCCTTCGACGGTGACAGTTTGCTCGGCGGCAACCGATTGCGCGATCTCGTGGATGGCCTGGGCCGACTCGGGCGCGCTGTCCAGGGGCGTCGCTTCGCTCAGGCCCAAGTTAGCCCCTTCAGGAATCAGATCCGAGACAAGTTCGGTGACCAGGGTCGTGGCCTTGCTGTAACCGTCGCGGCCCTCCCCCTGGAGAATGAAGCCCGAGACCATCACGACGATGGCCAGCATAGGCCCCAGCGCGAGCAAGGAGACGTAGGCCAGTGCCGCGGCGGAGACCGGCAGGCGGTTGCGCGAAAAATCCTGCCAGAGTACCCGCAGAAAGATCAGCACCTTGGCCTTGCGGTTGGCCACGCGAACGCGTTTGGCGTCACGCAAATCCTTTTGGATATCCGTCGAAATGCGTTTCAGGCGCGCCAGAAAACCGCGCAGGCCGGACGGGCGTTTGGAGTCGCTCACAGGAAGTAAGCTAGCAGGCCTTGCTTGTATCGGCAAGTACGCGCTGAGGACGCCCCGGCTAGTGAGCGCCTGAGCAACGGCGGCTAGGGAGCGTTCTTGACCAGGAAAACGGCCATCCCGCCCACGGCCAGAGTCACGCTGAGGATCGTCATCCAGAGGTTGGCGGACAGCGTCATGGCAAACAGACCCAGTGAGGCGAGGGTCACGCCGCCGGCGGCCCAGGGCATCTGCCAGCTCCAGAAAATGTAGCCAAAGTATCCGATGCCCAGCGCCAGGCGCAGACGCAGCACGGGGTACAGCGCGCACACGCCCAGGGCACAGAGTAGGCCCACGATCAGGTCCAGCACGCCGACAAAGAGGAAAGGTTCGGAGGCCAACAGGCTGTACTCCTTGGTCTCGATGACTTCCCGGAACAGTTCCCATTGCGAAGCGACCAGCGCCGCCCCGCTCAAGCCCATGCCGGCGCCCAGTCCCCAGGGGACGATTTTGACACTGAGCTGGCGATTGCGTTCGCGGCGGGCCAGGTGACGGGTTTCGTCGGTCTCGGCGTTGGCCGTGGCCAGCATGTCGTTGACGGTGAGTTCCTCGCCCTCCTCGTCGTCGCGGTTGAGCAGCGGCTTTTCCTCGGCGTTCGGATCGCTCAGGTGCAGCTTGCTGCGACCGGGGAAGACCTGCGAGAAGAGCGGGGAATCGTCCAGAAGGGCCACCCAGGCTTCTTTCTGCGTGTTCCAGTAAAGCGTGTCGTCTTCCACCTGGCCCTGCTCGCCCATGGCCCGCAGGTCCTCGACCGTGTACGGGCCATGGCTGCGGGTGGATTCCGGTCCGCGGATATGGTACTCCTTGACCGGTGTCGCGACGGGTTCCTTGGTCGGCATGGGAACGGATGCGTTTCGAGTGGACGTGCGCCGCCGAACTCGTTCAGTCATCCCGGGCAGCCAAGGTCGGATATCCGTTGGCTTGGCCGGTGCGGACGGCGAGGCAGCTCCTCTTAAGTCGGCTGAAGCCCCCGCTCACTGAAGGGCTCCCGCAGTGGTCTCTGCGCGGGCTTGTGCGGCGGGTGCGCCCTAGTCGCCGCCCCACTGGAGCTTTTGGCGCAGGATGCGGAAGTGACTGTAGTTCAGTGGCTGCAGGAGCTTGAGGGTCGATTCGGCCAAACCGATTTGCAGCGGCAGGCAGATCTGCCCCTCAAAGTGCCAGGTGCCGTCCACCGTGATGAGCGGGCAGGTGGCCTCGCCCTCGCAGGTCACGGTCAAGCGCTTGCTTTCGGGAAAAATCACCGAGCGGTTGGTCAAGGTGTGGGGGCAAATGGGGGTCATGCTGATGACCCGGGCGTTCGGATAGACGATGGGCCCCCCGGCGGAAAGGTTGTAGGCGGTCGAGCCGGTGGGGGTGGCAAAGATGAGGCCATCGCAGGCATAGTGGGTGACCAGTTCGCCGTCGGATTCGACGCGCAGGTGGATCAGGCCGGTGGCGTCAGTCTGCTTGATAACGACATCGTTGAGGGCGAGTGAGCGATTGCCGCAGGCCATTTCGGCCGTCAGCACGGTGCGGGTCATGATGGCGTAATCGCCTTGCAGGATCGCGGGCAGGCGCTGGAGGGCTTCTTCGGCGGAAAACGTGGCCAGGAAGCCCAGTTTGCCCCGATTGACGCCGAAGACGGGCACATCGCAGCGGATGGCTTCGTTGGCCGTGGCCAGCAGGGTGCCGTCGCCGCCAAGTATACAGCAGGCATCGCGACCTTCGAGGAAGCCCTTGGGCAGGGGATGTTCCTCGGTCACAATGGCGTCGCCACCGCACCGTACGGTCTCGGCGGCGAGCTCATCGGCCAGGGACCGCGCGCCCGCCTTGGTGGCGTTGACGACGAAGGTGATGCGCTTGAGCGGGTTCATGGCAGCGCTGCGCACGCGTTATCCACGGGTCAGGGAAAAGAAGTCGGGCTCCACGCCCAGCAGGTGGCAGCGTTCGCCCCATTGGCGCAAGAGCTGATCGCGTTTGCCGGTGTCGCTCCGGGCCAGGTCATTGAGTTCGGTGCGGTCGTCCGCCATGTTGTACAGTTCCCACTGGCCGTACCAGTGTTCGCGGTCGCCTCCGCCGGCAGCCTCGCGCACCAGCTTCCAATCGCCCACGCGCAAGCCCGCGCAGCCTTGATGCTCGAAAAAGAGCGGTTGCTGACGAGCCCAGGGTTTGCCGTCCAGGACCGGCAGGAGGCTTTCGCCTTCGATCGGGGTGATGGCGCGGTCGGCAAAGGTCGAGGGGTAGCGCACGCCGGCGGCATCGAGGCAGGTGGCCATGATGTCGATGACGTGCCCCTGCGCGTGATGAATGCCCGACTGCTGGATCCGCTCGGGCCAGTGCACGATCAAGGGGGTGCTGATGCCGCCCTCATGGATCCAGTGTTTGTGCTTGCGGAAAGGCGTGTTGGAGGCGTTGGACCACGACAGATCGTAGCTCATGAAGGTGTCCGCGCCGCCTGGGTCCTGGCCCTTGAAGTTGCCCACCCGAGTCTGGCGGCCATCGCGCAGGGGCAGCACATACTGGCCGGGATGGGCGTTGGGCGCAGGGTCCTCCTGGAGGAATTCCGCGCAGCCGCCGTTGTCGGACATGAAGAAGATCAGGGTATTATCGAGCTGGCCGAGGGTCTCCAGCTGCGTCAGGAGGCGGCCCACGGCGCGGTCCATATGCTCGATTTGCGCGGCGTAAACGGCCATGCGCCGGTCCTGCCAGTCCACCAGCGGTTCATCAGCCCAAGGCGTGGCCCGAGGGTCCCGGGGCGAGAGCGGCCATTTGCTGTCGAGCAGCCCGGCGGCCAGAATCGATTCGTAGCGAGCTTCGCGCAGCTGGTCCCAGCCGCCGCGATAGCGCCCGAGGTATTGGGCGGTGGTGGCTTCGGGCGCGTGCAGCGGCCAGTGCGGCGCGGTGTGCGCCATGTAGAGGAAAAAGGGCTTATCGGTGTCGCCCGAGGCCACCATGCGGGCACTTTCCTCGCCGATGGCGTCGGTGTAATAATAATCGTCCGGCAACGCTGACATCGGGATGAACCGGTCGTTGTGGACGAGGGTGGGCGGCTCGAAGAAACTGCCCGCGCCGCAGAGCGTGCCGTAGTGTTCGTCAAAGCCGCGTTGAACGGGGATCGGATGCTGAGCGTCACCCGCTACCTGCGCCCAGCTTTCGGGCTCATTCACGCGGTAGTCACCGCCCACATGCCATTTGCCGGCCATGTAGGTGCGGTAGCCGGCGTGCCGGAGCACTTCGGGAATGGTCACGCAACGGTCGTTCAAGCAACCCTGGTAACTTGGGTGGTCGCCGTAGATGCCCGTCATGTGGCCCACGCCGGCTTGATGCGGGTATAGCCCCGTCAGCAACGCAGCACGCGTTGGGCAGCAGCGGGCGCAGTTGTAAAATTGGGAAAATCGCAGTCCGTTGCCGGCGAGACGGTCCAAATTAGGTGTATCAATCTCCGACCCATAAGCGCCAATATCTGAGAAGCCCATATCATCCACGAGGATGACGACGATGTTCGGTCGGCTCGGCACGCACTGAGCAAGGTCCCTTTCCAGCCTTGGATCGACAAAAATCCGCCCCAAGGGAGCCCCAGCGGTGGGTGCTTGGAACTTGCGAGCCGCCCGGTGCAAGGCTAGGCTCAACTGATACTCGTAAGTGTTGCCATGAAAAAAACTACCCTTCTGCATCCCGCGCGTCGTCACAGCGGCTTTACATTGATCGAGCTTCTCGCGGTCATCGCGATCATCGCCATCTTGTTCTCGATTGGCTTTTACGCCAACGGGGCGATCGTTAAGGCGCGCAACCAGATGCTCGACCAGACCAACTTGCGCTCCATTTACCAGGCCACGATGGCCTACACCAACGACAACAAGGGATTCCTGCCCATTGGGGATGATGGCTCGGGTCAGAGCGGGGAGACCACCGGTCAAACCAATGAGCGTGGCGGGCAGCGCGGGCAAATCTGGATCAATTTCATCGCGCCCTACTTGGAGCACGCCGACCGTGATGATGAAATCATCCTCGATAACGAGGACGAGTTCGATTATGCGGTACTGCGGAGCCCGCAACTCGAAGACGAGCGCGTGAGGAATCAGATCGCGGAAACGACCGGCGACGTGATCTTTGGCTACGGCTATAACGTATATCCACGTGCGACAGGACCGCGCGGAGCAGAACGCGGCAATCCGAACGCCATCGGCTGGGGACGTCCTTGGAGGCCGTTTTCGATCAACTCGATCACCACCCAGTCCTCGAGGATAATGTACGCGAATTCCTATGACTGGCACCTCCAGGGTGGGGCTCGAGCTTATGATTTCTGGGGTGAAGACGGCGCGTTTGTGGTTTTCTTCGACGGCAGCGTGACGCAAATCTCCCAAGATGATCAGGTGCGCTACGACCTTGGCCTCGACTCCCCACAAAAGTTTGTGCGCGGGAGCGAATAGCCGTTCATCGTTTTTTTGAAGGCTTCGACATCACTAAGATGTCGGGGCTTTTTCTTTGCGCCAACCCGCCAGGAACTCATGGTTGCCATCCCCGCCCGTCAGCGGGCTCTCGAGGCTGCCGAGGCAGCGCGCCTCAGGCAGATGGTCCCTGGCAAAGGCGAGGATACGTTCCAAAGCCGTCTGCCGGTCGGCTTCGTCGCGTACCAGTCCTTTGCCTGCGGCCAGGGTTGCGGGGTCGAGTTCGAACTGCGGCTTGATCAGCGCGACGAGGTGGCCGCGCCGTTGAAGCAGTGGCCAGAGCGTGGGCAGGACCTTTGTCAGTGAGATGAACGAGAGGTCGGCCACGATAAGCGGGTAGTCCGGGAAGGGCAGGCGGTCTGGCGTAAGGCCGCGGGCGTTGAGGCCTTCCAAGTTTGTTACGCTCGGGTCCTTGCGGAGTTTCGCATGCAATTGTCCGTGGCCGACGTCGACGCAAACCGCCCGCAAGGCACCGCGTTGCAGCAGGCAATCGGTAAAGCCGCCGGTGGAGGCGCCCACGTCGAGGAAACGTGCCCCAGCAAGCTTGATTTCGGGAAACGCATCGAAGAAGGCGGCCAGTTTTTCGCCGGCGCGGCTCACGTAAGGCAGGGTTTCCGTCAGGCGCAAGGGCATGTCATCGGGAACAACCTGGGCGGGCTTGGTGAGGGTTGTGGAGGCGCCGGCGACCTCGCCCTGCACCGCACCGCGGCGGATGAGTGCCTGCGCGGCACTACGCGTGGGTGCCAGGCCACGCGCAACCAAGAGCTGATCGAGGCGTCGGCGAGGTGGCATCGTCACACTGAGTTCTGAACAAATGAACCCCTGAAAAATGCGAAAAAGGCGAGCCGCGAAGGATTTACGGGCTTAATAGGATTGACGGTGGGTCGAAATGGGGTGTTATGGAGAAAAGTGGGGCTTGCAACCAGACCAATCACCCAAATTCATGTTCGCGACGGCTACGGGCTTTTCCGGGGAGCACTTCCACTCGCTCGACGAGAAGAAGCGACTCACTGTGCCCGCGCGCTGGCGGCAGGCGGTCTTTGGTGCGAAGGGTCGTCCCGGCAAGGCGACAAAAGGCGAGGCTGGCGAGACTGCAGGGGAGACGAACCGCGGCGGCGTTGTGCCGGAAGAGGACTGCTTCCTGGCGATGCCCAACCCCAACGGCAGCATCACCGTGCACCCGCCTGGAGCGGTCCTGCGACTCAAGGAACGGCTGGCCGACGTCAGTATGGGCGATACGCGCAGCTTGCAGGTGATGCAGATTATTTTTGGCCGCTCGGAGTTTCTGAAGTTCGACTCGCAGGGGCGCTTCATGCTGCCGGAAGTGTTGCTCAAGCACGCCGACCTGCAAAAGGAAGCCGTGCTGGTGGGCATGGTGGCGAATTTCCACATCTGGAGCCCGCAACGGCACCGCGAGCAACTGGCCGAGGCCACGCTTTCGAGCGAGGAACTCAGCGCCACCTTGCGCGAACTCAAACTGTGACGGCCACCCGGGAGTATGCATCGATGTCTGGCTGCCCCCACACCCTGCCTCTGGCCCTGGCCGCGCGATTGGCAATGACGACCCCTGGCGGACATCAGCCCGTGATGCTGGCCGAGGTGCTGCAGGCGCTGGCCCCGGCGGCGGGCAGCTGTTTTCTGGACGGAACCTTTGGCGGAGGCGGGCATACGCGGGCGCTGCTGGATGCCGCCGAAGGCGTTCGCGTGACTGCGCTGGACTGCGACCCGGCGGCAAAAAATCGGGCGACGTATCTGCAAAACGAATACGCCGGTAGGTTCCGCTTTGTCGACCTGAATTTTGGCGAAGCCGCGACCCTGGACGAAAACGGCTTTGACGGCGTGCTGCTGGACTTGGGGGTGTCTTCGTTTCAACTGGACGAGGGTGCGCGGGGTTTTTCCTTTCGCGAGGACGCGCCCGCGGACATGCGCCTGGACCCGCGCACGGGTCAGCCGGCATCGGATTTTCTGGAACACGCGCCGACTGCGGCACTGATCGAGGCGGTGCGGGATTGGGGAGAAGAACGCCGCTGGAGGGCGGTCGTTCGTGCGATAGAGGCCGCTCGGGGGACTGGCCTGCTATCGCGCACAGCCAGCCTGGCTGAACTGGTGGCCACCGCTGTTCTAGACGGTGGTCGCCAGTCGCCAGGCGCCCCTGGCCGGCGCCTGAAAATTCACCCGGCCACCCGCACGTTTCAAGGGCTGCGCATCGCCGTCAACGATGAGCTGCGCGTGCTCGAGCGTGCCTTGCCCGCGCTGTTCGCCAAACTGCGCCCGGGCGGTGTGCTGGCCGTCATCAGTTTTCACTCCCTGGAAGATCGCATCGTGAAGCGCTGGTTCCGCCGGTTTGCGGGCCGCCCGGAACACCGCAGTGACGAGCGCACCCAGGACGAACGTCAGGTGCAGGCCGATCTGCTCACCCCACGCCCTTTGCGACCCACTGACGACGAAGTCGCCGTCAACCCTCGAAGCCGTTCGGCGCGTCTGCGCGCGGTTCGGCGATTGCCACTCGATCCTTAGACACGCTGCTTGTGATGCCTCCCTCACCTCCCCAACGCATTTGGCGCCGGACAACGGTCGGCCTGGCCACGCTGACGCTTTTGGTCATTGCCATGACCGCGCTGGCAACCGTCTGGCTGCGCGGGCAGTCGGCCGAGAGCGCGCGGCGCACCGCCGACCTGGAATCAAGCCTGCGCGAACTTCAGCGCAACAGCCAGGAAGTCGAAGCGCGATTGGCGCGTTTGCAAAGTCCGGCATCGTTGCTCTCGCGTTTGGGGGACGCGATGGGACCGCCCCAGCGTCATCAGGTTGTGATGGTTCAAACCAGCTCACAGCCAGACGTGATGGTGGCCCGCCAGGAACGCGACGGTTGGGATGAATGAGACAGTGCCGGGGTTGAGTCATCATGAGCAAGGGCTTTGTATCGAGTTTTCGGCTAATGCTGGTCGGGGCGATCCTGATCGGCTGCTTCTTTGCGCTCTTTGCCCGGTTGTTCCAGCTCCATGTGGTGGAACAGAGTCGCCTGAGCCAATGGGTGCAACAGGGACGACAAAAGGTCGACCAGGTTGAGGCTCCGCGCGGGCAGATCCGCGATCGCAACGGCAACCTCCTTGCCTCGACACGAACCGTTTACACTGTCGGGCTGGACCCGCACGTTTTTGAAGCGGATGAGCCCTCGAAGCTCCACGCACTGGCCCGGCGTTTGGGTATCTCCGTCGAGGTCATCCAGGCTGCGGCAGAGCGACGGTTTCGCACGCCCAAACACGCGGGTGAGCCGCCCCGCGCGGTCCGCTGGGTGAAGCTGGCCGAGCGTGTGGAGATGAGCGCCTACCAAGCAGCGATGGCGCTGGAGGTACCAGGTGTGTATGGGAATCGTGAATACGTTCGGCACTATCCGGACGGTCCGCTGGCGGCACACGTGCTGGGTTTCGTGAACAAAGAGGGCACGCCCAGCGGTGGCGTCGAGAGCGCCCTGGACTTTTATCTGAGTGGGCAGAATGGCTGGCTGGAAAGCGAGCGTGACGGGCGCAGCCGCGAGCTGCCACAATTTCGGCGGCGCGACGTGCCTTCCCGCTCCGGTCTGGATGTGGAGTTGACCCTCGACGGGTACGTGCAGCATCTGGCAGAGCGCCAACTGGCAGAAGTTGCGGAAGCGTACGATCCGATTGGTGCCACCATCATCGTGAGCGAAGCTGAAACGGGCGCGATTCTCGCCCTGGCCAACTACCCCTCGTTCGACCCCAACGCGTTTTGGACGTCTCCGGTGGAGCACTTCGGTAACCGCGCCTGCGAGCTCGTTTTTGAACCCGGCTCGACCTTCAAGATTGTGCCGGCGGCGGCAGTGCTCGACGCCCAGTTGGCCGACGTCAACGCGACCTTTGACTGCGACCAAGCGGTGGTGCCCTTCGAGGGGCGCATGCTGTCCTTGCCGGAGGACTACAAGTCGATGGGCGTGTTGACCTTGAGCGAAGTGGTGGTGTTGTCGAGCAATCGGGGGGCGGCGCAGCTGGGGTTGCTGCTGGGCGAGGATCGCCTGTACCAGTACGCGCGCGATTTTGGCTTTGGTGATCGGACAGGCTTCGGCCTGGGGGTTGAGACATCGGGGATTTTGCATCCGCCTCGGCGTTGGGACGGGCTTACGATCAGTCGTTTGCCGATGGGACACGCGATCAGTGCCAGTCCGTTGCAAATACATTATGCGACTTCGGTGATCGCCAACGGCGGGCTCTTGATGGAGCCGTGGCTGGTGCGCCGGGTGCTGGATGGAGAGGGCGAGACCGTGGTGGCGTTTCATCCGCGGGTTCGGCATCGGGTATTGAGCGAGCAGACCGCACGCACGATGTCGCGCATTCTGGCGCGGGTGACCGGCCCGCAGGGCACCGCTCGCGAGGCCGGGCTGGAAGCCTTTGCGGTGGCTGGAAAAACGGGTACTACGCAAAAAATCATTAACGGTCAGTACTCACGTTCGCATCATATTGCGTCGTTTACCGGATTTTTCCCGGCCGAAGCGCCGGAGGTAGTGGTTTCCGTGTTTGTGGATGAGCCCAAGCTGGACGGCGTGGGTTATGGGGGCGCGGTCGCTGGCCCAGTTTTCAAGGATATGGCCGGCTTGCTGGCCGAGTATCTCGACATCCGTCCGAGTTTGGATGGCGAGGCGTTGATGGCCTGGAAAGGAGCGCTGGAGCAGTGAGCTTTTTCGCCCCGCTACAGAACACCTTTTGCTGGCCGCGCTCGCCGCTGGGCGCGTCGCTGATGGTGCAGCAGGGGGGTGCCGGTTCGCCCGGAGGCGCGCCGCTGTTGAAGCCCGAATGGACGTTGGAGCGCCTGTTGAAAGGCTACCCGGTGCAGGCGTTTCGGGGCGAAGGTAAGGTGGCCGTGCGTGGATTGATGGCGGACAGCCGGCGGGTGATGCCGGGGATGGTTTTCTTTGCTCTGGCAGGTCGCCACAGCGACGGCAATCACCATATCGAAGAGGCGATTGACCGTGGGGCGGTCGCGGTAGTTTCGGAGCAGCCGATGCCGCGCTTGCGGCTTCGGGCGTATGTGCAGGTGGCAGATGCGCGGCAGGCTTTGGCCTTGCTGGCTCGTCGTTTTTATCGCGAGCCGGACGAGCTGCTGGAGGTTTTTGGTGTGACCGGGACCAACGGCAAAACGACGGTGACGACGCTGCTGCGTTACCTGCTGGACCCCGCTGCGACTGGCTCCTGCGGCTTGATCGGGACAGTCGCCTACCAGGTGGGTGGGCGCACCATCCCGGCCTTCCGGACGACGCCCGAGGCCATCGATACCTACGCGATGCTGGCGGAAATGCAGCGAGCCAAGGCTACTGAAGTGGCCGTGGAAATCAGCTCGCACGGAATCGATCAACAACGCGTGCAGGGATTGAACCTACGCCACGCGGCCTTTCTCAATTTAACACAAGATCATATCGATTACCACGAATCGATGGAGACCTACTACCAGGTCAAGCGCCGCTTGTTTACCGGTGAGCTCGGCCACAAGCCGGAGACGGTTTCGGTAAACCTGGACGATGCCTACGGACAGCGACTGATCGAGGAACTGCCTGCCGACCCGGTGTTGTGGACCTTTGGCGAGCATGCGGATGCGCGGGTGCGTGCGGTCGACGTTGCCTTGGGGCCGGCCAGCAGTCGTTTTGGCGTAGAGGTGGACGGCTTGCCGATGGGCACGGTGGAGTCCGCGCTGCCGGGCCGGTACAACGTCAGCAACGTGCTGGCGGCGCTCTCGCTGCTGGCAGCGAGCGGTCGCAGCGTGCGGGCGGCGGCCCTGCAGGTCTCGGCGTTTGAGGCGGTCCCCGGGCGTATGGAAAAAATCGATACGGGGCAGAATTTTACCGTGCTGGTCGACTACGCGCACACCGACGATGCCCTGCGCAACGTGCTGGAGAGCCTGCGCGCGATCACGCCGGGCCGGGTGCTGGTGGTCTTTGGCTGCGGCGGGGATCGCGATCGCACCAAGCGCCCGCGGATGACAGCGGTGGTGCAGGCGCTGTCCGACCACGCCTGGGCCACGGCGGACAACCCGCGCAAGGAACCGCTGGAGCAGATTTTTGAAGACATGCGCGCGGGAGTGAGCGAGCCGGAGCGCTTGGAGTTTGTCGAGGACCGGCGTCGCGCGATCAGCCTGGCCCTGGATGCGGCGCAGCCGACCGATTGCGTGTTGATCGCGGGCAAAGGTCACGAGGCTTTTCAGGAACTGCCCAACACCGTCGTGCCCTTCGACGACCGCCAGGTGGCGCGCGAAGTCTTGCGGGCGAAACAACTGCGCCCGCCCCAATCGTGATGCCTGTCTTTGATTCAGAGCAGCTTGCGCGGTGGACGGGCGGACGTTGGCACGGTCAGCCAGAGACGATCACGGGCTTCGGGCAGGACACGCGCCAGTTGCAGGCGGGCGACTGCTTTGTGGCGTTGAAAACCGAGCGGCGCGACGGTCACGATTTTTTGCGTGCGGCACAGTCGGCCGGCGCGTCGGCGGCGCTGGTATCCCGGGTTGAGGTATCGGTCTCGCTGCCCCAACTGGAAGTGCCCGAGGTTCAGCCGGGGTTCCATGCGATTGCCCGCGAGCATCGACAAACGTTTGCAAAGCCGGTGGCGGGCATCACCGGCAGCGCAGGTAAGACCTCGACGAAGGACCTGCTGGCGTGCCTGTTGGGTGTGTCGACGACCTTGGCCACCCGCGCCAACGAAAACAATCTGCTGGGCGTGCCGCTGACGTTGACTCGCCTGGATGCTGCGCGCCAACGAGCCGCCGTGATTGAAGCGGGCATCAGCGAAGTGGGGGAGATGCGTCGGTTGGCGGACATGATTCGCCCCGACGTGGCGATCGTGACCCTGGTGGCGCCGGTGCATCTGGAGGGCCTCGGCAGTCTTGAGGGGGTGGCGCGTGAGAAGGCCTTGCTGCCGGCGGCGATGGCCGAGGACGGCCGCGCGTTTTTCCCGGCGGCATGCCTGCGATTTTCCGAATTCCGCGCGTTTGGGAGGCGCGCGGTGGTCACCACTGACTCCAACCAAGAGCCACGGGGGAAAGGCTCGGAGCAGTGGGTTAGCTACCAGACTGAAACGGAGGAGGGAGGCGGTCTGCGCCTGGCCATTGCCGGGGCACCGTCTTCCCTCCCTTCTTTCCGACTGCCGCCGGTGGGACCGGGTATGGTGGGCAACGCCGTGCTGGCGATTCTTGCGGCGCAGCACCTGGGTGTATCCGCGGATCAACTACAACAGCGCCTCGCCGATTGGCAGCCCAGCAGCTGGCGCGCGGAGTGGGTTACGAACGGCCCGCGCACCTTCCTGGCGGATTGTTACAACGCGAGCCCGCCGTCGATGGCGGAAGCCTTCGCGGTGTTTGCCCAGCGGTTTCCCCGCGGGGAAGCGCCCCGGCTGTTTCTGCTGGGCTGCATGGCAGAACTGGGCCCGGAGGCCGCGCGCCTGCACCGCGAAACCGGCGCGCTGTTGAAACTCGGCCCGGACGATCAGGTGTGGGTGCTGGGCGAGGAAGCGGAGACCTTGGCTCAGGGTATCCGCGAAACCACTACAAAGCCCGAGCAGGTACACGTGGCGGATTCTTTGGAGGAATTGAAACGCGCGGCCGGGAATCACACCGGGCCGGTACTGGTGAAAGGCAGCCGGCGTTACGGTCTGGAAGCGTTGCTGCCCGACCATTCCGCAACGGGGGGCCCATCGTGCTGATCGACCTCATCGACTGGCTCTTCTCCCTTTTTGACGCCGACTACACTGAAACTCCGTTCCGCGTTCTGGGCTTCATCACGTTCCGGACGGTAGTGGCGGCGGCAACGGCGCTCTTTCTTGGGTTCGCGATCGGCCCGTGGATTATCGAGCGGCTGCGACGGTTGAAGGCGGCCCAGGCGCTGCGCGATGCCTCGCAGGTCGGTAAGCTGGCCGACCTTCATGCCGGTAAGAAAGACACCCCGACGATGGGCGGGTTGATGATATACATCACCGTCTGTGTCAGCTTGCTGTTATGGGCGCAGCCAAACATCTACGTGCTGACCTGCCTTTTCGTGTACACCGGGCTGACGGCGCTCGGCTTTGCCGACGATTATCTGAAGGTCTCCAAGCGCAACAGCCGGGGTCTGCCGGGCCGTTACAAGTTGCTCGGTCAGGGGCTGTTGACGGCGGGGATGCTGCTGCTGTTGGCGGCATGGAGTGACGCGCCGATGCGCGCCAACCTGTCGGAGTTTTGGGTTCCGTTCGTGAAGGACCCGCTTTTTGTGTTTGGCGGAAGCGCGGCACCGTGGCACCTGTCCGGGGAGGCTTCCGGCGGCTTGCTGGACTTTCTGCGCGCGGATCCGGCAGCGGCGCTCTTTGCCGCGCTGGGGCTGTTTGCGTTCGTCTTTGTCGTGATGGCCGGCTCAAGCAACGCGATCAATTTGACGGACGGGGTCGATGGTTTGGCCATTGGCTGCACGGTGACGGTGGCGCTGGTCTACGGCGTGATGGCTTACGCAACGGGCCATGCGATCATCGCCGATTACCTGCTGATCAGCTTCGTACCGCAGGCCGGGGAGTTGGCTGTAATCTGCGGGGCGATGGTGGGCGCGAGCCTGGCCTTTCTCTGGTACAACTCGCACCCGGCAACGGTTTTTATGGGCGATACCGGGTCGCTGGCGTTGGGCGGGCTCATTGGCACGATCGCGTTTCTGGTGCACCAGCCGATCACGTTGATCCTTGTGGGTGGGATCTTCGTGATGGAAGCGGTCTCGGTCATCCTGCAGGTGTTTTTTTTCAAGACACGCGGCAAGCGCATCTTCCGCATGGCGCCGATTCATCACCACTACGAGTTGATGGGGTGGGCCGAGTCGAAGGTTGTCATACGTTTCTGGATACTGTCTATTATCTTTGCCATCGCGGGCTTGAGCACGCTCAAGCTGCGGTAGCCTTCCTGCCTCGATCATGGCGCTTTGGCCCGAGTTGCTTCGACAACACCTGGACCGTCCGGTGGCGGTCCTGGGGTGGGGCGTTAGCGGGCAGGCCGCCGCCGATGCGGTGCGCGCGGCCGGGGGGCACGTGCTGGCTTACGACGCACTGGGCCACGACGATGCCTCGACGGAATTCACCGAAGCGACCGCTGTGCGTCATCGGCTGGTGGTTTTTAGCCCGGGGTTTCCGCCCGATCATGCCTGGCTGGCGGCGGCGCGGGCACAGGGGTGTGCCTGTTTGCCAGAGATGGACCTGGGCGCCCTGCTTTGGCCCGGCGCGTTGCTGGCGGTGACCGGGACCAACGGCAAAACCACCTTGACCGAGTTTCTTGCGCACGCCCTGCGCACGGCTGGGACCGACGCGGTGGCGTGCGGCAATCTGGGTTATCCGTTGAGTCGTCTGCACAGCCGAGCCCGGGCCGAGGACACCGTGGCCGTGTGCGAGGTAAGTTCGTTTCAAGCGGAGACGCTCCAGCACCTACGGCCGCACGCACTGTTGTGGACAAACTTCGACGCGGACCACCTCGACCGCCACGGGACATTGCAGGCCTACTTCGAAGCAAAGTGGCGCCTGGTTGGACTGCTGCGACGGCCGCGCTTGGTGGTGGGTTCGACGGTGGCTGCTTTCGCAAAGCAACAGGGGCGCAAGCTGCCGGCGTTCGGCGTGGTGGCCGGTGCCGATGCGCATCGGGACAGTTTGCCGCCGGGGTGTGAACTCGACGTGGGTCCGCAGCGTGAGAACTGGGCGCTGGCCAGCACTTACTGGCAGATGGAGGGCATTGCGGCCGAAGCGCTCCCGCAGGCCGCGGAGACGTTTCGTGTGCCCCCGCATCGCTTGCACATGGCGGGCATAGTCAACGGGGTGGCCTATTGGAACGACTCCAAGGCAACGAATTTTCACGCGACGCTAGCGGGGTTACAGCACTTTGGACATCCGCTGTGGTGGATTGGCGGGGGACGCGCGAAGGGTGGCGACTTGGCCGTGTTTGTCGAGGCCATCCTGCCCAGTTTGAAGGGTGCTTTTTTGTTGGGTGAAACCGCCGAAGCCATCGCCTGTCTGCTCAAGCAAGCGGGTATTGACGCGTGCGTTTGCGGCGGGATGGACGAGGCGGTGCGCGGTGCCTGCGAACGCGCCACGGCGGGCGACATCGTTCTGCTTTCGCCGGGCTTTTCCAGTCACGATTTGTTTGCCAACTATACGGAGCGAGGCCTAGCCTTTGAGGATGCCGTTGAGGCGCTGCCCAGCGCTTCGGGCCCGATGGAGGAAGGAATTTGCAAAGGAGGATCAGGAAGATGACCAAGCTGCCACTGACGTTTGCGGCGGTGTTGTTGCTGCACGTGTTTATCGGCGGTGTTGTGCTGCTGCAGCCCGGATGCAACAGCTCGAAAAACCGAATCGACGAGAACGACACGCTCACACGCGGCGGAGCCGAACCGCCGCCCGCGACCGGGTTGGGCGGTGGCGCCTTGACCGACGCGGGCCAACCCGTGCGGCGTCCACCGTTGCGACCCGTGGGTCAGCTGCCCAGCGATGAAGTGTACGAGCCCGGCAGCGATGGCGGCCTTGGCCCGGTCGCCGGCGGTGGGGGTGAGCCGCTGGACCCGCTCAGCCCGATCACGCCGCTGGTGGACTTGCCTGGAGGTGACCCAGCGTTTGACGCGGGGGTGCCGACGGGCAGCAGCGCTTACACCGTGCAGCGCGGCGACACCCTCTGGGGTATTTCGCGTGCCAACGGCGTTTCGCTGGATGCGTTGCTGGCGGCCAATGGGCTCACGCGCGACTCCGTCATTTTGGTCGGACAGGAATTGACCATCCCCGGGGGCGCGGGAAGCGCGGCGGGCGGGAGCAACTTTGCCGTAACGCCCATTCCCGGCCAGACCAGCGGGACGAATTTCCAGGGCGAGAGCATCCGCTACACGATCAAGCCGGGCGATACGCTTTCGGGCATCGCCGCGCGGCACGGCTCGAGCGTGTCGGCCATCAAGGCGGCCAACGGTATGACCAGTAACACCATCTTTGCCGGCGACTCCATCATCGTGCCGACCAACATCGGCGGCGCTCGCTCTGGCGGCGGTGCGACCAAGAGCGGGTTGCCGGATACTCGCAGCGGCCCGCCCTCGGCGCGTTCCAGTGGCGCGGGCACAGGCGTGTACGTGGTGCAGCCCGGCGAAAACCTGTCCAGCGTCGCCACCAGGTTCAATGTCACCGTCGCTGACTTGATGAGCTGGAACGACATCACCAACGTGCGCTCGGTCTCCGCAGGACAAACGTTGCTGGTCGCGCCGCCCGGTTCGACGGCCCCGCGTTCGCCCCAGGCAACCACCTTTGGCGGCGGAGGCGATCTGGAAAGCCTCAACGAAGACGTGCCCGACATCCCTCTATCACGGACGCGCCCGGCGCAGTGATCGGGTCCGTTCGTTCGAGACGATGGGGGCCGCTCTCGGAGGACTTGGAGACAGCTGGCGGCTGATTCGGCCGGCACACTTCGTTGTGCTTGTCGCGCTCGTGCTGACCGCACTGGGTCTGGTCATGCTGGGCAGCGCGGGGCACAGCCACCGCAGCGGGGCCGAAATCGTTTTCAAGAAACAGGCGGTCTGGGTCGCGCTGGCGCTGTGCGTGTTTGCCGTAACCGCTTGTGTCGACCTGCGCTGGATTCGTCGCGCAACCTGGCTGGTCTATCTTGGCACGGCCCTGGCGCTTGGCCTGGTGCTGGTGCCGGATTTGGGCATCAAGGTCAACGGGGCTCAGCGCTGGCTGGGCTGGGGGTCTGTTCGTTTTCAACCTTCGGAGCTTGCGAAGATCGCGCTGGTGCTTGGCCTGGCCGATTACCTCGCGCTGAACCAGAGGCGGATGCGCACGTTTCGCTTCGGCTTTATCGTGCCGGGGTTGGTGGCGGGCGTGTTGTGCGGATTGATTTTCCTGCAACCGGATTTCGGGACCACCCTGCTTTGTGCGACGGTGGCGCTGCTGCTGCTGTTTCTCTCTGGGACGCGTCTGCGTTACCTTTTGCCAGCGGGCCTGCTCTGTGGCGGGGTGTTTGCCGTGGCGGTTTACCTGGACCCTGTTCGTTGGGAGCGCATCACGTCGTTTCTCAACGTGACGGCCAACCGCGAGGACGGCGCCTGGCAATTGTGGCAGGGTTTGCTGGCCTTCGCTGCGGGTGGCTGGGATGGCGTGGGCCTGGGTAACGGGCGGCAGCAATTGGCGTTTTTACCCGAGGCGCACACCGATTTCATCTTTCCGATCATCGGCGAGGAACTCGGGCTGTGGTTTACGGGCGGGGTCGTGCTGCTGTTCTTGCTGATGCTGGGCGCGGGGCTGCGCACGCTCTCACAGGCGCGCAACCTGTACGTGTTCAACGTGGCCGCTGGTGCGCTGTTTTTCCTGACGCTGCAGGCACTGGTCAACATGGGGGTGGCCACGGGCAGTTTGCCGACCAAGGGACTGTCGCTGCCTTTCATCAGTTACGGCGGGTCCAATCTGCTCGCGATGTTCTGCCTGGTCGGGCTGCTGGTGAATTGCCAACGTGCGAACGCGGCTCCGGTTCTGAACGGAAGGCGCGAGTTGTGAGCCGTGTGGTCATTGCCTGTGGCGGCACGGGTGGGCACCTCTCGCCCGGCATCGCGCTGGCCGAAGGCTTGCAGCGGGGTGGTCACCGGCCGCTGCTCGTCATCAGCCGCAAGGACGTGGATTCGCGCCTGGTCAAGAAGTACAGCGCGTTGGAATTCGTGCGCTCTCCGGGCACGTACTTTTCGTTGAAGCCCGTGGCGCTGGGCCGGTTTGTGTTCAGTCAACTGCGTTCGCTGGTTCAAGCCTGGCGCTTGTTGCGGCGCGAGGAGGCCAGCAGCGTGATCGCCTTTGGCGGCTTCGTCAGCCTGGGCACGGTGCTCTCCGCGCGGCTTCTGGGTGTGCCCGTGATTCTGCACGAAGCCAACCGCCGGCCCGGCCGGGCGGTGCGCCTGCTCAGCGGTTTGTCCAAGCGCGTTTATCTGCCCAAAGGTGTGCGACTGCGCGGGCTCCCGCCGCAGACGGTGCGTCACGTGGGCTATCCCGTGCGAGCGGAAATCCGCCGCGTCAGCCGCGAGGTGGCGCGGGCCCGGATGGGCTTTCCGCCGCAGGGCAAGCTGCTCTTGGTCTTGGGCGGAAGTCAGGGTGCGCGGGCGCTCAACGAGTGGGTCAAGGCGAACTTCGACCGGCTGGCAGTCGAGGGTATTCACGTGCTGTGCCTGAGCGGCTCCAGCCAGGTGGGTAGCGGTACTTTGGATTACCGTCCGGCGAACGGTCCGGTCATGCATGCGCGAGTTCTGCCTTTTTGTGACCAAATGGCTTACGCCTACTCCTGCGCCGATCTCGCTTTGTCGCGTGCCGGTGCGGGCACCATCGCCGAACTGACCCGGGTGCGCCTGCCTTCGATTCAGGTGCCGTATCCGTTTGCCGCCGACGACCACCAGATCGAGAACGCGCGTTTTCTCGAGCAGCAAGGCGGTGCCGTCTTGTTGCCGCAGAAGCAGCTCGACCAGCTCTTCACCGAGGTCACCGACTTGATTTTCAACGATTGGATGTTGGAGCGCATGCGCCGCAACCTTGCCAACCTTGATGTGATGAACTGCGTCGACGTGATGCTTGCAGACTTGAAAGCGCTGCGGCTTGAGTCTCCCGCGCCCCCGGCCGGCCCCGCCAAACCTCAGCCCACACCCTCGCATGCCTGAGGCGGCCCAGTCCGTATTCATCGCGGGTATCACCGGCATGGGCAATGCGCCGCTGGCCCTGTATCTGGCGCAGGCAGGGTGGCAGGTCAGTGGCTGGGACGACCGCCCCAGCCCGCGGGTGGCCGCCTTGTTGAAGTTTCACGGCATCGATGTGCGCCAGCCGAGACTGCCCGAGCGCCTGGACCTCTTCGCGTATTCAAGCGCGGTTCGCGAGGGGCACCCGCTCCGCCGCGAAGCACGGCAACGCGGGGTTCCTTCGCTGCGCCGGGGTGAATTGCTGGCCCGTCTGAGTCAGGATCATCGTCTGCTGGCCGTGGTGGGCAGCCATGGAAAAACGACGACCGCGGCGCTCCTGATTCATTTTCTGGAGGCCGCCGGGATGGACTTCAGTTACGTGCTGGGCGGGTTGTTTCAATCCAGCGCGCGCTCGCCGGCCCGCCACTCGCCCACCGCACAGTGGCTGGTGGCCGAAGTGGACGAAAGCGACGGCACGATCGATGCCTTCGCGCCGGAGGTGACGCTGGTGGTCAACCTCGACTGGGATCACCCCGATCAGTACCCCAGCTACGAGGCGCTCGAGCAGGCGTTTGCGGCCCTCTTCCAACGGACGCGCCGCGCTGTGCTCTATCCCGCCGAGCAGCCTTCGCTCGAACGGCTTGTTGCCGGAATGGACGTTGAGGCCCACTCCTTCGGCCCGGGTGGCGACTACGCGTTGTTGCCGAAGGCGAACGACTCGGAATCGGCAGAGCTCAACGGGCACTTTCCCTCGGGCTCGATCCAGTTGCCACGACACGACCCGGTCTTCATCCAAAACGCGACCGCCGCCCTCGCAGCCACCCAGCTGGTGGCCAATGACGTCCGTGCTGAAGCGCTTCTGCGTTTCGATGGCGTGCACCGGCGGCAGGAAGTCCTGCACCGCTCATCAAACGTAAACGTGCTCACCGACTACGCGCACCATCCGGCGGAGTTGGAGGCCGTGCTCGCGTACGCACGCCAGAGCTATCGCGGGCCGTTGCTGGCTGTTTTCCAACCGCACCGCTTTTCGCGGACCCAGCAATACGCGGGGGAGTTCGCACAGGTGCTCTGCGCCGGGGCCGACCAGGCCTTCCTCTTGCCGGTCTACGCCGCCGGGGAGACGCCGCTGCGTCTGGGCACGCGCCAGGCAATCGTGGATGCCTGGCCCGCCAGCCACCGCGCCCAACTGTCGCTGCCGCTCCAGGCGAACGAGCTTGCCAGCCAGTTGCGTCATGCCTTAGTGGATACAGCAGGGGGCACGGTCTTGTTTGTCGGGGCAGGAGATATCGATGAGATGGCACGCGGCTTTGCGCGTGAATGGGGCGAGGACGTAAGCCTTTCTCATCAGGCGCGGGCGCGCCCCTACCGGTTTTCCGAACGGGTTCTGGAGGCCGGCCTGCCTCCGGATTGCCTGCGCGTGGACGAGCCGCTCGCGCCCAAAACGACCTGGCGCGTCGGCGGTCCGGCAGCCTTTTACGCGGAACCCACCAACGCCGACGCAGCGTCCCTACTGTTGCAAACGGCCGCTGAAAGCGCGCTCCCGGTCTTCATCCTGGGACGGGGGTCCAACGTGCTTGTGCCCGATCGAGGTTTTCCGGGCCTGGTCCTGCGGCTGGCCGGGACGCCCTGGGCTCGCTGTCACCTGCGCGAAGACGGGCGGCTGGAGGCCGGCGGCGGTCTGCGATTGAAGCAGCTCTGTGCCGAGGCTCTTCGGCTGGGTTTGGACGGTTTTGGTTTTCTAGAGGGCATTCCAGGTACTGTTGGCGGCGCGCTGCAGATGAACGCGGGCGCGATGGGCGGATGGGTTTTCGATCGGGTGGCCTCCGTGCGGCTGCTGACGGCGCGCGGCGATATTGAGGAACGGCCGGCCTCGGCATTCACTCCGGGTTACCGGCAGTGCCCGCAGTTGGAAGGCTGCGTGGTGCTATCGGCGGTCTTTGAGCCCGGCCCCGAAGCCGACGCCGAGAACCTTCGCCGGCAGATGGATACCTACGCGCAGAAGCGGCGACAAAGCCAGCCTCGCGAGTCCAGTGCCGGCAGCACGTTTCGCAACCCGCCCGGCGATTACGCGGGCCGTCTGATCGAGCAGGCGGGGCTGAAAGGGGCGACGATTGGCGGAGCTCAGGTGTCGGAACTGCACGCCAACTTTATCGTCAATACCGGTGAGGCAACGGCGGCTGAGATCGTGGCATTGATGCGTTTCATCCGCCATCGTGTCTTGGCTGAAACAGGCATCGTGCTCGAGCCCGAGGTGGTGCTGGCCGGCCGCAGCTGGGAGGAGGTGCTGGCGTGAGTGAGCCCGAAGTGGTTGTCTTGTGCGGTGGCATCTCCGACGAGCGCGATGTCTCGCTCGTCTCCGGGCAGGCCGTCTACACCGCGCTGCAGGGGAGTTTTTCCGCGCGACTTCAAGTGCTCGACGCACCGGCGCTGGCTGCCGGCCTGGACGCCAGCCGCTGCGTGATTTTCCCGGCCCTGCATGGTGAGTTTGGCGAAGATGGACAGTTGCAACAGCTCCTGGAGCGGGAAGGCTTTGCCTTTGCTGGGTCAGGAGCGGAGGCCAGTGCGTTGTGTATCCACAAAGTCATGACGAAGCGTCGGGTCGCTCAGCGGGGGGTTCCTGTGCTTGAGGACGTCGCCTTTGAAGCCGCGAAGAAACCATCGGCGGCTGAGGTGGTGCAGGCGCTGGGAACCGATCTGGTGCTCAAACCCGTGAATCACGGCAGCAGCCGCGGCGTCGTTTTCACCGATGGCCTTGATGCGCTGGAAACAGCGCTGAAGGCAACCAAGCAAGGTGACTGGCTGGTGGAACCGCGGGTGCGCGGCCGCGAACTCAGTGTGGGCGTGCTTCAGGGCAAAGCGCTCGGTGTGGTCGAGATTACGCCGGAGTCAGGAGCCTATGATTATCACCACAAATACACCGCGGGAGCGACGCAGTATCAGGCCCCAGCCAAGCTTTCCGACGCGCAGACGCTCGCTGTGCAACAAGCCGCCGAGGCCGCCTTTGGGGCTTGCGGCTGCCGTGATTTCGCGCGGGCGGACTTCATGCTCGGTGACGACGACACACTTGCTTTTCTTGAAATCAACACCATCCCGGGCCTGACGCCCACGAGCCTGCTGCCTCGCAGTGCGGCGTGCAACGGGTACGCTTTTACGCAGTTGGTGCGCACGATGCTGGCACCCGCGCTGGAACGCTTTACCCGACGGGAGGCGGTCGGTCATGTCGTCTAGGCGAGCAGCCAGTGGAGGACGCCCGGGCGCGTCTTGGCGGGCGATCGCACAAGATGCCGGCCCGGGCGAATTCTCCGGGCGCGGGCGCCGTCGCTCGTGGGGCCGCTGGGTCATGCGGCTGGGCCTGTGCGCGGGATTGCTCGCACTGCTGCTTTTTCTGTTGGGGGTGCTGAGCCTGAGCAGTGGTCCCCAGCCTTCGGCCAGCACAGTACCGTCGGTGACGGCGGAGGGAGTGGAGTCTTTGCAGTTCGAGACCGATGGCGTCCTGACACGCGAGTGGCTGCTGCGAACGCTGCGCCTCGATCTGCAGGCACCCGGCGAGGCTCAGGATATTTTCGCGCTCAAGCGTGCGCTGGAGTCCCAAGGGCAGGTCAGGCGGGCCGTGGTCGAGCAGGTGCCCAATGGGCCGCTGCGCTTTCGCCTGGAAGAGCGCCGCCCGGTGTTTCGCCTGGCGCTCCTGGACGACAATGGGCAGCCGGATATCCTGCTGGTGGCAGGCGACGGTCATCTGTATCGAGGAGACGGATACGCTCAGGCAAGGCTGCGCGACCTTCCTTTTTTGGCCGACGAGACGGTCGAACTCGACCCCCTGGGCAGTATGCTGCCTTTGGAGGGACTCTACCCGCTGACGCACTTGCTGGCGGAAGCGCGCAAACGCTTTCCTCGTTTGGCGCGGCAGTGGCACAGCTTCCGGCGCGAAGGGGATTTGCAGCGGGGACTGCATCCCGAAGCCTTCATCGAGGTGACCACTTTCAGCGGCGGCCAGCTGATCTTTCGTCCACGTGGATTCGTGATGCAGCTGGAGCGCCTGGAGGAGGTTTTGCTGCAGGTGCGGCCCAGCGGCTTGCGCAAAGGGGAGCGCCTGGACCTCTCGTTCCGGGAGCCGTACTTGACGGTGGCCGGAGGCCGCCAGAGTGCGGAGGCGTATCCATAAATTGGGGACGAATTTCTTGGAGGGCATGGCATGAAGCGAAGACGGGTTTTGGGGGCGGTTGAAATCGGTACGGCGACGGTTGTTGTTTTGGTGGCCGAAATTACCGAGGGCCGCTCGTTGAGTATCATCGGCATGGGCGAGTCCACCTCGCGCGGTATCAAGAAAGGCGTGGTGGAAGATTTTCGCGCGGCCAGCCACTGCGTTCACGCGGCTATCGACCGGGCGGAAGAGTCCGCTGGGGTGCCGATTGAGTCTGTTTTTCTGGCGGTGAGCGGCCGGCATCTGGAGGGCTTCTTTCAACGGGGCACGGTCAACATCGCCGCCTCCGACGGTTTGGTCCGGCCGGCCGATGTGCAGCGTGCCGAAGAGGAAGCCAAAAGCCGTGAGCTGCCCCCCGGTCGTGTCTTCGTACATCACATCCGCGGGGCCTACCGCGTTGACGACCGTCCTGTGGCCGACCCGATCGGGCTGGCGGGCGCTCAACTCGGTGCGGGCTACTGGTCGGTGCACGCCGATGAGCGTCACCTGCGGGACCTCATGCACATCATCAACGGCTACGGCCTGAAGGTGGACAACGTGGTGGTCTCCAGCGTTGCCTCGGGCTGCGTGGTGGTGGACCGCGTCGAGCGCAAGCAGGGCGCACTTGTCTTGGACATCGGCTGCGGCACCACCGACTATGTGCTTTTTCGCGATGGCTTTATGATACACAGCGGCGTGGTCGCGGTCGGTGGCGACCACTTCACCAACGACCTGGCGCTGGGCCTGCGCTTTCCCGAGCGCTTTGCGGAAAAGCAGAAGCTCGAGCACGGCAGCGTGCTCATCGACCCGGCGGCGCGCACCGAAAAAGTCTGGCTGATCGGGGACCGTCAGATCGGCGATCGCGAGGTATCCAAACGTTCGATACAAATGATCCTACACGCCCGCGCCGAGGAACTTTTCGAGGTGGTCAAAGCGCAGCTGGGCGATTTGCTCGACCCGGCCGAAATTCCGGTGGGAGCCGTGTTGACCGGCGGCGCTTCGCAACTGCCTGGATTATGCAGCGTGGCGGAGGGGGTGTTGAAGCTGCCCACCCGCCTCGGCGAGCACCCGGCCTCCGTTGGGGAGGAACTGCGTCGTCCCGGCTTCAGCACACCGCTTGGGTTGCTGCACTTCGCCGTTACCGACCAGCGTGCGCATGACGACGTCGCTCACTCGGAACCCGAGACGGGCCTCTGGAAGCGTTTCTCGAAAATCTTTCAAGCCGCAGCCACGGAGACGGCGCGTTAGTCTGGAGGGGCACAGCGTATGGATGGAGTTGAACTGAATTTGGATCTTCCGGAGCCCGCCTCGAACGGCTCGGAGGCCCCGCTGGCCATCAAGATTATCGGTGTGGGCGGCGGCGGTACAAACACGGTCGACCGGCTTCGTATGGAAAGCGCCGGCCGAGCGCACCTGGCTGCGGTCAATACGGATGCGCAGGCCTTGGCGCAGTCGCCGATTGCAGAGAAAGTGCTGATTGGGCGGAAGCTCACGCGCGGCCTGTCCACCGGAGGTGAGCAGAGCCTGGGACAAGACGCGGCCGAAGCTGACGAGGCTCATCTGCGGGCTTTGGTGAAGGGTATGGACTTGATCTTTCTCGTCGCTGGTTTGGGCGGGGGCACCGGCAGTGGCGCCGCGCCGGTCATCGCGCGTCTGGCCCGCGCGCAGGACATCATGGTCCTCGCTTTCGTCACGCTGCCGTTCGCGGTGGAAGGCGAGCGCCGGATGAAGCAAGCTCAGGATTCGCTGGCAGATTTACGCGGAAGTTGTGATGCGGTGATTCCGCTTCCCAATGACCTCTTGCTCCAACAAGTGGAGGACGATGCGAGTGTTCTGGACGCGTTTTCACGCGCGGATGAGTGGATCGCTTGCGGCATCCACTCGGTTTGCGATCTGTTACTGCGCACCGGGTTGATCAATCTGGACTTCGCTGCGTTGCGCCGCGCCTTTGCCCGGCAGGGGGGCAAGACGCTCTTTGGCATCGGGCGAGCCGAGGGCGCAGATGCCGCCACAACAGCAGTCGAAAACCTGCTGGTCTGCCCGTTGCTGCACACCACGACGATGGCTCGACGCGCGGATAGCTTGCTGGTGAATATAACCGGTGGTACCAGTCTATCCCTGCATCAGGTGAATCAAATTCTGGCGCAGGTGGCAGACCGCTTTGCCAGCCGCGAGCAATGCGTGCTGGGTGCCATGATCGACGATGGCTGGCGCGACCGCATTGAGGTGTGCGTGATCGGCACGACTGAGTTGGACCCACGACGGCCTGGGGAGCGCATTCCCCCGCGGCGGAAACCGGCCAAGGCGGCATCGAACGTCAGCGAACCCGGACGAATCGCCGAGGCGGAGCGTGTGCCGGTTACGGAGGAACTGCCGCCCGTACCGGTTCAGAAAGAAATCGTGCCGAAGGTCCATGCGTCCAAACTGACACGTCGAAAGGGTACCCGCGGGGAAATCCTCGAACAGGCGCAGGAGGAGTTCATCTTTGCTGCGGAGCGGGAACAGCGAGGTTACTTCGACCGCACGGAGCGCAATCTTTTCAACGGTGCCGACCTCGATGTGCCGACCTACCTGCGGCGTGGTTTGCGCATTCCGGTCTAGACGCAGCGCATCCCAAATTGATGAAGGTTCTCGTCTTTCAGGACTTCCTGCGTCAGGGCGGTACCGAAACACAGACGCTTTTTCTGGCACGGTCGTTCGCCCAGGAAGGCGTTCACGTCGAAGTCGCAACCTTCCGTCCCGGGGGCGCCTTGTATCCGGATCTAGAGGCCGCCGGTCTGCCGCATCATATCCTACAGCCCTTTGATACACGGCTCAACACCTTTGTGCCGGGCCTTGGCCGGGTCCTGCGAAATGTGCGTCCCGACATCGTCCTGCTGATGGGCCGAATGGCGAACAATCTCGGCGTGCGTATCCAGAAAATCGCGACAGATTCCCGTGTCGTGGCCACAGCGCGAACGGGTAAAGCATTTCCACCGGGCAACCGTCGGACCTTTGCCAAGGCCGATGCGGTGGTCGCGAACTCGCGTTGGGCCGCCGAGCGCGTGGCGATGCGAGGCGGCGTTCCCGAGCGCATACACGTCATCCACAACGGCTTTGCCCGCGACTGGTCCGACCCGGAAGCCGTAAACGAGCGCTCCGTTGCACGTACCGATGCTGGCGTTCCCGAGGGCTCGTGTGTCTTCCTCAGCGTCGCCGCCTTTCGCCCGGGCAAAGGCCAGGAGCGACTGGTGCAGCTGTTCGCAAAATTGCCCCAGAGGCTGCCGTGGCAGCTGTGGATGGTGGGCGATGGCAAGCGCCGACAGCCTTGCGAAGTGCTGGCACGAAAACTGGATTTGCGTGCTCGCGTGCGTTTTTGGGGGAGTCAGTCGCGACCCCGGCCCTACTACGCGGGGGCAGACTGCGCGGTGCATGCCTCACGCACGGAGAGCCTACCGAATTTTCTGGTCGAGGCGCAAACCGCCGCTCTGCCCGTGGTGGCGATGCGGGCTGGCGGTGTAGGCGAGACGTTCCTCAACGGCGAAAGCGGCTACCTCCACGATCAGGACGATGAAGCAGGTTTTCTGCAATCTGTGCGCACGCTCCTGGAGGACGCAAAGCGGCGGCACCAGATGGGCGAGGCCGGGGCTCAGTACGCGCGGACGCAGTTTGAGCCCAAAGCCAGCGTGCGCGCCTACCTCGACCTGTTCGAGACGCTGCTGGCCGAACGCCGCTAAGCCACCGGTGACTCGGTGCGGGCGGGCTGCTCCGCATCGACGAAGCGTCCGTCGCGCATAGGCAGGACGGCGTCGCAGGTCTCGGCCAGCTCCGGATTGTGCGTCACCACAACGGTGGCCTGCCCCTGCTCGTGGCTGATTCGCGCCAGCAGGTCAAAGATTCGCTCGGAGTTGGCCAGGTCGAGGTTGCCGGTCGGCTCGTCCGCGAGCAGGAGGGCAGGCTCGTTGGCCAGGGCGCGCGCGATGGCGACGCGTTGTTGCTCACCGCCCGAGAGCCGTGTGACCAACCGCTTAGCCTTGGCGTCGAGACCGACTTCGCGCAGCAGCGAATGGGCGCGTTCCTTGCATTCATCCAGCGAACGGCGACCCAGCTTGCGCATCGGCAGGGTCACGTTTTCCAGCGCGGTAAACTCGGGCAGGAGGAAGTGAAATTGAAAGACGAAGCCGATGTGGGCGTTTCGTGCGGCGGTACGATCGTTGTCGCTGGCGCGCGCCATGTTCTTGCCGCCGACCCAGATTTCGCCCTGGTCAGGGCGGTCCAGCAGGCCCAGCAGGTACAGCAGCGTGCTTTTGCCGCAGCCGCTGGGGCCAACAATGGAATACAAGCGATGGCTGTGGACCTCCAAATCAATCCCACGCAACACATGATTGCGTGTCTCGCCCTCACCCAAAAAGCGGTGCAATCCCTCGATGCGCAAAACGGTGCTTCTGGCCGCGGTTTCGCTCATCCCTGGGTCCCCCGAATGATGCTGCCGGGCTCCAGTCCCGCGGCTTTACGCGCGGGCAGATAGCTGGCAACCAGGACGACAACCGTCGCGGCACAGACGGCCACCACATAGTGCCAGGGCGACCAGTAAACCACGAAGTGATCAGTCGAGAAAATGCCGCGAATGCGCAGCGGAATGTTGGAGATACCCCAGGTGATGAGCGCGCCAAACCCGCATCCCAGAATCGCGCCCAAAACAAGCACAATCAGCCCCTGGTTGAGGAAGATGCGCGATATGTCGCCCTTGGTGAAGCCCATCGAGCGCAGGATCGCGATCTCGTGGCGCTTTTCCATCACGATGATCGCGAGCGTGTTAAAGATGCCGAGGCCGGAGATGAGGATGATGGCCGAGATGGTCAGCCCAGAGGACACGCGCAGGGCCTGAAACACATCCAGCCACACTTTTTCGCGTTCCTGCCAGGCAATAGCTACGTGCCGGATGTTCTCTTCGATGTGTTGGGCCGTCTCACGTGCGCGTGCGTTGTCCTTGAGGCTCACTTGCAGCAGGCTTACGCCAAAATGCTCCTGCAGGATGAAGCGCGCCTCGGGCATGTGCACGAAGAGTCGACGTTTGTCCACGTGCTCGACTCCACTCTCGAAAATTGCCGAGATGCGGTATCGGTCGCGATTGCCGCCGTAGGCAATCGACACCACGTCGCCTGGCTCAACCTCCAGGCGCGTGGCCAGCCGCGAGCCCACGACCACGCCCTTGGGGTTGCCGCGAAAGTCCTCGAGGCTGCCCAGGATGATCTGGTCCTCCAGCTCGGAGACCTGCAGGTGCCGCGGCAGATCGATGCCCAGAATGCGTGCGTCCTGCGTGCGAAAGTTGCTGTCGACCTCGACGTTGCCACGCAGGATGGGCGAGACCCCGGCTACGTTTTGAAAGCGTTCGATGGCGCGCAGGATTTCGCCCGGATGTGCGATGCCGTCCTCGTAGCGGCGGTTTTCGCCAACGGCCACGCGGGTGGTGCGCATGCCCGGATCGTTGGTCGTGACGGTCATCACCGACATGCGATTCTGGAAACGGTCTTGAATGCGCACGGCCCCATCGGTGCCGAGAATGGTGCGGATGTAAAAGGTCTCAAAGCCGGCGGTCTGCGCCTGCGTAGCGATGAACAGGCCCACCCCGAAGACGATGCCGGCCAAGCTCATTAGCATGGCCCGCTTTTTGGCCAGCAGCAGGCGGATGGCGATCGCCAGGTTGGTGTTCATCGATCGGTTGCGACTGCCAATGCGCCTGCGGAGTTCCTCCTGTGCCCCGGCGCACGCTTAATTCGCTGCGCTTCCAAAAAGTTTCTCGCGCTCGGACACGTCCTTGACGGTCACACGATCGCCCTCGCGGAAAAGGTCGAGGTCCTCCAGGATAACATGCTCGCCGGCCTGCAATCCCTGGATGATTTCCGCCGCTTCCAAATTGATGAAGCCGCGCTGCACTTCGCGGATGTCAACGGTCCCCTTGTTGTCGACCACGAAGACACTGTCGCCCAGCAGGGCGCGGCGAGGAATGATGACCGAGCGCTGATTCTGGCCGGCGATGAAGCTGGCCTCGCCGGTCATACCGGGGCGCAGCTGCTCGGCGTCGGTGTCGAAGATTTGGACGATGGCGGTGAAGCGCTGCGTGTTGAGATCGCTGCCGGGCAGGATTTGCGTGACGCGCCCTTTCAGGATGCGCCCGCCATGGGCGAAAAAGCGGACCAGGGCCTGAGTGTCCTCACGCAGGATGCCGATGTCTTCCTGATTCACCTGCACCTCGATCTTTTGCTCCAGGCTGATGATGCGCGCGACGCGAAAGCCGCGGCTCATCAGGTCGCCAGGATGGGCCAGCACGTCGGTGATGATCCCGTCAAAGGGCGCGCGAATGACCAGGCGCTCCATCAAATCGTTCAGGCTGTCGAGGTCGTTCTTGAGAATGTCGCGCTGCGTTTCGAGGTCCTTAGTGGCCGACTCAATTTGCGAGACCAGCTCGCCGACCTGCGTTTCCAATTCCTTCACCGCCATTTGGGTGGTGGCTTCATCACGCAGCAGTTCGCGTTCGCTCTGCAATTGCTCGCGCAGGTTTTTCAGCTGAATCTCTTCGGGCGAATCCTTTTGCAGTTCCTGCTCGACCTTTTGCAGTTCCAGCTCGGTGGCGCGGATGCGAAAGGGCAGGTCGCCTTCGTCGATGCTGGCGAGGGACTCGCCCCGCTTCACGGCGAGCCCGGCTTTGAGCCGGCTTTCCTTGATGAAGCCGCTGCCGGGGCTGAGCAGGTGCGTGTCCACCTCGGGCCGGACCATGGCCGAACCGGAGACGGACTTGACGATGGTGCCGACCTCAGCACGCACCACCATGGCCTGCGTTTTGAGCTGCTGGATGACCAGCAGGTACGCGCCGACGAGGACTGCGGAAAAGAGGCCCAGCTTAATCAGCCAGCCGACTTTCGAACGAAGGAGTGTCTTGATAATAGGCAAGGGCGGGGTCCTCCAGCAGTGCACCCAAAAAAGCGTAATAGGCGTTCAGCATGCGGGCCGATTCTTTCGTAAGCGATAACTCGCTCTCGCGCAATAGTTCGATTGCCGCTTCGCGTTCGCCTTCATCGGCCTGTCCTTGATCGATCCGGGACTGCACTTGCTTAAGATCTTCGGTGCGTGCGCGAACCAGTCGGGACTGCAAATCCAGGCTGTGGCGGCCAATCTTGAGGTTGGCCAGAGCATTCTCTGCGGCTGCCACGCGCCGGTCGCGTTCGATGGCCAATTCCGCGTCCACCAGCCGACGTCGGATACGCAAACTGCGGATGTTATCTTGAGTCTCTCGCCGGTCGAAAAGGTTCCAGGTGCCCGTGATACCGGCAAAGAAGATGGTCTGCAGCTCGTAGTCGCCGTCGACGCCCTCTTCGGGTCCCTGGCGGATGGCCGCGCCGAGATTGAAGAGCGGCTTCTGGCGCGCGCGCTGGATGGTCAGCTCATGGCCGATGGCGGCCTGGCGATGTTCGGCCAGCTTTGCGGGCGTGGAGTCACCGAAGCCCTCCCGGCGAAATGCCTCCAGCCGGCTTTCCAGATCTTCAATCGAGAAGCCGGGTACCTCGACCAGCGCCGGCAGCGAATCCAGCTCGATTTCCAGTGCGCCGGAAATCTGGCGAAATTCGTTGAAGCGCTGCTCCAAAACCAGGGCGAAGCGCTCGGCGTTCAACTGTCTGGACTGCAACTCAAGCCGGGACGATTCGACCTCCATCGGACGCCGTCGACCCTGGGCGGCTTCCGATTCCATCTCGCGCACGCGCCGTTGGGCATTTTGGGCGCGCAGGGCCCGCAAATCGGCTTCGGCTTTGGCCGAGACAAGCGACAGGTACGCCGCGCGCAACTCGTTGACAAGCGTGGCGTACGTCAGGAAGGCATCCTCTTCGGCAATGTCCTCCCGGGTGAAGGCCAGCTTGCGCCGCGCGGTCCAGGCACCCCAGGTGTACAGCGGCTGGTCGGCGCGCAGGATGTATTCGGCAGCCACGCGCGTGTCCTGGTCCTCATCGATGCCCTCGCGAATCTCGTGAAAAACCCCGATGTTGTAGTTCATGTTGACCTCGGGCACGTAGGTCCACCAGCCGCGAAACCGCGAGGCATCCTGCTGGGCCACTTCCAGTTGCTTGCGCACCATGGTGGGCGACTGCAGCGCGGCTTTGCGCAAGACCGCTTCCAATTGCGGAAACTGCTCGGGCAGCCGGCCAATCGAGACGCTTTGGAAGATGTGGTCCGACGTTGCCCCCTCGTTTTGGGCGTGCGCGTCAGGGTAGGGCAGCGTGCTGGCCGCCAGACCCAAAACCAAAAAAACGCCAGACCTTACGGACCGTTGCCTTGAATCCACGTTCGCGAGCAAAGAGCTTCCCCGCGCAAAGGCAATGGGAATTCCGCTCACGATCCAATAGCCTTCAACAGATCAAGTCGCTGAAGTCGGCGTAATCTCCTTCAAAGCCCCCTGGAATGCCCTTGTTGATGACGGCGACGGCGTCGTGGGAATGCAGGCTTTCCAAGTGTGCGCAGGCCACCTGGAAATCCTTGATGCGCGCATCCGCATCCAGTTGCTCAAACACAAGCCGGGCAGCGTCTTCGACAAACTTCACGTGTGCGCCGTTGAGTTCGGCGAAGGCCTGCTCGTCCTCGCGCCGGACCATCACCTGCGTCTCCGTTTGAAGCGCTTTCAAGCAATGCGCCTGCAGATCCTCGAGGGTGAGGCGTTCGCCGCTGCGTATCTCGGTGCTCACGCGTGCCTTGCTGCGCTGGGAGTGGGGGATGCTGTAAATTAGGCGCTGAGCCTCGGCATGGTCGGCCAGGTCCGCCGAGCACGGGCAGGCGGACGAGTACACGTAATCGAAGTGCAGGCGTTTGCGGAAGCGATTGAGATCGTCCAGCAGGCCCTCATAGGCGCTTTGGTAATACTGCCAGCCTTCCAGGCCGCTGCGCAGGCTGCGCTGGCGCATCGGGTACTGGAAATCCAGCCGCAGCCGCGCGCGACTGCTGCCAATCGCTTCTTTGTAGGCATGCAGCACCTCTTCCAACAGCTCCAGCTCCCAGAGGCGCTCGCCAAAGTGGTAGAACGTCCGCATCAGGCGCGACATGTTGATGCCCTTGGCCTCGCCACTGAGGCTGACCGTGCCGGTCACCCGTGCTTCAAGTTCTCGTCGCTCGCCCTCGGCGGTCAGAAAAGTCAGCGGCATGCGAAAGCCGGAAACCCCGACCTGCATGATCGGCACGGGAGCCCCCTGGATGCCCGCGGTACCTTGGTTTTGCTGATCGGGCAACGAGGCGCGGTAGTCCTCGGTGACGTTGAAATCCGCGGGATACTGCCGCCGCAAATGCGGTTGAGCGGCCTCATTGGTGGCGGGTGGGTTGGTTTCCTTGCTCATCAATCGGTTACAAACCTGTGCCGGGCTCCGCTTAAACTCAACTCGCAACTCGAATGGACACATCGGGCAACTACCCGACTATCGCTGCAACATCCCCCGAAAGTGACATCAATGTATCACGCAAGATGCACCGTTTTGTAACACTCCCGAAACATTGGGGGCCTATTCTACCGCTTCCTTACTTTGTCGCTGTACAACCTAAGTAACCAAACATGCGAACATCCACAAAACTCCTCGCTGGTGCATTGACCTCGGTCGCACTGGCTTCCACGCCGGCGCACGCCTTTTTCTTCTTTGGCGGCGGCGAGCCGGACCCCTCGGTCCGCGTTCTGTCGGGCTTCCCGGACTTCCAGGACTTTCCCACCCCGACAGCGACGACCCTGCTGGTGCGCAACCAGTCGCGCGCGTTCGCCGTGGGGCCGATTGACTTCGAAGTGTACCTTTCCGCCGACGAAACGCTCGACGACAGCGATCTGTTGGTCGGCACGCGCACGCTGCCGTTCCTCTTCGGGCGCTTCGCGTTCCCGCTGTTCGTTGATTTGGACGTGCCGGAGGGCGCAACCGTTCCCGGCTTCAATCTGATCGCCACGGTTTCTTCGCCCGCCGACCGTAACCTGGACAACAACGTCGCCGTGAGTGACCGTGCGCTGCGGCTCATCGGTGGGTTCACCCTGACCCTGCTGCATAGCAACGACGGTGAATCGCAGTTGATCAACGCCGGCGCGGCTGCTCCCGAATTCGGTGGCCTGGCCCGCTTCGCGACCCTCGTCGAAAACCTGAAGGTGCGCGCCGAACAAGACACCGATGGTTTCGTTCTGGTCTCCTCGGGCGACACCTTCATCCCCAGCCCGGAACTCGACGCCTCGCTCAACGACGGCATCATCTACGACGCCCTCGGCCTGGACGTGCTCGACTATGACGCCTTCATCATCGGCAACCACGACTTCGACCTGGGGCCGAGCTTCTTCGCCGACTTCATCGAAACCTTCCCCTCGGGTGAAAGCGTCTTTGTCAGCGCCAACCTCGACTTCTCGGGTGAGCCGGAACTGCAGACCCTCGTCGACGCCGGTCGCATCGCTTCGGGTGTGATTGTTGACGTGGCTGGCCGCGACGTTGCCATCATCGGCGCCACTACGCCGGACCTGCCGACCATCTCCAGCCCCGGCGCGGTCGAGGTCATCGACGAAGACGGCAACGGCGTCAACGAACTCTCCGACGTGGTCATCATCGTGCAGGACCTCATCGACCAGGCCACCGAAGCTGGTATCGACGTGGTGATCTTCGTCAGCCACTTGCAGGGCATCGACTCTGACGTGGAAGTCATCAGCCAGCTCAGCGGCGTTGACCTGGCTGTGGCCGGTGGCGGCGACGAACTCCAGGCCAACGAGCCGATTCTGCTGGTGCCCGGCGACGCCATTGCCGAAGCCTACCCGCGTCTGATCGAAGACGTCGACGGTAACGCCGTTCCGACCGTCACCACCGCCGGTGAATACCGTTACGTGGGTCGTGGCGTGGCCACCTTCGACTTCAAGGGCAACCTGCGCGCCTTCTCGGGTAACCCGGTTCGCGTTTCCGGCGTGGAGCCTGACGCGGTCGAAGAAAACGCCTTTATCGCCGAGAACGTCGTGGCTCCGGTCAAGGCGTTCGTCGACAACTTGGCCGCCATCATCGTGGGCACCTCAGAGGTCGGCCTCGACGGTCAGCGCGACTCCACCGGCGGTATCGGTATTCGCAACGTGGAAACCAACCTGGGCAACCTCATCGGCGACAGCTTCATCTTCACCGCCAACGAGCGCGCGGCTGACTTCGGTGCGCCTTTGGCCGATGTGGCCCTGGCCAACGGCGGCGGGATCCGCAACGCTAACATCATTCCCGCCGGACCCATCTCGGTCGCCGACGTGAACTCGATCCTCGCCTTCAGCAACATCCTGGTGACCGTGCCGGACATCTCCGCCGCGCAGTTCAAGTCGCTGCTGGAGCGCGCCGTTTCGGGTCGTCCGGGCGAGTCGGGTCGCTTCGCGCAGATCGCTGGATTCACCTTCGAGTACGACGCCAGCTTCACTGCTCAGGAGGTCACCGGCTCGGGTGCCGACGTCATCATCACCGTGCCCGGCGAACGCGTGCGCACGGTCACCCTCGATGACGGTACTCCGATCGTGGTCAACGGCCAGGTCGTGCCGGGCGCGCCCAGCGTGAACATCGCCACGGTCGACTTCCTCGCAACCGGGGGCGACGCCTATCCGTACCAGGGCGCTCCGTTCATCCCGTTGGGCATCCAGTACAACAATGCCCTGCGCAACTTCATCGAAGCACCGACCGCACAAGGGGGTCTGGGCGGCTTGATCCCGGCGGCAGTCTACCCGCTGGACGGAAACTTCCGCACCTTCGACCTGACGCCGTAGTCTCGACGACAACGCGCATCCGTTTCTTCCTACAGCCGGCTCCCGCACCACGCGGGGGCCGGTTTTCTTTGGAGAGGGCCTGCGTTCAGGTCAGCCCGTCGACAATGGCGATGGACGCACTGGCACCGATGCGGGTCGCGCCGGCCTCGATCATCGCCAAGGCCGTCGCTGTGTCGCGAATGCCTCCGGCGGCTTTCACGCCCAGCTTCGAGCCAACGGTTGTGCGCATGAGCCGCACGTCGTCCACGGTGGCTCCCGAACGGGCAAAGCCCGTAGAGGTCTTCACGTAATCCGCGCCGGCTCCATGGCACAGGCGGCAGGCACGCGCGATCTCGGCATCCTCAAGCAGGCAGTTCTCCAAGATGACTTTGACCGATGCGCTCCCCTTGGCGGCCGCAACCACCGCGGCCACATCGTCGGCAACCAAGGCATCCTCGCCGTCCTTCAGCGCCCCGACGTTGAGCACCATGTCGATTTCGGTGGCCCCGGCCTGGACCGCCAGATGCGTCTCGGCCGCCTTGGCGGCGGTCAAGGTTGCTCCCAAGGGAAAGCCGACCACCGTGCACACCTTCACCGTGGAGCCTTCAAGAAGCTTCGCCGCCTTGGGCACACGGCTTGGATTCACACAGACCGCGGCAAAGGCGTGCGCGTGGGCCTCCTCGCACAGCCGTTGTACTTGCGCGGCGGTTGCCTCGGGCTTGAGGATCGTGTGGTCGATGTAGGCCGCCAGTTCGGCGCGGGTGATCGGAAGTGCCATGGCGTCGAAAAAAATTCAGGACAGCAATTCGCCCAACTCGGCGGCGTCCGGGAAGGAGCTTTGGGTGCCGGGTTTGAGCACCGAGCGCGTGGCGATACGGCAGGCACGATGGACCGCATCGTCCAAGGCGTTGCCGCGGGCCAGGAAAAAGGCGAGCGAGCCCACAAAGGCATCGCCGGCCCCCGTGGAATCCACCGCCTGCACGGTCTGCGCCTCCACGCGCCGCACCGACTTCCCGTCGACGATGAGGGCGCCGCGTTTGCCCAGCGTCAGAAGGACCGTTTGCGGCCCACGCTCCAGCAACGTGCGCGCGGCCCTCTCCGCTTGCGCATCGGTCTGCACCGGCAGACCGGTCAGCAGTTCGCACTCGCTTTCGTTGGGGCAGAAAATGTCGCTCAGCGCGTAGATTTGCTTGGGTAAAGATTCGCGCGCGGGGGCCGGATTGAAAATCGTCCGCACGCCTTCCTCGCGCGCCACTTGCAGGGCCTTGAGGCTGCGCTCGACCGGAATTTCCAGCTGACACACCAGCACGCTCGAGGCGGCGATGGCCGAACGCGCGGCCTCGATTTCGTCGTCCGTGAGCAGGTCGTTGGCCCCGGTCACGATGATGATGGCGTTGCGTCCGTCCGCGTCGACGGCGATGGGAGCCACGCCCGAAGCCGCCTCTGCGCTCTGGTGCACGTGAGCCGTGTCCACGCCGAGTGCTTTGAAGTTGCGCAGGGTATCCTCGCCGAAGGAGTCCTGACCGAGCTTGGAAATCATCGCGACCTCAGCGCCGAGCTTGGCCGCCATCACTGCCTGATTCGCCCCCTTGCCGCCAAAGCCCTGCTGAAAACGCGCTCCGTGCAGCGTTTCGCCCTCGCGTGGCAGGCGCGGCACGTAGCTCACCAGGTCGATGTTGCACGCGCCGACCACGCAGATGCGCGGCCCACGTTGCTTAGAGCTTTGGGTCATGGTGCGTCGATCCGTTACGCGATGCTCAGAACCAGTTGTCTTCGGGGCGCCAGTCGATGACCGAACCTTCCGGGTCGTTCAAAGCGTCGATCTGGGCCATCTCCGCGTCGCTCAAGTCGAAGTCAAAGAGGTCGGCATTCTCCCGCAGACGCTCGGGGCTGGATGACTTGGGAATGACGCTGACGCCCTGCTGCAGTTGCCAGCGCAGCATAACCTGCGCGGAGGTCTTGCCGTGACGCTGGGCGATGGCGACCAGGGTGGGGTGGTCCATGCCTTCCGTGCGCGCAAGGGGCGAGTAGGCCACCGTCACAATGTCCCGCTGCGCGTTGAAGTCGACCAGTTCATTTTGCGCAAAAAACGGGTGACGCTCGATCTGGTTGCACACCGGAAGCTCATCGACCTTGGGCAGGAATTGCTCCTCGTAGCGGCGAACGGTGAAATTGCTCACACCGATCGAGCGCAGCTGACCGCCATCGCGCATCGCGCGCAATGATTCCCAGGCTTCCTCGGTGTGCTCGCGCACGGGCCAGTGCAGCAGGTACAGGTCGATGTAGTCGAGGTCCAGCCGCTCGAGGCTCTCATGGACCGCCGCCTTGGTCTGTTCCGGGCCAAAATCCTGCGACATCACCTTGGTCGTGACGAAGATCGATTCGCGTGTAATGCCCGACTCCCGCACCGCCTGGCCCACGGCGGCTTCGTTCTGGTAGCCGCGGGCGGTGTCGATGTGGCGGTACCCGGCCTCCAGCGCCCGCTTGACCTGAGCCACGCAGGCTTCGTGCGAGCCGATTTGGAAAACACCCAGCCCCAGCAGCGGCATCGTATGGCCGCTGCGCAGCTTCAGCGTGGAGTCGATGGTCAGCATGCCCCCACCAGAAAAAGCCCCGCCAGTCGCCCGCAAGGAAATTCGCCCGCCGGTCACCATGAGGGAATCCACGAAACCGCACGCTGCCATGCCTATAATCTAGACAGCCGCAATGGGGGCAGCTTATGTTTTCTTAAGGAATCTTCACACATTGCATGCAATATCCTGAATTACCCGGTGAAGCGGATAGATTCTGATTAAATCCTCCTGTATCTGCAATAAGTCCCTCTGATGACGATGAAACCTTTCTTCCTGTGCATTGCAGGTGCGCTAAGCCTGCTCGCGGTCGTGTGCGCCCACGCCGTCGATCGACCGCTATTTCCCTACACCAACGGAGCCCTGCGGGTTCAACTCAATCCGTATGAGCCCATGCTCGGTTACTCCAAGGTCAACGGTGCGACCTGGCTTGATCCAGAACGGGTTTTCATCGGTGGGCAGGTGGACGGAAACATCTCTTACCACACGCTCTTCCCGCGCTTCTACGGATGGATCTATCAAAGTGAGGGTCCCCAGGGCATCATCATCGAGGCTGGGGTGTCTGGAAACGGGCGCTGGCTGATGGGCATCCAGGGCGAGACACCCAGCGATGTCACCGACATTTGCGTGCGCGCGGACCAGCGCATGCTCTTCACCGGCACGGTCAGCGCAGGCAGCGAGGTTACCCCGCACGTGGCCCCCGGCGAGGGCGCCTTTGTCGCCCTGCTGAGTTCAGCGACCCCAGATTGGGGTACCGATGGCTTTGGCAACCGAGGTTTCCTGCGTCCGATTCCCTGGGCGACATTCTTTCAGGGAAACCTCACGCCCAACACGGTGGCGTGCCTGACCGATTGTAGTGGCGTAGTCGGCGGTAAGCTGACCGGCACCGTCACACTGGATTCAGCCGAGAGCTTCTCCGCAGAGAGCGGGACCGATGGCTTTGTCCTTCGCGTTGATGGTGACGGCGCGGTGCTGTGGACCCGGGTGCTCTCCGGTGAAGCCACTCAGGAAGTCACCGCCGTTGCCGCCCGCAAGGATGGTGAAGTCGCCGTCGTGGGGACGCACTCGGGGACGATGACGGTCGGGCAGCACAGTTTTCATCTACGCGGTCAGGAAAACGGCTTTCTCTTTGGCCTCACTCCCACCAACGACGTGACCTGGGCGGTCGGCATCTCCAGCAACGGAGAGAGCCTTCCCAACTCCGTCGAAGTCCTTGCCGATGGTGGTTACCTCGTTAGCGGCACTTTCTCGCTGGACCTCATCATCAACGGCATCCCGATTGCCGAGAGCCAGGGAGGGCGCGACGTCTTTGTCCTGCGCGTCGCCGCCGATGGTACGGTCGTGTGGGCCAAGGGCTTTGGCGGTGCGGGCGAAGAGACCTGCGGTGGGGCCTGCGTGCTTGAAGACGGGCGACTGATGCTCACTGGCAGTTTTCAGGACGATGTCTCCTTCGATGCTGTGGCCTTGTCAACGGACCAGCCCGCCAGCGCCTTCCTGGTGGAATTGCGCGCGAACGGCGACGTCATCGACGCGCAAACGTACGTCAACGAAGGCCGCATGCTGCCCAAGACAATCGCCGCCAAGGGGACCTCCCTCGCGGTCGCGGGTGATTTTACCGGCAACGCGCTCGAGCGCCCCCTCCTTCTGGACGGCACCAATGACATCAGCGCCTACGGGCATACCTTTGAGGTCACCTACGCCGATGGCGACGATGACGGATTTGCCGACTACACCGAAGCGCTCTTTGAGACGGATGCTCTCGACCCGGCGTCGATGCCGGAGCAGATGCCGATCGTCGAAAAAGTGTATCAGGCGATTGAATACACCTTTCCGGCACGACGTAACTATTGGTACAATCACCGCGAATTCGTGGATGCCCATCAGCCGCGCTTCCCGTACTATCCTTTCCGTGTTTTTGACGAAGAGAACTGGAGCATCTTCCCCTTTGTCACGCGAGGAGCTGGCGGGGTCGATTGCGTCACCCTAATTCCCAAGACGGCGACGCAAGGTCTGTTCAACCGCGATGAGAGCCTGCGCATTGGCGCCGGCGGCATCCCGGCCACCGGCTTGATCCTGGTCGGCCCGGCCACGGGAGCCGAGGGCTCAGACCTGTCTTCGTACTATCTGCCCGGCAGTGGTTACGATATCCTCTTCCTGCCCGAAGGCACGATGACCCGCAGCATCTATGAGACCCTTTCGTTTGAGCGGGCCAATGAATCAAGGCGCATCGGCGGTACGGGCGGGTATTCGGGTTACTTCGATGTTCAGGAAGACGGGGCCGTACTCTACGGATTTACCGGGGTGAGTCCGGTCTTCCGGGGGGCGCGCTGCGGGGAGCTGGATATGGTGATCGCCTTCGATGGGCCCAACAGCGGTTGGCTGTATCAGGAAACGCTCTATGGCAACGAAGGTATAGAGAGTGGACATCCCTGCTACCAGTATGAGGGCGATCGAACTCTGGTGCAGGAAGGGCCCGCCGAATTCACCGAGCGCTATTCGTTTGTGCCCTTTTTCGATCCATGGCGCGACGGTACCTCCGTGTATTTCAGACCGCTTATCCTGGAGGCGCAGCCGCAGACCGGAGTCCCGCGCCGGGAGTTTCACCTCTTCAGCGACGAAACCGTCGCACTGATTGAAGGCGAGAATGTGGTGGCACTGGGCAGCTTTACGTGGACGCGCACCGATGGCCGTCACGTACGAGTCACCATCGTGGACGAGCGCGAGGGCGTGGCTGAGCCGCTCAACCTCACCCTCGACCTCACGATGAGCTCGCTCTTCTCGGGGACCTACAACGATGTCGCAAGTCTGACGCCAGAGGCCTCCTTGGTCGGCGGCACGGGCCTGCTCAAGCTCGGCAACTTTGCATGGCCCTAGGCTGGGTTTACGCCCCAGCCAGGAACCCTGGGTGACCTCCTTGCGCAAGCAGGCTCTCAGTAAGTGACGAAGTCCCGAGGCTCCGTCCCAAAGGGCTCTCAGAGCGATGCCCCATTGACCTCACTGGACCGAAGTTTCTCGCGGCCTCAAGGTTTCTCGCACCCCGACCAGCGCCTTTTATTCTCGGCCAGCAATGATATCGCCGGCCACTTGGTGTCTGCGGACGGTGCCAGTATCGCCCTGCTGAGTTCGACGACGCCGACCTGGAGGTAAGTCACTGGAGAAGGCTTCCTGTATGCGCGCCCTGTGCCCTGGGCAACGTTCCTGCAGGGCGCAGTCCAACTCAATGCCGTCGCCTTGCCGCCGGCGCGGCTTTGCTCTCACTGCATTCGGCCGGCGGAGGCCCACGAACGAACCATCCGCGCAACGGCCGCCGCGTCGAGTTCAACATGCCCGGACCTGGTACGATCGTTCCTGATACCAACACCGCCGAAATCCTTCTCGCTTGAAAAGGTGGGCAGACGGGCATCTGGAAGTTTTGCCCTGCATCTGAGGGCGGGCTTATACATGAGATAGCTTTCGGCAGTTGTGCGAACTAGCGGTAGCGCTTTGTAGCCGAAATCGGCGCCTCATCTAGGCCTCCTTCAATTCGCTCGCGCTCTTGAGTACTTCGTCACCGTCCTTCTGCTCAATGAGGTAGGCGGGCTCATCCTCCGACGCATCCCTAGTGACTTCGGTGCCTTTGAGTGTACGAGTGACCTTCTCGGTGAACACTTCAGTCACTGTGCCTTCGCCCTCGCCATTGCCCCAATTCCATTTCACGCGTGTTCCTTGTGTGTAGGCCATAAAATTACCTTGAGTTACCAATACCTGATGCGAACTTGCACCCTAAGATGCCTCAGAAAGGGTCGGGCCTCAACACAAAATCGATGAGCCCTTATAGATTATTTCATTCTTGCCGAGGTCTGACCCCTTTTGCTTACTGCGTATCAGGAAAGAGAAACAGTTTAATCGGAAGGTGGAAATGAATAGGGAATTGAAGACTGTTCAAAAATCGATTGAGCAGCATTTACCTAATACCAAGGAGTGAAATTTTCACATGAAACTTAAAGAACAAAAAATCAAAAACTTCCGGGGTTATAAAGAAGATC
>JBHJGQ010000021.1:0-50966 GCA_050331595.1 Opitutales bacterium
TGCAGTACCTGCGCCGTGCGCAGTGACCGGCTAATCGATTTCTGAATCCCGGATAACACCAGGCTTCTTTCTCACCGCTCTCTGCGAACTCCGCGTGAAATTCTTTTTCTTCTTCGGGTGAGGTAATGGCGAACCCCTTGAAGGCTTCCCGCCATGAGCTTTCCCGTTGACGCCGTTTCGCCAGGCGATCTGAATCGTCCGCTTCGATAAACGAAGATGGCGTTGATCGTACAGAAGTATGGCGGAACCTCGGTGGGAGACCTCGAGCGAATCCGCAATGTGGCCCAGCGCGTCAAGGCCTGTCGCGAGGAAGGCAACGATGTGGTCGTGGTCGTGTCGGCACGCTCCGGTGTGACTAATCGACTGATCGCGGACGCCAAGGCGCTCCATCCGCAGCCCGACGCGCGCGAAATGGATATGCTCCTGACCGTCGGCGAACAGGAGACGATCGCACTTCTGGCCATTGCCCTGCACGCCATCGATGTCCCGGCAGTTTCGCGGACCGGACCGCAGGCTGGTATCCTGACCGATGCGTATCACACCCGTGCGCGCATCAAGAGCATTGATGGCGGCGACATCCACGAACAGCTGGCAGCAGGCAAAGTGGTGATCGTGGCGGGCTTCCAGGGGCGTAACGAGCAGGGGCAGGTCACCACTCTGGGCCGTGGCGGCTCCGATCTTTCAGCCATCGCGATCGCGGCTGCCCTGAAGGCGGAACGCTGCGAGATCTGTACCGACGTCGACGGCGTTTACACGGCCGATCCGCGCATCGTTCATGACGCACGCAAAATCGAAGCGATCAGCTACGACGAAATGCTCGAGCTGGCCTCCGCGGGGAGCAAGGTCATGCAGGCGCGCGCGGTCGAGTTTGCGAGCAAGTACAATGTGCCCTTTGAAGTCCGCTCCAGTTTGAACACCCACCCCGGAACGATTGTGAAAGCCGAAGTGCCCTCCATGGAGGACGTCGTGGTGCGCGGCGTCGCCGTCGACAAAAACCAGACCAAGGTGACTGTGCGCGAGCTGCCGGACACGCCGGGCATGGCTGCCTCGGTCTTCAGCGCGCTGGCCGAGGCGGAGGTCAACGTCGATATGATCGTTCAAAATATCGGCGTGGGCGGGCGCGCCAACCTGACCTTCACCGTGAGCCGCGAAGACGTCGACCGTGCCCTGGCTGCCGTACGCGGGGTGCTGCCGACGGGCGGGGGCGGCTCGGTCGTGGCCACCGGCGAAATTGCCAAGCTCTCGATCGTGGGCATCGGTATGCGCTCGCATTCGGGTGTCGCGGCCACGCTTTTCAAAACGCTCGCCGAGCACAACGTGAACATCGAGCTGATCACGACCTCGGAAATCAAGGTGTCGGTGGCGATTGCCTTGGACCAGGCCGATGCCGCCGCCAACGCCGTCCATGCCGCCTTCCAGTTGGACCAGGCCTAAGCGGGAGCTTCGTTGACGATGCGCTTTGTTTCCACACGTGGCGAGTGCCCGGACCTGAGCTTTTCCGAGGCTGTGGCGACCGGGCTGGCGCCGGATGGCGGACTCTACCTGCCGGCTGAGTTGCCGGACCTATCCGGGGAACTTGAGTCGTATTCAACAATGGGATACGCCGACCTGGCGTTGGCCTTTTTCCGGCACTTTGCCACCGATGTAGACCCAGCCACACTGGAACGCATGGTGCGCGATGCTTACAGCCGCTTTGACCATCCCGACATCGCTCCGCTGGTGCAACTGGGGCGTGAGCCGCTGTACGTGCTGGAGCTTTTTCACGGGCCGACGCTGGCCTTTAAGGACTTCGCGCTGCAACTGCTGGGCAATCTCTACGAAGCGCAGATCGCGCGCACCGGCACGCCGATCAACGTTTTGGGGGCCACTTCGGGGGACACTGGCAGCGCGGCCATCCATGGCCTGCTGGACCGCACGGGGGTGCGCACGTTCATTCTTTATCCCAAAGGCCGCATTGCGCCGCTGCAGGAGCGCCAGATGACCTGCACGGGCTCCGAAGCGGTCTTTCCAATCGCGATCGAAGGCACCTTCGACGACGGGCAGCGCATCATCAAGGAACTCTTTGGCGAGGCGGAGTTGAAGGCGCGGCTGGGTTTGTCGGCGATCAATTCCATCAACCTCGCCCGCATCCTGGCGCAGAGCGTGTACTACATCTGGGCCTGGCTGCGCCTGCCCAAGGCTCATCGAGCGGCGGTGGAGTTCGTCGTGCCGACAGGCAACTTCGGCAACGTGTTGGCAGGCTGGATGGCGCAGAAAATGGGTCTGCCGATCACCTCATTTCGCGTTGCCACTAACCAAAACGACATCCTTTACCGGTTGTTCACCACGGGCCGGTACAAGTTGGGCGGCGTCTCGCCCTCGCTGGCGCCGTCGATGGATATTCAGGTGGCTTCGAACTTTGAGCGTTTCCTCTACTACGCGGAAAGCCGTCAGCCGGAGCGCGTGCGCGAGGTGATGCGCACCTTTCGCGAGACCGGCAACTACACCTTTGAGGGCTTCGACCCAGACACCTTTACGGCCTCGCGGACCAGCGACGCGGAGATCCCCGGCATCATCGAAGACGTGTATTCAGGCTACGAATACGTGGTCGATCCTCACACCGCCTGCGGCTTTGCCCGGCACGACCCGCACCTGACCACGGTGGTGCTGGCCACGGCGCACCCGGCAAAGTTCCCGGCCGTGATCGAAAATGCCATCGGTCAGCATCCCATGCACCCGCGCCTGGAAGCGCTCAAAGCAAAGGAACCGCACAACCACACCCTGCCTGCGGAAACGGCGGCTGTCCGCGAGTTTTTGCAGGCGCACGCGCGGGTCAATTCACCGGCGTGATCGTGACCTGGTCGACGAAGCCTGCGTCCAGACCCGTGCTGACAGAAAAATCCTTTTCGTAAGCAAATTCGATCGGGGTGCCGGCGGGCAGGATGCCCAGATCCACGAAGCGCCAGTTGAAGAAGCCTGAGAGTTCGTCAATCAGAACACCATCCACTCGAACCCTGATGAAGTCGAAGTTAGCTTCGGAGGCTACGCGCCACCGGAAGGTCACGCGCGAAGTCTCCAAGAGCGTCGTCCGCATGTAGGAGCGCTGGCTGTTACCGATGTCGCCGCTGCGGGCAGAGTCGACGCCGTCGAAGGTGAGACTCGTATCGAGCATCCAGCCAGCGTTGCCACCCGTTTCCCAAAGCTGGGTGGGCGTGTCGACGGCTTCGGCCAGGATGCCGAAGTAGGGTGACGTCTGGAAAGAATCTATCTGAGCGGTGGCGCCGTTGGGTGAGGTGCCGTCGTAAGTGAAGTTGAAGCGAACGGGAACCGCCCCGAACGACTCCACGTTGTAACTGCGCTGCTGCCAACCGAAGTTTCCGGGACGGGAGAAGACCTCGACGCCGTCAACCTCTAGAGCCACCCTGGAATTGCCGCCCCCGCTCAGGATTCTCCAGGCAAAGTCCAAGGTGATCGGGCCCTGCACGGTCGTTTCGAAAAAGGCTTCCTCGTTCTGGAAGATAGGGCCTAGCTGGCCCGCGCTGTCGCTGTTGAAGCCAGGGCTGGCCAGGCCCCAGGCGTCGCCGCCGGCGTTCCAGGTCAGCGTTGGGTTGAGGGCTTGCCCAAGCGCCGCGAGCGCGTCAAAGGGGATCACCTCAAAGGCATCGACCATCGCAAGCGCGCCGACCGGCGACGTGCCGTCGTAGGTGAATGCGATGCGCAATGGCACCGGGGTGGGGTCGACCAGGAAGTAGCTTTCTCCTGTCCAGCCAAAGTTGCCCTGCCTGGTGATCACCGGGCTGCCGTCAATCTCGAGGGAGAGTTCTGCATTGCCGCCGCCTCGCTCAATCATCCAGGCGAAGTCGATCAGGCTGGGCCCTTCGGCCACAGTCTCTACAAAACTGGAATCGTTTTGGAAGAGCGGGCCCAGTTGCAGGGCGCTGTCGTCGTCGAAGCCCGTGTCGGCCTGGGTCCAGGGAACCGTGCCGCCACTGGTCCACTGGAAGAACGGGCTGATGAGGCTTCCCAGCGTTTCTTCAAGGATCATCTGTACCTGGAGAAATTTCGTTGGCTCACTGGGCTCGAGCGGCGCATCCATTTGCAGCACGATGCCTTCGCGCCCGGAGGTTGCATCACCCGTGATGAACTGGGTGAACGCGACCGGGGTGAAGCGGTCACTGGTCGCGTCGATCGAGTCCTTGGCCAGCAACGCGTACTCGATGCCGGCCACGCCGCCGGTCGGACGCGTGAAAAAGATGCCGGGGTGGTTGCCTGGCCCGGTGGCGGAGGCGTTGTAGAGCGTGGGCTTGAAAGCGGCGACGGCGGCGTCGTGCGCGGTCGGGCTCAGGCCCAGGCCGCGGTCGAAGAGCGTCGGCAGTCCGTCGCCTTCAAAGTCAACGTCCCAAGCACTGACGGCGGGATCCGAGGGATCGGCCCCTGCTGTGCTGAAAAAGTCGAAGCGCCATTGGTCAGCTTCCGAGTCGTCGATATTCACGGTGATCGAGGACGGCGTGCCAAAGGCATAGGTCGAGTTGTTGTTTTGGAGTGTGAGTACCACGGTTTCCGTTCCTTCCAACTGGTCATCTTCCACGCCGTTCAGGCGTACGGTCACGCTATTCTGGCCTGCGGGGATGGTGACGAAGTCGGGTGGCCCAACGGTGTAGGACGGGCTGAATACGACATCGCCTGCGGAGGCCGTCCCGGTGCGCTGCAGCCGTACCGGCAGATCGCTGGTCACGGTTCGGTCACTGGTGATGGTCACCGAGACCGCACCAGCCACCTCCGATGTGGTCCCGCTTTGGAAGAGCGATAGCATGGGCAGGTCGGAGCCCGCCGGGCTGACCAGCGCCCACCACAGCCCCCAGCGATCGCTTCCGGCGAAGGGTGTCTCGGCGTATTGCTGGATGGTCCAGAAATCGGAGTCGTTGAGCGGGTCGACCTGCGTGGCGCTGTAGTCGCCCCAGCGGTTGCGCGTGCCGCTGAACGTTTTGAAATACGGTGCTTCGCCTTCCTTGAAGACGACCTCCTGGCGCATCACATCGGGCGGGTCCGTGCCCAGGCGCAACGCGTAGTTGGCGCTGATGAACTGGTCGGGGCCGCCACGGGAGTACCCGATGAGCACATCGTTGTTCTGGTTCACGTCCAGGGAGGGAAAGATGTAGTCCTTCACGCCGGTGGGATCATCGATCAAGCCGCGCTGGAGGGTCCCGCCCGTGGTGCTGATCTGCCACCACTGAATGGCGACCCGGCTTGGGTTGTTCGTGGGCAGAAAGATATGGTGGGCGGCCCAGAGCGTACCGTTGCGGTAGACCAGTTCGCGCATGCGCGCATCATTGGCCGACACCCGTTGGGTTGTCCCCAGCTGCGGCACCATGCCTTCGCGCGAGGTGGGTGTGTTGAAGGCCCAGTCCACGCCAATCTCGCTGACGAACGACACCCACGAAAAGGTCGGGTTGTTGATCGGTCCGGTCAGTTGTCCCAGGCGGAGCGTCCCTGAGGAGGTGCTCCAGCTGCGCAGCAGGTAATGCGTGTTGAGGTTCTCGTCGTAGGTGCGCGCCGGCGCGGTGATGGCGAGGTCCGTGCGATCGATGACCGTGACGTTCGAGAAATCGTTGTTGTAGGCGGCCGCGCGCGGAATCACGTACAGACGGTCGATGGTGACCGTGTCGAATTCATTGACCGGAAACAGCGCCACGTGGCAGACCAGCCAGTTTTTGCTGAAGCCGATGCTGGGGAAGTCCGTCCAGGCGATGTTGGTGGGGTCGGCATCCAGGTAGAGCGCGTACCAGGTGCCGGTGGGATCACTCGAGGCGCTGACGGCGAACAGCTGCGCCGCAGTCGACGAACGGTCGTTGGCGCAGACGGTAAAAAAGAAGCGCTCGCCAATGGGATCGTAGAGGATTTTCGGGTCGAAGGCGTCGGCGGACAAGAAACGGCTGTCCACCGTTGACCCAAAGGCACGCCACCAGTTATCGAGCGAAATGTCCGAACCGATCTGGTTGCCCAGGCGGTCGAGAATGCGCACCTCCGTGTTGCTGACGACCATGATGTGATTGGGGCCGACCGCGCCCATGGTATCGGGGGGGATAGAGGTGTTGTTGTCGTCGAGGCCCTGGAAATTGCGCACTGGTGCCGGGGACAGACCGACGGCCCCCGCCTGGTCCGGCTCCGGGGTGGGGTCGATAGTCAGCGCCTGCGCTGCTGCACCAAAAGCGGCGGAGAAAGGATCGGTCGGCGGTGGTGGCAGATCCGCACCGGGCACCGGCAAGTCCGGCACAACCTTGGGCAACGACCCGTCGCCGGTCGTTTCTGCCTGGCTGCCTTTTAGAAAGTGCGCTGTGAAATCGAAGGAGGCAGTGGCCTGTTCAAAGCCGTGCGCACCGAAAGACGCGTTGGGGCTGGCGAAAGCCACAATCATGGAGGCAACCAAGACTGCAGGCCCAGTCATAAGCAGACGCAGGGAGAGGTTTTGGGACATGAGGCGAGCTAATAGTAGCTTGGGTCTTGAATCAATAACGTTTCTGCAAAAAGTTTACGACAGTGACTGGCGATGTCCTAAAAGTGGTTTGTTTGTAAATTGGGTGTAGATGTCAGGAATTCAGGGGGTAAGCGGCTAAAGAAACGCGGACCCATGCCGTTTGTATCCAGTGCGATGATCGGCGTTTCCGGGATTTTCTTTTTCAAGATTTTCGTGCTTTCCACGATTGTCCGGATTTTCATGGATTTCCGGATCGGGTGGACGCTCTCGCTGGGCTACGCCTTCGTCTTTGCGGGCGCGGCCTTCCTGGAGGGGGTCGAGGCCTCGGGCATCGCTCTGTCGACGACCTTTGTGATCCTCATCTGCCAGCTCATGCTGGAGTGGCTGCGCGAGACAGAAGAGACATTGATGTACTGGCCGATTGTGGTCGTGGGCGTGGCGATGCTGGCGTTTTTCCCCTCGGACGTGTTCGGGTTCCTGGGCGAAGCGGACGCGGCGATCGTCGAGTACGTCGCGTCGCTGTCGTGACGTTCGCAATTGACCTAGAAGCGCTTTCGGTCCTCTTTATCAAAACCAAGATGGAACGCTTCCACTGCATCGCTGAAGCTTTCTTCCCCGTCCGGGCCATTTCGATTTTTGGCCGAATTTGGTAGGGGTGGCTGTTGCGTGGGCGCCATTTTGGTTTTGGCGTCGTCGGTCACCCCTGTTTTCCAAGTCTGCTTCCAGGCTCGACCCAGCCTGTGCGTGCCCGCTTGCTCGGAGCACGCGATCCTCCATTTTTACCGACCCTTTTCAGACTCTTTTTGACCGAATTTCCATGTCCACGAACGCCAAACCCAACGTCCTCCTCTACGACACAACCCTCCGCGATGGCACGCAGGGCGAGGGCATTTCCTTCTCTGTCTCCAGCAAGGTGCGCCTGGCGCAGAAGCTCGACCAGTTCGGAGTCGACTACATTGAGGGCGGCTGGCCCGGCTCGAACCCACGCGATATGGCCTTCTTCGAAGCCGCGCGCGATTTGAAGCTGGAGCATGCGCGTATCGCCGCCTTTGGATCCACCCGCCGGGCAAAAACGCCCGTCGAGGAGGACGCCCAGCTCAAGCTGCTGTTGGAAGCCGGCACGCCTGTGGTCACCATCTTTGGCAAAACCTGGCTCCTGCACGTGACCGAAGTCCTTCGCACCACCGCCGAAGAAAACCTGGCCATGATCGAAGATTCAGTGGCGTTTCTCAAGGCGCAGGGCAAAGAGGTTATCTATGACGCCGAGCATTTCTTCGACGGCTACAAGGACAATCCCGACAACGCCCTGGAGACGCTGGCGGCGGCTCAACGCGGCGGGGCGGTTTGCCTGACCCTCTGCGACACCAACGGAGGCTGCCTCGTCGATGAGGTGCAGGCGATGACGGCGGCGGTGGTCGAGCGCTTTGGCGCGCAGACACCGGTGGGCATGCATTGTCACAACGACAGCGGGGTGGGCGTGGCCGTAACGCTGGCCGGCGTCCAGGCCGGAGCCACGCTCGTGCAAGGGACGCTCAACGGCTACGGAGAGCGTGTCGGCAACGCCAACCTGACCTCCATCGTGCCCAACCTGGCGCTCAAGCTCGGCTACCCAATGCGCTGCACGCCCAACGTGGGCAAGCTGCGCGACCTTTCGCTCTTTTGCGACGAGTTGGCCAATCAGCGTTCGGACATCAAAGCGCCTTTTGTGGGAGCGTCCGCCTTCGCGCACAAGGGCGGCGTCCACGCCGACGCCGCCAATAAGGTGGCACGCTCCTATGAGCACATGGACCCCGCCGCGGTCGGCAACCGTACACGCGTCCTGGTCTCGGATATGTCCGGGCGCTCCTCCATCATGATGAAGGCGCGTGAGATCGGCGTGGACCTGGATGCGAAGTCACCCGAGGTCAAAGCGCTGCTGGAAGAGTTGAAGGCCCTCGAATTTCGCGGCTACGAATACGAGGCCGCCGACGCCTCCTTCAAGCTGCTTCTGAAAAAGGCGCTGGAAGGCCGGGCCGAGCGCTTCGACCTGGTCGGCTACCGGGTCATCGTCGAGTTCGACGCCGAGAAGGGCCAGACGGTTTCCGAGGCGACCGTGAAAGTGCGCGAGGACGGGCGGCTGCACCACGAAGTGGCCGAAGCCTCCGGACCGGTGGGCGCTTTGGACCGGGCGCTGCGCAAGGCGCTGGCCAACGTCTTCCCGTCCATCGCCGACATCCAGCTGACCGACTACAAGGTGCGTATCCTCGACAGCGGTCAGGGGACGCAGGCGGTCACGCGCGTGCACGTGGAGTTCACCGACGGACACCACCGCTGGGGCACCGTGGGCGCCTCCGACAACATCATCGAGGCCTCCTGGGAAGCCCTCAAGGACTCCGTCGAGTACCAACTCCTCCTGCAGGAGGAGGGCAACGGCTGATGAGAGTTAGTGCCTCGTTAAGCTGACTTGCTCAATGGCTGAAGCAAGCAGGCTGAGGCCGGCCCCAGTGAACGACGCACGGCGCGTTGCACCTGAAGCCTTTCAAGCGTGTGACTCGTTATCTGTCATCGCCGCACCCGACAACGCTGTTGCAGCAGGCCCGTCCGTCCGGCGGCACGTTCCCGGCAACGTTTGGCTGCCGCAACGACTCGTGACCAATCGCCCCTTACCGCGTCCGCGGCTTGTGGTTGGGGGAGTAGACCAGGGGCTTGACCAGGGTGACCGCGCCGCCTTCGGCAAGAATCATCTGCTCCAGTTCGATCTGGCGCTGAAGGGCGCGCTGGCGTTCGGCGGCCAGGGCTTCGTTTTGCAGGCGCAGGCGTTCGATTTCGTCCTCGCGCCGCTGCAGGGCCATCAGTGACTCCTCGACTTCGACGGCCACAGCGGCGGTGCCTCCGCCGTCCTCGTTCTCCAACTTCTCGCGCAGGGTTTCCTGGCGCTGGCGGGCTTCGGCCAATTCGTCGCGCGCGGCACCCAGTCGGGCTTCGAGCTGGTTCATCTCCTCCTCGGCCTGAGCGCGGGCGGTGGCCTCCCGAAAGACTTCCAGATTGAGCGCTTCCAGACGCGCCTCCTGATCGGAATTGATTTCCTCGGCCATGCGCTGAGCTTCGGCTTCGGCCTGTTGCATCTGTGCCTGCATGGTGGCGAAGCGCGTGGCCTGTTCGGCCTCTTTACGATCCATCTGAGTGCGCATCGATTCCATCTGCGCGCGCAAGCGCTCAACCTGTTCTTCGAGCGCCTCGGAATTTTCCGGCGAGGAACCGCCGTCGGATTTAGAATCCATCAACGCATAAAAAACTGCTCCCACCGACAACAGCGCCAGCAGCAGAACCAAAGCTACCCAAATACCTTTTCCGCTCATCGAGCCGAACCCCCTCGCACTCTATTCCAAATGTTTGGGGCGAAATGTCACGTTTCTTTTACAGGAGCATCCGAGGCAACCGACAGTTCGTTAAGAGAGCCGTTCCCGGTAATTTTCATAGCCGAAGCGCTTTACAATGCGCATTTTCGGCGTGTCGGCGGGCTGATAAAGGCAGATTGCCGGCAGGGGGACGCCGTTGAAGGTGGTTGTTTTGACCATCGTGTAGTGCGCCATGTCGGCAAACAACAGGCGCTGGCCGGGCTTGAGCGGTTCGGGAAAGGAGTAGTCGCCCAGCACATCGCCCGCCAGGCAGGAGAGTCCGCCGAGCCGGTAGGTGTACGCGTGCTCGCCAGGTTGGCCGGCGCCGTAAATCTCCGCGCGATAGGGCATTTCCAGGGTGTCGGGCAGGTGGGTGGTGGCCGAGGTGTCGAGCACGGCCACAGGTCCCTCGTTGTCAAAGACATCGAGCACCGTGGCCACCAGGACCCCGCTGCCCAGGGCAACCGCCTCGCCCGGCTCCAGGTAAATGTGCAGGCCGTGACGTGCGCGGAAATCTTGCAGCAATTGGACCAAGGTTGCGCGGTCATAGTCCGGGCGGGTGATGTGGTGGCCGCCGCCGAAGTTCACCCACTTCAGTTGAGGGAAGAATTTTGCGAACGCCTTCTCAAAATAGGGCAGCGTGTGGGCCAGCACGTCGGCATTTTGCTCGCACAGGGTGTGGAAGTGCAGCCCGTCGAGCCCGTCGAACAGGTCGGGGTGCTGCTGAAGTTCGTGCTCCAGCCAGGCTGCCGGGGTGCCCAAACGCGAGCGCGTCGCGCAGGGGTTGTAGAGCTCGACGGCCACCTCGGAGTAGCCTGGGTTGACCCGCAAGCCGCAGCCTATGGACCGCCCAGAGGCCTGGACCGCGGGTCGGAAGCGCAGCCATTGGGTCGGCGTGTTGAACACCAGATCATCTGCGAAGCCAACGAGTTGGGCGATCTCTTCGTCCTTGAAGGCCGGTGCGTAGACGTGAATTTCCTGCCCGAAAAACTCGCGGGCCAAGAGGGCTTCGTGCAGGCCGCTGGAGGTGGTGCCGTCGAGGTACTCGCGTAGCAGGGGGAAGGTACTGAACATGGCGAACCCCTTCAATGCCAGCAGGATGGAAACATCGGCCTGTGCCCGGATATCAGCCAGGATACGAGCGTTGGCTTGAAGGCGGTCGGCGTGCACCACGAACGCCGGGCTGGGCAAAGCCTCCCAATCGATGCCGCGCCAGTCCGCCGGTAGCGCCTGCTCGAAAGGGTTATCCATGGGCGTGGCCGAACCCAATGATCCGCCCGGCAGAATCCTCCGCCTGCGCGTGTAAGGGAGCGCTGATGCGGAATAATCGCATTTTTTGAGGCCTCGAATGATTTTTTATGCGCCTAAAAAACAGCACTTTGTAAATTTCGTGTCGATTTATGTAAATGCCTTGGCATCACCGATGCTCTCAACATTGAAGAAGTCATGAGTCCGACCGCCAACGCCAACGAACGCCAGCTGCCGATGATTGAAAAGATCATTCAGGACGAGACGTGGCTGGAGGGCGAGCGTCGCGGGTGTCCGGTCAGTGAGGCCGATCCGCAAGTGCTGGACAAGGTTTGCGGGATTGTGCTGACGGTCGGCGCGGACCTGCGCCGTCGGGCGCAGGCGGAAACCGGTGCAAGCGGGACGGCCTAGGGGCGTCTGGCCAGATTGCTCCGGATATCGGCAAATTTTGCCGACCTGGGGCACGCTATTCATTTTGGCAGGGCCACGTTGGTACCATCGGCCCAAAACGCCTCAGGGACTTCGGTGAGGGTCCAGGGCAGCCCGGTGGGACCGATGGCCTCCATGAACGGGTCGGGGTCGAGTTCCTCGATGTTGAAAACGCCGGATTGGCGCCAGGCGCCGTCCAGCATCAACTTGCTGGCAACGACTGCCGGCACGCCCGTGGTGTAGTTGATGGCCTGCGCGCCGACCTCGCGATAGGTCTGCTCGTGGTCGCAAATGTTGTAAAGGTAACGGGTGCGCTTTTGGCCATCCTTGGTTCCGGTAGCGATGACGCCGATGTTGGTTTTGCCCGTGTAGCCGGCGGCGAGGCTGGCAGGGTCGGGCAGCAGCGCTTTGAGGAAACGTAGCGGCACGATGGGCTGGCCTTCGTAAAGGACCGGGTCGATGCGGGTGAGGCCAACGTTTTCGAGCACGCGCAGGTGCGACAGGTAGCTGTCGGAAAAAGTCATCCAAAAGCGGATACGCCGCAGGCCGCGCAGGTTGAGCACGAGCGACTCCAGTTCCTCGTGGTACATGAGGTAGGCCTTGCGCGGGCCGATCTCGGGAAAGTCAAAGAGGTGGGCCTGCGAGAGCGCGTCGGTCTCGATCCACTGGCCGTCTTCCCAGTAGCGTCCGCGCTGAGTGATTTCGCGGATATTGGTCTCCGGGTTGAAATTGGTGGCGAAAGGTTTGCCGTGGTCGCCGCCGTTGGCGTCGAGAATGTCGACGGTGTGGATCTCGTCAAAGTGGTGCTTCTGCAGCCAGGCGCAGAACACATTGGTGACGCCCGGGTCGAAGCCCGCACCCAGCAGCGCCATGAGCCCGGCCTGACGGTAGCGGTCGCGGTAGGCCCATTGCCAGGAGTACTCGAACTTGGCCGTGTCGGGTGGCTCGTAGTTGGCGGTGTCCAGGTAGTCCACCCCGCAGCAGAGGCATGCGTCCATCAGCGGCAAGTCCTGGTAGGGCAGGGCCACGTTGATCAGCAGCTTTGGACGCTCAGCCTGGAGCAGGCGGGTGGTCGCGGCGACGTCGTCGGCATCGAGGGCGACGCACTTCACCGGCCGGGCGCAGCGCTCGGCAATGGCCTGGCACTTGGACACCGTCCGCGAGGCCAGAACGATTTCCGAAAACGTTTGCGGCAGGCGGGCGCACTTTTGCGCGACGACGTTGCCGACGCCGCCCGCGCCAACGATCAACACTTTGGACATAGGGGCGATAGAAAGACGCAGGCTCGAGGTCAGAGCAAGCGTCCTTGGCGGAAATCATCCGCTGAGCGTGGAAGCTTGCCAGAGGCCACGCGTTTCGATGCGGGCGGCGACCGCCCCAGGGACCTCGTCGCGCCAGGACGCTTCCCCGGCCTGGATTTTGCCCAGAACGTCGCGCGAGAGTGTGTTCAGCTGTACGGGGTCATAGCCCACCACGGGCTCGATAAAATGGTTTTCCAAGAGGAAGGCATAGAGGTGGCGCAGGTGGCGTTTTACCTGGAGGTTTTCCGAGGAGATGATGACCTCCTGGGCAAAGCGCTGCACGGCCACCTGATCGGCCAGCGAGGCGTCGCCCTCGGCCAGGTAGCGGTTGAAGCCCTCGCCCTTCATCGGGTAGGCGTAGAGCTTGACGTCTTCCTTGAAGAGGCGCCCGCAGGCCTCCAAAATGCCGCCTTCCAGGCCGTCGTAGTATTTCTCATTGAATATCTCCAACAGGTTGTTGATGCCCAGGACAATGCCGAGCATCTCGGAGGTGTAGCGGCGGAAGTAAGCACTCAGGCGGAAGTACTCGGGCAGGTTGGAAACCATCACGGGATACTCCAGCGCATGGATGGCGTCGACGCGGGCGAGGAAGTCCTGCGGGTCGATCTGGCCGCCGCGCAGGAGGTTTTTCATGGTGATCTCCAGCACGACGAAGACCTCCTTGCCCCGCACGATGGGCTCTTGCATGAACATGGCTCCGGAGCTGCGGAGCATGTCCACGTTGACGTTGGCGATGGGCCGGAAGGTGCCGCGTTCAACCAGCACGGGCTTCTTGCGCAGTTCCTCGGAGGGCAGCAGCACCGATTCGTCGGGGCCGAACATGACGGCTGTGGTCAGGTGGTGCTCGACCAGTTGCAGCGCCACCAGGCGGTTGTCGATGTGGGCCAGTCCGGGACCGCTGAACTCCAGCATATCGACCTCGACGCGTTCCGGGCCGACCTCATCGAGCAGGGATTTGACGAAGGCCTCGGGCGCGTTGGCGTGGTGAAAGGCGGCGTAGATGAAGTTGACCCCGAGCAGCCCGAGGGCGTCCTGCTGGGCCGCGTTGGTCTTGTCGAGCATACGCACGTGCAGGACGATATCGCAGGCTGAGCCCATTGGTTCCATCTGCAGGCGCAGGCCCATCCAGCCGTGGCTTTCGCGCTTGTCGGACTGGTTGAAACCGCGGGCAGCCACCGTGTTGGCAAAGACAAAGAACCGGGTGTTGCCGCCGCGCTGGGCCATCAGGCGTTCGCGCAGCAACGTGTATTCGTGGTCGAGCATCTGCATGAGCCGGCCGCGCGAGACGTAGCGCTCGCTCTTGCCGTAAATCGAGTCGCTGAAGACCATGTCGTAGGCCGACATGCTTTTGGCCACCGTGCCGGCGGCACCGCCCACCTTGAAAAAATGCCGCGCCACTTCCTGGCCGGCCCCAATCTCGGCGAAGGTCCCGTAGATCTCCGGCCGGAGATTGAGCTGCAGGGCCTTGTTGTTGGTGGACTGCGAGTGGTCTCCGGGCGTCGGCTCAAGCATCATACGATCGGTATTCACGTCTGTCAGGGTCGGCTCTTTGCGCCAAGGCAGAAGTGCAAATCCGCTTGAGAAGCCCAACGGCGCGGAGCTAAACTCGCGTGCATGAAGTCTATCCTCAAACAGGTGGCGGCCTCGCTGATCACCGGGGTCATTTTCCTGGCGTTCTCGCTGGCGCTGTCGTTGGGGCTGCTGTGGGTGTACACCCAGCAGCTCGAAGAAACGCCGATCGAACTGGAGGAGCGCACCCTGCTCGTGCTCGATCTGGGCATGACCTTGACCGACGCGCCGGCCCCGCCGGACTTTGGCTCGGCCTTGAACGACTTTTTGGGCGGCGAGAGCGGGCCCGGCAACCTGCACCTCTTGGCCTTGACCGACGCCATCCGCGCCGCCGCCGAGGAGCCGAAGATCTCGGCGTTGTACCTGGAAGGCAGCTTGGCCTTGGGCGAAAACGACGTCGGCTACGCCGGTCTGGAGGAATTGCGCGAGGCCCTGCAGGTGTTTCGCGACAGCGGCAAGCCGATCATCGCTTACGCCATCGCCCCGGCTCTGGCGGACCTCTTTGTGCTGTCCAAGGCCAGCGATCTGCGGCTGGATCCCTTCGGGGTGGTACCGTTCACCGGGCTGGGGCTGGAGGTGACTTTCTTCGGCGACTTTTTTGAGAAGTACGGCGTGGGCATCCAGGTGGCGCGGGCAGGTTCCTACAAGTCCGCCGGCGAGTCGTTCGTGCGCAACGATCTAAGCCCGGAGAACCGCGAGCAACTCAAAGATCTCCTGGATACGGCGTGGAATGTCATCCTGGCCGACATCGGCCGCGATCGCGCGATTGCGCCGGAGGATTTGCAGAACGCCGCGGACACCAAGGCCATTCTTTCGCCCGAGCAGGCCCGCGACCTGGACCTGGTCGACCGGGTTTCCTACAAGGATGAAGTGCTGGCCCGGCTGAACGAGGTGGTGGCCAGCGATGACGACGGCGACCTGCGGCAGATGACCGTGAGTCGCTATCACGCCTACCTGCGGCAGCAAAATGACGCCGATAACGATGGCGACAGCGACACGCCGCGTATCTACGTGATGTACCTGCAAGGGCCGATTGGCTTTGCCGACGCGGGGGTCGAAGGCATCGACGGTGAGCAGGTGGCGCGCCGGCTGCGGGACCTGCGCGAGGACGAAACCGTTGCGGCGGTCGTCTTGCGGGTCAACAGTCCCGGCGGCGGCGTGACCGCTTCGGAGGCGATTCAGCGCGAGGTGCGGCGGTTGGAGCAGGTCAAGACCGTTGTTGTCTCAATGGGCAACGTGGCTGCCAGCGGCGGTTACTGGATTTCGACCCACGCCGACCACATCTTTGCCGAAGCGACCACGATCACCGGTTCGATTGGCGTCTTCGCGCTGATCCCGAACTTCCAGGGACTGGCCAACGAGCAGGGCATCACCTTTGACGGCGTGCAGACGGCGCAGTACGCGGACCTGTTTTCGCTGAGCGCGCCGCGCAATGAAGCCGAGATGGCGATTTTCCAACAGTACGTCGACACTACCTACGACGCCTTTCTGGAGCGCGTGGCCGATGGGCGTGGGCTGACCACCGAAGAAGTGCGCGACATTGCCGAGGGCCGGGTCTGGTCCGGGGTGGACGCGCGGCGCGAAGGCCTCGTCGATGAACTGGGTGGACTGCAGGACGCGATCGACAAAGCGGCTGAACTGGCCCAGCTCGGCGACAATTACCTCCTTCAGGAATACCCCGAGTACCTGACCTTTGGCGAAGTCCTTCGCCGCAGTTTCAGCGAGGAGTACGAGCCGGAGCCGCCGGTCGGTCGACTGTCCGCGCCGGGTGAACGCGCCGCGGAGTCGATCCTGCCTCGCGGACCGCTTGGCCGTGAAGCCGCACGCCTGCTTCAGGCGCTGCGCCAGCTCGACACCTTCGATGACCCGATGAACGCCTACGCCCGCCTGCCCTTCATGTTGCAGTTGCGGTAGCGCTTAGAGTTCTGCGCGCGCATTCGCGGCAGGCGTACTGTGACCGTGGCCGGTTAAGAATCCGGGTTGGTCGAGCCGCTGCCGATACGCAGCGGGCCAACTTCGATGGGCTGGCTGTTGCCGTCCAGGCGTTGAGCCTTGAGCACCCATTCGGCGTTGCCGTCGCTGCCGCGCTCGTGGGTGACGACCCACATGGCGTTTTCGGGCGCGACGGCTTGTGTGCCCTGTTCGACCAAGTTGCCTTGGGCGTCCAGCGTGAGGATGCCGGAGCCGCCGGCCTGGGGCAGCACGCTGACCAGAAAGTCGGTGTCGGTGATGGGCGGGCCCCCGTTGGAGAGCAGCAGGAGCTTGGCGATGAGGATGGCCCGACGCTTGTCGCGGAAGGGCAGCACATGGCCGTTCTGGTCGAAAGACAGGCCAAACTTCCAGTCGTTGTTTGGGGTGCGTTCGAGGCGCTCGATGAAGCGCTTGAGGTCGTTCAAGGTGACTTCCATGGCGGCTGGAAGCGTCTCAGCCGACGGGCTCGGTGCGGGTTCTTCCACCGGGGCAGCGGCAACTTCGGTCTCATCGCCGGCGGTCGCGTCGGCACTGGCATCGGCGACGGTTTCGGCATCGCTGGGCTCGGGCTCGACCACGGCTTCACGCGCGAGGATCTGCTCCAGGCTTTCGTCGGTCAGTAGAATGCGCTCCCCGCTGGCGACGATCTGAAGCGATTCAAGGTCGATGGCGCGGATGGAAAAAAGGTATTTGTCGCCCCCGGCAAAGGGCAGCATTTCGCCTATCAAGAGGGCGGCGCGGCGTCCGCTCAGGGTCTGGCCGCTGTCCGGGAACTGGACCACGAGCCGGCTGCGGTCTGCGCCCAGATTCAGCGTCGAGGGGTCCACCGGCGCATAGGTGAAGCGATCGGCGTCGACGGTGCGGATCAGCTGCTGGGCTTGCTGGTTGAGCCGGGCCGGACGGTAGTAACCTTCGGTGTCCAGTACATGATGACCGCCAAAGAGAATGCGCGCGTAGCCTTGCTCCCAGGTTTCGGTCAACACGCGCTGAAGCAGCGTCTGATGGGTGGCGCCCCACGCGGCGGAGGGTACCTGAAAGGAGTAGGCGATGGGCTTGCGGGCTTGCAATGCCAGGGCGTAGCGCTGGCGGGCGCTCAAGCGCAGGGCGGTCAGGCGCTCCTCAGCCTGGGCGATCTTCGCCTCGCCCTGGGCGATTTTTTCGCGACCACCCTCGTGCACCCGGCGCAAGTCGCGCTGAAAGCCCACGTCGCTGGATTTGCGGGAGAGCATCCATTGCCCGCTGTCGATGTCGTCCTTTCCTTCCTCGATGCGGGCGAGGGCCTGCTGCCAAAGACGTCGCTCATCCACGGAAAGCAGGGCGGGCACCTGAGCGTCCGTGATCGGGGGCAGGTTTTCGGCTTCGTGAACCTCGGCCCGAGCCGCCAGGCAAAACGCTGCCAGGAAGCAACAAAGCATGGCGCGAAGCCCATAGCGCCAGGAGAGAGGAGGGAAAGGTCGGGGCATGTGCATCGGTGCGTCGACAACCGTTTGGAGGCTGTTTGGCAATACTCTGGTGTAGCACCTGAAGGCTCTGAAAGGAAACATTTTTCCCGGCCTGGATTGACTCCACATTTTCAAACAGCGATCCCTGTAAGAATGACCGACGAGCCTGTCCTTTTACTGCGTAACTGCAAAGCGACCCAAGTTCCCGACGGGGATCAGGTCGTGCTGCGGGAGGGTGACCGCTTTTTCGTCAAGCAGGCGTTGGGGGGCAACGTGACCTTGCAGAGTAACCTGGGGATTTTTCAGGTGGCCCGCGAGGAAGCCGAAGCGCTCGGTCCCGAAGTGGCGGCGCTGCTTGCCGAAGTCGCCGAAGCGCCGCCAGCGGCCACCGAAGGCCGGTTGGAAGACCGCGTTTGGGCGGCCCTGCGGCAGTGCTTCGACCCCGAAATCCCCGTCAACATCGTCGATCTCGGGCTCATCTACGATCTTGTGCTGGAAGAAGGTGAAGCGGGTCGCCAGCGAGCCAACATCCAGATGACCCTGACCACGCAGGGCTGCGGGATGGGTCCAGCCATTGCCAACGACGCGCGCCAGAAGGTGGAGTCGGTCGACGGCATCCATTCGGCGGAGGTTTCCATTGTCTGGGACCCGCCTTGGAATCCGCGCATGATCTCCGACGCCGGTAAAGCTAAGCTCGGTCTGGAGTAGGCGCGCGTTTTACGAAGCCGCCGCGACGGGCAGGGGCGCCTCCGCATTGGGCCGGGCGATAACGCCGTCGAATGGCACGGACGCATACACCTGTTCGCCGCGTCCGTCGGCCAGTAGGTGTGCGTCGCAGATCCGCAGGAGGTCGGTCTCGGTTACGGCCCGCCGCATTTGATGCAGGAACGCGCCCTCGGGGTCGACGCCCTGGCCCACGAAGTTCAGAAACTTTTTCATGCGCCCGGTCAGAAGCTTTTCGGGCAGGCCCGTGCTGCTGCCGCAAGCCTCGCGCAGCAGATCCACGTAAGCGCGCACGTCGGCCAGCCGCGGTTGAAAGACCGGTCGGCCCTCGCGCGCCTGCCGAAGCTGGCGGAAGATCCAGGGATTACGAATCGCCCCGCGCCCGATCATGACGCCGCGGCACTTCGTGTCCCGAAGCACCCACAGGGCTTTTTCGACGGAGTCGATGTCACCGTTGCCCAACACGGGGCAGGTCAACGTACGCGCCGCCGTCGCGATGGAGTCATAATCGACCTGGCTGCGGTACAGACCCTTGACCGTGCGCGCATGCAAACTGAGCGCGTCGATGCGGTGCTCGCCGAGGATTTCCAGCAGGCGCGGAAAGGGCGCGGGCGAGTCGAAGCCCAGGCGCATCTTGACGGTGAACAGGCCGGGCGAAACCGCGCGCAGGTGCTCGACGACCCGGGCGACGCGCTCGGGCTCGCGCAGCAGGCCGCCGCCGCAATTTTTTTTGTACACCTTGGGCGCGGGGCAGCCGAGATTGAGGTCGAAACCGGCGATGGGCAGGTGTTCGAGCAGGCGGATGGTCCGCTGGAGGTGATGCAGGTCCTCGCCGATCATTTGGGCGAAGATCGGCTTGCCCGAGCCGTGGTGCTGTATCGACTCGACGATGTGCGTCTCGGGCCGGGACTGGCTGTGGACGCGGAAGTACTCCGTGACGAAGATGTCTGGCGGGCCAAGCCGCGAAATCAGCTGCATGAAGGGCAGCGTCGTGACGTCCTGCATGGGCGCGAGCGCTGTGCAACCCTGGAAAAAGCAGTTGGGGCCGGGCGGTAGCATGACCGTCGCGATGGCAGCAGGCGACTGGCCTGAGCCTCAGTTTTGCTGCTTGAGGATCCGCTCGAGAATCTCGGTCATGTCTTCGACCGATTCGAGCACTTTGTGGGCAACCAGGATGGGCTTTTTCTCTTGCAGGGCGATGACCATGGAGTCGCTTGGGCGCGCGTCGATCTCGATGATTTTCGTGCCGAGTTCGTTCTCCATTTTCAGCACGATGCGCGCGAAAAACGTGCCGTCGTCGACGTCGTTGATGATGACGCGCTGCACCTCGACTTCAAGCCCGGTGAAGATGTTGTGGATGAGATCGTGGGTCAGCGGGCGCTCTTTTTTGACGTCGTTGAGCGTCATCGAGATGGCGTTGCCGATGGACTGATCGACGTAAATGACGAAGGTCTTGTCGTCATTGCCCAGAAAGATGGCGCACCCGTTGGAGGTGGGCATAACCCCCTTGATCGACACCTCTGCCACGTCGTTCTTCATCATTGGCAATCAATCGCCCATCGCACCGAACTGCAAGACGTTAAGGGAAAGGTGCCCGCGGCTCTCGTCGCCTGGTCAGCGGGCGATGCGTTCAGGCCACCGGAGTCAGACTCTCGGAGTGGCGTAGATTTTCGCGGGCGAACTGCACCAGAGCACTCAGGGCGCCGCGCTGGGCCGGCTCGATGGCCGAGTCTTCGAGCGCCTGCCGGGTCGCCTCGAACTGGGCGTCGACCATCTCGCGAATCGCGGTGACGGCACCGCTGGCGTCGACCAGGGCAGCCACGCGCGCCATCGCGGCGTCGGTCGCCGGGTTCTGCAGTAGGGCGTCGAGTTCGGCCCGCTCCGGTGCGTTCAAGCGCAGGCTGGCTTCCTTCAGTACGATGGTTTTCACGCCGCCGTTGAGGTCACAGGAGCGGCGCGACTCACCGTCGAGCAGGCGCTCGATCTCGTGCAGGTCATTCTCGGCCTGAAAAGCGAGTCCAAGTGGCTCGGCCATGCGGCGCAGCACCGCCGCGACCGGTGCGCCCGCCCCCGCCGCCATCGCGCCCAGCATCAGCGGAGCCTCAAAGCTGTAGCGCGTCGTTTTCTGAAGGTAGGTGTCGAAGATGGCATCGCGCGAAAGGGTTGAAAGCGGCGCGGCGGCGTTGATCACCTCGTGCGCCTCGCCCCATCCGGTGTCTTGCGCAACGCGGGCAAAATAGGCGGAGGCTGGCGGGTGCGCCAGCTGCGCAATCGCTTCCCACGCCATGCCAAAGAGCAGGTCGCCCGCCAGCAAAGCGAGGCGTTCGCCTGTTTGCGGGGAGGTCTCCAGCGCTTCGCTCAAGCGACGGTGCAAGGAAGGTTGACCCCGTCGGGTCGGCGAACCGTCAATCAGGTCGTCGTGGATCAGCGCAAAACTGTGAAAGAGTTCGAGGCCGACCGCCGCCTGAACAACGTTGGTCTCGGGCTGCGGCGGGGCATCTTCGGCAAAGACACGGTACGCACCTAAACACAGGCGCGGGCGAAACCGCTTGCCGGTATTGACCAGGAACGCGGTCAGCGTATCCGCCAAGGGGGCGAGCGTCGTCGCCGTGCGGGCGCGGTCTTTGAGTTGCTGGAGGGCTTGGCTCCAGCAGCGCTCGAGGGCTTCCACGTCAGCCGGATGCGCTGGATAGGTGGCCATGTAAGCAGGGTCGGTCGTCAAGAAGCGTGCTTGCCGGTAGTGCGACAAGTGCAATATGGAAAGGCTCCCTGTGGGACGCAAGTGGCCTCAAGCCTTTGAGTCAGAGCAACAAAGACGGTGTGCGCAATTCCGAAAACCCATCCATGAGTGCATGCAAACTGCCCAATCTGTACCTGGTGGGCTTCATGGGCACGGGCAAGTCGGCGGTTGGCCGGCAGCTGGCCACCCGTTTGGGGATGCAGTGGCTGGACTCCGACCAAGCCATCGAGGCGCAGCTGGGCGTCAGCATTGCGGAGGTCTTTGCCAACCGGGGAGAGGCGTTTTTCCGCGAGCAGGAACGCCTTTTTGTGGACTCGGGCCATCCGGACGGTGGCTGCGTGGTTTCAACCGGCGGGGGGATGGTTGTTCAGCCGGGCATGGCGGATCTGTTGCAGGAAAAAGGAGTGGTGGTCTGCCTGTTCGCGCGCCCGGAGACGATTTTGCAGCGCGTGGGTGACGGCGCGAACCGGCCCATGCTGGAAGGTGGCGACCCCTTGACGCGGATTCGCGAGCTGTTGGCCGAGCGTGAACCGCATTACCTCAAAGCCGGCGCGGGCGTCAGCACCGATGGGCGCACGCTGCCCGAAATCGTCGACCACGTCGAACGCGTCTACCGACGGCTGGCCCGTAACTATCGGGGCCCCGTCTGATCCATCGAATCGTTGCCGCTCGATCTTTCGAGCGCGTGCTCGCTGCCTTGGGGGGCATCCTTAAACCGTTCGTCGAGCCGTTCGCGCCAGGCATCGGGCGGGCGGATGCCGCGCCCTTGGCGGTTGATCCAGGCGTGCAGGGTATGGCCTTCGGCGAGCAGCGTGCCGTTGCGGGTCACCGTGTATTCGAGGCGGATGCGCACCGTCGGTTTCTCCCGCTGAATGACCCGCACATCGAGTTGATCGTCAAAAAAGGCGGGCTGGCGGTAGCGCAGATGCGCTTCGAGCACCGGCAGAAAGACGCCCTGGCTTTCCCACTGCTTGTAGGGCAGGCCCAGCGTATCCAGCATGCGCACACGCGCCATCTCGAACCACGGCAGGTAATTGGCGTGGTAGACGAAGCCCATCTGGTCGGTCTCGGCGTAGCGCACGCGAACCTGAATCGTGTGTTCGAGCATGGCGGCAGCGTGGCGACGTGTTCGCTCGGATGAAAGCTGAAATCTGGCGGGTGCCGATAGCGTCTGGCTGCTTGCGCCGGGTCGGTCCTTGGCGTCAGGTTCATTCGTTTCAAGGAATGAGCGCCACGAAATGGATCGGAATCGCGCTTTGCTGGTTGGGGACGTGGCTGGGCCTTGCCGCCGCCCTCGTCCTTTGGGGTGGACTGATGGGGGCGATCGTTGGCTTGCTCAGCTACCCGGCCTTCCAGCTCTTCAGCCAGGGGTACGAGGTGGTCTTCCTGGTGCAGCGAGGCTCGCTGTTGGGTGCGCAGTACGCCGGGGTCTGGGCCCTGGGCATCTCGCTGGTGCTCTGCTTTGTTATCGGGCACCGGCGGCTGGAACGTGGCGATCGCCCATCGAGTCCGTCCAAAGTCGGCGCAGCCCCGCAACTTCAACGCTGAACGTCACATGCGCCTGTCCAATCGCGAACTCTACATTGTGTATTTCATCGGCTTTCTGCTGGGCTGCGGCGTGCTGGCGCTGCTCATGTCGCGGCGGGAACGCTCGCCCCAGGCCGAGTTGAGCGAGGAAGCCAAGGACATCGCCAAGATGGTGCAATTCCTCGACCTGCGCCGTGAGCCGCTCCAGCCGGACGAGGTGAAGTCGTGGGCGGAGTTGCCTGCGGATGCTTCCGGCTTACCTCGAATTCAGGCAGTCGCCCAGAGCCAGTTGCATGGCAGCGCGTTGCTGGTAGAGCAGTGGATCGACGAAAACGCGCAAGGCCCCTGGGTGCGCAAGACGCGGGTCTGGCGCGCGGACCAGCTGTGGTTGCGTCTGCCCGAGGACACAAACCTCCGGGCGCAGGCGAAGCTGCTGGAAAACGACGTCGAGGCGCGGGCGGCGTATGAGCTCATGCGCATCGAGCCACTGGAGGGATTTGAAGCGCGCTGGGTCCTGGCAACGCTGGAGGCGACGGGTCCAGAGGCGCTCGCAACCGCCGCGCAACGGCTGGTTTCGCCGACGGGGCCCTTCGAGGCGGCGCTGCGGGTGCCGGTTGATGGCAAGGACGGCAATCTGGCGACGCTGTTCGGCATCGCGGGCGCGGCCGGTCGGCAGGGTTGGCGCTGGTATGTGCAGCCGTAACGCATCCAGCCTCATGTGCAAAAAAAAACCGCTCCCGGAGGGCTCGGGAGCGGCAACTTATCGAGGAGGAGGGATTGGGAAATCCTGTCGACGAACATAGGAACGGAGCCCGGTTCTGTAAACGGAAAAAATACGCGTTTGCCTGCCTTGCTCAGACACTACCCACGGGTTACTGACCGGTTGCTGACAAGTGAGCAACTGATTTAAACCGTTTGTGGTAAACTGGTTAGGGAAGCGTTTCGGGATCTTATTCACCAAACCCACCCGGATTCCCTAGAACGCTTGTTATGCCCCTTAGTTTCAGATCAGGTTTTGAGGAAACAAGGCCCGCATCGACGCCTGAGCCCGGCGTGGGGTCCCGGTTCCTGGGAGGGGAATTGGCGGGACAGGTCCCTGCCTCACTCGCGGGCGGTTTGAAGAGCTGGATTTTTCTCCGATGTTGGCATTGGAACCTGACAGCAGGCCCCCTTTCCATATGCTATTCTCAACAGTGACCCCGCTGAGCCCATTCACTCCATGCCAATGACTGCCAATCGACTCCTGCCCGCGTTCCTGATCCTTCCATTTCTGTTGCTGACGGGTAGCCTCGCGGCGGATTCGGAGTCCTTCAGTGCAGGCGAGTCCGCGTTGATGCCCCTGAGCGAAGTTGAGCGAGGCATGCGAGGGGAGTGGCGCACAGTGGTCTCGGGCACTGAAGTGGAAACCTTTGAGCTGGAAGTGCTCGGGGTGATGGAGAATTTCATCGGACCGCGCCGCTCGGTCATCATCTGCAAGGCGATCACGCCCAGCCAAATCACGAGTGGGCCGGTTTCGGGGATGAGCGGCAGCCCCGTCTACATCGAGGGGCGTTTGGTCGGCGCCTATGCGTACGGCTACACCTGGCCTAAGGAGCAGGCCATTATTGGGGTGACGCCCATCGACCAGATGCTGGAGGTGCTGGAGTACCCGGTCGACGAGGAAGCGTTCAACCGTGGTCGACAGGGCGATGGTGCCCGCGTTGCCTCAACCGGTGAAATGCTGGAGTTTGCCCCGGACTTTGTGGCGCGCGCGGGTCTGCCCTCCGTCGCGCAGTTGCGCCCCTTGCCCACGCCGCTGATGGCCTCCGGCGTGACGCCGCAGGTGCTGGCAGCCTTTGCCGACGAGTTTGAACGACTGGGCGTCGAGGTGATGGCCGCGCCGATGGGCACGGCCGAGGGCGGCGAGGGCTCCGGCCTGACCATCGACGACGTGCAGCCGGGTTCGGCGGTGGCGGGCGTCTTGATGCAAGGCGATTTCAACTTTGCCGCGACGGGCACGGTGACCTGGCGCGAAGGCGATCGCCTGCTGGCTTTTGGGCACCCGTTCATGCAATCGGGTCCAGTGGCCATGCCGATGGCGCCGGCAGAGGTGCTGACAGTCGTGCAGTCGGTGCCCAGTTCGTTCAAAATGTCGCGCGTAGGCCCGATTCTGGGCAGCATTTATCAGGACCGGTTGACGGCGGTGGCGGGCGAACTCGGCCGCTATTCGCCGATGAGCGACGTCACCATCACGGTCAAACCCGAGACGGGGGCGCCGACGACCTTCGCGGCGGAGATGTTTCACAGTGAGGACTTTTCGCCGCTGCTGGCGGCCATCTCCCTCCTGCAGTCCCTTAGCAGTACGATGGAAACGGAGCAGCGCCAGACGGTTTACCTGAAGTCGTCGCTGAAGCTCGACGGTTTCGACACGGTGGAGTGGGAGTCGGTCACCAGCGGGCCGGGCAGTGGCATGAGCAGCGCCGTGGGCATCCTGCGCGAGTTGGGCAGCCTGATGCGCAATCCCTTTCAGGTGCCGACCATCGAGAAACTCGACCTTGAGGTGCAGCTGCGCAACGAGTGGAGCCTGACGCGCATCCGCGAACTGCAAATCCTCAGCGGCACCCACAAACCGGGTGGCGAAGTCAGGGTGGCGGTGACCCTGCAGAACTTTTTGGGTGCGCCCGAGCGTCACGAGATGCGCGTCCCCTTGCCCGAGTCGCTGCGCACCGGCGATACGGTCACGGTCTTCATCGGCGATGCGCAAAGCGCCGACGCCCTCGACCAGGGAGCCGGCTCAGCGCGGGCCGACTTCGACAGCCTCGACGACTGGGTGACGCACCTGCGTGCGCGGCGGGCCAACGATGCCCTCTACGTGAAGTTGTTGGTCAATCGACCGGGCCTGCGCGTGGACGGGCACACCCTGCCGTCACTGCCGGCGACGGCCCGCACCCTGATGGCCGACCCGCGCAGCCAGGAGCCAATGCTGGCGGCGACGCAGGTCACTCTGTGGGAGGATGCCGTGCCCTTGAGCAGCCTTTTCAACGGCGCGCAGCGCCTTGACTTTGTCATCGAGTAACCCCTGTATCCACTACCTGGATACCCTATCTATGTTGACCCGACTTTCTTTTCTGGGTGCCTGCCTGCTGGGCACCGCCTCGGCGCTGTGGGCCGTGCGCACCGAAGACATTGAACACGGCGGTTTCGCCGACTTTTTGGCCGCCGAGACGGAGAATCTTTCCATCTCCAGCCTGGGCACGGTCGAACTGGCACCGGCCCTGGAGGAGATTGCCGTGCTGGACGAAACCGTCGTCTGGGGGGCCATCCACCATCCCGAGGACGGGCTGATCATCGGCACCGGCAATGGCGGCAAGGTCCTGCACGTGCGCGACGACGGCGAGGTGACCGTGCTGTTCGACTCGGAAGAGGTGCTGGCGCGCGCCCTGGCCATGGACGACGAAGGGCGCATTTACGTGGGCACCAGCCCCGACGGGCGCATTTACCGCATCGAGCCGGGGCGCAACCCGGAGGTCTTTTTCGACCCGCCAGAAACCTACATCTGGAAGCTACTTTTCAACGACGTGGGCGACCTCTTTGTGGCCACCGGGCAGACCGGAAAACTGTACCGCCTGCCCACCGGATTTTCCCTGGGCGACGAGCCCGAAGTCTGGTTCCAGAGCGAGCGACCGCACGTCACGCAAATCGAGCAGGACCTCGAGGGCGAATTGTTGATCGCGGTCAGCCCGCGGGCGGTGCTCTATCGTATCACCGGGCCGGATACGTTTGAGGTGCTGGCGCAAACCGAGGCCGAGGAGATCGCCGGCATCGTGCCTGGTCCGGACGGCGAATTGTTGTTCGCGACCTTCTCAGACAAGCCGGGCGGCGAGGACGCAAAGAAAACGCCGCTGGACCTGCCGGAGATTCTGGACCGCGCTCGCGGCAGTGGCGACAACGGCAACAAGGCTTCCCCCTTTAGCTTTGTGTTCCGGCGCACCGGCGAGGGCTTTCTGGAGCCGCTGTGGTCGGCGGGCGGCTCGCGCATTTTCAGCCTGGAGCAGGCCGACCCGAGCCAGCCGCTGCTGGTGGGCACCGAGGAGCAGGGGGTGCTTTACGAAGTGGTCGACGACCAGAATTGGCGGCGGCTGCAGCGCATTCCCTCGGGAGGGCAAGTGTCCTACATTCTGCCCATGGCCGAGGGCTCGCGCGACCGTTACCTGCTCTCCAGCAATCCGGCGGCGGTCTGCCGAATGGTGTCCGACCGCAGCGAGCAAGGGCAGCTGACCAGCGACGTGGTCGATGCCGGCCAGAGTGCGCGCTGGGGCCGGTTGCGCCCCAAGGGTTTGGGCGGCCAGCACTTCGACGCGGTTGACTGGGAAGTACGCAGTGGCCCGGTCGACGAGCCCGACGATGCCTGGACCGACTGGCGTACGCTGGACGGCGAGCTGCTCATGGGCGGTCCGCTCAATCGTTTTATGCAGTACCGCGCGACTTTTCGCAGCCCCGAGGATCGCCTGCGCGCGGTGCGGCTCTTTTACCAGGTCAACAACGCGCCGCCGGTGGTCACGGGGATCAACGTGGTGCCCGTCGGGATTCAGGTGGTCAACGTGCCGCAAAACAACCGGCCCACGGTCAACCTGAACCAGCTGCTCTCGGGCGAGGAACTGGCCCAGAACCAGAACGCGCAGAAGACGCAGCGGCAGGTGCGCTTTTTGGGCTCGGAGGGCTACCTGACGGCGGGCTGGAAGGCGTCCGACCCCAACGGCGACGCCCTGCGTTACACCGTCAAGCTCAAGACGGAAACCGAGGCGGACTGGTCCACGCTGGCCCAGAACATCGATGTGCCGGCGTTTTCGCTCAACACCAAGGGCATGGACGACGGCTACTATCTGGTGCGCGTGGAAGCGACCGACGCACCGTCGAATCCGAGCGGACAAGCGCGCATGGGTTACGCCGTCAGCCGGCCGTTCCTGGTCGACAACACGCCGCCGTCGATCGAGCGCAGGCCCACGAGCGGCGGAGGCGACGCCGTCGTCTACGCGGTGCGCGATGGCTTCAGCGTGGTGACCGAGGCCAGCCTGCAGGTCAATGGCGGCGAGCCAACGGAGCTTTCGCCCAGCGACGGGTTGTTCGACAGCGAGAACGAGGAGTTCGGCGCGGACAGCGGATCCTGGGACAGCGGGACGCATAGCCTGGTCTTCGAGGCCGTCGACGAAGCCGGCAACCGCTCGGTCCACCGCAGCAGTTTCACCAAGCCGTAGGCCCCAAGGATCACAGCAAAAAGAAACCCTGCGGACTCCCGGGGTCCACAGGGTTTTGCAGGCGGTTGGGGTAACAGGAAGTCTGCGCCTGCCATCAGCCGCGCGGGCGACGTGAGTAACGCCGGCTGAGCACCAGGGTCAGCATGCAGGCTCCGGCCAGAAAGCCGGCGTAGGCCGGTTCGGGCACGGTGGAAATCGAATCGACCACGATCTGGTCTACCTCCATCTCGAAGGGCACGAAGATTTCGATGATCTCGAAGTCGGGATTGGGCTCCAGAACGAAGTCGTACACGAAGACGTCCCGAAACGGTGCGCCCGCAGCCACGCTCACGACCTCGACCAATCCACCGTTGACCAGGACGCTGTCCGGCGGGGCGAGCGCGTTGTCAAAGCCGATGATGTTGACCAGGGGCTCGACCGGAGGGATGGGCGAGATGGTAGTGACCTGCAGGCGAAGAAACTTCAGCGGCAGGTCGTCCTCGATGTTTTGCATCTCTACCCGATAAAGAAATCCATCCAGCTCGGGCAGGCAGACCAACTGTGTCTCAATTCCCTGGAAGAGCGGGTACTGTGGGGTGGTGAAGGCTTCGAAGACGGTGGGAGGTGTCGGCTGGCCGGCCGGGATGCTCGTCACGTTCTGCCATTCGGCGCGTACGCTCAGTTCGAGCCCGCGGTAGAATGGCGGTCTCACATCATCGGCCAGAGCGGGTGCGCCAAGGGCACCCGCGAGGGTCAGGAACAGGAGGGTAGTTCGTAGGGGTTTCATCGCCCATGCAGTCTGCGATTCGGGCCAGACCCTAGCAATGCCGCATGTTCAAACTGGCTTGGTTATAAGGATTTTGCTGGCACGCTATAGGGGGAGTTGCTGGTATAATTATAGGATGTAACCTAGAGGAATTGGTATCAGAATAGAACGCTATGAGGAAGCTTGCGGGATCGCGAGCGTGTGCTGAGTGGACCCTGCGCCCGCGGCAATCGGCCCTGTATTCGGTGGGGTGGCGGTGGCTTCTGGGCTTGCGCCGGGGGGCGTGGAGGGGTTTTGTACGCGGTTTCGCCCGAACGGGGCGGCAACCTCATGCTCTTACAACGATGAAACGCACCCATCACTGTGCGCAGCTGCGCAAGGAAGACGCCGGACAGGACGCCGTTCTGGTGGGCTGGATTCAGTCTATCCGCGACCACGGCGGGGTGCTCTTCGTGGACTTGCGCGACCGCGAGGGGCTGACCCAAATCGTCTTCGACCACGACAATGCCGAGTTGCAGGCACAGGCGGCGAAGCTGCGCGACGAGTCGGTGGTGCAGATCTCTGGAAAAGTGCGCCCGCGCCACGAGGGCACCGAGAACGCCAACCTGCCCACGGGCGCCATCGAGGTGAGCGCACGCGAGGTCGTCATCCACAACCTGTGCGAGGTGCTGCCGTTTCCGTTGGAGGAAGAGAAGGCCGACCGTGTCAACGAGGACCTGCGGATGCAGTTTCGCTACCTGGACTTGCGGCGGCGGCGCAACTTCGAGTCGCTGCGGCGGCGGCATCGGGCGGCGCAGTCGGTGCGGCGGTACTTTGACGAGCAGGGTTTCCTGGAGATTGAAACGCCGATTCTGTTCAAGAGCACGCCGGAAGGCGCGCGGGAATTTCTGGTGCCCAGCCGGCACAACCCGGGGGATTTCTTCGCGTTGTCGCAGTCGCCCCAGCAGTACAAGCAGATGCTGATGGTCTCGGGCGTGGAGCGGTATTACTCGCTGGCCAAGTGCTTTCGCGACGAGGACCAGCGTGCCGACCGCCAGCCGGAGTTCACGCAAATCGACCTGGAGCTTTCCTTCATCGACCGCGAGGACATGTACTCGCTGATCGAGGGTCTGCTCCGCCGCGTGTGGAAAGAGGTGCTCGACACCGACATCCCCACGCCCTTTGACCGCATGCCCTACCGCGAGGCGATGGACCGCTACGGCGTGGACAAACCGGACCGGCGTTTCGCGATGCTGATGGAGGACTTTTCGGAGGACTTCAAGCAGTCGCAGTTCAAGGTGTTCGCGGCGACGGTGCAGGGTGGGGGCGTCGTGAAAGCCTTCAACGCCAAGGGTCTGGCCGACTTGACGCAGGGCGAGCTCAAAACCCTGGAAGACACGGCGAAAACCCTCGGCGCAAAGGGGCTGGCCTTCATCCGCGCGCAGGACGGCGAGTGGAAGTCGCCCATCCTCAAGTTCTTTTCCGAAGCCGAGAAGGAGGCCCTGCGCACCCGTCTCAACGTTGAAGACGGCGATATGGTCTTTTTCGCGGCAGCCCAGTGGGAACGCGCTTGCACGATCCTGGGGCGGGTGCGGCTGGATTCGGCGCGCCTGTTGGAAAAACGCGGCAAGCTGACCATCCGGCCCGACGACTGGCAGTTTCTGTGGGTGGTGGACTTTCCGCTGATGATCTACGAGGAGGATGAAGGCCGTTACGTGGCGGCGCACCACCCGTTCACCTCGCCGGTGGAGGAAGACATTCCGCTGCTGGACACCGACCCGAAGGCCGTGCGCGGCCAACACTACGATGTGGTGCTCAATGGCATGGAACTGGGCGGAGGCAGCATTCGTATCCACCAGCCGGACTTGCAGCAAAAAGTCTTTGAGGACGTGCTGAAGATTCCGCCGGATATCGTGGAGAGCCGCTTTGGCTACATGTTGCGGGCGTTTCAGTTTGGCGCGCCACCGCACGGGGGCATCGCGCTGGGCTTTGACCGGCTGTGCACGCTCTTGTCGGGTCGCACGAACATCCGCGACGTCATTGCCTTCCCCAAAAACCAGAAGGCGCAGGACGCCATGGTGGCCTCACCCGGACCGGTGACCGAGCGCCAGCTGCGCGACTGTTTCATCACGACGACCGATCTGCCGGAAGGTTGAGGCACTCGGGCGCAGTGCGCCGGAAGCCGACTGCGCGAAAAGTTGTTCACGCTGGCTTAAGCAAGGACACTGGGTGGCCGAATCGCTTTGTTAGCTTCGCGGTCATAGCTTGCTAACCTGACGCTGGTCCGATGCCCATCCACATTCGTCGCTGTCTGGATTGTTCCTTCCTGCTTGAATCCTTCCACGGTGCCATTGATTTGGCGCTGTTGCAGTCGCTGATGCGCTGGCTGGCGCAGGAGCCGTCGCTTGATCAGTGCCAATATACGCTGTTGGACCTGAGAGAGGCCGAGTTGGTGCTTAGAGCCGAGACCGTGCGCATCCTCGCCCGTGAGCATGCGCGGGTGCTCGAAACGCGGGGCCGACGCCGCATCGCATTGTTAGTGGACTGTCCGCTGTCGACAGCTTTTGCCATGATGTGGAAGCAGCAGCTGCCCAATCATGTGAGCGTGCCGGAGGTGTTTTGCAGCCTCGACGGTGCGTTGAGTTACCTTGGCGCGCGGCAGGATGATTTTGAGGCCGTCGCTCGGAGCGCACCGCTCCAGACTCTGGACGAATGCACCGGCGAAGCGGCGAGTCATCCGCCAGTCCAGGCGGCAGGGTGAAGCTGGCGGGGATCGGGCGCGTCGGTCTCGGCAAAATACACCGCCAGGCGCAGAAAGGCGATGCGGTCGGCGGGGGTCTCCGGGCGCAGCTTCTTCAGGTCGCTGAAAAGGCTTTCGGGTGAGCGGCCCTCGAGCTGGTAGACCTCGTCCAACCCCAGATCGAGCAGGTCGCGAGCGGCGTCAACCTTCATCCCCGGGATGCGCATGAACGCGCTCTGGAGCGCCTGTTGGTCAACTTTCTTACGTTGCCGGGGAGATTGCTGGTCGTCGAAGGTTGCATCCACAGCCCGGACGTAGACACGAAGCCAGCGCCTGCGCAACGTTGCAGCGGCGATTCATTCAGAGGGTCCACTCGTGAGACATGCTCTGTGTCAGCCGTCGGTCGAGGTGCGACACGACTGTGCCAAACTGGCATTACTGGAGGGTGAGCGAGCCTGTGTGGGCGTGAGCCTGAGCGAACGGAAACGAAATATCCTGTTTTCTATTAGGCATTTAGGAACTTGAGTCACGCGTGGCACATTCGTTGCAGGGCAGTCAGCAATGGCGAAAACAATTGGAATCGACTTGGGCACGACCAATTCGTGCATGGCAGTGATGGAGGGTGGCGAGCCGGTGGTCATCCCAAATGCAGAAGGTGGTCGGACGACGCCATCGGTAGTGGCTTTCTCCAAGAGCGGCGAGCGGTTAGTCGGGCAGCCGGCTAAGCGTCAGGCAGTGACCAATCCGCAGAATACGATTTTTTCGGCCAAGCGGCTGATTGGACGCAAGTTTTCCGAAGTTCATGAGGATGCCAAGTCACTGCCCTATGTGGTGGTCGAGGGCAAAAACGGCGACGCCTGGATCGAGGCGCAGGTCGGCGACAAAACCGACAAATTCGCGCCCGAGCAAATCGCGGCCATGGTGCTGGGCAAGCTGAAGGCCGACGCCGAGGCGTATCTCGGTGAAAAAGTCACCCACGCGGTGATCACCGTGCCGGCTTACTTCAACGATGCGCAGCGCCAGGCGACCAAAGACGCGGGTGCGATCGCGGGCCTCGAGGTGTCGCGCATCATCAACGAGCCGACGGCAGCCTCACTGGCGTATGGCCTGGACAAGAAGAGCGACGAAACCATTGCCGTCTTCGACTTGGGCGGTGGCACCTTCGACATTTCGATTTTGGAAATTGGCGACGGCGTCTTTGAGGTAAAGGCGACGAACGGCGACACCTTTCTGGGGGGCGACAATTTTGACGAATCGGTCATTTCCTGGCTGGTCGACACCTTCAAGCAGGAAAATGGCATTGACCTGCGGCAGGACCCGATGGCCTTGCAACGCCTCAAGGAAGAAGCTGAGAAGGCGAAGATTGCGCTGTCCTCCTCGCAATCCACCGATATCAATCTACCTTTCATCACGGCGGATGCCAGCGGTCCCAAGCACCTGAATGTGTCGCTGTCGCGCGCGAAGCTCGAGCAGCTGGTCGACACGCTCCTCACCCGCGTGCGCAAGCCTTTCGAACAGTGCTTGAGCGACGCCGGTCTTAGCCAGGGTGACGTCAACGATCTCGTTCTGGTTGGCGGGATGACGCGTATGCCGAAGGTGGTTGACGTGGCGCGCGAGCTGGCCGGCAAGGAACCGCACAAGGGTGTGAACCCGGACGAAGTTGTCGCCATCGGCGCGGCGATTCAGGGCGGTGTCCTGCAAGGTGATGTGCGCGACGTACTGCTGCTTGACGTGACTCCGTTGACGCTGGGTATCGAGACCGCGGGCGGCGTCTCCACGCCCATGATCGAGCGTAACACGACCATTCCGACGAAAAAGTCGCAGACGTTTACGACTTACGCCGACAGCCAGCCTGCGGTGGACATCAAGGTGCTCCAAGGCGAACGACCGATGTCACGCGACAACAAGCTGCTGGGCAACTTCAAGCTCGACGGCATTCCCCCGGCCCCGCGCGGCACGCCGCAGATTGAAGTCACCTTCGACATCGACGCCAACGGTATCTTGCACGTGACCGCCAAGGACTTGGGCACGGGCAAAGACCAGAAGATTACGTTAACTGGCGCCTCGGGTCTGGATTCCGAAGAGGTGGAGCGTCTCAAGAAAGAAGCCGAGGCGCACGCCGCCGAAGACGAGCAGCGCAAAGCGCAAGTCGAGGCACGCAATCGTTTGGACGGTCTCGTGTACGAAACCGAAAAGCAGCTCAATGAATTGGGCGAGAAGCTGCCTGCCGACAAAAAAGGCGGTGTCGAAAGCGCGTTGGCCGAAGCCAAAAAAGTCCTCGAAGACCAGGAAGCGTCCACCGAGGCGCTGAAAGGTGCCGCGGACACGCTGGAGGAGGCCTTTAAGGCGGTCGCCCAGGAACTGTACGCCAACGTTGGTGCGGCTGGTGGTGCCGGAGCGGGCGGTCCGGGTCCCGATGTGGCGGAAGCTGCCGGGGCCGAGCCGAGCGAGTCGCCCAAAAAACCTGCGGACGGCGACGTGGTTGACGCGGACTTCGAGGTCGTCGACGACGAGAAAAAATAACCTCTAAAAGATTTAAGAAGCCCGTCCGGCGACACCCGTTGGGCGGGCCTTTCCAAGGGTACGACTTTGTATCCGCGGAAAACTCCACAAACCAACCTGTATCCAAGCGAGAACTCGCAAGAAACCATAACCACAACCATGAGCGCAGCCACTGCTACGAAAGTGAAAATCCGTCCGCTGGGCGACCGAGTCCTGGTCCGCCAGCTCGACGACGAAGAACAGGTCAAGGGCGGGATCATCATTCCCGACTCGGCCAAGGAAAAGCCCCAGGAAGCCGAAATCATTGCCCTCGGCACCGGGCGCAAGGACGAAGATGGCAAAGCCCTCCCCTTCGAGGTGAAGGTGGGCGACCGCGTGCTGACCAGCAAGTATGGCGGCACCGAGGTCACCATCGACGACCAGAAGTACACCCTCCTGCGTGAGGACGACATCCTGGGCGTGATCCAGTAATCGCGCCGGACCTGTCACCCTCCTATATCCAAAAAACCTTACAACGTTACTGAAAAATCATGCCAGCAAAACAGCTGAAGTTTGACGAAGCCGCCCGCAAGGGCATCCTCCGCGGGGTGGAGCAACTCTCCCGCGCGGTCAAGGTCACGCTCGGCCCGAAGGGTCGCAACGTGCTGATCGACAAGAAGTTTGGCTCGCCGACCGTCACCAAGGACGGCGTTACCGTGGCCAAGGAAATCGAACTGGACGACCCGTACGAAAACATGGGTGCGCAGATGGTCCGCGAGGTTGCCTCCAAGACCAGCGACAGCGCCGGTGACGGCACCACGACCGCGACCGTGCTGGCCGAGTCCGTCTTCCGCGAAGGTCTCAAGAACGTGGCCGCCGGGGCCAACCCGATCTTCCTGAAGCGCGGCATCGACAAGGCCGTCGAAGCTGCCGTTGCCGAGCTCGCCAAGACCTCCAAGAAGGTGTCTGGCCGCGAGGAAGTGCGTCAGGTGGCGACTGTTTCGGCCAACTGGGACACCGAAATCGGCGATATCATTGCTGAGGCGATGGACAAGGTTGGCAAGGACGGCACTATCACCGTCGAGGAAGCCAAGTCGATTGAGACGACCCTCGACGTGGTCGAAGGCATGCAGTTCGACAAGGGCTACCTTTCGCCGTACTTTGTGACCAACTCCGAGTCGATGGAGTGTGTGCTCGAAGACGCCCACGTGCTCATCCACGAGAAGAAGATCAGCAACCTGAACGACCTGTTGCCGCTGCTGCAAAATGTGGCCAAGAGTGGTAAGCCGTTCCTGCTGATCGCCGAAGATATCGAAGGTGAAGCGCTGGCGGCTCTGGTGGTGAACAAGCTGCGCGGCACCTTGAACGTTTGCGCGGTCAAGGCTCCCGGCTTTGGCGATCGTCGCAAGGCCATGCTCGAAGACATCGCCGTGCTGACCGGCGGCCGCTGCATCACCGAAGACCTCGGCATCAAGCTGGAGAACGTCCAGATCGCTGACTTGGGTAAGGTGAAGCGCGTTGTCATCGACAAGGAAAACACCACCATCGTCGAGGGTTCGGGCAAGGCTTCGGACATTCAGGGCCGCGTGAAGCAGATTCGCCGTCAGATCGAGGAAACCTCCTCGGACTACGACCGCGAAAAGCTCCAAGAGCGTCTGGCCAAGCTTGCCGGCGGTGTGGCCGTGATCAACGTCGGCGCTGCAACGGAGCCGGAAATGAAGGAAAAGAAGGCTCGCGTGGAAGACGCGCTGCACGCCACCCGCGCTGCTGTGGAAGAAGGTATTTCCGCCGGTGGTTCGGTTGCGCTGCTGCGTACGGCCAAGTCGATTGAAAAGGCCTCGGAGGCACTCGAAGGCGACGAAGCCATTGGCGCGCAGATCGTGCGCCGAGCGATCGAAGCGCCGCTGCGTCAGCTCTGCACCAACGCCGGTGTCGAAGGTGCGCTCGTTGTGCAGGAAGTCATCAGCAAGAAGGGTACGACCGGTTACAACGTAGCCACGGGCGAGTACGAAGACCTGCTCAAGAGCGGCGTCGTCGACCCGACCAAAGTGGTGCGCACCGCGTTGCAAAACGCGGCTTCGGTTGCCGGCCTGCTGCTGACCACCGAGTGCATGATCACCGAGCTGCCGGAGAAGGAAAAGCCGGCCCCGGGCGGTCATGACCACGACATGGGTGGCATGGGCGGTATGGGCGGCATGATGTAATCCTTCGGATTTCGTCGCCGCCGCGGCATGATGTAGTCCGAAAAACGACGTTTATGCCGGAGCAGACGCTCGTCCAAGCGACGACGCGCACTGCTCAACGCAATCGACTTCAAACATTCTTCAGCGCCTCTCCTTCGGGGGAGGCGCTTTTCTTTTGTATTCCCGCCGCTGGTACGCTTAGTTTTCGCCTATGCTTCGCTGGGCAATTGTCTTTCTGTTGGTTGCGATTGTGGCGGGGGTCTTCGGTTTTGGTGGGATCTCCGAAACGGCCACCGACATCGCCCGCATCCTGTTCTTCGTCTTCATCGTGGTTTTTCTGGTTTCGCTGGTCTTTGGCGTCCGGGGAAAACGGCGGTAGCTGCGCGTCAGGCTCGGGCGCGGCAGACGGGCACCCACCGATACGCTTTAGCGCTGCTTTTTCAGAGGCGGGCTAGGTGACGGAGAGCCGCCAGGAGACTTCAGGGCTTTCGTCGTAGCCGATGCGGATGGCGCGGGCGCGCAGGGTGTGCGGACCTTGGGGTAAACGCAGGGGTGCGTGATAAAGTTTCCAGTGGGTCTGGGGGTCGTCGGCCTCGCCGGTGTCAAAGGTGTAGGCGATGCTGGCCCCTTGTGTGGCGCAGTGCAGACACACCAGCGCGGGACTGTCGAGGGCGTGCTCGGAGCCGGGCGTGAGCACCTGCTCGCCCGCAGCGATGACTTCGGGGGGGATGTCGCCCAGCTTGACGAGGAGCGGCGTGGCGGTGGTGGGCATTTCGTCGTCCGGATACCAACAGCGCTTGAGGTGGGCCTCGTCGATGTCGCCCAAATCGCCCACGTCTTTAAGCCAGCGTTCGCACTCGGTGCGCAGGCGCTGAAGCGTTTCGGCATGAGCCGGATCTTCGGCCAGGTTGTGCATTTCCCACGGGTCGGCCTGGACGTCGTAGAGTTCCTCGGGCGGGCGGGTCTGGCGCGCGAACCACTGTTGGGATTGCTCAAGCGTGCCCTCAGCGTAGCGCTTCCAGATTTCGCGCAGGATGGGGTGCCGGTCGCGGTAGGGAATCCAGAGAAGCGAGGGCAGATCGGTGTAGTCGTTGCGCAGGTACTTGAAGCGCTCGTCGCGGACGGCACGGATGCGGTCGTAGGCTTCGTCGAAGCGGTCGCGGTGCGCGTGGATGTAGGTGCGTTTCGCGCGCCGGGGACCCAGAAAGGGCTGGCCTTGCAGGTGCCGAGGTAGGGGCATGTTGGCCAGTGACAGGAGCGTAGGCGCCAGGTCGATCAGGCTGACGAGTTCCGTGCTCGAAGATCCCGGCTGGAGATCGCCGCCGGGCCAGTGCACGATCAGCGGGACGCGGATGCCGGAGTCGTAGGGCCAGCGTTTGCCGCGGGGCAGGCCCTCGCCGTGATCGCTCCAAATCATGACGATGGTGTTGTCGGCCAGGCCGTCGTCTTCGAGCTGCTGGAGGCATTTGCCGACCAGCGCATCGTTTTGGGCAATGTGGTCGTACTGGCGGGCCAGGGCCTTGCGCCCTTCGAGTGTGTCGGGCAGGTACGGCGGCAGGGTGACAGACTCGGGATCGGTTTTGGGGTCGCCGCCTTTCTCGGGCCACTGGCCGGACTCATGGGTGGTGGTGGGATTAAAGACGCTGAAGAACGGCTGCTTGGGGTCGGGGCGGTTGCGCCAGTGCGCGTGCGTGCCGAGCTGGTCCCAGGCTGTGCGTGGCGGGTCGAACTGGTAGTCGCTCTTTTCGTTGTTGGTGCAGTAGTAGCCGGCGATGCGCAGGTACTGGGTGAAGGGCTTGACGTGCGCGGGTGGGCAGGCCGAGTAAGGCGTGGGCAATTCGGGGGTGCTGCGGTTGCGGTGGGTCGTGCGCATGTGGTGGCCACCGATGCTGAGGGCGTAGCATCCGGTGATGATGGAACAGCGGCTGGGCGCGCAGACGCCAGCGGTGACGAAGGCGTTGTCCCAGCGGCAACCCTTTGCGGCGAGGCGGTCCACGTTGGGCGTTTGCGCCACCGGGTCACCGTAGCAGCCGAAGCGCGGCGAGGTGTCTTCGAAGGAGATCCAGAGGAAGTTTGGGCGTTTGGCAGCAGGCATGGGTCGACGTTGCCTCGGGCGCAGGGAGCGGCGCAAGGGAAATCCCGGAGCAGATTTGGATTGCAGGCAAGCCAGCCGTAAGACTGTATATGCAACATCCGATGGCCGAAACGAATCCAGTGCGCCCGCTGCCGTGCCTGTGTGCGGAATTGAAGCGGGCCTCGCGGGCGGTGACGCGTCTCTACGACGATGCGCAGCGGCCGCTGGGGCTGTCCTCCGGGCAGATGACGCTCCTGTTTGCGTTGGCCAACGGGCCGCGCAGCCAGACGCAACTGGGAGAAACTTTCTCGATGGACACGACCACCTTGACGCGAACCTTGCGCACACTGGGGCGAGAGGGCTACGTGGCAACACGTGAAGGAACCGCGGACCGTCGGGAGCGTTGGCATGAATTGACCCAGAAGGGCCGTCAGGCGGTGAAGCGGGGCAACGTGCTTTGGCGGCAGGTGCAGGGGGACTTTTTGAGGCGTCTGGAGGGCAAAGTCCGCTTTGAGGAGGCGCAAGCGGTGTTGCACGCGATTGTGGCAGCCTCGGAGGAGTGAATTTTGGAACCAAAAAACTGCATATACAGAAAAATGAATACCGACGAATCATTGCATCAGCCTGCCGCTTTCGACGGCCCCAACTTCGCCGCGCTGCAATGCGGCTCCACGGATATCTGGACGGAGTATCGCTCAGCGATGCCGCGCACCGGGATGGTCGCCCAAGGTAAGCTCTGGGTGAAAGAACTTCTCGGCCTGACGGGGATGGAGTTCTCGCTTGGAGTCCTGTCCGAAGGCGCGGAGATACCCTATGTGCACGCGCATCAGCAGAACGAGGAACTCTATCTGGTGCTGTCCGGGCGCGGTGAGTTTTCGGTGGATGAGACGCTGATCCCGTTGCGCGAGGGTACGCTCATCCGCGTGCTGCCGGAGGGCCGCCGGACGCTGCGCAACACCGGTGCGGGTGGACTGGCCTATGTGGTCGTACAGGCGAAGGCAGGGAGCCTGGAGCAATGGACCGACCACGATGGCTTGCGCCCGGAAAACCAAACGGCAGCGTGGGAACTGAAGCAGGCTTGAGGCCGGACTAAGCGGGCAGCAGGGCGCGCTCGCGCAGGCGCTCGACGAGTCTCACCGCCGCTTGCTGGCGGTTAAGAATGTAGAGGTGCACGCCGGGCGCGCCGCGCTCCAGCAGCTGTTGAATCTGCTCAAAGGCCCATTCGATGCCGGCGGCGACGGAGGCATCTTCGTCGTCGCCGGCGGCCAGCATGCGTTCGCGGAGCGCTTCGGGGTACTTCGACTGGCAGAAGGCAGTGAACTTCTCCAACTGGGCGTGGCTGACCGGCGGGAGGACGCCCGGCAGGATGGGTACATCGATACCGGCGGCGTGGCACGCGTCGACGTAGGTAAAGTAATCGTCGTTGTCGAAAAAGAGCTGGGTGGTGATGAAATGCGCACCGGCATCCACCTTTGTTTTGAGGTGGCGGAGATCGTCGTCGACGGAGGCAGCCTCGGGGTGTTTTTCAGGGTAACCGCCCACGCCCAGGCAAAAGTCGCTGAACTCCTCGCGAATGAAAGCGACCAGCTCAGATGCATAGCTCAGGCCATCGGGATGAGGCTTGAAGGCGGTCTCGCCTTTGGGCGGGTCACCGCGCAGCGCCATGATGTTGCGGAAGCCCGCTTGATGAAAACGCCCAATGATGTCGCGCAGATCGTCACGGGAGTGACCGACGCAGGTCAGGTGCGGCATGACCTCAAAGCCGAAGATTTCTTGCAGCAGTTCCCCGTACTCGATGGTGCGCGAACGCGTGGAACCGCCCGCGCCGTAGGTGATGGAGACAAAGTCGGGTTCGCACGCGCGCAGGGCGTTGGCCGTGCGCAGAATCTGGCGTGCACCGGCCTCGTTCTTGGGCGGGAAGAACTCGACGGAAACGATGGGTTTACCGGAGGCGAAACGTTCAGCAATCGGGCGACCAGCGGGCATAACGAATCAACATATCCGTATAAGATGATATGTAAAGGCTCGTGTCGCGGGCTCGCGTGCGGTGTGGATTCAGTGTCTTTCGGGCAGGCAGCGTTGCGTAAGCCGGGCATGGTCGGGGGCCGGTCCGATTGCCTCTGGGCCGACCCCCTGGGGTTTACCATGAGGCAGGGTCGCCGCGTGGGGTATCGACTGGGCCAGGGTTGTGGGCGAAGGGTTCGCGACACCACGGTTCAGGCCGGCGAAAGCCAGGCGGGCGGCCGCAGGGCTGCCTCCACATGCTGTTTTCCAGTTAGAAGGCGAGCGCGCGGGCGCTATTCCACCGGCAAGGTGAAACGCGGCGACTGGCGCATGAAGCTTGCCGGGTTTTGGTAGAGGATGCGGTCGACGGTCTCTGGACTTTGGCCGCGGGCGCGCATCTCTTGCGCCAGCTTGGGCACGGCCAGCGGGTCGCTGGGCCCCCAGTCGCAGGCGGAGTTCACCCAAAGGCGTTCGTGGCCATAGCACTCGAAAATGTCGGCGGCGCGCTCGGGCGTGCATTTGCTGACGGGGTACAGGGTGATGCCGGCCCAAAAGCCCGCGTCGAGGACGTCGCGCACGGTGTGTTCCTCAACGTGATCGATGATGACGCGCGAGGGGTCGATGCGGCTGTCGGCGCGGAGGGCGGCGAGAATGAGGCGCGTGCCCTTGCGTTTGTCTTCCAGGTGCGGCGTGTGCACGAGGATGAGCTGATTGTGCTCAGCGGCGAGCGCGATGTGCGCCTCGAGAATGGCCAGCTCGTTGCGGGTGTTGCGGTTGAGGCCAATCTCGCCGATGCCAAGCACGTTGGGCGCGTCGATGAAGTCGGGGATCAGCGCCATGACCTCGCGGGCAAAGCCAACGTCCTCGGCTTCCTTGGGGTTGATGCACAGCCAGCAGAAATGATGCATGCGAAAGCGCGCGGCGCGGCGCGGCTCGTACTCGGTCAACTGCTTGAAGTAGTCGAAAAACCCCTGCGCGGAGGCGCGGTCGAAGCCGGCCCAGAAGGCGGGTTCGCAAACGGCCTGGCATCCGGCAAGGACGAGCTTTTCGTAGTCCTCGGGCAGGCGGCTGACCATGTGGGCGTGGGGCTCAATGTAGCGCATGGACCGTGAGACTACGCGATTGCGACTGTAGGGAACAAGGTTTTGTCTCGGTTAGCAAAGCTTGGCTAGTATCCTAACTCAGGTGAAAGTGAACGAGCCCACGGCGGTACGCTCGGCGTGGCTGGTGGAGGTGGAGCGAAGGGAACGGGCACCACATTGACCGGCTACGACGATACCCCGGTAGCGATTCTGAAGCCATACTGTGCGCGACGTCGAAAGGCGTATCACCCTGAATCAGCGCCACTGAAGATGAATCAAAGCGATCTGGCGGACCGGTTGATGCTGGCGGCTGCGATCACGCTCGAAGCAATCGTCGTTACCGGGAACCTTCGCTTCAACGGCTACGGGGTTTCGGTCATCTGTTCAGAAGGCACTGCCTTCCATGCGCCGTGCGCGGCCTGGCCGTCGGACTTTGGCCGGGGCTCTAGCGTGGGATCGCTCAGGGCGTTGAGGAAGGATTCGGCGCGCGTGGCCGGTGCATCGGGGGTGTCCAATTTTTTGAGCGCTTGCAACAGCGCCTGAACGCGGAAGTCATCGAGGCGACCGTGGCGTTCGGCGCGGTCGAGAAAAGCGGCGGCTTCCAGCAACTTGCCACGAGCGGCAAGAAAGCCGCGGTTCACAAGGTCGTCGGGCGGAAAGGACATGGAGCAATCGTAAAATGAACCAGGAAAACGCCGCGGCAGACGTAACGTCTAGAGGTCGTCGTAAATGCGGTTGAGTGCGAGCAGCACGTAGGCGGTGACGAGATTCGGGTCGGCCTCCATCCAGCGTCCGGCATCATTGCGCCAAAAGCCGCCTTCGCGCTGCAGGTTGAGGAGCTTGCGGGCCAGTTCCTCGCGCCAGTTGACCGGACCTTCGGGCGTATTCAAATTCGTGATACCGGCGGCGGTCAGTGCCTTGGGCATTGTCATGTAGTAGTAGTACTGGCCTTGGCCGCCGAGGCCAGGGTTTTCGTCAACGGTCCAGTTTTTGGAGATCCACTCAAGCACGGCTGCCACGCGCGGATCGTCCCGATCGAGGTCGGCGTAGACCAGGCTCATCAGACCTGCGTAGCTCATCGACCCGTAGGAACGCAGCGCGGTCCGGGTGCCGCCCGTGTCGGTGGAAACCTCCATCTCGCCGGCCTTGCTGTCGCCAGGAAAGTAGATGAAGCCGCCGCGATTGACGGGGTCTGCGCTGGCCCACGTAAGCGAATTGGTTTCGGGCAGGTTTTGGGAGCGTGTGAGGAAGCCGATGGCCGCGTCCCAGTCCAGGCGTGGGTCATTTTCGGCCTCGGCCGAGCGCTCGAGCAGGTCGCGAGTGCGGTGGAGGGCATCGATGGCCAGCGAGGTGTTGGACATGTCGGAGTGGCGGTAGCTGTTGCCGTAGCCGATGCCTCCGAGGTAGGCGGCCTGGTCGGTGCCTGGGCGGTAATCGAGCTGTTGCTGGGCGACAACAAAGGCGCGGGCGCGGCGCATCAGCTCGAGGTTGGCCGGGTCGTTGTCCATGTACAGGGCGACCAGGCTGATGGCGGTGTTGTAATTGGCGAGGCCGCGGCCAGGGGTGTAGATGCCGCCGTCGGGCTGCCCCTTGCTGACGAGAAAGGCCAGGCCGCGCTTGGCGGCGGGGTGCTCGCGTCCGCGCTCGGGTGGCACCGGGCTGCCCAGAAAGGCCTGAATCACGAGCGCGCTCAGGCCGGGAAAGTCTTCGGCGGTCCAGTAGCCGCCGGAGTTTTGGTTGGTCGCAAGAAACTCCAGGCCGCGCTCGATAGCCGCGCGGGTCTCCAGCTTGAGCGAAAGGTTTTGAGGCTGACCGACCTCCTGCGCGTGTAGCGAAAAAGCGGATACAGCGAACAAGGTAGCGGCAAGCAGGCAGAGCTTAAGGCGTTTCATCGTGAGTTTTATCTTGGGCGGAGAAAAGGTCTTGGGAAAAGCGAAAAACCAGGATGGCCGGATCGCCCGGCTCCAGAAGGAGGTTTGGGTTGGCGCGCCAGCGATCGTCATCGGTTCGCAGCGGATGCGTGCTGTTGATCAGGGCGGCGGGGTCGGTGATGAGCGAGACGAAGGAGCCGTCGACTTCGGCGATGAAGGCCTGCTCAATGAAGTAGGAGCCGTTGTAACGCCAGGGGTTGCTGCCAAAGATGATCGCCACGGGCGGTTCGGTGGGCCAGACCGCGGCCCAAGCGGCGCGGGGCTGGACCGTTGCCGAGCCGGGGAAGACAGCCATGGCGCCATCTGGGAGACTCAAGCCGATGGTGATAATTGGTCCCTCGGGCAGGGGTGCGGTGGCGAGGAAGGCGTCGTCGATTGCGGAGGGCGCCTTGACCTGGTCAGCGGTCTTGGACGCTTGCTCCAGGCCGAGCAGGAGCAGGGCGGTGTGGAGGGCCCAGGGGCGCACGGTGGTGGTGAAGATGCTCTCGTGGCTCTTGCCGTTTTCGTGAACGAGGAGGTACTCGACCGGCTCGCCGGAGACGCGGCGCAGGCCGGTGGTCGCGTCCATGGTGAAGTCTGCAGTGAATTCCGCGTCGAGGTTGAGTTTGACGGGCACGGTGGCGGTGCGCGCTTTCGGGTCGACGATGACCCCGCCCACATCGACGCGTCCATCGGTCAGCGGCTGAATGACGGCTGGCTCGGGGGCAGGCCAGGCGTCGGTGAGGGGTGGGGGCGTTGCCGCTGCAGCGTTGGCAGGCGCACTCGCAAGCAGGGCTGGCAGGGCGAGCCAACGGACGAATGTCCTGGAAAATTGGATACGCATCAGTTGCGCAGGAGCACAGGCTCAATCCAGAGGCCGGGGGCTTCGTTGGTCTGGGCGTCGACCGGGAGCACTTCCAGGACGATGAAGTCGCGGATAGGCGTGCGCACGACGACGATCTCCTCGCCATCGTCGACGCTGCGCGGCTGGCTTTCGTAAAGCACCTTACGGTCGGCCAGCACGCGGAAACGCACGGCTTGCAGCGGGGAAACGTTTTCGGGCACGCCGAGTCGCGCGGCGAAGCCCCAGGCCTGGCGGTTCAGGCGCACGGCCATCGCGTTGCCCGCGGGCATGGTGACAGTGTGGCTGGCCGGGTCGACAATCAGCGGGGCGGCGGTGACCGGCGAGGAGCGCAGGGACAAGTCGCTGGCGGCATTGAGAGCGGGTGCCCGCCGTACATAGGGCAGTTCGGTGAGGGACTCGGCGCGGGCACGCCCGGCCTTGATGAAGGCGATCTCCTCGGACTGGAGGGTCAGGTCGCCGAGGGCCAAATCGTCGAGCCGCACGGTGCTGCCCAGCAGGTCGAGGTTGTTCGTCAGGTATTGCGAGCCGTCGTGTGTGGCCACAATCCACTGGCTGGAGGCGGTGGCGTAGTCTTGCAGGACGACGCCGTGGGTGTGGCGCAGTGCGTAGCGTTTGGGCCCGAAGATGATCGAATGGACCACGGCGTGTTCCTCCTGGACGCCCTGAAAGTCGCCCTCCACGTAGTTGCCGTCGCTGAGGAGGACGCCGGTGGTGCCGTTGGGAACCACGGGTGTGTTGCCCAGAAGGGTGGGGTTGAAGTTGACGCGGGCCACGGATGGGCGGTCGAGCTGGCGGCGCTGCCCGCTTGTGTCGCGGATGGCGACCGCATCGTCGCTGAACTCAAGCACCTGGCCCGAGAGGAACGTGCCGTTGGCCAGCAGTACACCCTGGCCGTGAAACCGGTCTTGCGCAAAAGGTGCCAGCGGCGTGAAGCCGCCGGGATCGAACTCGGTGTCGGGGTTACGCAGGTCGGCAAACCAGAGGCGGTTCAGGCTGGTCTCGCCGATGGTTGCGCCGGATGCATCGCGCACCACGAGCCGGTCGGCGCGCAGCTCGATCTTCCCGCTGTAAAACTCCTCGGTCAGCGTGAAGAGGTAGCCCGCGTGCACCCGAGGGGTGCATGCCAGCGTGAGCACGGCCAGCAGCACCATAGCGACGAATCCACAATTTTGGATGAGCCTTCGCATCCCAAATCAGCGTTGATAAAGCGGCAGGTAATTCAGCGGCATGGCTAGAATGGTGGCGTAAACCGCGGTCAGGTAAATGGGCCCGTTGTCGGCCCGACCCACACCCACGCCGACGTTGCCCCACCAGGCGTCGTCGCCCTGGCGGTTGACCCTGCCGAGCAAATCCCCGCGCACCAGGTCATACCAACGCCGCCAGCGTTCGCCACCCATAAGGTAATGCGCCGGCGCGGCGTAGTAGTTGCCGTAGGCGAACCACGCGCCCTGACCGAAGGTGTCGAAGCAATAGTCAGAGGCCGCCAGGATGAAGGGCTCATCGTACGCGCCGAGAACCTGCATCGAATAAATAGCCGCGGCCGAGCGGGCGAACCCCGGGCGGTCGCCGCCGGCCTGGTAGGCGAAGCCCCCCGTCTCGCCAATACGACACGAACGGATGTAATCCTTGGCGCGCTCAAAAACGGATTCAGGCACGGCGACCCCGGAATTACGCGCGGCGCGCAGGGCGACGACCTGCACCACGGTGACCGAGATGTCGGCCCCCTGCGGACGCGGGGTGTAGCGCCAGCCGCCGTTGGCCGCCTGCGCCTTGAGAATGACCTCGACCATCCGTTCGAGCTTGGGCCGGATTTCGGGATTGCCGGTTTCGCCGTAGACCTCGGCCAGCACCAAGGTGGTGATGCCGTGGCTGTACATGTAGTGACGCTGATTGTCGGTACGTATCTGGCCGTCGGGCAAAACGATGCTCAGAAGGTAGTCCACGCCGCGGTCGACGGCGCGCCCGTGCGGACCTTGACCGGGCAGGTTGCCGCCGGCCATCAGGGCGATGAGCGTGTAGCTGGTCATGGCACCGCGGTATTGCTCGCGACCGGGTGCGCCTTTGCCCCAGGCGCCGCTGGGTTCCTGTTGCGCGACGAGCCAGCCGAGCGCGGCGTCCACCACGGCCTGGGTCTCGGGATCGATGGAAGGCAGTTCGGCCTCGTTGGCAAAAGCGCCGTCTGCGGGCGCATTTTCCTGAGCCTGCAGGACAGTGGCGGCCAGCAACAGGCAAACGCTCGAGAGCAGGGTCCGCATGAGAAATCGTGAAAAGCCCGGGCGCATGAACCCCTTAGCGAGTGGCTTCGGCGAGGTTGCGCCGGTATTGCTGAATGAAGGCTTCGTAGTCCTCGGGATACTCCTCGGAGAGACTCTGCTGGATGGCGGCGCGGTCGCGCGCGGGCAAGGCGGTGTAGGCTCCCTCGCCCAGACCCTCAAGCGCTGCGGTGCGGGCGCGTTCGCCGGTTGAAGTGAGGTCGCCGGTGTCTTGCGGGTCATCGCTGTCGTCGGCCAACTCGGTCGCTTCCTCGTCGGTGGGCTCGCCTTCCTCGCCCTCGGTCTCATCTTGGGCCAGCTCTGCTTCACCATTCTCGGATTCCTCGCTGTCCTCGCCCGCTTGCGGTTCGGTCAGCTCGGCTTCAATTTCGGCCAACAGTTCCTCGGCCAGTTCGCCTTCCTGGGCTTCGTCGATGGCTTCCTGGGCGCGTTCGATGGCCTCAATGGCGTCTTCGAGGGCCTCCTGCGCCGCTTCTTCGTTGCCGGCTTCGGCTTCCTCGCGGGCTTCTTCGAGCGATTCGCGCGCTTCGTCGATGGCTGCTTGCGCGTCTTCGGGAAGGTCTTCCTCGCCTGCGGTGTCGGTCTGGTCCTGAGCTACCTCGGTGGGGGTGACGGGGTCTTCATCGCCAGATTCCCCGGCTTCCTCGGCGTCGGGCTCATCCATGGGCGGACCTTCTTCGTCGGTCGCTTCACCGGGTTCGGGATCGGCGTCTTCGTTCTGCGGTTGGGCGTTCGTTGACAGATCGTCGGAGTTGTCTTGCGGGTCGGTTTCGGGCGTGTCGCTAGGATCCTGCGGTTCCTGATTCGGATTGTCGGAATCGCTGTCGTCGTTGGCCTCTTCACCGGGTTCTTCGGCGTCGTCCAGCGCGTCCAGGGCATCTTCGATATCGTCGAGGGCCTCTTCCGTGTCGCCCTCGGCCAGATTTTCTTCCGCGTTCTCGGCGGCTTCCTGGGCTTCGTCCAGCGCTTCCTCGGCCTGGTCGAGGGCTTCGGCATCGGGCTGTTCGCCTTCGGGATCGGCCTGCGCGAGCAGTTCCTCCTGGGCGGCTTGATCGGCCGCCGCCTGTTCCGCGGCCTGCCGCAGCAGGGCGAGGGCTTCGCGCTGCAACTGGATGGCCACCCGGGCCCGCGTATCCACGGGCAGGGCCCCGAGGGCTTCCCGCATTTTCTGCGCGGCCATGCCCAGCAAGGTGACACTGTCGGGAGAGACGCTGCGGGCTTGCCCTTGCAAAAATGTAGTGAGACCGCGGATACGTTCCTGCTCGGGGACCGCCCCGGAGAGCGACGCACCAGACTGCTCCTGTGCCTCGGTCTGGCGATTGAGGTCGGTCTGCAGGGTGATGAGTTGCTGCAGCTTGCGTGCGAAGTCTTCGGCGGCCTCGGGATCGGGGGTGTCGGCGGCCAGCTGCTCCTGAGCGGCGGCGCGTTCGGCAGCTTGTTCAAGCAGGCGCAGAACCTCCTGAAGACGGGTGATGGCCTGGGCGGCTTGTTGGGGCATACGCTGGCGTTGAGCCGGGTCGTTGTTTTCCACGAAGGCGCGCGCGGCCTGCATGTGGGCGATGGCCTGCTCAAGCGGTTGAATCACCTCCGGGGCGAGGATCCGCGCTTCGTTGCGCACGTCGGAGGCTTCAACCACCAGCTCCCCTTGAAAGGCGCTGAGGTCGCGGATGTGGCGGTTGTTTTGCAGCTGTGTCTCGGCGCGGTCTTTGATCTGCGTCTGCTGCTCGAGCAGGCGGCGGACGCGCTGCGCCAAGTCGCGAAGGACTTCGGAGGCCGGACGTTGCGGCGTGAGGAATTGCGCGAGGGCCAGCAGTTGGTCGTGGGCCTGCTTTTCGAGGCTGACGGCGCTAAAGACCTGTTCCTGGTCGAGGGCCCGCAGGGCGCGCCCGAGCACGGCGACCGTCTGGGCCTGTTGCATGCGCAGGAGCGCGGCACGGTAAAGCGGAGCGAGCTCGGGGTCGTTGCTGCCGGCCAGGATTTCGATCGTCGAGACGATGAAATTGAACTGCTGGCCGATGTCGCGCTGCTCTTCGTACTGCGCGTCGACCGAGGCACTTTGGAACTCGGTGAGGTCACGGTCGGGCCGCAGGGTACGCGCGAGGTTGACGGCCGAGTCGAGGTTGGCTTTCTGGCGTTCGGCCAGTTCCAGCAGGATGACCGGCACCTGGGAGACATCGCGCTTCTGGTTGTACTCGGCGAGGAGCCCGCGCAGGTCATCGAGAATGCCTTGCTGCCCTTCAAAAGCGCGCACCAGCAGGGTCAGCGCGACGGAGTTGGAGCGCGCGTACTGGGCGCGTTCCAGGCGTTGGATCACCTCAGCCATCGCCTCGGCGGAGTTCTCGGCCAGCAGTTGGCGGGTGCGGCGAAGTTCCGCGAGGTCCGGACCGGACAAGCCGTTGCGCTCGTACTCGAGGATGATGGTGTCGAGCTGGCGCACGATCTCGCGCACGCGCTGGCGCAGGGCTTCCTGGTTTTGCTGCTTCTGCTCGATGCTTGCGCGCTCGTTGGCCAGCGCGGTGCCGCCAGCATTCTGCGCGTGCACGCCAGGTACCATCAGCACGCAGGCGAGCAGGGCAAGGATGGCAGGCAGGCAACGCATGGGAAAAGGCTAGATAAGGGTCGATGGGCGGTCAAGTGAGGGTGGCAGGGCCTGCGTCAACGTTCGGATTCCTTGCGCTGGATGAACTGGCCCAGGTCGACGTTGGAATCGCGCTGGCCGGCGGCCACGTCGGAAACCGTCCCGAGTGTATCGGTCAGGCGGCTGAGTAGCTCGGCTTCTTTTTCGGAACGGGTGACCACGCGAGCCACGTAGCGGCGACTCTCGGCCAGGCCGGGCCCGGTGACGGTGTTGGTGTCGGCCACCTCAAACCAGAATTGCAGGAGATCGCCGGTCTGCAGCGAGGGGCTGAGCGTGCGCAGGTCCCAGTCGTAGCGTCGGGTCTGTCGAGCCCCCGGACGCGGGCCCAGATCGAGTTCCTCGGATTGGACGGGACCATTGCCCACGGAGTACTTCAGGCGGACGGCACCCAGCCGGAAATCGTCGACGGCGTGAAAACTCAGGAGCAGCTTGGCGTCGGCCGTGACCAGCTGCTGCACCTCGACGGGAAAACGCACCTCGATGCTTGGCGCCTGATCGGCCACAATGCGCACGGGGTAGACGGGTGATTCAGGCGAAGGCACACCGTCGGGATCACGCACCCGAACCGAGACGCCGTTCAGGTTTTCGGTTGGCACGCGAATGCGCGCGGTGACGGTGGCGGGATCGTCCGGGGTGGGCTGCAGGGGCGCGGTCGTGCCAAGGCCGCGCAGAAGGGCCTCGCCCCCAGAGAGTGGCCCGCGCGAGGAGGCCGAGAGCAGGAGGGTGCTGCCCGGCAGCAGGTCGAGTTCCTGCAGCGAGATCGCGCTTGGCGGCAGGCCCGTGTATTCAGGTGGTCGATACCGCGCCTGCACGCGGCGTATCCCCGGTTTGTCGCGGGTGGTGACCGCTTGCGGCGCGCTGCGGGCATCGCCCAGATAGAGGACGTATTCGAAGGACTCCGGTACGGCCAGAACGACGCGCTCAAAGGTGTCCGAGGCGCCCTCGGCCAACTCCAGGCGCAGGGTCTGCGTACGCCCCGAAGCATACTCGATACGCACCTCGCCGGCTTCGGGCACCAGACCGGAAGCACGCGCCCGCAGGGTCAGGTCTTCGCCCAGGCCGACGATGTGGCGCTCGGTCAGGATCTCAATCTGGGTCTTGCGCGGAACCGCTTCGGTGGAGAGCAGCGCGCGCCTTGCCAAAGCCAGACCGGTGTCGCCAGTGACGAAGAACAACGTGAAGACCAGAACCACGAGGCTGGTGGCACGCAGCCAGAGGTGACCGATACGATCCATGGGGACGGCTTGAGCGAACTTCATGCGCGCGACCATGCGTTCGGTCTGCTGGGTCAGGGCGCGAACCAGGGCAGGCGAGTCGGAGGCGCTGAGGCGTCCGGGCTGGTTGAGCTGAATCGTCGCGATCAGCCGCGTGCGTAGGCTGTGGTGCTGCCGCTCGATAAGCAGGGCGACCTCCTCGTCGGATGGCGGGTGCAGGCGCAGCCACAGAACGTATTTGTAGAGCGCGGCGGTGGTGAACAGGCCCTCGGCGCAGAGGCAGGCCAGGCGCAGCATCCAGGGCATCTCCAGCCACCAGTCCAGCGCGCAGCGCAGCCCGAAAAAAGGGACGACAAGCGTCAGAATCCATCCAAGCCCGAAGAGCGTACGCTCCCAGAGGTACTTGCGCCGGGTCGCGTCGAGCTGGCGCGTGAAGGCAAAGGCGCGATTCTCCAGGCGGACCGGACGCACCGGAACGGGCGGGGTCAGGCGCGGGCGCGTTTGCCAGCGTCGACGCAGGTGCGGACCGAGGCTTCGCAGGGGACCGGGCAGGGCAACGCTCATGACTTTGGCTGGGCCGTCATTTAAGGCCGGAAAGTTTGCGCAGGATCCATTCGCTGCTGATCAGCAGGAGCAGGAGGAGGAAACTCAAGGGCGAAGCCCACACTTCCGCGTCGACGGGGGTGCGGACTATTTCGGACTCCGCGTTGAGCTGGTCGGGCAGGCGATGGGGGTCCTCAAGCCGGAAGAAACGACCGCCGGT
>JBHJGQ010000022.1:0-41547 GCA_050331595.1 Opitutales bacterium
GGCTCATCCGCGGCGGCTCGGGTTTGATGACCTCGCGCTGCGCCTCGGTAAGTCTCTCCAGCCGTCCTTCCGTGGGGTTGTATTTTTAACGTGGCTGCATCGAGTGCGGTTAGTAGCGGTAAATCAACACACGACGCTCGCCGGGGTTGGTCCGCGAAGAACCGCCGTGGAGGATGGCGTCGGTAAACATCAGCGCCTGACCGGCCTTCAGGTGAACTTCCTGCGCGCCCAGGGTGTCGTCGGGCTTGTCGGTGCGGTAGGTGGATTTACCCGAATCGCTGTCGCGCAGCACCGGGTGCACCTCGTGGCTTTTGTGACTGCCCGGAACAACGACCGTGCAGCCGTCGCCGGGGCCCACGTCCGTCAACGCCATTAGAATGTTGATCTGACCAACGTTCCAACGGCCCGTGTGCCAACGAAACATCATCGGCGCCGCCGGCACGTGTCCGCCGGAGTGAATGCCGATGTACCCGCCGCTCTGGCGCACGTTCAGAAAAGCTTCGTTGATCGAAACGCGGTTGTAATCGTTTTCGATGTAGCGGCGCACCTGCGCGATCCAGGCCGGGTTGTCGATCAGCGCTTCAAACACAGACCCGCCCTCGACCACGTTCTGAAAGTTCAGCCCGTCCGAGCCCCCATAGGTGTGCAGCTCGACGTGGCCCAGCCAGGTTCCGGTCTCCACGTCACGCGGTTGCGCGTCGACCCAGCCATTGAGCCAGTCCAGCTGTTCGCTCGAGAGCGCGTCGTCGAGGACGAGGTAACCATTGAGATCGAAGAGGTAGTCTTTTTCGGCGTCGGTGAGCATGGCTAATTGATTTGAGTAGGTATGCTTCTGAGCTTAGCAGAAACGCGCCGGATTTTCCTTTCGCCCGTCACGCAAAAACATTTCATTTTTTGTCGTTGTGCGTGTGCGCCTCGACATCCCACCGCGCTTGCCCGGGCTCGTCCTGCGGCATGCCTACCAGGTTCAGCGCGAGTGGACCGGTCCCAGCCACCGTCATCCCGAGCTTGAGTTGAATCTGGTCACGGGCGGCTCGGCGACGGTCTTAGTCAAAGGGCGTCGCCTGGAACTCGGGCCGCGCATGCTGGCCTGGCTTTTCCCGGGGCAGGACCACTTGCTGGCGCGGCAAAGCGACGACTTCGCCATGTGGGTTGCGGTGTTTTCGGCGCGGCTGGTACGCAACTGCACGCGGCAAGCGGCGTATGCGTTGCTGGGTCAGTCCAATCCGCCCGGCAGTTTCGCGCGTATGCTGCAGGCGAACGCTTTCCAGGCCCTTACCCGTCTTTTGGAGCGCCTGGCCAAGCCGGACTTGGACGACCCGAGCCGCGGCCACGGCTTTGCCTGGCTCCTGACGGAAGCCTGGCGCTGCTTCGAGGAAGCGGCCGAAGTGCCGGAGGGCGCCGACCTGCACCCGGCCGTGCAGCGGATGGCCTTCCTCCTGCGCGACCATCCCGAAACCGAGTCCCTCGCCGACGCCGCCCTGGGCATCGGGCTCAGCTATGCTCGGCTCAGTCGCCTTTTTCATCAGCAGATGGGTCTGACGCTGGTGCAGTTTCGTAACCGGCAGCGCGTGCGCCGGTTCTTGGAACTGCACGCCGATTCAAGCCGGAGCAATCTGACCGAATGCGCACTGCAGGCCGGGTTTGCCAGCTACCCGCAGTTCTTTCGCACCTTCCGCGAGCAGATGGGCCAGTCGCCCCGTGCCTACCTGCAATCGCAAACCGTTAGATAGAATTCCAGGCCCACCTAACCTTTCGAGTGGCACCTTCGGGGCAGGTGGGCAGCGAACGACTGCCGGTTCATTCGCGGGCAAAGCTTGCATTCACAAGTTGCAACGGTATTGAGTCTTACTGGGTTAGGGAATTGTCGGGTACACCGATAGGCGCATTGGGGGATTTTTGCCGTGAACATCGGTAGGCCTTATTCCCGCCCAGTTAGGTTGTGAGCAGCATCGCCAAGGACACCGCAGAGGGTCCGGCCACTCAGGGGGCAGGGCTGCTGGGTGAAATCATCCCGGTGCCGCCCAAACTGGAGCCGGCATTTTGGGCGTATGCTCAGGTGTCTTCCGAGTTGCGGGAGGCGCTGACCTCGCTCGCGATTGCGTTGCCCGAAACCGCTGCCGATAGTGCCGCGTTGACGCAGTTGCAGCGACATCGGCCTGCGTTGGTCTTGCTCGATCAGCCGGAGCAGATTGGGACGGTGCTGCAGGCGCGGCAACGCAGTGAGTTTGCCGGCCCCTGGACCGGCGTGTTGCTGAACGCCGCCTTGGAGGTGCCCGAAAGCGACCTGCCAGGTTTGGAATGGCTGGATCTGGCCGAGGTTCCCGCGTCGGCTCAGGCGCTTGTTTTGCGAGAGACCCTGCGACGTTTGCAGGCGCAGGCCGCCACCGCCCTGGGCCAGGACGAGTTTGCCGATTTGCTGGACCGCGTCAGCCAGGCTTTGCTCGTTGTCGACGACGGAGGCCATATCTGCTTCGCCAACGCCTCGGCCAACCGCCTGTGGGCACCGGACAAGGCCCCTCTGGAAGGCCAGGTCTGGGGGACCACCGCGCGCGGGCTGGGCTTGCAGGAGGTTGAGATGTCCGGCGGTATCAGCCACGTGGATACGCTCAGGGTGCGCGGACGTCCCATCCTCTGGCACGGCCAACCGGCTACCTTGATCGCCCTGGATGACGTCAGCGGTGAGAAGCGCATGGAAGCGCGTCTGCGCGAGAGCCAGGAGCGCCTCAAAATCGCTTTTGAGCACGGCCCCGTGGGCATGGCCGTGGCGCGTCTGGACGACGGCCGACTCTCCGAGGTCAACCGCCAGTTTGCCCAACAGCTGGGCTGGGACGACGTCGACCTCGAAGGCAAGTCGCTGAAGGAGTTGGGCATGGCCTCGGGCAATCTGTGGGATTCCCTGCGGGCTGAACTCGCCGAGACGGGCGCGATCAACGGACGCGAGGTGGAACTGGTCCGGCGCGACGGCTCCACCGCCGAGTTGGTGCTCTACGTCGAGCCGATCACGATTGGCCGGCAGCACTACGCCACGGTCTTTGCGGTCGACCTTTCCGAGGCCAACCGGCAGCGCCGCCTGTTGCAGACACTGCTCTACCACCTGCCCGTCTCGGTTTTCGTGCGTTCGGCCCGCGACCACAGCTTCCAGTTCTGGAACAAGAAGAGCGAGGAGATCTACGGGCGCTCGTTTTCGGAAGTGGTCGGACGTACTCCGCGGGACTTCATCTCCGAAGCCGACTTCCAGGTGCTCAAGGTCCAGGAGCGCGAGATCCTGAAGAACGGGCGCAACCTGTCGGTGCCCGGCGAAGTCATCGAGCTCAGCGAAGACCAGCGCCAGTACCTCAATACCACCAAGGTTCCCATTTTCGGCCCCAACCACGAGCCCGAGTGCATCCTGGGCATCTCCGAGGATATCACCGGGCACGTCGAAATGCAAAACCGCATGGCCGCCGCTCTAGCCGACGCCGAGAAAGCCAACGCCTACAAAAGTGAGTTTCTGGCCAACATGAGCCACGAGATTCGCTCGCCGCTCAACGGCGTGATCGGTGCCTCCGAACTGCTCACCAATACCCACCTGACCGGCGAGCAGCAGGAGTACGTCTCCGTCATCGGGCGCTGCGCCGAGGGCCTGCTCTCGCTCATTAGCGACATCCTGGACCTTTCCAAAATCGAGGCCGGGCAGGTCAAGCTGGAGGACGTGGATTTTCGCATCGACGATTGCCTGGAAGACGTCGTGGGCATGTTCACCTCGCAGGCACAGTCCAAGGGAATTTCGCTAGCCGACTGGACGGAGCCGTCCCTGCCCGAGGGCGTGGTGGGCGATTATTTTCGCCTGCGTCAGGTTCTGTCCAACCTGGTCGCCAACGCGCTCAAATTCACCAGCGAAGGCGAGATCGAGATCGAGGTGCGGGCCGAGGCGCGCTCCACCGACCGCGTACGCTGCCGCTTCAGCGTGCGCGACACGGGCATTGGCATCCCCGCCGAAAAGCTTGAGGACATCTTTCAGGCCTTCCGGCAGGCCGACAGCTCGACCACGCGCCGCTACGGCGGCACGGGTTTGGGCCTGACCATCTGCCGCAGCCTGGTGCACTTGATGGGCGGGGAAATCGAGGTAAACAGCGAACCGGAAAAGGGCTCGGTCTTCTCCTTCACGGTCGCCCTCAAGCGTGACCAGCGCATCCGCGAGCCGCTGCCCGAACTCGAGGTGCTCTCCGGCAAACGGGTGCTGGTGGTTTCCGGCAGCGCGTCCTTGCGGCGTTCGCTCTGCGCTTTGATGGAACGTTGGGCGGTCGATGTGGTGGAGGCCTGCAACCTCAATGAGGCCCTCGCCATCGTGGACCAGGAGGAAGCGCTGGACTTCGGCCTGATCGATTTCGAACTGCCCGAAAAAGACGGCTGGGAATTGGGCCAGGCCATCCGCGCGCACCACCGTCGCCTGCACCTGTTCCTGCTTACCGTGGGCAAGCCGTCTTCGCTGCCTGCCGAAAACCGTCAGAACCTGTTCAACAGCTACATCGCCCGTCCGCTGCGCCGGCGGGTCCTGATGAGCAAACTCAGCAATGCCTTTCTGGCTCCGCGTGCGGCGGCCAACCCTGACCATGCGGTCGAGCCGCCCGCCAACACCGGCCTGGGCGCTTTTACCAAGCCCGACCCCGATGAGGCGGTGCTGGTGGTTGAGGATTCCCCGGACAATCAGCTGATCGTGGTGCGCCTGCTGCGCCGCTTCGGCTTTCAGCGCATCTGGGTTGCTGAAAACGGCGTGCGGGCCCTGGAATTGTTGCAGGAGAAAAAGTGCCGCCACGTGCTGATGGACTTGCAGATGCCGCAAATGGACGGCTTTGCCACCACCCGCGAAATCTTGCGGCGTTTCCAGGACGCGGAACGCCCGCGGATTGTCGCCCTGACGGCCTCGGCCTCCAAAAACGACCGCGAGAGCTGCCTGGTTGCCGGCATGGACGATTACCTGGCCAAGCCCGTGCGTTCCGAGCAACTCGCCCATGCCCTCGGTCTGGAGCGGCTGAAAGGTTAGCGCGTCACCCAGCGCTGGCCGTGCGACGCGGTCTGCGTCGATCCGGGTTTGCCGGGTACCTATGGCGATCTCCGGGCCTGGGGGTATACCGGATACGCTATCAGGGAAGGCGGAGAAATCGCGTCAGTGCAGATTTCTCCTCGAAATTGTTAGGCTTCCTTCGGTAACTTGCGCAGTCCCCCACAAGTCTGTCTGATGTCCCCTGGCGGAAACGATACCATCCAAGTCCTCCTGGTCGAAGATAATCCCGGAGACGTGGCCCTGCTGGATAATTTTTTGTCGGATTTCGGCGAGCCTGGCTTCCACTTCTTCGCGCGGCCCAGTTTGCGCGATGCCTACCGGGCTCTCGAGAACGGGGCCTACGCGCTTGTCCTGCTCGACCTGAACCTGCCCGACGCCGCCGGTCTGGAAGGGCTGAGCCGTCTGCGCGACGACCATCCCGACCTGCCGGTGCTCGTGCTCACCGGAATGGAGGATGACGATCTGGCCCAGCGCGCCATCTTGATGGGTGCCTACGACTTCCTGAACAAGGAGACGATCAACGCCGAGACGTTGGAGCAGGCCTTGCGCTACACGCTGCGACGCAGCGGTTTGATCCGCGCTGCCCAGAGCATTCAGCACGACCAACTCAGTGCCAAGGAACTGGATGCCTTTCAGGAACTGCGTCCCAACAGCGATCTGTCCGTCACGCGCGCGTCTCTTGGCGTGGAACACCTGCGCGAGCGCAGCCCCGAGGTCTTTGCGGAGCTGGCCGCGGATTACCGCGTGCTGCTGAACAAAGCCCTGGAGATGCAGCGCCTGCGCATCGACTTTGACATGGCCCGCGCCGTGCAAAAGCTCGTCGATCGTCTGGGGCACCTGCAGGCTGGGGCACGCGATTTGATCGACCTGCACACCGAGGTCCTGCGCGAGGAGCTGATCGACGCCAACCCACGCCGCTCCCAGGCCGTGACCACCGAAGGGCGATTTCTGATGATTCGCGCCCTGGGCGTGCTGGTGAATTTTTATCGCCTGCGGGCAACGGGTCTCTCCAATTGAACCGCCTCACCTTCGCCATGTACGCGCCTGCTGTATCCCCCAACCGCACAACGGAGTTATCCGCCTGAGCGTCCTCCACGTCATGTCCAAATACAGTTTTCGCCTCTTCGTGACCGGCTATTCGATGAATTCGAAGCGCGCGGTCAACAACCTCAACCGCCTCTGCCGCGAGCATTTCGGCGAGGAGGCCGAGGTGCACATCGTCGACATCACCGACGATCCGGAAGCGGCTGAGACCGAGAAGATTTTGGTCACGCCCACCCTCATTCGCGACTACCCTCTCCCACGCTGTCGCATCATCGGGGACCTCTCCCACCAGGACCTCGTGCTGCAAACCCTGCAGATGCAAGGCGCTCCTAAAAGCCCCCAGAACGACCTGAACACTTAGCGCCATGGACAAAGTCAGCACCTACATTACCGGATTCGACCACATCAGCATGGGCGGCCTGCCGGCGGGCCGGCCCACGCTCATCACCGGCAGTGCCGGCAGCGCCAAGACGGTCTTAGCCGCGCAGTTTCTGGTGGCGGCCATCCTCGAGGATAACGAGAGCGGCGTTTTCGTGACGCTTGAAGAAACGCCCACGGATATTCGTCAGAACATGGCCAGCTTTGGGTGGGACATCACTGCCTTCGAGGAACAGAAGAAATGGGCCTTCGTCGATGGATCGCCCGAGAGCAACGACTTCGACTTCGAGTCCGGCCCCTACGACCTGGGCGCGTTCCTTGCCCGATTGGAGCACGCCGTGCGGCAGACCAACGCAACGCGCGTGGTCATCGACTCGGTGGGCGCGATCCTCAGCCGCTACGGCGAGCGTTCGATGATCCGCCAGGAAATCCACCGCATCACCGCCGGACTCAAGCAGATGGGCGTAACCGCCATCATCACCGCCGAGCGCACCGACGAGTACGGTCCCATCAGCCGGTACAACCTCGAGGAGTTCGTGGCCGACAACGTGATCGTATTGCGCAACGTGCTCGAACAGGAGAAGCGCCGGCGCACCATCGAAATCCTCAAGTTTCGCGGCACCAGCCACCAAAAAGGCGAGTACCCTTTCACCATCATCCCGCGCGAGGGCGTGGTGGTCATCCCGCTGTCGGCCATCGAACTGGGCCAGCGTTCCTCGCTCCTGCGGGTGTCCTCAGGCATTTCCGAACTCGATCGCATGTGCGGCGGTGGTTTCTTCCGCGACTCCATCGTGCTGGTTTCCGGAGCCACCGGCACGGGCAAGACCCTCATGGTCACCGAGTTCTTGAAGGGCGGAGTTAACATGGGCGAACGCGTGCTGCTCTTTGCCTTTGAAGAGAGCCGCGAACAGCTGATCCGCAACGCCTCAGGGTGGGGTGTGGACTTCGAGCAGATGGAGAACGAGGGCAAGCTCAAGATTGTTTGCGCCTATCCCGAGACTGCAGGCCTGGAGGATCACCTCATCCGCATGAAGGAAACGATTCAGTCCTTCCAGCCCAACCGCGTCGCCCTCGACAGTCTTTCCGCGCTGGAGCGCGTGGCCACCTTCCGGGGCTTCCGCGAGTTTGTCATTGGGCTCACCTCGGCCATCAAAGAAGAGGAGATTGCCGGGCTCTTCACCTCGACCACGCCGACGCTGCTGGGAGGCACCTCCATCACCGAGGCGCACATCTCCACCATCACCGACAGTATCATTTTGCTGCGCTACGCGGAGATCCTCGGCGAGATGCGCCGCGGCATCACCGTTTTGAAGATGCGCGGCTCCGTTCACGATAAGGACATCCGCGAGTTCACCATCGACCGCGAGGGCATGCACATCGGCCCGCCCTTCCGCAACATTTCCGGCATTCTTACCGGCAATCCCCAACACATCAAAGAGGGCGAGATCGAGCAGCTCCAGGGCATGTTCCTTGATGCGCAGGAGCGTGAAGGCGGACAGTCGCCAAAGTGAGGCCTGCGCCTTTTCGCCCATCCAAGTACGCATTGTAACATTTTAGTGGCGGATCTGTAACAGCGTTTCAAACGCACACGCGCGTCGGGCATGCAATTTGGGTCTCTATTTTCGAAAAGCTCGCGATTACCCGCATGGTCGCAGGCAATTGGCCCGGTTTGCGCTCACTAAATCCCGGGTCCACCGCGTATCCAGCTTTTGGATGCAACCTCCTGAAAGAGGCGGCAAAGTTACAGCTTTGCAAACTATTTAACACAACCTAAGTTTCCGGATGCCAATCATTTACTGCTTGTCAGCGATGGTCGAAAGAGACATTCCCGTAGATGGAGTCAGGTACTCCGCGATGGTCCAAGTCTGAAAAAGTGTCCTGCCTTGTCCAAGGCCCATGTCTGTTGATCGCCAACCTTTTGCCAAGCCCCGCTGGAGCGCTCCCCCTGGTCGGGGATAGCGTGCACGGGCGCCATCGAAGTTGAGACCACTGCTCCGCCAACCCATTGACGAACTCCGGCCCACTCTTCGAATGAACGCTCGTATACCACTCTTGATCACGGCGACCTGTTTGCCGCTGGCATGCCAGGCGCAGTCGCTTACGCACAGCGCGGCGGCTCCCGCGTTTGACGCGGTACGGGAATGCTTGATGACGGCGTACCCGGACCGCCCTTCCCTGGGGCATGACGGCCCGTGTTACGTAGCCACGCCGTGCTCGGTCCGTTTCTCCGGCTACTTCATCCATCGCGAGATCACGGAATTGCCGACACTGGCGCCGCTGCAGTTCCAGCTCGCCACCGCATCGGTTTCCGCAGGCGGGCTGGAGTCGCAGTTCACGCTCGCGCGCAGCCCGTATCTGGGTGGCGGGGCCGACCGAAGTCCCGCGGTCAGTCCGTTGGAGAACCCATCGCCGCGCGCGGAGGCAAACGCCCCAATGCATATGGACTACCAGCCATATGCATTTTTTGTGTCCGGCGAACCGCTCCATGTCTCGGGCGCGCTGGCCGCCAACGACGATGTTGTGATCACCGCCTCGACGCCGACCACCTTCGACACCGAAGTGCTTTACGATTCGGGCCTGACCGGTCCGGCCTACGGCTTTAACGACAGCGAGCGCGTGGGCCACCAGCCCTTGCAGCAGCGGCCCACCTTCCGGCAAACCGCCCGCGTTCAGTACGAGCGCCTGATGGACTTCGACTCAATCGACTTTGGCGGCAACGACTCCATCCTCGACATCGGCGACCGGGCAGAGCTGATGAACCCGCTGTATTCGTACTACCACGCCAGCGCCAGTGGCACCGTGCGTGAATGGTCCACCTATGTGTTTGTCAACACGGTGCTGGTGCAGGGCCTCAAGGAGTTGCTCGGCGTGCCGCGCATCGACGGCGGCTCGGACGACTCGATGCCCTCGGGGCACTCCGCCGCGGCGGGCCTGGGCGCCTTTTACATCGCCGAGTCCTACGGCTACAACAACGCCTACGAGCCGCTCGGCGTGGCCGCGGTCACCGGCATGAGCCGTACGCTGGTGCGCAAAGCCAACCCCGAGGAATGGTGGCTGGGCAACGATTTCAATCGCCGCGACCCGGCCCACCGTCCACAGGAGGTCTTCGCCGGGCTCGGCATTGCCTTCATCACCTCGAAGCTGCTGGTCGAAAGCGGCAAGCGCACGCCGAAGAACCTCGACGCCAGCCAGGACGTCAACGGCCTCAAGATCATCCCGGTGCCCTACGAGGACTCCGTGGGCCTCATGATTTATCCTCCGGGCATGACTCACGTCAGCCTGATGCCGTACCTGGGCAGCAGCGACGGCGGCTTCGTGGTCAACATTCCCTGGGGCACCGCCGCGACCAACCCGATCTTCCGCAATTAGCCCAGACGCCGCCGAGGCGTTTTTGCTCGCGCTCGGGACTGATTTTTTGAGGGTGGGGCGCGGAATCACGCGAACCCGCCCGAACCATGGCCCAACCTAAAAAAGTCGCTTTGCTCACCGCCGGCGGATTGGCCCCGTGCCTGTCCAGCGCCATCGGCGGACTCATTGAACGCTACACCGAGATCGCTCCTGAGATTGAGCTAATCGCCTACCGCAGCGGCTACAAGGGCCTGTTGTTGGGCGATTCGATCACCATCACACCTGAAATCCGTCAGCGCGCGTCCATCCTGCATCAGTTTGGCGGCAGCCCCATCGGCAACAGCCGCGTCAAGCTGGCCAACGTCAAGGACTGCGTAAAGCGCGGCCTCGTCAAGGAAGGACAGGACCCCCGTCAGGTGGCTGCCGACCAGCTTGTCGAGGACGGCGTCGACGTGCTTCACACCATCGGCGGGGACGACACCAACACCGCCGCCGCCGACCTGGCCGCCTTCCTCCTGCAAAACGACTACGCGCTGACCGTCATCGGCCTGCCCAAGACCATCGACAACGACGTCTTTCCCCTCCGCCAAAGTCTGGGCGCCTGGACCGCCGCTGAACAGGGTGCGCGCTATTTTGCTAACGTGGTGGCCGAGCACAACGCCAACCCGCGCATGCTCATTGTCCATGAGGTGATGGGCCGCAACTGTGGTTGGCTGACTGCCGCGACCGCTCAGGCCTATCGTGAGCAACTCCTCCAGCAGGCGTTTGTGCCGGGTCTCGGGCTCTCGCGCGAACGCCTCGACGTGCACGGCGTCTTCATTCCGGAGATGGCCATCGACATTGCCGCCGAGGCCGAGCGCCTCCACGGCGTCATGGACCAACTGGACAACGTGAATCTCTTCATCAGCGAGGGCGCCGGCGTGGAGTCTATCGTGAAGGAGATGGAGGCCGCCGGTGAGGAAGTGCCCCGCGACGCCTTTGGCCACATCAAGCTCGATGCGGTCAATCCGGGTGCCTACTTCGCCAAGCAGTTTGCCGCCAAACTCAATGCCGAGAAAGTACTCGTGCAAAAGAGCGGGTATTTTTCCCGCGCCGCTGCCGCCAACGCCGAGGACCTGCGCCTGATTAAAAGCTGCGTCGACCTGGCCGTGGAGTGCGCGCTCAAGCGCGAGAGCGGGGTGACCGGCCATGACGAGGACCGCGGCGACCGCCTGCGCCTGATCGAGTTCGACCGCATCAAAGGCGGCAAGCCATTCAACATCGATCTGCCCTGGTTCGAGAAGCTGCTGGCCGACATCGGCCAACCCAAGGGCGCGGCCATGGAACTGGCCGCCCACTAGTCGCTGGGATGTGCTGAGGTCTTGCGTTAACCACGGAGGCACGAAGTTCCGGAGAGGAGCACCGAGACGCCGGGTTTGTGACGCAAGCCACGAAGTCGCCCGCGCGACGCGAGCGGGAGTGTGCTTAGACGCTAAGCTGTTGGCTCTGCTAATTAGTTGCCAAGTTGGCTCTTCAGGCATTCTCCGAGCGCCTCTGCAAGCCCTCCGTCCCTCTGCGGTTCGTTTTGGACCAACAGCGTCGTCGTGCACATGGGGGTTGACCCGGGGGGCGGTCGGGCTTTCTCTGTGCGGTTTCGCCGGAACGCTTCCAGGCGCCGGCTCAATCCCCCTCCAGTTTTGTGAAAGTCACCCTCGAAGAAGTTTCCGACACGCGTAAGAAGGCCGTCGTGGATGTGCCGGCAGAAACCATCGACGCCACGGAGAAGACCGTTCTGCAGTCGTTGGCTGATCAGGCGAAGGTTCCCGGTTTTCGACCGGGCAAGGCACCGGCGCACATGGTGCGTCAGCGCTTCAAAAAGGAACTGGCCGACGAACTCAACCGCCGCCTCGTGTCGAAGGCCTACGAAGCCGTCCAGGCCGAAGATGGCCTGAAGGTGTACAGCGTGATCGAAGTCACCGGCGATACCTACAATCCGGGCGAGGCCACCCAGACCTCCTTCACCATTGAGTTGCAGCCTGAGTTCGATCTGCCCGAGTACAAGGAATTGCCCGTTACCGTGCAGCCCACCGACGCCACGGACGATGAAGTCGAGCGCGCCATCGACCACCTCCGACGCGAACGGGCCGATTTCAAAACCGTTGAGCGCGCTGCCCAAGCCGGCGACTACGTCAAACTTTCCTACACCGGTACACTCGACGGCCAGCCGGTCGCCGAACTCGTGCCGGACCAGCCCATCTTCGGCACCCAAGAATCGACCTGGGAGGAAGCCGGCGCGACCGATGCGCCCGGCGTGCAGTCAGTGGTGCAGGGGATCCTCGGGATGGCAGCGGGCGACACCAAGACCGTCGAGGAGCCCTATCCCGAGGACTTCCCGGTCGAGGCGCTGCGGGGCAAAACGGTTCAGTACGCCATCGAGGTTGCCGAGGTGCGTGAGCGCGAACTCCCGCCGCTGGACGAAACCTTTTTCAAGGCGTTCGACGTCGAGAGTGAGGAGCAACTGCGCGAACGCCTGCGCGACGACATCCAGTCCCAAAAAGCACAGCAGAACGAGAATGCGCGCCGCGCCCAAATCATGGACCGCTTGCTGGCCGGCATGAGCTTTGGCCTGCCCGAAAGTGCGCTGGAGCGAGAAACCCAGACGCTCTTGGCTCAGTACATGAGCCGCCAGATGCAGCAGGGCGCGAGCGAAGCGCAGTTTGAGGAGAACAAGCAACAACTGCATGCCCAGGCGCAGGATGCCGCGGTCAACCGTCTGCGCGGCCAGTTTGTGCTGATGCGAATCGCCGAAAAAGAGAAAATCGAGCTGGCCAACGAGGACCTCAACCGCGCGGTCATGCAGATGGCCATGCAGACCCGCCAGCGTCCCGAAGAGCTGGTGCGCGAATTGAAAAAAGACCGCAATCGCCTCAACGACCTTCAGCGCCAGATACTGCTCCAAAAGACGCTCTCCTGGCTTTCTGAGCAAGCCAATGTCACCGAGCAGCAACCTGAGGCGGCGACCACTTAATTTGCACACGCGTCGTTAGCAGCGATGCTTAATTCCCGATTCGGGGGTGGAAAACGTCGCCACCCCGTGCATCATTGATTCCATTCCCGGGAGGCTCCGGGTAACCATTCAAGACCGTGCCATACATCATACCCAGTGTTGTCGAGCGAGAGGGCCGCACAGAGCGCTCGTGGGACATTTACAGCCGCCTGCTCAAGGACCGGATCATCTTCATCGGCACACCGATCGATGACTACGTCGCCAACGCGGTGGTCGCGCAGATGCTCTTTTTGCAGATGGAGGATCCTAAAAAAGACATCCAGCTGTATATCAACTCGCCCGGCGGTAGCGTGACCGACGGCATGGCCATCTACGACACGATGAACTTCATGCACTGTGACGTCGTGACGTTTTGTATCGGCATGGCCGCCAGCATGGCCACTGTGCTGCTCTCCGCCGGTACCGAGGGCAAGCGCTACGCCTTGCCCAACAGTCGCGTGATGCTGCACCAGCCGACCGGCGGGGCCACCGGCCAGACCAGCGATATCTCCATTGCCGCGCGTGAGATCCTGCGCTGGCGCTCGCGCCTGAACGATGTCATCGCGAAGCACACCAAGCAGACCGTCGAAAAAATTGAGAAGGACTCCGACCGCGACTTTTACATGAGCGCCGAGGAAGCGCGCGATTACGGCATCGTCGACCAGGTCATCGAGAGTAAGCCGGAAATGTAGGCGAAGCTGCCGTTTCGTATCCGCCCGCTTCAACCGTCCCAGACATCTGTCCAAACCGCACGCACACCCGCAATCCATGGCCAAATCCACCAAGATGACCTTCTGCTCGTTCTGCGGGAAAGCCCAGAGCGAGGTCAAAAAGATGATCGCGGGACCGGCCGGGGTGTACATCTGCGACTCCTGCGTGAACGTCTGCAAGACGATCATCGATCGCGAATTGCGCGGAAACACCAGCGCCGCGCCCAATGGTGCCGCTGCCCCGGCCGCAGAAGAAGAGGACGCCGCGCCACGAATGTTCCAGCTGGTCAAGCCGACCGAAATCAAGGCCGCGCTGGACGAGTACATCATCGGCCAGGAACACGCCAAAAAAGTGCTCTCGGTTGCGGTCTACAACCATTACAAACGCCTCAATGCCGAACAAGCGGTTGCTGTCTCCGACGCGGGTGCCGAATCGCTCGGCAAGGCGGACTCGGAATTTGCCGACGTTGAGGTCGAGAAAAGCAACATCCTGCTGATTGGTCCGACGGGCTCGGGAAAAACCTTCATGGCCCGCACGCTCGCGCGCCTGCTCGACGTTCCCTTCGCCATCGCCGATGCGACGACGCTGACCGAGGCGGGCTACGTGGGTGAGGACGTCGAGAACATCGTCCTGCGTCTGCTTCAGGCTGCCGAGTACGACGTCAAGCGCGCCGAGTGCGGCATCATCTACGTCGACGAAATCGACAAGATTGGCCGTAAAACCGACAATGTATCCATCACCCGCGATGTTTCGGGCGAAGGCGTGCAGCAGGCCCTCTTGAAAATCCTCGAAGGCACCGTCTGCAACGTGCCGCCGCAGGGCGGGCGCAAGCACCCCAATCAGGAATACATCCAGGTGAACACCGGGAACATTCTCTTTGTTTGCGGTGGCGCATTCGTTGGCCTCGACAAAATCATCCAGGACCGTGTCGGCAACAAGGTGCTCGGCTTCAGCGTCAATGCGACCGAGCAACAGCAGCAGGTCCTGCCCGAACGCGTCATGCGTGAGGTGCACCCAGAGGACCTGGTGCGGTTTGGGATGATCCCCGAGTTCATCGGGCGCCTGCCGAGCATCTCCGTCCTGCATTCACTCAGCAAGGAAGACCTCGAACACATCCTGCTCAACGCGCGCAACGCTTTGGTCAAACAGTACGGCAAGCTCTTTTCCATCGAGGGGGCCAAGCTGCGTTTTACCCGCGACGGTATTGCGGCGGTGGCCGAAAAAGCCATCGAGTTGAAGACTGGGGCGCGCGCCCTGCGCTCGATCATGGAAGAGGTCATGCTCGACATCATGTATGATCTGCCGCAGGTCGAGGATATCGAAGAGGTCGTGATCAACCGCGCGGTGGTCGAAGGCAAACGGCGCCCGACCTTACGCAAGCGCAAAGCTGCCAAGTCGACCAAGGCGTCGTCCAAGTCTGCCTCCAAGGGTAAGAGCACCGACGCCGACGCGGCCTGAGGATTTTGCCCGTTCGCGAGCCGATCCCGCTTGCGCGCCGCCGGGCTAACCGGTTGCGTCGGGCATGCCACGGCGTATTTTCAGTCCCGACAGCTTCTGGAATCAGCCCATCGCGTCCAATGCGGCGACCGATCCGGGCTCGGACGAGTTCATTGCGGCCCTCCAACGCGGGAAAGGCGGCACCCCGCTGCACATCAACACCGACCGGTACACCATCCCGGTTTTTACCGTAGATGCACATACCCCGCGCCGGACCGTTCACCAGGCGAGGGTGGCCTTTGAGCCGGGCGACCGCCACCTGCGCGATCCTTACTACGCGCTGCACCCCGCGTTTGGGCGTAACGTTCCGATCCCCGCCGAGGCGGCTCCGGACCCGGCCAGCGACGCCCACATCGCCCTGCTGGATTGGGAAAACAACCGCGCTTACGACATGTGGGCGGCGCGTCCTCGCAACGATGGCGACTACGAAGCCTCCACCGGCATCGACTATCCGCTGGATGGCTCCGGGGTTTTCCGCACCGAAGACTTTCCCATCCAGGACTTTGAGAGCATCCACTACCATGGGCCCAGCCGGGCCGCCGGCGTGCCGATCATCGCCGGGCTGATCATGGAGGACGAGATCCGCGCCGGCCGCATCGAGCACAAGCTGGCCTTTGCCTCGTGGAACAACGCGCGCTGCCGCTTCGTCTTTCCAGCCTGCTGGACCGATGGCTTTTGCGACTTTGGCTTGCCTGAGGGAGCGACCCTGCAACTCGACCCCGACTTCAATCTCGCCGCGCTCAACCTCTCGCCCGGCGGTCAAATCGTGGCGAAGGCCCTGCAGGAATACGGAATGGTGAACGTGGATTGCGCCGTCGGAAACATCCTCTACGCCGAGTTGCTGACGGTTCACGGGCGCTCGTGGGAGGGCCTGCTGGACTCCGCCGACCTGAGCCAACTGCCGCTGGAGGCTTTCCGCGTCCTGGAACTGGGCACGGTGATCGAACGCGGCGACTGGCCCGAGAAATTCTTTGCGGCCAAGGGTCTCGCCTACAACGCGGACGCCTAAAACGCCAGCCGCTGGCCCTTGCGCAGTGACTGGGCGAAGGCCACGATCAGCTCGATAGCGTGCTCAAAGTCGTTCAGGTCGCACACTTCGCTGGGCGTGTGCATGTAGCGCAGCGGCAACGAAATGAGCCCGGTGGCCACACCTTCGCGCGCCATTTGAATCGCCCGCGCATCGGTGCCGGTGGGTCGCGGCTCGGCCTCGACCTGGAAGGGGATATCGAGCTTGCGGGCCAGATCGCGCAGGCGCTGAAAGACCAGCGGATTGATGTTTGGGCCGCGGCTGAGGATAGGGCCACCGCCCAGCTTAAAGTCACCGTATTTTTTCGCATCGCAGTCGGGTGAGTCCGTCGCGTGGCCCACGTCCACCGCAATCGCGATGTCGGGATTGACCGCGAAGGCTGACGGAATGGCACCGCGCGTGCCGATTTCTTCCTGCGTGGTCGCGACGGTCACGACCTTGGCCGCCGGGCGGCTGCCTTGCGCCGAAAGCCGCCGCAACGCCTCCGACACCACGTAGCAGCCGGCCTTGTTGTCGAAGGCGCGCGCCACGCAGACGCTCCCGCGAATCGGCGCAAAACTGTGGTCGTAGACGACCGGGTCGCCGATGCTCACCAGCGCCTCCGCTTCCTCCTTCGAGCCGACCCCCAGATCAATCCACATCTGGTGCATTTCGGGCACCTTCTTGCGGTCTTCCGGCGTCATTAGGTGGACCGCGCGCTTCCCGGTTACACCCACAACGGGGCCGTTTTCGGTCAAAACGCTGACGCGCCGGCCGCTGATCAGGATGCGGTCGTGCCCGCCCAGCCCATCGAAGTAAACGAAGCCCTTGCTGTCGACGTAGCGCACGATCAGCCCGAGTTCGTCCATGTGCCCGGCCAGCATCAGCGTCGGGCTGCCCTTGGGGTTGAGCGTGGCGATGCGGTTGCCTAGCGCGTCGGACTGGTAGCGATCGGCGGCGGGCTTCAGGTAGGTGTCCAGGACGGTCTGCGCCTCGTACTCGCTGCCAGTGGGCGAACGCGCTTCCAGCAGTTTCAGCAGAAGCTCGGGCGGCGTCACATTTTTGGGGGCGGGTTTCTTCTTGGCGGTGGTCGGGATGGTTCGTTTCTTTGCGGCGGCCATGGCTCAAGGGCAAGCCCCTGGGCAGATGAAGGCAAGCGCCGCTTTTGGCTTTATGCCGAGCGCGGCTCTGGCAGCATCGCGCCATGACGATTTTCCCGGCCATTGATATTCGCGGCGGACGCTGCGTGCGTTTGACCCAGGGCAAGGCCGACGCCGAAACGGTTTACTTCAACGACCCGGTCGAGCCGGCACGGCGTTACAAGCAAGCCGGCGCCGGTTGGGTGCATGTGGTCGATCTGGATGGCGCCTTCGCCGGCGAGCCAGCCAACCTCGACGCCGTGACGCGCATCGCTGCCACCGGTCTGAAGGTCCAGATGGGGGGCGGGATGCGGGAAGTGGGCACCATCGAGCGCGCCTTTGCCGCCGGGGTCCAGCGTGTGGTGGTCGGCACGCGCGCCTGCCAGGAACCGGATTTTGCCCGCGAGTTAGCCGAGCGCTTTGGCGCCCAGGTGGCCGTGGGCATCGACGCCAAGAATGGCAAGGTGGCCGTGCGCGGCTGGGTCGACACCACCGATGTGACCGTCGAATCGTTGGCCGAGACTGTATCCAAAAATGGAATACAACACATCATCTACACCGACATCGCCACCGACGGCATGCTGACGGGGCCGAACTTTGAGGCACAGCAACACCTCCTCAAGACGTTTCCCAAGCTGAATCTGATCGCCTCCGGTGGCGTTGCCCAACTCAGCGATCTACAGCGCTTTGCCGACATCGCTCAGAGCCACGCCAACCTCGAAGGCGTCATCGTGGGCAAGGCGATTTACGAAGGCCACATCGACGTGAAGACAGCCATCGCGACAACACTCTAGTGCCTTCTTTTTCAGTCCCTCCCGGATGTATCGACAGAATTCATTGAAGAGACAGATTTGAAGCTAGAAAGCCAGTGAGTTGTACTGGTTTTATCTGGAAAACACGACAGCTTGGTTTCGGCATGAAGCTGGGTTTTGTCTTCGAGACGAGACACGTCTGCGTCTTCTCTTGGTATCTATCTTCAAATCTCTGTCTTCTAGTTGCTAAGTTCCTCGGCGATTTCTTCGAGCGGGTACTCCCAGATTTCGGCAAGGGTGGGGTGGTACCAGTGGACCTTGAGCAGGTCATGCACGGTGAGCCCGCAGGCGACACCCGGGGCCAGGCAGTGAATCAATTCCGAGGCGTCCTTGCCGACGCATTCGGCACCAAGGATCTGGCCGGTGTCCCTGCGCGCGCTGACCTTCACAAAGCCGTAGTGGGCTTCCATCAGCAGGCTCTTGCCGTGGTCGTTGAAGGGGTAGCTCGCGGTCAAGTAGTCGATGCCGCGCTCCTTGATCTGCGCATCGGTTAGGCCGACTTTGGCTAATTGCGGGTCGGTGAAGACAACCCGCGTGACGTGATCGTAGTTGATCGGCTGATACGCTTTCCCAAAGGCATGCTGCGCGCTGATAGTGCCTTGCATCCCGGCCAGGTGCACGATCTCTTCAGGGCCGGTCACGTCCCCGGCCGCATGAATGCGCGGATTGGCGGTTTGGCAGGCTTCATCTTTCACGATGTGGCCTTTCGGGCCCAATTCGACGCCCACTTCTTCCAGACCCAGGCCGGTGGAATTCGGCCGTCGCCCCAGCGCGTTGAAGAGGTGCTTCGCCTCGACAACACACTCGCCGTCGTCGCAGTTGTAGCTCACGCAAAAACCTTCATCGGTGTTCTCGATGCGTGTCAGGTCCGTACCGGTAATCAGGTCGATGCCCTCGTCACGAAAGGCCTTTTCGATGACCTCGACCATCTCCTTCGGCGTGCCGGTCAGCACCTGTTGACTGCGTTGAATCATCGTGACCTTGCTGCCCATCCGGTTGAGGAACTGCGCCAATTCACAAGCGATCACGCCGCCTCCCAGCACAATCACACTTTCAGGCAAAAAATCCAGATCCAGCACATCGTCGCTGGTCCAGACGCCCTTGGCTTCCTTCAACCCGGGGGCGGGCGGCCAATTCACCACCGACCCGGTGGCGACCACAAAGCGCTCCGAAGTGAGCACCGTTCCGTCTTCCAGCGTAAACTGATTCTCTGCGGTAAAGCGGCCCTTCTGCCGGTACAGGGCGTACTTATCGGACTCCAGATTCTCCTGGCGGCCACTCTTGAAGTCGTTGATCCAATGGAGTTTACGTTGGTGAATGGCTGCCATGTCGGCGGCGGCTTGCGGGATCTTCAGCCCGAACTTCTCCGCGTGCTGGGCCAGGTGCAGGACCTCCGCCGAGTAGATCAGCGTTTTGGAGGGCATGCAGCCGCGCAGGATGCACAACCCGCCCAGTTCGGCGCTGTCGTCGACGACGGCCACGCGGTCGGTCCACTGTCGGGCGGTGCTGGCAGCGGCGTAGCCGGCACTGCCGCCGCCGATGACCACAAAGTCGTAAGCTGTTTCCATGTGCGCGCAGTTAACGCCTGCACCTGCGCCATGACAAGCGTCGGCTCAGGTGATTGACTTGTGCTTTGGTTGGGGGCTGCGCAGACTGAGCCATGATGCGTCCGTTGCGACTTACCCGGAGCGTTGAAGGTGGTGTTCTGAGCACCTTCGTTCTGTGCGCGGTGTGCGGCTGCGGACCGGTTGCGGATACGCCGCCAGCGCAACCCAAGCCCGAGTCACCCGACCCTCCGCCCGAATCCGAGTCGGTGCTTCCAGCGGTCCAGGTGGTGGAAGGCCGCGTCGATTTCAGCCAGCTGCGTCCGCGCATGCAGCACGTGCCGGAGGTCCTGCTGGTCAACGCCGAACAGCCTGAAACGACCGAGATCCTCGAGGGAATTCTCGAGCGCTTCCAGGCTTACCGCGCCGCGCAGATGGACGAGGGCCTCTCCGACGAAGGACTCACCCGCGGGGAGCGGCTGCTGCGGACCCAGATTCGCGAGGCGATGGAGCCCGAAGCCCGCGAGGCGTTACAGGGCGCCTTCCAGCAACTGCGACGTGACTTTCCTCCGGTTGTCCCGCTGGACCTGCCCTCCGGTCCTCAGACCCCGCGCGCGGCGACGGTGCGTCCGCTGTGGGCCCTGTTTGAGCATCTCAACGCCTACAACTTCGCACGCGCCCTGCCTATCCTTCAGGAACAGTTGCAGGCGGCCAACCAGAGCCTGCTGAAGGAGTTTCAGGCACAGCCGCGCGGCAGCCTTGAGGCCGCGCAGGTGCAGGCCGACCTGCTCTGGCTGGAGGGGCTGGTGCAGTACGTCAACACGCGCCTGCCCGCGCTCAGCCAGCAGTACGAGCGTCGCGTCAACACCATGTACGCCGACCTCGCGCGGCACCCCGATCCGGAGTGGGTCGAGTCGTTGATGGACCCCATCGACCGCTGGCAACATTACCTCGACAACGACCTGCCGAAAATGCGCAGCTACCTGGCCAGCCGGCTCATCGCCCGCACGCCAACCGAGCAAGACGGCACCTTTCGCCTGGAAGGTCGGGGCAGCGTCATCCTGCGTTTGGCCTTGGACGGTCAGGAACTCTTTGTGCCGGCGCAAACGCGGGCCCTGCCCCTGAAGCTAGTTGACCTGCAGCGCCGCACCGAAACACAGGCCGTTGAAGCTTCGGCAGCCGCTGAGCCGGGCGGCGCCTCGGATCAGTCCTGAACCACCGGGGTGCCCGCCGCTGCCGAACGTGCTTTGGCGCCCGCCGTTTCTGAAATGGGCTGCATTTCTGCCTCGGTGAAGACCAGCCGCGTGGGCTGCCCGGCGGTGGAACGCGGCGCGGCTTCGATGGTGGTCCACCGCACGGCCAGACAAACCACCACCCAAAAACTGAAGAAGGTGGCCGGCGTGGCGAACGGCGTTTCCACCAGCGCCAGGACCGCCACCATGCCCAGCGCCATCAGCAGGAAATGCGTCATCCAGCGCACCCGGTTGCGCGTGCGCGTGAGCATCCAGAGAATGCCGGCCCCCATCAACAGCCAGGAACCGGTGCCGACGAGGCCTCGTTCCGCCAGCGACTGCGCCAGGGTTGTGCTGGCCAGGGTGTAATACGGTTCGCGTAGGTCCACCTCCTGAAAAAACGCGTAAACGCGGCCGTAGCTGCCCGGACCCCAACCGAAGGCCGGGCGTGCTTCCATCATCTCCACCGCGCCACGAAAACGCGATTGCTTGCCGCTGGGGCCGTTGACCACCCGCAGGTCCAGCTGCGCCGATGCTCCGGGAGACTGCACGGCGTCGACCTGCAAGGGCGGCTCCGGGGCGTCGCCACGGATGGCGTCGTAGGTCACCTGGGTCCCGCCCAGGGCTGCGGCGATGGTCAACGCCGCCAGCGCAAACGTACCGGGCCATCGCAGCAGCTTCCCTTTCTCAACGATGTGATGGTCGTAGGCCAGGTAGCCGAGGGTCAGCGCAAATAGAATACTGACTGCGCCGATGGCCCAGGGAGACCCCGTGACATAGACCGATGAACCCAGCACGACTGCCCCAACCAGTTCCAGCAACCCGTTCCAGCGCAAAAATTGTCCCCACGGGATGGTGAACTTGTCGTAGCAGGCCAATCCGAGCAGCACGCCGGTCCAGACCAGCGCGTAGGCCGACCAGCGCTCGGCACTCAAAAACAGCGAGAATCCGGGGTCCGCGCGCTCGGCCACCAGGCCGAACATATTGTCGAAGCCGGTAAAGTACATGACGTACCCCAGCACCGCCAGGAGCACGGCGTTGACCCCCAGCACGAGCAGGATGCGGTGGATGACCCAGCGCGATTCCACCAGCAGCATGATCGGCAGAAATGCCGCCACCGCCACCACCGTGAAGGCCGTCGAGGCCCAGGCCGCGTGCCAGTCTGAAAGGGTTGGGAGCCAGCGCCCGGTCTGATTCAGCGCCAGGTACTCCACCCGGCCCACGCTCAGCTCGATGATGCCAGGGTTGCTCAGCCCGACGAAAAACGCGGTCAATGCGACCCAGACCGGTGCCATCAACAGCGTGTACAGCAGCAGGGGGCGCCGCTGAGTGGAGTAGCCGCTGCGCCAGTGAAAAATGAAAATGACGGGGCCGGCAATGCACAGCGCCGTACTCAAGACCATCGCCCAAAAAGGCTCACCGCCCATCGCCCACGACAGCAGGATGGTAATGCCGCACAAAAAGTACAGCAGCGCCCGCTCGGTCGAGTTCTTCGGGCCAGGGATGGGAAAGTCTTCGGCAAACATCTCAGCTCAGCGGCGTTCTCGCCCGGATCGGTTGGGGCTTAAGCGGGGTACGCGTTCAAAAAGGCACGGGCGCGCAGATCGATTCGGCGACCCGACGCGCGATGTCGTTGCCCCGGAGCCGCCCGATCAGCGCCAAGGCAAACTCCGTGGCGGTACCCGCGCCGCGCGAGGTCAGCACCGGGCCATCGTCGACGACGTCGATGCAATCGGTTTCGTTGGGTTCATCCGCTTCGGCAGAAGCGAATTGAACGAGCGTCCCGCTGAGTTGATGGGCGACGGTGAAGTGCGCCGTAAACTGATGGTCTTTGAGCACGCCGGCAGCGTCCAGGACCGAGGGTGCCGCGCAGATGGCCGCCGTCAGCTTCCGGCCTGCGTGGCGTTGGCGGACGACTTCGAGCAGCCCTTCGTGCGCGCGCAGTGTTGCCGTGCCCGGTCCACCCGGCAGGATCAGGCAACTGCTGGCCAACGCCGCCTCCGCATCGAAGATCGCGTCGGCGCGCACGGTGATGCCGCTGCGTCCGGTCACCTCCAGGGGCGCTTCCAGGACAGCCACGGTCACCTCGACCTCGGCACGGCGCAGCAGGTCGATCGGGGCCACGGCCTCCAGTTCCTCGAATCCTTCGGCCAGAACAACGTATGCGGTGGGAATCGCTTCCATGGTACTGCGAGCAGCGTATCCACACGCCCGCCCCCTTGACTACCTGAAAATCCCCCGGCGACGGGCCCTCAGCTCTGCGTGCAATAGCGGCCCAGTGCGGTGCGCAGGTAGTCGGGCTTGAGGGGTTTGGGCAGGCAATCGTCGATGCCGGCGTCGCGGATCAACTTGCGGTTGCCCGGGCTGTCATTGGCGGTGACGGCCACGATCGGAATCTCGCTGCGGCTGGCACCGGCTTCACCCTGGCGGATGCGCCGCGCCGCCTCGATGCCGTCCATCACCGGCATCTGCAAGTCCATCAGCACAATGTCGAAGCGGTTTTCGCGCAAGCGCTCCAGGCCCTCTCGCCCGTTTTCGGCGAAGCTGCTGCGGTGGCCCATGCTCTTGAGCAGCAGCGAGGCCACCTTGCGATTCATCGGGTTATCCTCCACCAGCAGGATGTCCAGACCCGCGCGCGGTTCCTGCAACGGTGCCAAGGCCGGTGCTTCCGGACGCAGGATAGGCGCGAGGGCCTTGGCCAGGACGTTCAGGCGCACGGGCAGGGCCAACACCTTGTCGGTCTCCGCCGCGCGGGCACCTTGCTGGCGATTGGCCAGCGTGCCGTGACTGAACAGTACGACAGTTTGCGGCAGCGCCTCTTCGGCTTCCCGCAAGCGTTGGGTGGCGGTCGCCGCAGCCTGCGGGCAAGGCCGTGCTACCAGCTGTGCGGACGCGCCCGCAGCCTTGCCTTCGGTGAGAACCTCCACGCCCAGGCGCCGCAACTGGGAGCACAAATGGCGGCCATGCACGGACTCCTCGGCGTCAACCATGACGGCGGGCCGAACGCCTTGTTCGCGCGGGCCCGGTTTTGCTTCCGGGCTACTGAGGCGCCCAACCTTGACGGTGATGGTGAAAATGGAGCCGCGTCCGGGTTCGCTGCGGCAGTCCACCTGGCCTTCCTGCAACTGGCAAAGCCGCCGGGCCAGCGACAGGCCTAGACCCGAGCCGTTGTACCGGCGCGTCATCGAGGCATCGACCTGTGTGAAGTCTTTGAACAGCGTTGCCATGGCTTCAGGCGCAATACCGATGCCCGTATCTTCGATCTCGAAGCGCAGCCGCAGGGATTGCTCGTCCAGCGCTCGGGCCCGTACACGCAGCTCCACGCTGCCGCTTTCGGTGAATTTGAAAGCGTTGTCCAGAAGGCAACCCAGGGCGCGCCGCAGCCGGTAGCTGTCGCCGAGCACTTGCGCGGGTATCTCCGGCAGCACGCTCCAGCCAAAAGCGACGTGTTGAGCCCGCGAGGCAAACTCGTCGGCCAGGTCTTCGATCAGCTCCAGCGGGCTGAAGGGTTCGGATACGGTTTCGACCTCTTCGGCATCCAGCTGGGCAATCTCGAGGATCTGATTGATCATCGCCAGCAGCACATCGCCGTTTTGCTGCTGGGCATCGACGCACTCGCGCTGTTCCTTGCTCAAGCCGCTTTCCTCCAGCAGCTTGGTAAAGCCGAGGATGCCGTTCAAGGGCGTGCGCAGCTCGTGGCTCATCGTGGTCAGGAACTGGCTTTTGACCCGTTCGGCGGCGCGCGCCTGTTCAGCCAAGCGGCTTTCGGCGACGAGCGCCTGCTCCAGCCGGGAATTGAGTTCGTCGGCTTCTTCCTTAGCCGCGATCAGCATCAGCTCGTCGAGTTTGCGCTCGCTCACGTCGAAGGCCGTGCCCTGCCATTGCCCACTGCTGCGGTCGAACAGAGCATGCAGGGAAAGCCAGGTGAGGTGTCGGCGGCAACTCACCACCCGCACGTCCAGTGAGAACGTGTCTCCGGCTCGAAACGCCGCGTGCAGCTCTTCCAGGTCCTCCGGGTCTATTTTGCCGAAAACCTCGGCCAAGGTGCCCGAACTTGCCTGCGGATGTACGCAGACCAGTCCCCGCATCCGTTCCGAGAGCGTGACGATGCCGTCACCCGGCTGGTAGGTCCAGTAACCCACCGGCGAGGTGCTTTCGGTTGGTGTTGGGCCTTCCTTGTTCATTTCGAAGGCAGCGGAGGGACAATTGGAGCAAGTGCGGTGGTAACACATGGCGCAAGGCCGCCGGGAAGACCGCACCGGATCCGTGCCGCCCACCCGTTGGGTTCAGGGAGTCGCTCTGCGTTTCTTCGGACGTTCCTCCCGGGGCCTTAAACGTCGCCTGTACGGCGCTTTATAAGATGGCGTATGCGAGGGTAGGGCACGGTCGCTGGCCGCACTTGTCATCAGCCTTTTCCGACTGCTGGAGACGTCGATTTGGGTTAATCATCCGCCGTTTCAGTCGAAACCAAAGCAGTAGCGGAACAAGTCCCTTCACGCAGAGCCAGATACCCTTCCCCAACCCTTACACATGAACATTGACACCGTCATCGCCGAGGTACGCGACCTGCCGCCGACACCCCAGATTTTGCCCAAGCTGCAAAAGATTCTGCGCGACCCGGAGGCCGGCCTCGAAGACGTCATCGATCTGGTCAAAGTCGACCCCGCCCTCACCGCGCAAATCGTGCGCCTGAGCAACAGCGGCTGGTACGGCAGTTCGAGCCCCAGCGAGAACATCAACGACGCCATCAACCGCGTGGGCTTTCAGGAGGTCTACAAGCTCGTCAGTCTCGTCACCTCCAATCAGGTTCTGGGCGTGGCCGCGCCGATCTATCACATGGGTAAGGGTGAGCTGTTCGAGCGCTCCATTGGCGCCGCCCTGCTGATGGAACAAATCGGCACGATGCAGCGCATGGACAAGGACCTCACCTACACCTGCGGCCTGCTGCACGGTCTGGGCAAGGTCATCATCAATGCGTATTGCCTCGAGCGTGGCCTGGAGATTTACAGCGACGACGATGACGCCGCCGACATCGACCCGCAGATGGAGCGCATGGTCCTCGGCTTCACCCATCCCGAAGTCGCCGGCACCATCTTGCGCCGCTGGGGGTTTGCCGAGAGCATCGCCGAGGCCATCGAACACCATCCCGATCCGCTCAAGGCGCCCAATCATGCGCACGAGGCCTGCCTGCTGCACCTGGCGGTGTGGATTTCTTACGGCAGCTTTATCGACGAGGGGAAGCCCATCGCTCCCCCAATGCCCGCCGATGCGATCATCGAACAGGCCGGCACCACGATAGAGATTTTACAGGATTGCCTGGATGAGACGCGCGAATCCGTTCAGCAACTGCAGTCCATCTTCAAAAAGAAGTAGGGCTTGGCTGGTGCTCCCGCCGGGACTCGAACCCAGATCTACGGTTCCGGAGACCGTCGCTCTATCCATTGAACTACGGGAGCCGCTGAATCCTTTAGCCTACGCCGCGTCGACCCTGGGGCAAGCGGATTCACGGGCGGAACCATGAACGTTCGCATCCGCCATCACAATGAGGAGCAACTGCTGCTGGCCAGCACGGTTGTCGAACGCTTTGAGGCCGGCGAGATTCCCAAGCGTGCCGAATACCTCGACCAGAAACGCAACGACTGGTTTCCCATCTTCTACCTCGTGGAGGAACTGCGTCAGGCGCGCGAAGCCGAGGCTATCCTGCCGGTTGCGCAGGAAGCCAGCGTGGCAAACGCGCGCGCACCCGTGCCCACCCGCGCGTATGCACCCGCGGTGCCCGCCCGCGAGGACGACCTCGTCGTCGAAGCGACCAAGGCTTCCGGCCAATGGAAGGCCTATGAACCGGTACCCATCGACGCATATCGCCAATACCTGCAAAACCGTGGGCTCCACCACATCGCCCGCTGGCTGCTGCATGCCTTCCTGGGTGCGGGACTGCTGGCGCAGGTCCCGCTAGCTGTCTGGATTGCCCGTTCCGAACTGGGTTGGTGGGGCTTCCCGATCCTGGTGGCAACGACGCTGGGCGTAGTCAGCGGCTACTTCATCGCCCGCTGTCTACTCGATGCGGCGGACGCCTCCGTCGAGTCCGGCGCACGCTCCTGGTCGCAGTAGCTTGCCTCTTGAGGAGACAGAAATTACGCAGATTCCGGGGATTTTTTTGGGAGGTCCTCACAGAGCCACCGGGACACAGAGAAACAAAAGCACTGAGTGGCAGAAACCGCCAAAAATGCTGCGAGCTACCCACTCGCAATGAGTACCGATAGATCCTCTCCGTGCCGCCGCGTCTGCGTACGAAGAGAAACGCACCTCAGGCCAATCTGCGTCATCCCAAAAATCTCTGTTCGTCTCTGCCTCAACGAACCTTGCCCTTGGTGTCCTAAATATGAATCGCCTCGTTGTTGACCGCAGCGGCGGCCTCACCCAGGGCCTCGCTCAGGGTCGGGTGGGCGTGGATGGTCGCATGCACTTCCTCCCAGGTCGCTTCCAGGGTCATTCCCAGGCCGTACTCGGCAATCAATTCGGTAGCGTCCTGCCCGATGATGTGGGCGCCTAAAATTTCGCCGGTGTTGCGCTCGGTAATGAGCTTCACGAAGCCCTCCGGATGGTTGGACGCAACGGCTTTCCCCGCTGCCGCGAAGGGAAACTTACCCACCCGGTAGTCGAGGTCTTTTTCCTTGGCGGCGCGCTCGGTCAGTCCGATCGATGCGATCTGCGGCTCGCAATACGTGCAGCCCGGGAATTGCGTGACTCGCCGCGGCACGAAGTGCTCCTCGAACATCCCATTGACCGCCTGAACGGCTTCGTAGGTGGCCACATGCGCGAGCCAGGGCGGGCCAATGACGTCGCCGGCGGCGTAGATGCCCTTGGTCGAGGTCTCGTAACTGTCGCTCACCAGGAAGTAGCCACGGTCCATGTCCAGCTTCACGCGGTTGGAGAGCAGGCCGTCGGTGTAGGCGGTCACGCCGATGGCCAGTAGCAGCGCTTGCGCCTGAATTTGGGTCGTCGCATCCCCCTTGATCAGGTCCAGCTTCACGCCGTTGTCGGTCAGCTCGACGTTCTCGGCCTTGGTGCCGGTGTGCACCTTGATCTTTTGTTTTTTGAACTCACGCTCAAGGGCCTTGGACACCTCCTCGTCTTCGACCGGCACCAGGTTTGGCAACATCTCCACCAGCGTCACGTCGCTGCCCAAGGCGTTGAGGAAGTAAGCGAATTCAACCCCGATGGCCCCTGCACCCAGGATGACGATCGACTCGGGCATGGTCCGCGCCTCCAGAATTTCGCGGGAAGTGAAGACGCGTTCTCCATCCGGCTGAAGGCCGGGCAGGCTCCGGGGCTTGCACCCGGGCGCAAGCAGCACCTTGGCCGTACGCAGAATGCGTCCCTTATGCTCGCCCTCGGTGATTTCGACCATGCCCGGCACGTTCACCATCGCCTTGCCGGTGATGTGCTCGACATTGTTTTTCTTGAAGAGAAACTCGACGCCCTTGGCCATCTTGTCCGACACGCCGCGCGAACGCTCGATCACCTTGGCGTAATCGAAGGAGGCACCCTCCACGCTCAGGCCGTAGTCGTCGGCATGCTGGATGGCTTTGTAGATCTCGGCGCTCTTGAGCAGGGCCTTGGACGGAATGCAGCCCCAGTTCAGGCAGGTGCCGCCGGGTCGCTCCATCTCGATGCAGGCAACTTTTTTGCCCAGTTGTCCCGCGCGGATTGCCCCGGCGTAGCCGGCCGGACCGCCGCCAATGACGACCAAATCATACTCAACGTTGTCTGCTGCCATGTGAATGAAAGGGGTAGGGTTGTTCGCCGTTCAGACCGCAGTCTTCAGGCGAGAGGCGGAAGGTAGGCGCGGCGGCATGGCGGGTCAACTGACTTCGCCCGCCCCGCCCTTACAGGTCGATCACGTCTTCGTCCGACGCGCGGTGTCGCCGCTGGCTGGGTGAGCGGTAGGGAATCCGCGAGTACCCCCGGCGCTGCTTGCCCGAGCCTTGCACCCGGATCGATGAGGTCCCCACCAAGATATTGCCCATGAAGCTGATTGCGCTGATCAGGAGCGCGGCTCCCAGGGCCGTCCAGACGCCGTCGACCTCGAACGCGGGTATCATCACCGAGGTCAGCCAGAGCAGCACCGCGTTGATGGCAACGATGCCCAGACCCAGGGTGAACACCACGAACGGGAAGGCGAAAAAGATCAGCAGCGGCTTCACAATGCCGTTGAGCAAAGTGAGCACCAGTGCCACCAGGGCCAGCGTCCATTCGCTGCGTCCGTAGTCGATGCCGTCAAACAGCGCTGTGGCCGCCCACACCCCGAATGTGGTCAGGCCAATCTGCAGCAGCAGCTTGGGCAGGTTGCGACGTGAAAAAGTGCCCAGCGCCTCGCTCCGACGCCGGTCGCGCTCTTGCGCGTAGATGCCGCTAAGCACCTCGCGGGCAATCCGCGAGAAGATGAGTTTCCCTATCATTCCTCAGACAGCCTACGCCGCCTTCCACTCACTTGACAACGCATCGCGGTCAGCGGTTCCGGCGTAGCCAGTGCATGCCATCTTGTCTCCATCCTCGTTCATCCTGGCGAATAAGCCGTAAGCGTTGCCTTCCAGGCGTCCGACGGAAGTGTCTGAAAGTACAGAGCGGTCCTCACGCCTCGTCTTCGGTCTGCAGTTGCGCCTTGAGTGCCTTCCAACGCGCGAGCCGCTCGCCGATGGCACCTTCGGCACCCGCCGTCTGCGGCGTGTACAACGGCAGCGGTTGCACCAGGTACTCCTGCCCCGAAATCGCCTCGGGAAAGTCGTGCGAGTACTGATAGCCCACTCCCTGGCCCAGCGAACGGTTCAGCTTCGTGTGGCCGTCGCGAATCCACAGCGGCACCGGCTGAACAGGCCCCTTGGCAATCGCTCCCTTCGCCGCGGCCAGGCCCAGCGTGGCCGAGTTGCTTTTGGGGCAGGTTGCCAGGAAGAGCGTCGCGTGGGCCAGATTGAGTTCACACTCGGGCAGGCCGACCCACTCGCAGGCCTGAAACGCCGCCACCGCCACCGGCAACGCCCGCGAATCCGCCAAGCCGATGTCCTCCGAGGCCGCGATGACCAGCCGCCGAGCGATGAAGCGCGGGTCCTCGCCCCCCGCCAGCATCTTGGCCAGCCAGTACAACGCCGCGTCCGGGTCGCCGCCGCGCACACTTTTGATGAACGCCGAAGCCGTGTCGTAATGCTCGTCCTCACCCTTGTCGTAGCGAATCTGCCGCTCCCGCGCGAAGCCGGCCAGCGCGTCTTGCGTGATCTCGCTGCCCAGCGGCTGACTCATCACCAGCGTCTCCAGTGCGTTGAGCGCGCGCCGCAGATCGCCGTCGCACAAACGCGCCAACCCGGTCAGCACGTCGTCATCCACGCGGCAACGCAGCTTCCCCATGCCGCGTTCGGCGTCGTCGAAGGCGCGCCGCAGCACTTGCACGACTTGCCCCTCCTCCAGCGGCTCCAGCCTAAAGAGATGGCTGCGCGAAAGCAGCGGGGGGATCACGTAGAAGCCGGGATTGTGCGTGGTCGCGCCAATCAGGCGGATATTGCCCTGCTCCACGTCGGGCAGCAGCAAGTCCTGTTGCGCCTTGTTGAAGCGGTGTATCTCGTCGATAAAAACCACCGTGCGGCGCTCCGGTCGATGTCGCGCCAGCCGCAGGATGTCGCGCAGTTCCGCCACATTGGAGAGCACCGCATTAACCCGTACGAAATGCCCGCCTGTCTCGGCGGCAATCACTTCGGCCAGGGTTGTTTTACCGCAGCCGGGCGGCCCGTAGAAGAGCAGACTTCCAAAGGTGTCCGCCCGGATCAAGCGCGGCAGCAGCGCGTGCTCACCCAAAATATGCGCCTGCCCAATCACTTCGTCCAGACCGCGCGGGCGCATGCGAACGGCCAGCGGCCGCGGTGCGGCGGGCTTCGCCGAACCCTCGGTCGCGGTAGGCTGCGCTTCAAAGAGCGACGGCTGTTCGTCGGGCGACACCTCGAAAAAGGTCGACCCTTCTGCGCGGCCTTGCAAGGGCCGACTGCCGAGCGCACGCTGGCGGTCGATGCCCGAAAACGCGCCACCGTCCATGTCCATCGCCCTGAGCATCGCCGGCTCCGACAGCGGGGGCGGCGCTGGCATCCAGGCCGATTTGCTTACCTTCGCCGCGCACGGTGTCTTTGGCCTGACCGCTCTCACCAGTCTGACCGCGCAGAATCCCTCGGGCGTCCGCGAAGTGGCGATCATCGAGCCTGCCTTCCTCCGCGCGCAATTGGCCCAGCTGACCGAGTTCTTCGCCATCGGCGCGATCAAAACCGGGATGCTCGCCAACGCGGCTCTGGCGCGCGTCGTGGCTGATTTTTTGGTGGCGCACCCACACGTCCCGGTGGTGGTGGACCCGGTCATGGTCGCCAGCAGCGGGGCCACCTTGCTCGAGGAGGCGGCAGTCGCGTGCATTCGCGAGGACGTGCTGCCGCGCGCGGCGTTGATCACACCCAACCTCGACGAAGCCGCCGTGCTCACCGGCGACCCTGCACCGACCAATCGCGAAGCGATGCTGCGCTGCGCCAACGACCTCGCATCCCGCTTCGGCACAAACGTCCTGCTCAAAGGCGGGCACCTGCCCGGCGACTTCTTGCTCGATGTGTTCCTTCCGCTACAAGGCCAGCCGTTCGTGCTGGAGACCCAGCGTATCAATGAAGTGGATACGCATGGTTCGGGCTGCACCTTTTCCGCGGCCATTGCCGCTCGCCTGAGTCTTGGCGAGTCGCTAGCGGCGTCCGTCCGCGGCGGCTGGGATTACCTGCAAACGGCGCTGCGACAACCCCTCCATGTCGGCGGACGGGCCTTCATCAGCCATGGCGCGCGCTGACCTCACTCGTGGCTCCGAGACGAGGCGCGCACCTCCGGCCATTGCGCGTGCACCGCTGCTTTGGCTCGTCCTGCCGCTGATGGCGGGTATCGCCTCGGGGCAGTGGGCGGGCCCCGTTGTCCCGACTTGGATACCGATCCTGTGCGCATTCGGGCTGATTACTTTGGCTGTCTGGTGCCTGTATTCAAAATCCCGAGACAGCCTCGCCCTGGCCCTGGTGGGCGCCGGGATGGTTCTTTTTGGGTTTGGCTGGCTCTGGGAGCGTTCGCCACCTGCGCTTGATGCCTGGCGCGAACTGCCTCCGCGCGAAGTTGCGGTAGAACTCCGGGTCGATCGTTTGCAACCGCGCGACGATCCCTATGGCCGTGTGTCGGGCCGAGCCACCATCGTCGGCGTGCCCGAGCACCTGGAGGATCTCCGCGATCAACCCCTGCAGTTTCTGCTGACCCCGCGCGTGGACGTAACGGGCATCCAGCCGGGGTCTCGAATTGCCTCCAGGGGGCAACTGGACTACCTGCCCGCCCGTATCCCAAAGCGTATTCGTGCCTTGGATACGGACGATTCCGAAGTGGACAAAGCCACGCTCCGGTCCTGGCTGGACTACGACCGCTACCTTGTCCGTTCCGGAGTCCGCTTCAGCCTGAGCCGCGGTTACGTCGAGGAACGGGTCAACGCGCCGCCTGCCTGGCGTCTGGCGACGGCGCGCTGGGCACAGGCCATCGACCGGCAACTGCATTTGGGCACACACGATGAGCGCACCCGGCGGCTGGCGGACCTGAGCGCGGCGATGGCGCTGGGGCGAAAGGATCGTCTGAGCCTGGAGCAACGCGCACAATTCAGTGCGACCGGTGTCATGCACCTGTTTGCCATCAGCGGCTTGCACGTGGGCATTGTTGCGGTGCTGGTCTTCTTTGCGCTGCGGCTACTGCTCAGCAGGCTGTTCGCTCGACGCGTGCGCCTGGGCCGGCTGACGGAGTTCCTTTGCGGTTCGGGAATCCTTTTGGTGTATGTGGCCGTGACCGGCTTCCCGCCGTCAGCGGTGCGGGCCTGGCTGATGGTGAGCGCGTTCTGGTCGTCCCGAGTAGTACGCCGTCGTGGCGCGCCCATGGCGGCTCTGTCCGCATCGGCGCTGCTCGTACTGATTTGGGAACCGCGTCAGCTCTTCGACCTGGGCTTTCAGTTGTCCTATGCCGTAGTGGCTGGGATTCTTCTGTACGGAGCCCCGCTCGCCGAGTCCGCCAATCGCCGCTGGACCCTGTGGGCCGACCTTCCGAACGATGACCTTGGCCGGGTCCGGCGCTGGCTGCGCGGCTTGCGCGACGGCAGCGTACAACTGCTGGCAATCTCGTTGGCCGCGCTGTGCTTGAGCGCGCCGTTGACGGTTGGGGCTTTCAACATCCTCGCACCCATGGGTCTGTTGCTGAACCTGCTGCTGGTTCCTCTGGCCGGCGTCGCCCTGACCGGCGCGTTGCTCTCCACGGGCTTTGGTTTGGCTTCACTGGCGGGCGTCGGTGCGTTCATCAACCACGGCACCTGGCTGATCCTGTGGCTGATGGAGGGTGTTGTGCAGAGCGTTCAGGGGCTGCCGGCGTCCGCTTTCATCCTCCAGTGGCGCGCGGCGTGGCTGAGTGAAGCCGTCCTCGTCGTTCTGCTGGGACTGCTCCTGTACCGTCCCTTTCCAAGCCAGGCGAAAACGTTTCCGTGGACCAGCGCAGCGTTGCTGCCGGGTGTGCTGATCACTTGTTTGCTGCTTGGAAGCGTGGGCGCGGACTGAGTGCCTGCGCTTGCCTGAAGCGAGCGTCCCTTCCATGTTTTCCGCATGAAAAGTGCCTACGAACTCGCCATGGAACGCCTTGCCGCCGAGGGCGACGACACCACCAGCCTGACCGAGGAACAGAAAGCCGAACTGGCCGAAATCGACCGCCGCTTTCAGGCCAAGATTGCCGAGCGCGAAGTCTTCCTGCAGTCGAAAATTAAAGCGGCCGATCCCGCCGAAGCCGAGAAGCAGCGCCAGGAGCTCGCCGCCGAACGCAAGCGTCTGCAGGGTGAGTGTGAGGCCGCCAAAGACAAAGTCCGCCGGGCAGCTTCCTAGTCGACGCAGACCCCGGTGCCGGAGTCTTCCATGATCACGCCCACGAAGGTGGAGCCCGGGCTGTTCGTGGAATCCGGCGTGGCGATAAAGCGAAAGCCGCTGGGCGTATACAGGTCCAGGTCCACTTCGACCTGCACCTCCACGTTCGACGGTAGGTTGCGCCACAGCCGCGTTTCGATGTCGACCGCTTCGAGCTGCTTGCGGTCAGCCGGCAACTGCACACGCATCATGCGCACGATGTCGACGCGCCGGTTCAAATCGTGGATGCAGTAAAACGCCGGCTCGTTGGTGATGCGAAAGTCGTATTCGGCCCCGCTTTTGAGCATGCCGGCCTCAAAGCTGGCCTTGCGGCGCTCGTGCTTGTCGTAGACCTCCAGGTCGACTTCCAGGAAATTGTCCGTGCGCTGTTTGCGCAGGTTAAAGAGCGTCTCACCACGGTGGTCCACCAGGCTCTGGCAGTTCAGGAACAACGTGCCGCCCAGCTTCACCACGAAGTTGTTCTCGATGTACCACATGCAAAAGCATATCTCGACTGCCAAGCCTATGCCTTAAGCCGATGGGGACGCTTGCAACCAACAAAAAAGGGCACCCCGCGGGCGCCCCTCTGAAAGCACGTCGGCGGCGAGTCACCCGCGGCGGCGTCCCCGGCGGAACTTCGTCTGGAACTTCTCTACGCGGCCAGCGGTGTCGACGAAGCGCTTCTCGCCGGTGTAGGCCGGGTGCGAATCCATCGTGATGTCGCGTACGGCGACAAAATGCTCCACGCCGTCGATGACTTCGGTCTGCTTGGTCTTGAGCGTCGAGCGCGTCAGAAAACGCTTCCCGGTGGACACGTCCACAAAGCAAACCGGGTGGTAGGAAGGGTGAATCTTGGCTTTCATCGTGTGTGCGTCTGGGTGGCGAGCGCTACTCGGTCCCATCACCGCGCCTAGCCCTGGCGAGCCTTGAAGCGCGGGTTGGTTTTGTTGATCACGTAGATACGCCCACGACGACGGACCACCTGACAGTCCGGGTGGCGCTTTTTGAGCGACTTGATGCTGGAGACGACTTTCATGGAAAACCTCCGAGAATACCGCACGCCGGGCCCCTGTCAATCGCGCAGTCCGGTAAGGGGCTACGGTCTGCAAGTCCCTAATTCTGGGAAGGATCTTCGGGCGCGTCGGCCAAAAAGAGAAGATCCGGCTGAACCTTGCCCAGAATCGCGCGCCAGACTTCTTCGTTGTCGACATCGCCCAACGTTTCGCCGTCCAGCGGAGTGGTCACCCAGGCCTCCTGCGCCAGCTCGCCTTCCAGCTGGCCTTCGCCCCAGCCCGAGTAACCCAGAAATCCACGGATGTTGGCTCCGGGTTGGGACTCGATCAGCGCACGCGCGTTGTCCACATCCAGCCCGAAAAAGAAGCGGAAAGTTCCTTCGTCTTCGGCCCAGTTCCAAGCGGCCAAGAGCATCTGGTCGGGGCAAACCGGGCCGCCCATGTACAGCGGCACCTTCGCCAGCGGGCCCTCGGCGAAACGGTCGTCCATTTCCCCCAGCGTCTTGTGCAGCGGCTTGTTGATGACGACGCCGATCGCGCCGTCGTCTGAGGAGTGCGCCGAAATCAGCACCACCGAGCGGCGGAAATTCGGATCGCTCAAGGACGGGTGGGCCAGCAGCAGCGAGCCCGAAAGGTTGTCCAAGTCATCGGCGTAGTCCTTGCGCATGGGAAAGACTAAGGTGCAGGAAACGGGCGGATGGGCAAGTTGGCCTCGCCCAGCAGTTCGCGCACGATCGGGTCGTTGCGATAATCCAGGTGGTAACGAATTTCCGCCACCCCCGAAGCCGCCAGAATCTTCGCGCAATTCACGCAGGGAAAGTGGGTCACGTAGGCGGTGGCGCCTTGCACGCTGACGCCGCGCCGGGCCGCATCGGCAATGGCGTTTTGCTCGGCGTGAACGGTGCCCTGCTCGTGTTCGTCGCGCACGCGTGAGGTGTGCGGCAAGCCTGGCAAAAAGCCGTTGTAGCCGGCGGCAATGATCCGGTTGGGATGATTGCCGGCACTGACCAGCACGCAACCTACCTGCAGGCGCTCGCAGCTCGAGCGCGTGCTGATCAGCATGGCCGTGGCCATGAAATACTCGTCCCAGGTGGGGCGCTTGGACCAGCCTTGCAGCGTCTCCCAGAGGTGGTGCAGGGGTGTCTCCGGGGTGGCGGCGGGCGCGCTTTCGGGACTCGAAACAGGCAAAGACATGAGCGGGTGAAGACCTGTTTTAGGCTTAGCCCGATTGCGCTGGCCTTCAACCTCGAAATGCCAATCGTCGGCGGCAGCGAGGTGACCCGGCCTCCGCATCCATCGCCCATGCAACGCTGGCCCAAAGGTGCTCCGTCGCGCCCCATCGATGACTGGGCCGAAGTCCATGCCTACCGCAGCCTGCGCCGCGCCAACGAGCACGCGCTCGTCGTCCTGGCAATGGGCCTGCCCTACTGGATGCAGCCGGAGGGCAACCGCTACCGGTTGCTCGTCCCGGCGGACGAACGCGACGCCGTCTGCGAACAGCTGCGTAAGTACCAGCACGAGCACCGCCGTCGCCCGCGCCCAGCGCCGTCCTCCGCGGCGTCGGTCAGGCAGGCCGAAGCCTTCACCGTCGCCGGTCCGCTGGGTTGGGTGACGGTTTTGAGCGCTGCCTTCGGGCTGCAGGTTGCGCTGGGTCCGGCCTGGGTGGAGGCCGGTGCGCTGAACGTCGAGCGCATTGCGCGCGAGGGGGAGTTCTACCGCGTGGCGACCGCGCTGCTCCTGCACGGCGACATCGGGCACCTGGCCGGCAATGCGTTTTCGGGGGCATGTTTCGGTTGGTTGGCCCAACCGGTTTTCGGGCGTATCTGGGCCTGGGTCTGGATCGCGCTGGCGGGTGTTCTGGGCAACGCGATCAACGCTGCCGTCTACTACCCCGAGCAGCACCTCTCCATTGGCGCATCCACGGCGGTGTTCGGCGCGTTGGGTCTGCTGACTGGCGCGGCGCTGCGCCGACCGTTCCAACACGACCGTGGGGACGCGCACCCGGCCAATGTCGACGCCACGCAGCCTCACCCGCGATCCTGGAAGGCGCGGTTGATCCCGCTCTTTGCCGGAGTCGCGCTGCTGGGCTGGCTGGGGGGCGGCACTGGTGGCATACCCGATGGCTCCAGTGCCCGCACCGATGTGCTGGCCCACCTCTGGGGCTTCCTGGCGGGTGCGGTGTTGGGACTGTTTACGGCCTTGCGTACAAAATCCGCTTGATCCTCTAGGGGAATTTACGTATCCAATCTTAAGGCTATCCACACTTACTTTAGTGTGTAAGCCTTATAAATAGGATTAGCTCCCATAAGGTGACGCCCGGCGTCCTCGGTCGCTGCGGGGCCACTTTTTGGGGATACTCCGTCTCCCTCACAATCCCGTAACTTCCTCCATCGACGCGAAACCATGAACTACCGTCACCGTGTACTCTGCGGAGCACTGCTTGCTGCGCCTTCCATCGGCTTTGCCGCCCCCACGACAGGCTTTGCTGAACTGTCCAGCCCGGCCAACGTTTTCGGATTTGAAACTGCTGACTGGTCCTGGGACCTCATCACAGGCTTTGCCCGATCGGAGTTTACCGCGGAAAGCTGGGGCACGTTTCCGGTTGGCGCAGCCGTGACCACCTCCGAGTTTAGGACGCGAGGGGATCGCTTCTTGATGGAACCGGAATTTTTGTCGGTAAACGCACCATCGCTGGATTTCCTCCAGGCCGACCTTAGAGCGGGTGGCATCCAGAACGCCGCGGGCGACCCTGGATTCATCTTTGTCATGCCGGAGTTTGTGGATTCCGGGCCTGGGGACAGCAGTGCTTCGTTCACCTTGCGCTACTCCATCGGTTCAGCCGAAATCTCTGGGGCTACGTTCACCCTGTTGGGCGTTGAAACCGCAGGCAATGGCTCCGTTCAGGTGACGGGAACAGTCGAGGAACGGTCCGGTCTCGGGCGCACCTTCAATTTTGCCTTGGGCCAGGATGCAACCGACGAACAATTGGTTGAGACCATCGACGTGGTGGGTGGCTACGACGTCACGCTGCAGGTGACCGTCGAGGCGGAGAACCCCGGCGACTTTGCCCGATTCTCCTCGTTGGTAAACACCACGAGTGTCCCCGAGCCCTCGACGGTAGCCGCCCTTTTCGGCGCCCTGAGCCTGCTGGTTGTGGCTGGCTTCCGCTGGAAGAAAGCAACGCGTCGCCCCAGGGGCTGAGCGGCAACCTCCACCTGATTTGCGCCCTCCCGTCCGGCGAAACGCTCGCCGGGCGGGCTGCGGTGGCCTTCAGCGACGGCTTCCTGTCCGGGTCGACATGACCCGCCTGCTCGCTTTCAATTCTGCGGCTGGATCCTAAGACTCCACGGTAAACGGTGCCGTCTGTCCGCGTTGGCCTGTAGGCTGTGTGTTGCCGGCGTCCGGGTCGAGGGCGAAGAAGCCGCCGGGCTGCGCGGAGGTCGGAGCAGGCGAAGGCGTGGGTTGCGTACCGGCGGGCGCAGCGTGTCCGGGAGCATTTGCCGGGCTTTGGCTGCCGCCCACGATGCGCTGCAATTCGTGAATATCGGTGGCGAGTTCGCGCCCGCGCATCTGCAACTCACTGCTGATGGCCGAGGTTTGCTCGGCACGGGCGGCGTTGCCCTGGGTCGAGTCGCTGAGCGTGCTGACCGTCTCGCTGATCTGGCCGATGGCGCGCGATTGCTCCGTGGAGGCCAAGCTGACTTTTTCGGCCCGCTCCGCAAAATTGCCCACCAGCGCGTCGAGGTCTTTCAAGACCTGCTGGACTTCTTCGGAGGCCGCGACGCCGTTGGAGGCATTCTGCTGCGAATGACTGGCAAACTCGGAGGTCGTCTCGGCAGCTTCGGCAGAACGTTTGGCCAGGGCGCGTACTTCCTCGGCCACCACGGCGAAGCCACGGCCCGCTTCGCCCGCGCGGGCGGCTTCCACGGCGGCGTTGAGCGCCAGCAGGTTTGTCTGAAAGGCGATCTCCCCGATCACCTTGAGGATGTCCACGGTCTGGTCCGAGGACTTTTGAATCTCTGTAATCGCTCCCTGCATGCGGGTCATGGTGTTGAGCCCAACGTCGGTTTGCTGGCGCGCCTTGGCGGCCTGCGACAGCGCTTCCTGCGTTTCGGCGGCATTGGCGCGGGCCGAGGAGTCGACCTCCTCAATAGACGCGGCTACCTCCTCGATACTGGCGGCCGATTGGGTCGCGCCCTCAGAGAGGGTAGTGGCGGCTTCCTTTAATTCGCTCGAGGCGTTGGACACCGACGCCGAGGTGGTGGTCAGATTTTGGATGACCCGGCGGATGGGCCGCGCGATGTCTGCGGCTCGGTCCAGCATGAAGGCGATTCCCAAACCCAGCGCCAGCATGACCCAAGGCAGGATTTTGAACGCCAGCACGTGATTGTGTGTGGACGCCTCCAACTGGGCTTCCGCCTCGACTAGGGCCGCTTCCAAATCGTCAAGGTAGGTGCCCGTGCCGATCCAGATGTCGGTGCCGGGAATCAGCTGCGCATACGAAATCTTGGCCTGCGGCTCATCGTAGCCCGGCTTGGCAAAATGGTAGTGCACGAAACCGCCGCCCGCCTGCGCTTCCCGGTCCAGCTCGGCGACGAAGGCGACTCCGTGGGCGTCGGTAACGCCGGAGAGGTCCTTGCCGACGAGTTCAGGCTTGGGCGGCACGGTCAGCACGCGCCCCCCGGTGTGATACGCAAAGAAGTAGCCGGATTTATTTTGGTAAAAACGTACCTCGCGCAGCAATTCGGTGATCTGTGCGTCACGCGTTGCCGTGTCGGGCGCTTCGGCAATCGCCTTGGCCAGGATGCCAGCCTGAGCCTGCACGGTAAGCTGCAGTTCTCGCTCGACGGCTCGAATGCCCTGCTCGCGGGTCAGTTCCACGGTGGCTTCCCGGCTGCGGTCCAGGCTGTACAAGCCCAGCAGGCACATGCTCACCAGAAGCACAATCAGCAGCAGGTTCGCTCCCCATACTTTCGTCCTGACGCCACAGGACGCGACCAGTTGTTGGATACTCAGCAGCTTCACGCAGTTTAGTATCGTGAAGCTGCACGTTCTATAAAGGCAGCGGCACACCGAAAACCAAACGTTTCTAAACAGATAGTCTTTGGCGCTTTAGAGTGAACAATTGCAGGCTGGATTTGCGATAAATAACCGCGTTTAGATTATCTTTTTATCATAACCATAAGTTTAGCTTTTGGGCTACTCATCTAAATCAGCGGATCTGACCATGGTCTCGAAGTTGGCCGACGATAGCCGGCGAACCGCAGGCGTGCTCGCGTGTGTTGGGTCCTGCCAAAGAAAACGCCTGACGAAGGGCATCGCCAGGCGTTGTTCAAAACTAATGCGTATGGCTAGCGCTGTTGGCGGCGGCGCTGGCGCCCTGCCATGGCCAGGCCGAGGACCGTCAGTCCGGCCAAGGCGTAGGTCGAAGGCTCGGGGATGACGCCGGTGGTATTGTAGCCCACGGCGATCAAATCCAGGCTACCCTGGCCGCTGCTGATGCTCGGATCCAGGTCGAGTGGATTGATTTCAAAGCCGGCCAGGTACTCCAGCGTACCCGTGCCCTCGAAATCGTGAAGGTCGAAGCCGATGCCGGCCAGCGGCACGTCGTCGATCACTGTCCCGTCGACCACACCGATGTTAGCGCCATTTTCGAGAATCAGCGCGAGGTCAAAGCCGGTCCCGTCGACCGAACCAAAGTCACCTGCATCGGCGTTGCCGAAGTTGTTGGGCCCCGGCCCGGAGGCCAACCGCAGCGAGAAGTCGCCGATACGGTTGCCTTGCTTGTCGATCGGGAACAAGTCCATCGCGTCATCGCCAATGATGTCCATGATGAAGAAATCGTTGGCCGCGCCGAGGCTTTCGCCCACCCAGGTGCCAAAGTGGACCTGAAAGGGGGCGGTCGGGTTGTTCGGGTCGCCGGTGGCTCCGGCGTTGTCGAGGCCGGCACCCACATTGCGCCCCAGTACCGAATCCACCCCCGGCAACTCCGGACCGTTGAAGCCCCAGACGTTGCGGATGACGTCGCCGGCGGGCGGTTCGAGTCCGGGCGGGAAGGTCTGCACCCCCGTCACGGCAACCGGACCGGCAAGCGTGGTCACCGTGCTCACGGGCGTGGTGAAGCCAATGATGTTGGTCGTGCTGTTGAAGACATCGGGGCGGCCGTCGGGCGAGACGCCACCAGGGCGGATGAAATCGACGCCAAAGGTGTCGAAGTCGGTGTCGCTTAAGTCGGCCGTGGGGGCGGCGTCTTCGAAGATCAGGCCGTTGAGCCCTTGCACTTCGGCGAGACTCGTCAGCGGGAGGCAGGCGGACAGCGTCAGCAGGGACACGGACGCGACCACGGGTTTATGTTGGGAACGGATCATATCAGCATCGGGAGCGGCAGCGCGGGCTGCCGTTGGGTTCGAGGAAATGAGAGTTCCAGCGGCGGCGTCACCCAAACCGTACCCAGCCCGACAGCGACCTGACAATGCCCATCGCGCCGCCGGGTGACACTAACACCTCCGCTTATGGTGGAAGACGCCTCTAAGGCGCTACCGGCTGTGGCGGGCGCGCAAAGAGTTGGTCGTTACTGCTCAGCGGGAAGCGGTAGTGCACGACGGGCTCCGCCCCCAGCATTCCGGTTGTCTTCGTGCCGCCAAAGACGGAGAAGGGACGGAAGGTGGCATTCAAATCGTCGGTAAAGAGGGCGTCGCCCAGTGTGCCTTCGCGGCCGGCGTCCATCGTCACCTCGAACAAGCGCTGACCGGTCAAATCGACAAACTGAATCTCGAAGAT
>JBHJGQ010000023.1:0-44956 GCA_050331595.1 Opitutales bacterium
GTGTTAGATTACCATTGAACAACTAAAGCAATCATCATTCAGGTCACTTAGACCTATGATTGCCCACTCACTCTGGTAAATTCAGAATGAGATGGAAATCAAACGGCACTACCGGCATGAGAAGGTCAAAAAGTATGAAGCTCGGTGGTATGTGGAAGGACGGCTGAAGTGCCAGTTCTTGTCTACTGAAGCGGAAATGATCTGGAAGATTATTCAGAAATCTTCGCCTTAATCTCCTTCAGCGTAAAGCGCTCGCCTTGGAGGCGTCTGATTTCTTTAACGCGTTCGGCCATGGAGGGGTGGTAGAGTTGGTAGCCTGCTTCGGTGGTTTCGGCGACTTCGAGCAGGCCCTCCTTTGTCCAGAAGCGCAGGGTGGCGTTGCTCTCGCCTGTGTGCTTCCCGAGCTGGCCAATGCGGAGGAGTTCTTTCTTTTGCGCGACTGGAGCTTCGTCTTCCTCCTGAGTCAATGCCTTGAGGTAAATATCGAAAGAGCAGCTCACCGCCTCTGCAATGATCTTGTGGTCGAGGTGACGTAAACTGAGCCGCTTGAAAAGTTAGTCTGGGCCGAACAGAAAGGACCCAGACCAATGAAGAAGAAGCGCCATAGCACTGAGGAGAAGATCCGCATCCTGAGAGAGGCGGAGGCCTCGGACAGGACGATCCAAGACGTCTGCCGCGAGCGTAAGATCAGCGAACAGACCTTCCACCGCTGGAAGCGGGAGTTCGGGATGCTCGAGGTCGACCAGGCCAAGCAGCTCAAGGAGCTACAGAAGGAAAACGCCCGGCTCAAGCGGATGCTGGCCGATGAGATGCTTGGCAAAGATATCCTGAAGGATGCCCTGGAAAAAAAGTTATGAGCCCCGGTCACAAACGTCAGGTCGCAGAGACGCTGGTGAACCGGGGACGTTGCAGCGAACGGGCGGCATGCCGGCACTTCGGCCTGCACCGCAGCACCTTCGCCTACAAGGCCAAGCAGCCGGACGCCTGGCTGGCGAAGCTGAAGGCGGCGCTGAGGCGCGTGTCGCGTGAACATGCAGAAATGGGCTACGAGAAGATCACCCGGCTACTGCAGGGCGAAGGCTGGCGGGTCGGCACACGGAAGATCCAGCGACTGCGTCGCGAACTGGGGCTGGCCGTGTCGTCCAAGAAGCCGAAGAGACGCCGTCAGGGCGTCTCCACGGGCCTTCCGACCACAGCGAGTCACCGGGGGCATGTCTGGAGCTGGGACTTCGTCCACGACACCACCACGCGCGGCGGCAAGCTGCGGATGCTCAACGTCATCGACGAGTACACCCGCGAATGCCTGTGCATCCATGTCGACCGGCAGATCAACGCCCGCAAGGTGCGCAGGATCCTCGGCCGACTGATTGACGAGTACGGCGCGCCTGAACATATCCGCAGCGACAACGGATCGGAGTTCATCGAAAAGAACCTCCGCCGCTGGCTGGCTGAGAACAAGATCAAGACCCTGTACATCGCTCCGGGAAGTCCGTGGCAAAACGGCGGGCGGTGCGACCAGCCCGCCCGGCTACGTCGAAAGCTTCAACGCCCGCTTCCGGGAAGAGTGCCTCGAGCGCGAACAGTTCTACACCCTGACCGAGGCCCGCGTCGTCCTCGAGGACTGGCGCTGGAAGTACAACAACCTGCGGCCCCACAGGTCCCTCGGCTACATCACCCCGCTGAATTTCGCGCAGAAGGAAATCCAACAACCAACCCAATGCCTGGACTCCGGTCGGCCTACGGCCTCCCTCCGTCCAGGCATTGACTTACTCTACCGCATCGAAGACATAATTAAACCGTCCAGACTAACGAAAGCTCTGGCTCAGTTTGGGTAACTCGATCACTGGAAACATGGTAATATTACTTGGATATTAGACCCTAGAGTTAGCAAACGAGAGCAGGTTCTGGTACTTCTTTACGGCAGTAGCCCCAGGCAGGCACAGGAACTGAAAGAGATCACTGAATACAAGAATCCGACGAATTTCCGTCGAATATTGAAGAGACTGCACGATCAGAAACTCATCCACTTTTCAAGCGACGAAAAGTGTATCCTTACACCTACAGGGCTGACTGAGGCCGAAGCGATCATTAAGAAATATAAATAACGGCGACCGTCAGGCCGCTGCGCGACCCTACAGTCCACGAGTGCTCTCGTGGCGCTGATCTTCGCTGAACTGCGCGCGACAGACCGATGTGATCCCGGGTGCGCCTGCCCCTTGCACATCGGGCGGCTTTCAGCTAGAGGCAGGCCCATGCGTAAACATTTTCTTGCCGTAGTTTTCGTCGGAACGGTTGCTGCGGCGGCCTTGAGCGCACAGAGTACCAGCTCAGTGTACAGTCCCGACGTCGTCAAGGGGCGGCATGCGGTCGAGTACCGGGCCGCCTTCGATGCCGAAACCGACAATTTCTCACACCGGATTCATTACCAGTACGGCTTCACGGAGAGCCTGCGCGGACGGATCATCCTGGAGCAGGACAAGCCGGAGGGGGAAGACCTGGACTTTCAATTCGTGCGCCTGGAGGTGCTCTGGCAGTTTCTCGAAGACCAGGAGGCGGGCTGCGTTTTGAAGGCGAGCTCGGCGACGGCGACGATTCGGCCAGTCGCTTCCGGATTGGCTGGGCGAACAAAATCGACCTGGACGACAACTGGCAGCTGCGCGGCATTTTGAAGACGGGCCGCGAGTTCGGGGAGAACTCCGTTGACGGGTTCATCATCGACCTGCGCGCGCAGGTGACACGCCGGCTGACAAACGCCCTGCGCCTGGGCGTCGAGTACTTCGGTGACCTCAACACGACCGATGACGTGGGCTCGTTTGACGAGCAGGAACACCAGCTGGGCCCCCTGCTAAAATTCAATCTCGGCTCGGGCTGGAAGGGCCAGGCAGGACCCCTCTTCGGGCTGTCAGACGCCGCCTCCGATGCGGAACTGCGCCTTTTCCTGATCAAGGAATTCTAGGGGCTGATTGAACAATTGAAAGCGTGCGGCTGGGTGCCGAACGCAACATCGCAATAAGCTTCGGCATAAACGACAACAACGGGCCGACGCTACGCCACGGTGCGGGGGTTGAAGCGTAGCGACCGCGCGAGTCTGCGAACAGGTGAGGATGCTATCCCCACCCTTCGGCCAAGCCGCGAGGAAAAGGGTTCGCGCGCGGCGGGCACTGTGGCAAGCTGGCGCGCATGGCTGATACCCCGCGCTTGCCCTTTTCATTGGGGGCGCTCATCGGGCCGGGGCTGATCGTCGCAGCAACGGGCGTGGGCGCGGGCGATCTCATACCGGCAGCTCGCGCGGGCGCCGCCCACGGAACCACGATTCTCTGGGCCATCGCCCTGGGTGCGGTTATGAAATGGGCGCTCAGCGAGGGACTCGCGCGCTGGCAACTGGCCACGGGCACTACCCTGATTGAAGGCTGGGCGACGCACCTGCCGCGCTGGGCCAACGCCCTCTTCCTGGCCTTTCTCGTGCTGTGGGCCTTCACCGTTGGCGCGGCGTTGACCAACAGCTGCGCGCTGGCGGGCCAGGCGTTTTTCCCGGGGATGCCGCTGACGTTCTGGGGCGTGGTACACGCGCTGGCGGCCCTCGCACTGGCCTGGCTCGGCTCGTTCCGGCTTTTCGAGCAAGTGATGAAGGCCTTCATCGCGATCATGTTCGCGGTCGTTCTGGTCTGTGCACTGTTGCTGCAGCCGCCCCTGCTGCAGGTGTTGTCCGGGCTCTTCGTGCCGCGCATGCCCAAGGCCGACGCGTCGCTCATCCTGGCGCTGATGGGCGGTGTGGGCGGGAGCGTGACCCTGCTCAGTTATGGCTACTGGCTGCGCGAAAAAGGCTGGATCGGTCGGGGCGTGCGGCGCCTCGTCTGGCTCGACTTGACGGCAGCCTATGCGGCCACCGCGCTGTTTGGCATCGGTCTAGCGATCATCGCCTCGCGGCTGGACAACCCCTTGAGCGGCGGCAGCAACCCCGCGCTGGAACTGGCCGCGGCGCTGGAACAGGCGCTCGGGCCGGTGGGCCAATGGGCGTTTCTCTTTGGCTTTTGGGCCGCGGTGTTTTCCTCGATGGTGGGCGTTTGGCAGGGCGTGCCCTACCTCTTCGCGGACGTGCTGGCTTCCTGGCGGCTAAAACCCGGTGAGGCTTTGGCGGCGGTCTCGACGCGTTCGCGCACCTACCGCGGTTTCCTGCTGTTTCTGGCGCTGGCACCATTGGTCACGCTCTGGGTGGGCCGCCCGCAAGCCGTGGTCCTGGCCTATGCGATCACCGGCGCGTTCTTCATTCCGTACCTAGCATCCACCTTGCTTTACTTGAACAACCGGCGCTCGGTGGTGAAAGACGGGCGCAACGGCTGGCGCATCAACGCGCTGCTCGGGCTCACGCTGGCTTTCTTCGGGTGGGCCTGCTGGCGGCAACTCGCGAGCCTGTAACACTGGCTTGGTTTTTCGCCTAAGACCGGAGTACATCTCCTTCGACCCGCTGGAATGTCTGGTCTCACGTCACTGGAGACACACAAAGCCCAATGGCTGCCGACCCTGCCCCACCTCGGAGCTTTTGACTCGCCTTGCAGGCGGCGGATGGACCGTATCGGAGGATGGGCGCAGGCAAGGCAGATTCGGGGTTGAGCCCGATCACGACACTTCAACTGGGCGGCACGTGGACGCTGGAAAAGGTTGGCACGGGTGAGCGTTATCCAGCGCCGGTTCCGGGGAGCGTGCACGATGCGCTGCTGGAGGCGGGAGCGGCGGCGGACGCTCATTACGGCTACAACGAACGCGAGCAACTGTGGGTAGGCGATGCCACCTGGTGCTACCGGCGCAGCTTTAAGGTGGAGGCGACAGCCACTCGGCACGAGCACGTCGAACTCGTCTTTGAGGGCCTGGATACTTTTGCCGAGGTTCGCCTCAACGGCACCTGCCTGGGCCGAGCCGACAACATGTTTCGCCGTTGGACGTTTGCGGCCAAAGACGCGCTGCTGGCCGGCGAGAACACGCTCGAGGTCATTCTGTATCCGGCGTCCGAGGTCATGAGCGAGGCGACCGCCCGGCGTCATTTGCCGGCCTGGAACGAAGCCGAGGTCACCGTAGGCGTGGACCCGTGGGGGCCCACAGGCCGCGGATACGTGCGCAAGCAAGCGTGCCAGTTTGGCTGGGACTGGGGCCCGCAGTGTCCGTCGGCGGGAATCTGGCTGCCCGTTCGGCTCGAAGCCTGGAGCGGACCGCGCATCGGCGACTGGCGCTGTCGGCAGATACATCACGACAACGGCCAGGTTGAACTCGGTGTGGAGCTGCATCCGACCAACGGCGACGACGTGCGGGTGGACGCGCAGCTGCGGCTGAACGGCGAGCGGGTGTGCGAAACCAGCGAGGCCTGTTTTGGCGGCTGGGAGTGGCGGCCCGTCCTCACGCAGCCCCAGTTGTGGTGGCCCAACGGGATGGGGGCACAGCCGCTGTACGCGTTGACGTTGGTCCTGCGCACCGCCGATGGGGTAGAAATCGAGCGCATCGAAAAACGCATCGGCCTGCGCCGCGTGGAGTTGGTGCGCGAACCGGACGCGTGGGGACGCTCGTTCCGGTTTACGGTCAATGGTCGCACGTTCTTTACCAAGGGTTCCAACTGGATACCGCTGGATGCCCATCCGTCCGCGCGTGAGGTCGAGGCGCGTTACCGCCGTGATCTGGGTAGCGCGGTGGACGCACACATGAACCTGATGCGCGTATGGGGCGGAGGTTTTTTCGCGCACCAGGTTTTTTACGACATTTGCGACGAGTTGGGTTTGCTCGTCTGGCAGGACATGGCCTTTGGCTGCGGGGCCTACCCCACCTGGGACGCGCACCTGCGTGAGAACGTCTGGCAGGAGTGCGTGGACCAGGCGCGGCGGCTGCGGCATCACGCCTGTCTGGCATGCTGGTGCGGCAACAACGAGCTGGAGCAGGGCTTCACCGCGCCCGGGTGGAAGGCGAACACGCGCGTTGCGGACGGCCCGCAGAAAACCGGCAAGATGGCCTGGGTGAGCTATCTGGACTTGTTCGAGCGCGTCATCCCCAGTGCGCTGGCGCTGGCCGATCCGGATACACCGTACTTCGCGGGCAGCCCGCACGCCGCCCAGGAGGAACGTCGCGACCCAAGATCCGACCGTAGCGGCGACTATCACCTTTGGGAAATCTGGTTCTCCGAAGCGCCCTTTGAAAACTACCGCAACTACCAGCACCGCTTCCTCAGCGAGTTCGGGTTTCAGTCGATGCCGGACCTGATGACGCTTCAAGGCTATGCGCCCGAGGAGGCGCCGGCGCTGACCATCGACGCACCGTGGCTGGCCTTCCGGCAACGCAGCCAGCCAGGCAACGCCAGGGTCGCGCAGATCACCCACGATTGGTTCGGCGTGGATGGCACGAGCGACTTTGCGCGGTTCTGCCGGCTGAGTCAGGTAATGCAGGGCGAGGGGCTGCGCATCGGCATCGAGTATTGGCGCAGCCAGTACCCGCGCACGGCCGGGGCCACCTACTGGCAACTCAACGACCGCTGGGCTGCCTCGACCTGGGCCACTTTGGACGTGCGCGGCAATTGGAAAGCGAGCCATTACATCGCGCGGCAGTTCTTCGCGCCGCTGCTGGTGACCGCCATCGAAAACGCCGAAGCGGGCACCCTCGACATTGCGGTGGTGAACGATGGCCCCACGTCGATCGAAGGCACTGTGGAGGTCGTGTTGACCAACGGCGGCGGCGATGAGTTGGAGCGTTGGTCCACCCCGGTCGCTACCTCAACCCAAAGCAAGGTGGTGTGGCTGGAGACGCTCGACGTCGCGCAACGGCTGGGCACTCGCTGGCAACCGACGAACGTCTTGGCGTGGATCCTGTTTCGGGCGCAGGCCACGGCCAGTGCGGGCGCCAGCGAAGTTCGCCGCCTGGTCACGTTTGTGCGACCGCGTGAGTTGCAACTGCACAGGCCCAAACTGGAATGGACGGTGGAACCCATCGACACGCGCAGGGCCAGCGTCACGGTCACGGCTCGCCAAGCACCGGCGCTTTGGGTGGCCACGCCGCACGCCATTCCCGGCGTTCGCTTCACCGACCTTTTCTTCCACCTGCGCCGCGACGCATCGCGCACCGTCGAGGCCAAGCTCCCTGAAGCACTCGATCTGAATACGCTGAGGGAAACGCTTAATCTGGTCAGCTGCCTGGACTGAAGCGCCACGCAAGCGCAGTGAAGGTGGTCCACAGATGGACACGGATTGCGAGCCTCGTACCGAACCTGGCTTCAGACGAAGACCGGCTGCTCTCGACGAACGGCGTGGATGAAGTCACGTGTTGCCTGAGCATACTCCCCTCTGTCAGACTACGTACATCGCACGACACAGGCATTGAATGTACATGGAATGGATATTCGGGATGTACCCCTTCCTCGCATCGTTTCGTGCCCTTCGACTGACAGGATAAGCATCGGTGTGAATCGGTGGATCAATCCAACTCGCCTACTTCGTGAGGGCTTCGAGGGCGGTGGCAGCGTCGAGCCAGGCGGCGTTGGCGGCTTCGAGTCGATGGGTCAGTTCGATGGCTTCGCGGCGCAGTTGGGTCGCGCGTTCGGTGTCGGCGTAGACCTTGGGGTCGCTGAGGTGCTCGGCAATCTCACTCTGGCGCGTTTCCAGGTCGATCACCGTCTTTTCAAGGCGCGACACCTCCTGACGTTTCTGGGCGAGCCGGCGGCGGTTTTCCGCAGCGTTCTTGCGCGCGGCCTTGGGGTTCTGGTCCGCCGGGCGCGTGCCTGCGGCAGGTTTGGCGCCGTTCGCGCCGGGGCGCGCGTTTGAGAGCGCAGCACCGTTGGCACCGTTTGCCCCCGCGGCCACGGTGGCCTGACGTGCGTCGGTGTTGGCCGCGTGCGCGCCGGACTTGTGCAGGTAGTAATCGTAGTCGCCGGCATACGGCGTGAGTCGCCCGGCCTGAATGTGGATGACCGTCTGCGCGATGGCGCGAATGAAGTGCACGTCGTGGCTGACGAAAACCAACGTGCCGGTGTACTGCCCGAGGGCGCGGATGAGCGCGTCGATGCTGGGGATGTCAAGGTGGGTCGTCGGCTCGTCGAGCAGCAGCAGGTTGGGCGGGTTCACCAGCAGGCGAATGAGGTTGAGCCGGCTCTTTTCGCCACCGCTGAGCACACGCACCTTTTTGTGCACATCATCACCACGAAAGAGAAAGCTGCCGAGCAGATCACGCACGGATTGCTCGGAGATCTGCGTCGGTCCGGCAAGCGCGGCCTCCAAAACGGAGTCGCCTGGGTCGAGCAATTCGCCGCGCTGCTGGGAGAAGTAGCCCAGCGTCGTAGAATCATGGATACGGCGCTCGCCTGCGCGGATCTCCACAAGCCCCGCCAGAATCTTCAGCAGCGTGGACTTGCCGGCCCCATTCGGGCCGACCAGCACGGTGCGCTGACCGCGTTCCAACGTAAGGCCAAGGCCGCGGTAGACGACATGGTCGCCGTAGGCCTGTTCGACGTTTTCCAACGCGGCAACTTTCTGCGCGCTTCGTGCCGGTTGCGGAAACTTGAACCCGGCGATGACGGGCGCGCGCGGCTCGGGTGGTTCGAGGCGCACCATGCGCTCGAGCAGGCGGAGGCGGCTTTGCGCCTGAGTCGCTTTGGAGGCCTTGGCACGGAAGCGGCGAATGAAATCTTCGTGATGGGCGATCTCGCGCTGCTGGTTTTTGTACGCCGCCCATTGCTGAGCTTCGCGCTCGTCACGCTGGGTGAGGTAGGCGTTGTAGTTGCCGGTGTAGCGAACGATTTTGCGCCCCGCAATTTCTACGATCGAATCACACACGGCGTTGAGAAAGGCGCGATCGTGGGAAATGACCAGAAGGGCGCCGCGATACCCACGCAGGTGCTGCTCAAACCACCCGAGCGTCTCCAAATCCAGGTGGTTGGTTGGCTCGTCCAGCATGAGCAGATCGGGCTCCATGGTGAGCAGTCGGGCGAGGTGCGCGCGCATGATCCAACCGCCCGAAAGGGTGCGCGCGGGCTTGTCGGCATCTTCCTCGCGAAAGGCCAGCCCGCTGAGGATGCGGCGGGCACGCGGTTCCACGGCATGTCCCTCGAGTTCGGCAAAACGCGCAAGCGCCTCGTGATGCTCGGGCGCGTCCGGGTCCGGGTGGGCTTGAAGATCGGCGTAGACCGCAGCCAGTTCCGGCGAGATGGCGGCGGCAACCTGCAAGACCGTGCCCTCGGCCGCGGCCGCGCTTTCCTGAGGGAGGTAGCCCAGGCGAGCGCCCCGCTCGAGTTCGACCTTGCCCTCGTCCGGTTCGAGTTCGCCCAGAATCAGGGAGAAGAGCGTGGTCTTGCCCGCGCCGTTGGGCCCAACCAGCCCGACGCGCTCGCCCCGTCGCACCTCCAGGGAGGCGTCCTGCAGGAGGGTGCGCGGCCCGAAGGCCTTGGTGATGCCGCTGACTTGCAACATGGCGTGTCCGTAGATTTTGGGAAAAGGCGCGGAGTCTAGTGTTTCCCGACACTCCAGAGCAACCGCAGGCTCCCGGTGAAACCCCGGTGCGCGGCCCCTCGCCCGAAGGCGGGTTTGACAAGGGAGTTTCTGGGGTCGATTGCCTAGGTAGTGAAATTCCGCAGGGTTGAGGTCACCTTGCCGAGCGAGGCAGGCGAGGACATTTGCTCGACGATGGACGACTCCATCCGGGTGATCGATGCAACATCGACCCCGCTGGCCGATGACCGGACCGCCCATTTCATCTTGGCGGAAGCCGATGCGGTGGAACCCCTGGTGGAGGCGCTTTCGGAGCGCTTCGAGGAGCACGCAAACTTTCGTATCGCGGTCTCGGAGGTCATCACGCTGGTCCCGGAACCCGAGGAGAAAGACGTTGCGCAGTCCGGCAGCCGAGATCAGCAGCGTAACAAAAACGCGGCCAACCGCATTGCCCGCGAGGAGCTGCTGGAAGTGTTGCGACCGGGCACCGAAGTCGATCGCCTGTACCTGGCAACGACCTCGCTGTCGTGCCTCATCGCGGCCATGGGACTGATCCAAGACTCTCCGGCTGTCGTGATTGGTGCGATGATGATTGCGCCGCTGCTCATCCCCAACATGTCGCTCGCTCTGGGGACCACGCTGGGCGATTTGAAGATGGCGGCAAAGTCGCTTCGCAGCAACGGGTGCGGCATTGTCCTGAGCCTGGCGCTCTCGATCACGCTGGGCTTTTTCCTGCCTTTCGACCCGGCGGTGGACGAGATCGCCGCGCGCACCTCGGTGAGTTACCTCGACGTGGCCCTCGCGCTGGCCGCGGGGGCAGCCGGAGCGATTGCGGTCAGCACCGGTGTTTCGGCAAATCTAATCGGCGTGATGGTTGCGGTGGCGCTGCTGCCGCCGGTGGTGGCCTTTGGCCTGTTGGTCGGCGCGGGCGAGTTTCAGTTGGCACGCGGTGCCGGCCTGATGTCCGGGATCAATGTAATCTGTGTCAATCTGGCGGCGGTCTGCACGTTTCTGCTCAGTGGCGTGCGACCGAATCGCTGGAACGACGAAGCCTTGGCCCGCCGGGCAACGTGGACCGCGCTGACTTTTTGGTTCTTGATGCTGCTCGGCGCGGTTCTGCTGCTCAGACTGGTCGAGTAGCGACCCGCTAGGGGATTGGCGGAGGCGACTGCGAGTGACCGATGAGCGCCGGCTTCAGCGTGGCACCGCTGGCCGCGTTTCTGCCGACAGCGCGCGCCAGAGGCTGTAAGCCATCAGCAGCAGCACAAAGGCGAATGGCAGCCCGGTAGTGATACTGGCCGTTTGCAGCGCGCTGAGGCCCCCGCCCAAGAGCAAGACCGCCGCCACCACCCCTTCGAGCACCGCCCAAAAAACACGCTGCAGGACGGGCGGGTTGGTGTTGCCCCCGGACGTGATGATGTCGATGACCAGCGAACCGGAGTCCGAGCTGGTTACGAAAAAAGTCACGACCACCAGCACGCCCAGCCCCGAAGCAATCTGGCCCAGCGGGTATGGTTCCAGCATCGCGTAGAGGGCCACGGGCATATTGGCCTGCACAACTGCCGCCAGCCCGCCTTCACCAAACAGTTCCGCGTGCAGGGCGGCGTTGCCAAAGACTGAAAGCCACAAGAACGTCAGTGCGGTGGGCACCAGGAGCACGCCCAGGAGGAACTCGCGGATGGTGCGTCCGCGTGAAATGCGCGCGATGAACATCCCGACAAAGGGCGACCACGCGATCCACCAGGCCCAGTAAAAAACGGTCCAGCCGTTTTGCCAGTCGGTGCGCTGGTAGGTCTCGGTCCAGGTGGCCAGCGCCAGAAAATCCTGCAGGTAGCGCCCGGTGTTCTGCACCCAGCCGTTCAGGACAAAGAGCGTGGGCCCGGCAATGAGCACGAAGAGCAGCAGCAAGAGGCCCATCGCCATGTTGCACTCACTCAGGCGGCGTATCCCCTTGTCCAGACCCAGCACCACCGAGACCGTGGCGAGCGTCGTGATGAAGGTGGTCAGCAGCACCTGGGCCGTGGGACTTTGCTCCAGACCAAAGAGGTGCTCCAGCCCAGCGTTCACCTGCTGCACGCCAATGCCCAACGAAGTGGCTACGCCGAAGAGCGTCGCCACCACGGCCAGGATGTCGATCACGTTGCCGAGCGGGCCGTTCACGCGCTTTCCCAAAAGCGGCACAAAGGCGGAACGTATCGTCAACGGCAGGCCCTTGTTGAACGCGAAGTAGGCCAACGCCAGCCCGACCAGCGCATAGATCCCCCACGCGTGAAAGCCCCAATGAAAATAGGTCAGCTTCATCGCCGAACGGGCGGCCTCGGGCGAACCGGCTTCAACGCCTGCATGCGGCGGTGAAGCCAGGTGGTAGAGCGGTTCGGCCACGCTGAAAAAGAGCAAGCCGATGCCCATCCCGGCGCTGAAGAGCATGGCCAGCCAGCTGAGGTAACCGAAGTCGGGCCGAGCCTCCTTGCCTCCCAGCCGAATCTTGCCCGCTGGACTGAAGAGTAGGCCCACGACGAAGAGCAGGTACAAATTAACCGACAGGATGAAAAACCAGCCTGTCCGACTGGCAATGGCCGCTTGCAACTCGGCGAAGAAACTCCCGGTCGTCTCCAGCGAGATCAGGCTGATCGCCACCGCCAGCAGAATGACCCCGGCCGAGACCAGAAAAACCGTCGGGTGGATGTCCAGCCCGAGTGATTGCCCAAATCCTTTGTCAGCCCCGTAAGGCTTTGGCGGTTCCGACGGCGAGGTCGGCGCGCTCATGCGGGCTTGCGAAAATGCAGGATGCCCCAAGCCAGCGCCCCTTGGCGCCCGGCGTTGATCCAATGGTCCAGCCCCTGTTTCATCCGGGCGCGGTAGTCCTCGCTGCAGAGGGTTTTCAATTCCTCTTCGCGCGCTTCGAGCACGGCTTTGACGCGGGCGTAGTGGTTGGGCAGATGTTCGGTGAGGTCGTGCACCCCGACCGTTTCCCAGCCCAGCTGGTCCGCATAGCCGCGATAGGTGTCGATGCTGCCCATGGAGGCAAGGTGGATGCGATTGAGCACGGGCTGCAGGATTTGAGCGTCGACATTTTCAGCCTGCATCGGGTCGGTGAAAATGAAATCGCCCCCGGCCTTGAGCACCCGATCGACCTCCTGGAATACCTTGAGCCGGTCGCCGCTGTGCAGGATGGCATCCTGTGACCAGACGACCTCGTAGCTGCCATCGGCAAACGGCAATTCCTCAAAGGACCCGTCCACCACCTCGACGAGGATGCTCAGGTTCTGCGCCTGGTTGAGGCTGCGGTTGCGCTCGTTTTGCACGGTGGACAGGTTCAGGCACGTTACGGGCATGCCCTTTTCCTTGGCCAGGAAGCGGGCGGAACCGCCATACCCCGCGCCAATGTCCAGCACCTTGGAGCCGGGCAGACGATGGGGCAGCTGCTCCGTCATCCGCTGAACGGTGCGGCGGCTGGCCTCGAAGATGTCGTCCTCGGTGTTCTCGTAGAGGCCGATGTGGATGTCCTCGCCGCCCCAGACGTGGAAGTAAAACTGGTCGGCGTCCCCGCTGTCGTAATATTCGCGGGCCTGCTCAACAACTTTGGCGGATTCTCTCATGGCAGCACGTATTCGTCGATGTGGAAACTCACCCCGGACTCAGACCTTCACCACTTCCTCAGTGTAGCGCTTTTCGGCGATGTGCACGAAGAAGTCGGGCTCTTCGTGACGGTAGGTTTCGTGGAAGTCACCGAAGGTGTGGATCGTCTGGAAACCGACCTCGCGCATCAACTGCTCAATGTAGGCTTTGCGCAGCGGGAACATGTTCAAATTGTAGGTGGACCCATCCGGAAACTCGTACTTGAAGCGCGCCAGGCCCTCATCGACATGTTCGGGTTCAGCCTTCACATTATCGCCGCAGTAGTAATAGGTGTGCTTTGAACTAAAGCCGTTGTCGAGGATGCTGTCGTAGTTGCGCTGATCGAGGATCAAAATCCCGTCGTGGCGCAGCGCCGCGTAGAACTCGGCCAGGGCCTTGCGGCGGTCGCGTTCGTTGAAAAGGTGCGTGAAGGAATTGCCCAGGCAAATAACCGCGTCGAACTTCGTGTGCACATCGCGGTTGAGCCAGCGCCAGTCCGCCTGCACGGTCCGCAGGATATGCCCGTAGTCGGTGCCGTTTTCAAACGCTTTTGCAAGCATGGCGGCACTGCCATCGGCACTGACGACCTCGAAGCCCTCCTGAAGCAAACGCACCGAGTGAAAGCCCGTACCCGTGGCCACGTCCAGCACGCGCCGGGCGCCGCGTTTTTTCAGCTCGTCGATGAAGAAGCGGCCCTCGGACTCGGCGCGGGACTTCCAGTCAATCAGCTCGTCCCATTTTTCGACGAAGCCATGAACATATTCGTCCTTGTACTTATCGGTTTTGCGAATCGCAATCGGGTCATCGCCGTAGTCCTGGTGGCGTTCCTGTGGAAGAGGGTCGGTATGCATGATAAAACAGCGTTGGGTTCAGGTGTGAATCGGCGAGTGACTCGCCACGGCATCGACACGGACGCAGAGCGCCGCCTGAGGCAATTTGAGGACTCCGAAGCCCGCTGCCCCCAAAAGAGAAGGGCGGCGAGATGGACTGACGGTAGCGAGCACAGAGCTCGGAGCAGGCTGTTTCCTAGATAAACAGATGGCTCAGACCAGACTAATTCTCGGGGGCGGCAAAACCAGGTGAAAGGCGTGGCGATAAAAAAACTTGGCATACAGTGCCAAGATTCAACGAGACCAACACGAGACCCGACAAGGGTCAACCCCCAACCCAGAGCTTCGGCCAATCGGCAAGATTTTGACCCGCCAGACGCCCTTTTGTGTACTGGATCGATGCCCCAAATCTGTACAGTGTGCACAACCCTTGTCACGCTCTCCTCCTTGTCGTGAAGTCGGGTCTTTTCGGTTCGCATGCGGTGAAGCGGCATGGCTGTATCGACTCATGAAGACGTTTCCAGGGCTAGCAGTCTTTGTCGGCAAGACGCGTAAGGCAGGCTGGCTTGTGCTTGTGATCACCGGGCTCAGCCTCCCCGGTTGCGGCGACGATACGTCCAGCCAGCCCGAAACCGGTGTCAGCGAATCAGCCAACAAGGCGCCCGAACCCACACCCGGCGTCTGGCGCAAGGCCACAAACGAGGATTTTGCCGAGTCGCAGCACATCTACAACCGCGTCATTTTCCCCTTTTGGAAGAGCGACTTTGAGACGCTTGAGCAGATGGCCGCCGAGATGCGCGAGACCGATGCGCGCAACCGCAACTCCAGTTGGCAGATCGACGCCTTTTACGACGCCTTCTGGGACTACTCCTCCTGGAACAGCCAAGACCCCGAAGTTTGGTCGCCGCAAATGGAAACACTGCTGCAAGAGTGGCGCAAGGCCCACCCCGACTCAGTTACGCCGCACATTGCGCTGGCGGGCTTCTACGTGGGTTGGGCCTGGGATGCGCGCGGCGGCGGCTGGGCCCGCGACGTGACCGAGGAAGGCTGGCGGCTCTTTCACCAGCGCCTCGAGCAAGCCTACGAGGTCCTGCAAACCGGCCCCGAAGCGTTGCGCGACGACCCGGCGACCTGGGCGGTAGTGCTGATGATTTCGCGCGGACTGGGAGCGCCTCCCGCGCAGGCCAGGGAGGTGTTCGCTGAAGCCCAAGCCACCAATCCGGGCTATTGGCCCAACTATCACAGAATGGCCATTTACCTGCTCCCGCGCTGGCATGGCGAGCATCACCGCGAGTGGCACGAGTGGCTGACCCAGGCGGTCGCGGCCAGTGGCCTGCCCGCCGAGGAGCAAGACCAGATCTACGCCATGGTAACGCTGCGTGTCATCCATTTTGCCTACGACGATGACGACGAGCCTAACCCCTTTCTGGCCTCCCGGGTGGATTGGGAGCGGCTTGAGCGCGGCAGCGAATGGCTCCTGGCCCAGTATCCAGATTCGACTCGCCTGCCGAATTACTTCCTCAAGGCGGCCGCCCAGCGCGGCGCCGAGGAGGCCATCCGCCGCACCCTGGAGCGCATGCAATGGCAGTACGACCGCTGGGTCTGGTCCGGCCGCGACGACAGCGAGTTTTTCGAGCTGCTGGAATCGCTTCGCGAACGCTTCCCTGACCTCGCCCCGCTGCTAGGCGACCCCAGCAAATGATCGACGGAACGCAGGTCTCATCCTGTAAACGTCAATTTTACGCAAGGTAATGCCCGTTAGGGAAGGATTTCATCAAGGATCTGGGCGATACTGGATTGCGTAACGTGCAAACACTGACGGAATCCTCCGCCCAGGCCCCCCTCGAATCCCAGGCCCCCCTCGAGATTGCCCCGGGGACCCAAGACAGTAGCGTCTGCACCCGCGTCGAACGCGTCCCCGACCACGACACCGGCATGGGCAAGTACGCAGACCTCGGACGCACTCCTGCGCAGCTACCCTGAGTCAGCCGAGTGGGTCTGTCTCGAAACAGTCGAAGAGGTTCACCAGGCGCACTGGGTTCGACCGTTGAGGCGAACCGAAAGGGGCTGCGCTACGCCGGCGGTTCCGCGCCGATCCAGCGGTCGGGTGCCTCGGCGTAACGTTCCTTTTTCCAGATCGGCAGGTCTTCCTTGATGCGGTCGATGACATGCTGACAGGCCAGAAACGCGTCCCGACGGTGCGCCGCCACCGTACCCACCCACACGGCCACTTCGCCCAGGCTCAGTTCGCCGACGCGGTGCACCGCCCGAACCCCCACCACGTTGAAGCGCTCGAACGCCTCACCGACGATCGCATCGCCCTGCTTGAGCGCCAACGCAGTGTAGGCCTCGTAGCCCAGTCCCAGCACTTCGCGACCGTCATTGTGACGGCGTACCCAGCCCTCGAAGCCACAGTACGCGCCCGCCTCCAGCCCCTGTAACGACGCACGTAGCTGCGCGACATCCAGCGGATCGGTGCTTAATTCAAAACGCGCGGACATCGCTCAACCCCCCGCTACCGGCGGCATGACGGCCAGGGTCACCCCGTCCGCAAGCGCTGCGTCCGCCGCCACAAATGTATCGTTGATGGCAAAGCGCACATGCTCGCTACCCAGCTTCAGGTCGTGCTGCTCGAGCAGCTCGGCATAGAGCGCGGCTGGGGTTTTTGCCTGGGTCGAGACGGTTTCCGCGTCCATCCCGCGACGTTCCTTGAGCGCCCCGAAATACATCACTTTTACCGAAATCATGAGGCGTTGTAATCCTTGGTGCCGCCGCGTTTTTCGAGCAGGCGGATACGCTCAATCTCGATCGCGGCATGGATCGCCTTGGACATGTCGTAGAGCGTGAGCGCGGCGACGGAAACCGCTGTGAGCGCTTCCATCTCCACGCCGGTTTTATGCGTGGCCCGCACGCTGGCCACAATCCGCACGCGCTCGGCGTCGACCACTTCGATTTCCAGACGCACCTTCTCCAGCGCGATGTGGTGGCAGAGCGGAATCAGCTGGCTGGTCTGTTTGGCCGCCTGCGTGCCGGCCACGACCGCCGTTGCGAAGAGCGGCCCTTTCTTCGTCTGAACCTCCGTCCCTTCAAGCTGCGCGAGCACGACCGGACCAAGCTTCACCACGCCCTCCGCAACGGCTTCGCGCCGGGTAACGGCCTTATCGCCTACGTCGACCATGGCCGGCTGCCCGGAGCCGCTGAGGTGTGTCCATTCAGCCATCGTTCACTCTCAATACCAGGGATAAAACGGGTACGATCCACCGGCGGGAAACTCCTTCAATTGCGCAGGCAACTCAACAAAGCCGTCGGCGTGCAGCACGGTAGTGAAGTCGCCCGAATTGTTGGCCGGCAGGGGTGCCACGCCCTCCCCCACCCGGCGCACGGGCAGGAAACACGTCATCGGCTGCGCGAACGCAAAGGCTTCGGCCAGGCGCGCGGTGATGCCCTCGCTCGGTGCCCCGCCCGCGCCCTGGCGACACGCCGGCACCACCCACCGGTGCAGCCCGACCAGCGCCGAGAGAGGATTGCCAGGCAGCAGAAAGATCGCCTGTCCCGCCGGCCCGTTGTAAAAGCCGAAGGGCTTGCCCGGGCGCTGCGCGACTCCATGAAACCGTTTCTGCGCGCCCAGGTCCGTCAGCACGTTCGGCAGGTGGTCCGCCTTCCCCTTGGAGGCCGAACCAGTGAAGACCAGTACCTCGTGCGCCTCCAGCGCCGCAGCCAAACTTGCGCGCAGGATCGCCGCGTCGTCGGGCAGGTGGCCTTGGGTGTGCGCCGGAAATCCCGCCAGCGAGAGCGCCGTGGTCAGCGCCCAAAAATTGGACTGCCGCAGCTGATGCGGCGCGGGCGTGGCCTCGACCGCAACCAGCTCATCACCCGTTGAATACAGCGCCAGGCGAGGCAGCCCAGACACGGTCAATTCAAAGCTGCCGCAAGCCGCCGCCACCGCAATCTGCCGCGCGCTCAGCCGTGTTCCGGCAGGCAAAAGCACATCTCCCTGTTTCGCGTCCAGGCCCTGGGTATGCAGAAAATGATTGGGCGGAGGTGTGAACGCCGCGTCAATCCTCACCGTCGTCCCAGCGCGCTGGGTCTGCTCGTAGGGAACGACCACTTCGGCACCGGCCGGACACATCGCGCCGGTGGAAACCTCGACGCAGGTGCCCACCCCACCCAAGGCCAGCGCTGGCTCGCCCGCGCGCTGAAACCCCGCAACCTCCACGCGTCGCTCCCCGTCCAAATCGGCCCGGCGCAGTGCGTAACCGTCCATCATAACGCGGGTGAAGGGCGGGAAATCGCGGTCAGCGCGGACGGGTTCGGCGAGCGTTCTACCGGCCGAGGACCCCAGCGCCACGGTCTCCGAAGTGGCCTTCGGAAAATCCGCCACGATGCACTCCCAGGCCGCCTGCGTTGAAATCAAATCCGCCATGTATGAATTCAAGCAAGCATCCCGCCCGCGCCGCTCAAGTCAAATGCGCTTGCGCGTGCACGCCAAACCCCAGGAAGTTGCCGCAATGTTGTCGCCCGGCTCTCAGGAACGTATCGCCACCCTGGTCCGGTCTCTGCGCCTCGAACCGCTCCCCGGCGAGCAGGGACGTTTCAACGTGCTCTTTCGCTCCAAGCTCCAAGTCGCCTTTGCCGGCAGCGAGATGCCGGCTTGCAACGCCCTTTACTACCTGCTGACCGCCGACGATCCGCGCAACCACCTGCACTGGCTGGCCTGCGACGACACCGAGATGCTGCTCGAAGGCGGACCCTATCAGCGCTTCGCTTTCCACTCCGACGGCACGGTGATTCGCCAACACGTCGGCCAGGACCTGGTAAACAATCAGCGCCCGATTTTTCATGCGCCCGGTGGCAGTTGGAAGGCCGCCCGACTCGACCCCGGCGCCGACTTCGCGCTCATCGGCTCGGTGGTCGCACCGGCTTGGACTCCCGACCGCGTCCGCATTGGCGGCGGCCCGAAGTTCCTTCAGCGCTTCACCGGCAAAGCCCACTGGGCCACCGAGCCTTTCCTGCGCGAGTGCATCGGCCCCAACTGGCGCGAGGATTTGTAAGGGTTCAAGCGCCTGCGCCGACGGGCTGGTTGGCTTCGGCTTTCACCTGCGGCTCACGCGGGACTTCCTGGTGCGGCATCACGATTTGCCGGGCTTCCGGCGAGAGGCGATCCAAGAGCTGCGACGAGGGCCGGTACCCGTGGCGGAAAAAGCCCCACGAGGGCCCGTAGCGGTAGACGCAAATGCGGCGCTCGCCCGGATTGACGCGGCTGGACGAACCGTGGCACAGCGCATCGACAAAGAGCAGCGCATCGCCCGCGTTGAGGTGCACCTCCATAGCGCCGACCATCCCGTCGACTGAACCCTGGTTGCCAATCGTGCGCGACTCGAACTCGGGGTGCGGCAGGTTGGCCTTGTGCGAAGCCGGGATGACCATCGTCGCGCCGTCGCCGGGGCCCACGTCGTTGAGCGCGAAAAGCACGTTGATCTGCCCGCAGGCAAAGCGTCCGTTGAAGTAGCGAAACTGCGTACGCTTGGTGCCCAGGTGCCCACCCGAATGGATGCCGATGGCGTCGCCTGGCCCGCGTATCGACGCGAAGTTTTCATCGATGAAGACCGGCCCGTGCAACGAATCGAAATCGTCCTGGCCGCCCACAAAGTGCTTCACGTGCTCGATCCACGAGGGATGATCGACCAACGAGGCGAAGGTCGGCCCGGCTTCGTAAATCTGCTGCAGGTTGATCCCGTCGCGCTTGCCAAACGAAGTGCAATGCACGTGCCCGTACCAATCGCCCTTGGTCATCGCGGGGAGCGCATCGAGTTCCCCGTTGAGCTTCGCCACCTCCTCCGCAGAGAGTGCCCCCTTCAAAATCAGGAAGCCGTTCAAGTCGAAGAGGTATTCGTCCATTTTGCTGAGCATTGCCGTGCCTTTCTCGTGTCGTGTGAGATGCTTATTTGCTTGATTAGACGAGTTTATCACGGAGGCTGCCGGAATTCTTTTGCCTGAAGCGCAAATATGTCCTGAATCCTCGGTATGCGGGCGCTTCGGAAGGCATCCAGACACGAGGGCGCGCTCGGGCTTCGCCTCTGGCAGCGCACCCGCAGTCGACCCGCCATGGCGCAGGCGCACACGCACCTGGACGTCGAGATCAATCTCCTCGAATCGGGCCGGCTGACCTACTTTCACGGCGGACGCCAGGAAACCCTCGAGCCGGGCGTGCTCGCTGTTTTCTGGGGAGGGATTCCGCACCAGAGCCTTGAGGGCGACGAGGCCAGCGGCTGGTGGGTCACGCTCCCCATCGGCTGGGTGCTGCGCTGGCGGCATGCCGGGCGCTTGAGCCAGAGCCTTTTCGCCGGACATTTTGTACGCGAGCCCGCGCCCACCGGCACGTTCGCACGGGGCGATCCCGAACGTCTCCAGCGCTGGCTGGGTGACTACGAAAGCGCTGACCCCAGCCTGCTCCAGGCGCTGGCGCTGGAACTGGAGGCGCGCCTGACCCGGCTTGCCCAATGCCTGCCGCATACGCCCCCCAAACGCCATCGCCGTCGCCGCCAGGCCGAGGGCCTCCAGGACCACCTTGAGCGCATGACCGCCTTTTTGGCCCGGAACTACACCGAAGATGTGCGCAGCGAGGATATCGCCCGCGCCGCCCGCCTCAACGTGACCTACGCGATGGAAACCTTCCGCCGTGGCTGTGGCATGACCCTGGCCGATTACCTCGCGCGTTTGCGCCTGGCGCACGCCCAACGCCTGCTGCTCACGACCGACCGCAAGGTCCTCGACATCGCCCTGGAGGCCGGCTTCAACTCCTCCAGCGCCTTCTACGCGAACTTCAAAAAGTACGTCGGCCAGGACCCGCGCACCTTCCGCCAGCAAGCCGCCACTCAGCCGCCAAAGTCGTAGACCACCGCCCGGCCCACCAGCGGCTTGAAGTAATCGTTCACGAAGCCCACGTGTTGCGGGTGCGCCTGGTAGGCGTCCGCGGCCGCCTGGTCGGTGAAGTCCATCGAAATCGCCACCGCGTACGACCCGTCGACGATCCCGCGCGAACTCGGCACCGGCGCTCCGACGCGAAAGTTCTGCACCCCGGGGATGTCCGTCAGCAACTTCCGGCATCCATCGAGCAGCTTCTCGGCGTTTTCAGCAACGGGCGCATTCACCCAGAAAACAACAACATGCGTGATCATGCCGGTGGGCTAGCGCACGAATGCCCTCGGCTCAAGCGCAACCGGCTAGGCTTGCGCTGTCATCGCCTCCTCGTCAGTGTCCATGACTGTCGCTCGATGGCCTTCTTTGGTATCTTTGTTCTTGTACAACTCACGGTGTTTTCGCCGTTGATGCCGCTGCCGGTGCGGATGCTCGGAACCGCGTTGATTGTGCCGACCACCTTTCTTGCGCTGACGGCCCGCACGGCCACGCCGCAGCCAGTCCAGCGCGCCGGCCAGTCCTCGGGCATTTATGACCAGCGCGAGATTCACCCGAAAGCGCAAAGCCCGAAAACACCCTAGGCGCATTGCAGCCTGCACCTGGGCATTGCGCCCGAACTGCCTGCCGCATTTGCCGCTCGGTCCCGCCGAGTTAGGCTTACATCGTAGTCATCGAACGATGCAGCAGGGAATTCCAGCGGACGAGCTTCGGCAGATTGAATTGGCGCTCGAGCAGGGGCGTCAGGTTCCGCCGTTTCGGGGGCTCGTGGCCATTTTCTGGGGCCTCATCCTTGCCAAGTGCGTGGTGTTGCAATGGGTTATCGAGTATTACACGGCCCCGGTCAACGGCTGGCTCTACATCTGGCTGCCCTCGGTTGTTTTTGCCGGGCTGTGTACCTTCTTTTACGGGCGGCTGGACCTGCTCACATTCAAGCGCGCGCCACTGACCGGTCAAATGGCACGCTGGGTCTGGCTGGGTGCTGTCGGGGCGATGCTGCTTATCTCAATCGTACCGCTTTACACCGATGACTACTCGCCGTTTGTCATCCCGGCGCTCGTCTCGGTCATCGCCGGGTTCGCCTTCATCTTGCATGGTGCGCTCGAGCAACGGCGCCTGCTCATCGGCGCGGGGGTCTGCTGGTGGGGCGGCTCACTCTGGCTCTTTTACCGTCCCGATCTGACGGCGCTGCCCATCTTCGCCGCCATGATCCTGCTTTTTCAGGTCGCGCCAACGATTCACCTGTACCTGTGTTACCGCCGCGCCGAAAAGCGCCAACGCGTCCACCTGCAATCGCGTGCTGTGCTTGATCGCGCGGCGGGTATCTGACGTGGTTCAGCCACCGGTGGCCTGCAGGATCTGCCGCCGACTTTGCTCCAGAGCTGGCTGCGGTTCCACCGATAACGCCAGGCGCCGCGCTTCCTCCAATTGGCCCATCGCAACGAGCACGCGCGCTCGCTGCAATTGAATGACCGAACGCTCGACCTCCGAAGTGGAGGTGGCCTCGAGTTCAGCCCAGAGCAAAAGCGCCTCGCTCCAATCCGGTTGCGACGCGTCAAAATAGGCTTCAGCCAAACGCAGCCGATACTCCCGGCGCAGCGGCTCCAGCTCGACCGCGCCTTCAAAGGCCGCGAACATCGCACGGTCCAACGCCTCGGGAGCATAGGCGCCGTCGGCCAGCAGCTCATCGCGCGCCAGCGCCAGCGTTTCGCCCGTCTGGTACTGATAGAGCGCCTCCTGGGGTTCCAGCTCGACCGCCGCCAGGTACCACGGCAAGGCCTCCACGAAATTGCCCCCTTCAAACAGATAATTGCCCACCTGCTGCTTCACCACGCCCAGGTACGGATTGAGCGTGTCGGCCTGCAAAAACAGCACGTTGGCCGCTTCCGTGTCGCCCACGCGTCGTAGCAATTTCCCGTACAAAATAAGCGCGTAGACATTGTCGGGATTGTCGCTGACGAACGACTGGTAGCGGTCGGCCACCGCCGTGACCCGCCGGGCCTTCTCGCCATCGGTGTAGCGCTCGGGAAACTGCGCGAACTCACTGAACAGCCGCGTCTCCTCCGACACAATCCGCTGTAGACGCAAGTCCGCGAACGAGCCGACCACAACCGTCTCATCCTCGCGCGGTTCCAACGCCGCCACCGATCGCAGGGCCTCGTCGTCGTCATCCTTGCCCACCCACGGCAACCAGCTGCAACCGCTCGCCAACAGGCACAGACTCGCACCCAGCGCCAGCGACCAAACCGGCCTTGAGCTGCCCAATCGTTCCAGAGCCATTTTCACCATGCGTTACCTAGACACGACGCGCGCCCACTTGCGCCCCCAAAATGCATTTCCCATGCAACGCCTGGGGCTCCCGCACCAGGTGCCGTGACCGGCACAGGACCTGTTTGCTTCGCAATCGAGGTGTAACCGCATCGTGCTGAAACCGCCGCGCCAACAGGCTTGCCCCTAAACGCAAGGCTTCTGCATCGCTGTCCTGTCGGAGTCACCCGACCCATTTCGCATGGAGCGTCTGGTGCTTGCGCACCAGGTGCAGGGGCAAGCCCGGCTGCGCACCTCATGTCGATTTGCGAAGACGCGTCCCTGAGCTCTGTCGAAGGGCCCCGGTCACCCGACATAAGCCCGCGCGAGAAACCTCTATGCGAACCGCAACCGCCACTGTGGCTACCGCCGAGTCTAGCGACGCATTCGTGTCTAGCCGTGGTTGCGTTGCCGCTGTGGATCGACCGGTCCCACGCTCGAAGAAAAAAAGGGCTCCTCCCCCACAGAGGAGCCCCCTTATCTATCACCCCTTTAGGATGGATCATGCCCTATCCCAAAAAGCGTAATCCTTCCCCGGAAGCCACGACGCTAAGGCCGGCTTCCAGCAGTGATTGTCGGGCAAAACGGTGAGTGGTTTAGCCACGCAAACTTCGGTTCTCGGCTTTTGACACTTTTTTGCACGGGGGTTGGAACGGTCCATGCCGCGGGAAAATCCGAGGCGGCGTGCCTGCGGGGTGATTGACATTCGCGCCAACCCCGCGCGGGATGGGGGTTTGCGCCAGGCGCTCCGCCATGTCTCCCCTCCCAAGATTCCTCCTCCAACTGACCCTCGGCCTGACCCTGCCGCTGAGCTTCGCCTGGAGCCAGACCGACAGTGCTGCGTCCGCGTCTCCGCCCACGTATGCCGACGGTGCGCTCGCCGAGGGTGACGACGCCTCCTTTCAGCCCGACCTGCCCATCCTCGACCCCGATTACACTTGGCCAGACCCCCGCGAGGCCGCCGCCGAACGCGGTGCCTTCGAAGTCCTGCCCATCGCGCTGCGCGAAGTCGTCGACGTGGCCCTCAGCCGTAACCTGGGCCTGGCCATCGAGCGGCTCAATCCGGCCGACGCCCGCGACAACGTTGAGGCCGCCCGCGCCGACTTTGACCCGCGGCTGAATTTTTCCGGCGCACGCCGCGAAACCCGCAGCCCGCCCTCCTCGACCGCGCTCGACGGCGCTGCCGTGCCCGAAACTGAGAACCGCGACTACGCCGGCAGCGTGACCCAGCGCATCCCCCTGGGCACGGAGTTGACCGCCTCGGCCACGCTCAACCGCAGCGCGAGCAACTCCGCCTTCGCCACCTTGAATCCCGCGCACTTTGCCGAGTTGGGCCTGCGCATCCGCCAGCCGCTGCTGCGCGGCCTTGGTGCCAAGGTCAACCTGGCCCCCATCGTCAGTGCCCGCGCCGCCTTGGCCGGGACGCAGCTGCGCGTCCGCGACGAGGTGCTCGACGTCATCGCCGAAACCGAGCGCAGCTACTGGGTTCTCTCAGCGGCCTACGCCCGCCGTGCCCTCACCCTGTCCAACCTGCGCCTGGCCGAGGCCCTCCTCAACGAAAACGTCGAGCGCGAGCGCCTCGGCGTTGCCCTGGAAATCGATGTGCTGCAGGCTCGCGCCTCGCTCGCCACCCGCCTGGAGGAGTTGATCAACGCCGAAAAAGCCATCGACGAAGCCGAGGATCGCCTGCGGGTGCAGATGGGCACTTTGGCCGACGCCGAACTCAATGCCCTGGCCCCCAGCATCCTTCCCGAATCCACCCCGCCGCTGCCCACCTTCAACGAGGCCATCCGCGCTGCGCTCATCCACGACCTTGAAACCGAAGCCCAGTACGCCGAAATCGCCCGCCGCCTTGTGGATCGCGAAACCGCCGAGAGCAACACCCTGCCCGACCTCGACCTCGTCCTGGACGGTGCCTGGCAGGGCCGCGACTCCAGCAACATCCAGGCGGTCGAGGGCGTGGCTCAGGGGGCCGGTTACCGCTGGCGCGCCGCCCTTGAACTGTCCTTCAACTGGGGCCTGCGTCAGGAAAACGCCCGCCTGCGCCAGGCCGACCGCGCCGTGGACCGCGCTGAGCTGCGCCTGGCCGACATCCGCCAGGTCCTCTTGCGCGAAGTCCGCACCGCCTGGCGCGACGTCTCCGCAGGGATCGAGCGCCAGCGTGCCGCACAGGTCGCCGTGCGCCTGAACGCCCAGCTCTTTGAGCAGGAACGCGAACGCTTTCTCAACGGGCTCTCCGCCTTTCGCGATGTCCTGGAAGCCCAGAGCGACCTCGACAACGCGCGCCTGCGCTACCTCGACGCCACCGAGCAGCTGATCAACGCCGACGTCACGCTCGCGCGCTTGGACGGTCGCCTGCTCGACCGCCACGGCTTTTCCTGGGAGGACCCGCACGCGCTGCCCGACCAGGACTACAGCGACTTTTCCCTCGATGGGCTTGCGCCTCGCCGCACCCGGGGTGTTTTTAGCGAACCCGCGGCCAGCCGCACGGTCACTAAGAAAGTTCCCGCCTCACCATGAAGTATGTGTTCTATCTCCTCCTGCTCGGTGGCCTGGGCTACGGCATCTACTACGCCTACGACCAGGTCCGCACGGAGACCGCCGACGAGCCCGAGTCCGCCTCGCTGACCGACGTGGCCCAGCGCCGCACGGTGCGCGAAGTCGTGCGCGTCAACGGCGAGGTGCGCCCGGTCGTGTCCACTGAGGTTCGCTCCGAGATCAACGGTCGCATCGAGCGTATCCTCGTGGTTGATGGCGAGCCGGTGAAACGCGGCGACATCCTGATCGAACTCAACCGCGTCACCCTCGAGTCCGAACTGACCGAGGCCAAGCGCAACTTCGACCGCGCCCGATTGCAGATGGCCAAGGCCCAGCGCGACTACGAACGCCTCCTGCGCCTGAACGAAAAGAACTTCTCCACCGACACCGAGGTAGCCGACGCCCTGACCCAGTTCGAGCTGTCTCAGATCGACGTGCAGGTGGCGCAAACTCGCGTGGACCGCGCCAGCGAAAACCTTGCCGAGACCACCATCGTCGCCCCGCAAAGCGGCACCGCGGCCAACATCCAGGTCAACGAAGGTCAGGTCATTCAGGGCGCGTCCTCGGTCAACGCCGGCACCACCCTCGTCACCATCCACGACCTCAGCCAGCTCTACGTGGACACCAACATCAACGAGATCGACATCGCGCGGCTGGGGGAAGGCATGAACGCCACCGTCAGCTTCGACGCCATTCCCGGACAGGAATTTCCCGGCACCATCGAGCGCATTTTCACCGTGGCCGAAAACCAGAACAACCAGCGCACCTTCCAGACACGCATCGCCTTCGACGCGCGCGGCGAAACCATTCGCCCTGGCATCAGCGCCAACGTCGATATCCCCATCGCCGAGGCCAGCGACGTGGTGACCATTACCCTGGCCGGCATTTTCGTCGAGCGTGGCGAGCGCTTCGTCTACGTCATGGAAACGCCCGAAGACCCCGCCCCGCAAAAGCGCACCATCACTACCGGTGTCTCCGACGCGCGCTTCATCGAGGTTAAGGAGGGGCTCAACGAGGGCGAAACCGTCAGCCTGGTGCGTCCGGGGCGTCTCGCTGTCGCGGCCAACCAGAGCAGCTAATCTCGTCGCGCTCTCGTGTCATGACCGCGTTTGCACCAGACCCCGCCGAAGCCATCATCCAGCTGCGCGGAATCACCCGCGAGTACAAGATGGGTGAGTCCGTGGTGCATGCCCTCGACGGCGTCGACCTCGAAATCCGCTCGGGCGATTACGCCGCGATCCTGGGCCCGTCCGGCTCGGGCAAGTCCACCCTGATGCACCTGCTGGGTTTTATGGACCGCGCCAGCCAGGGTGCCCTCACCTTCGAGGGCAAGGACGTCTCGCGCCTGTCCGCCGCCCGCCGCGCCTGGTACCGCAGCAACCGCATCGGCTTTGTCTTCCAGGCCTTCAACCTGCTCCCGCGCCTGAACGTGCTCGACAACGTGCTGCTGCCCATCACTTACGCGCGCTCGCGCCTGGAAAAACGCAGGCAGAAGGCGCTTGAGGCCCTCAAGCGCGTCGGCATGGACCACCGCGCCGGCCACATCCCCAACCAGCTCTCAGGCGGCGAGCGTCAGCGCGTGGCCATCGCCCGCGCCCTCATCAACGACCCGGCCATCATCCTCGCCGACGAGCCCACCGGCAACCTCGACTCCAAAAACGTCGAGCGCATCATGGAACTCTTCGACCGCCTCGTGGAGGAAGGCCAGACCCTCATCATGGTCACTCACGACCAAAACGTGGCCGACCGCGCCCACCGCATCATCCGCATGCTCGACGGCCAGGTCATCGCGGACGAACAGGTCGGTCCGGTGTCCACCGTCGATGGCCCAAGGTCGCTTCACTGATCGCCGCTCGCAGATACTTTTGCGCGCGCCCACAACCCGAGCTCTGACCAACGACAACGCACCAGCGACTACGGACGAATCCCATGCACTTCCTCGAAGGCATCGTCAACGGACTCAAAGAAGTCTGGGCGCACAAGTTCCGCTCCTTCCTCTCGATGATCGGCATCATCCTGGGAGTGGCCGCGCTGGTCACGATGGTGGGTTTCGTCGAGGGGCTGCTGAAGGGGTTTCAGGAAATCTTTGAGCGCACCGGGGGCCTTGAAAAAGTCTCCGTCGAAAGCCGCGAAGCCCCGCCCGAGCAGGACCACATCAAACACCTTTCTCCCGGCCTGACCCTGCGCGACATTGAAGCCATCCGCGAAGGCACCCCGTTGGCGCGCTTCGTCGCCGGTGGCGCCAGCACCAACCCCTGGTGGACCCATCGCATCCGCTACCAAAACAACCGCCACTGGGTGCGCATGCGCGGCACCAACCCCGAGCACTTTCAGGTCGACCGTTTTGCCCTCTACGAAGGCCGTTTCCTCTCCGAGATGGACATGCAGATGGCCGCCAACGTCGTCGTGATCAACCAGGGCATGGCCCGGAGACTCTTTGGCGCCAACGAGAGCGCGCTGGACAAGCAGGTCAAGATCGGCCGGCAGACCTTTACCGTCGTTGGCGTAACCGCGCAGGAAGACATCGGCGAGGTCACCGGCAGCTGGCAGATCCACCGCAAAAACCGCCAGGCCTTCATCCCGATGACCACCGCCATCAAACGCTTCGAGAACGAAGACCGGCTCGACTGGCTGACCATTCAGGTCGACGACATCGCCCACATCGACGACCTCGTCACCCAAATCGAGAACGTCCTGCGCACCACCCACCGCGGCATCGAAGACTTCGAGGTGACTACGCGCGAAGAAGAGCTGGAGGAGCTGCGCAAGTCCGAACGCACCTTCAAGTTCTCTCTGGGCGGCGTTGCCGGCATCTCACTGCTCGTGGGAGGCATCGGCATCATGAACGTCATGCTCGCGGTCATCAACGAGCGCATCCGCGAGATCGGCGTGCGCAAGGCCGTCGGCGCGCGCGGCATCGACATCTTTGTGCAGTTCATCGCCGAGGCTCTGCTGATCAGCGTGCTAGGCGGCATCGCCGGTTTGGCCGTTTCGGTCTTCCTCATCGACGTCATGCGCGAGGTCCTGGCCGAGCAGGACGTCATCATCGTGCTCTCGCCCATGGCGATGGCCTGGGGCTTTGGCTTCAGCGTGGGCATCGGCATCCTCGCCGGCATCTATCCCGCCATCAAAGCCGCCAACCTCGACGTCATCGACGCCCTCCGCTATGAGTGATCGGCAACCTGGTCACCCGTTAGCGGAACCAATCTGAAGGCAATCGAGGCAGACAAACGCAAATTACCTCCAAAAATCGTTGGGACAGATCCTCCTCAGGCCTAAAACTCTCCGGCGCTATCAGGTAACGGACCTTTTCCCAGTGCAAGTAGCCGTCGAGCTCAGTGATACTGCAAAGCTTCTGGCTTTCTACCCGTACATCCAGAAGCGCTTGGACTGGCTTTGGAAGGTGGCGCACCACTGCTGCCATTGATTGAGGTAGGCCTCGACGTTGGCTTGGGCGCCGCGGCGGACCAGTTCCGCCCACCATGCGGAAGAGCCCGTGTGCTTTTTAAAGGAGGATTCCTCGCTCTCGCTGGCCCGCGCGAAGGGGTTGCCGCCGGTCAGCGCGCACTCCAGCCGCATCATGTGGAAACTGATCGCGGTGGGCCGGAAGCGCGCTGGGTCGGACACGCGCAGGTACAAGTCGGTGTGCGCCTCGCGGCCCTTGCGCCAGGCGGTGGGTCGGAACTCCAGCCCGCCGATGCCCTCGCGCTCCAGTGCCGGCCTCAGTTGCTCCCAACCCACGCGCTGGTGGCCCAGCAGGCGGAACGGATACGGCGAACCAATCCCGTGAAACCACCCCCCAAGCTGGCCGCCCAGCCCGGTCATGGCATAGCCCAGCGCGGCCCCTGGGGTGGGAATGTTGGGCGAGGTCGGCACAAACGTCAGGCCCGTCTGCGGCCAACGCATCGACCGCTGCCAACCCTGCATGGGCACCACCAGCAGGCGCCCGTTCTCGCGCGTCTGCTCAGGCAGATCCAGCCAGCCGGGCACGTTTTTGGCGATGCGCGCAATCTCGCCGATGGTCAGCCCGTGCACGTACGGCACCGGAAAGGCCCCCACGTAGCTGCGCCACTGCTCGTCGATCGGCGGCCCGTCGACCATCCGCCCGCCCAGCGGGTTGGGCCGGGCAAAGACGACCACCGCCACGCCATTTTCAAAACACGCCTCCATCGCCAGCTTCATCGCGCTGACGTAGGTGTACGAGCGCGTACCTATGTCCTGCAGGTCGATGCACAAAATCTCCAGCCCCCGCAGCATCTCGGGCGTCGGCTTGCGGTATTGCCCGTAGAGCGAATACACCTTTAGTCCGGTGCGCGGGTCGACGCGGTCCTGCACGGGCACGCCCGCCTTCTCGTTGCCGTAGATGCCGTGTTCGGGCCCGAAAAGCTTGCTCAAGCGCACCCCCTGGGCCCGGCGCAGGTACTCAATCGACGAGGCCCCGCGCGCCCCAACTCCCGCCGGATGTGTCAAGAGGCCAACCCTACGCCCAACCAGCGGCCCAAAGCCGTCCTGCGCCAGCACGTCAACCCCTGGTAAGACCCGCGGGCGCACGTTTTGGCGCGATTGACCCCAAGCCCACGGCGAGGCCAAGCCCAATGCCGTCAGGGCCGCCGACTTCGCGAAGCGCCGCCGCGTCCATCCTCCCTCCATGCGCACACGGCTTAATCCAGACCCCAAGGCAAAGGCAACGCTATCCGCAGCCCATCCCGGGCTCGCTCAGTGGTTGACGGCTTCCGGCGTCTGCGCTTTCTCCGGCTTGGCTGGCGCAGCCGTTTCCGGAGCCACCGCCGGTGGAGGATCGCCCTTGGCCGCCTCGCGCTTGAAAGGCGACCCGCTGCCCACACGCACCCCGCCAAAGGGATGCTGCGTCAGACGGCGACCAAGCTGGCGCACCTGCTCCTCCAGAAAATGCATCCGCCGCCGCAGCCCATGGCGCACACCCACGTAAATCGCGTGGCAGACCCCGCCCATCAGCGTGCCCAGAACAAAGCCGCCCAGTGTCAGCGCGCCGAAGAAGTAGGGCAGCTTCGAGGCCAGACCGTTGGCCTGCAGGTAGTCCATGTAAGCGCTCGGCGACTCAAAAAACTGCGGGATGCGTTTGATCCACTCCAGGATCTGAAACTCCGGCGCGGCAAAGCACAGGCGTAGCAACCAGTCGCCCACGGCAAAGTCCGCCGCGTACAGCGGTACGAACGTGAAGGGGTTGGTGATCAGCACCAGCGCCACCATGAACATCAGGTTTGCCCGCAACACCAGCGCCACCACAAATGCTGCCAGTAGCTGAAAGCCGTAGATGGGCAGCATGGCCAGAATGCAGCCCGCGTAGAGTGCCCGCACCACGTGCTGCGGACGAAAGGACCACAGGTATGAACGCGCACGCGCCGTTTGCGCAAACCACTTCAGCACCGGGTAACGGTGAATCGTGGCCCGACGCGGCAGGGGCCGCAGCAGGCGTTTGACGCGGCGAATCCGCAGGTGGCGGACGCGCTGCAAGTTCTTTTCCTCGTGCGTCACGGTTCAGCAAAAGCGAAGGCAGGGACCTAAAGGCAAAGCATCGACGGAATCTGACACGCCGCAAGCGTTGTCGGTCCCTTGAAACGGCTTTCACACCCAATTTTCCAAATCTTTACCGTACCCGTGGAACCGCGTCCGACCGCCTCCACGCCGCAACGGACGCCGCCAGCAGCTCCGGGCCGCGCCGCAGGGCTTCGGGCAGAGGCATCGCTTTGGGCGATATCGCCGCCGAAAAGCCCTCCAACGCCGCGACGGCCTCCGGCTCGAGTTTCCCGGCAAAAACCGCCACGGGCTTGCCGGCCTTGCGCGCGGCTTCAATAACCGAGCCCGGTCCCTTGCCCTGCAGCGAACTGGGATCAAAGCGGCCTTCGCCGGTAAGGATCAGGTGGGCGCGCGCCACTTTGGTTTCCAGGTCCAGCCAGGTGCTGACCAGGTCGAAGCCAGGCACCAGCTCCGCGCCACATGCCGCCATCAGTCCAAAGCCTATGCCCCCGGCGGCGCCCGCACCGGGCAAGTCCATCAAACTCGGGTCCTTGCCAAAGGCAGTGCACAACCGCCCAGCCTGCACCGCCATCAGCCCTTCCAAACGTTCGTAATCCTCGGGCTTCAGCCCCTTTTGCGGCCCGTAAATCGCGGTCGACCCGTTGGGCCCCAGCAGCGGATTGCTCACGTCGCAGGCAATACGCAGTTCGGGGATGCGTGCGTCCAGGGTACCGCCCAACCGTGCCATCCGGTCCCAATCGCCCGGCGAGGTGCAGGCCATGGGCCGATCTTCGCCATCCTGCAACTCCAGTCCCAGGGCTTCGAGCGCGCCCAGCCCGCAGTCGTTGGTCGCGCTCCCGCCGATGCCCAGCAGGATCGCATCAACACCCGCCTGCGTGGCCGCCGCGATCAGCTCGCCTGTGCCCCGACTGGTCGTCTCCCACGGGTTGCGCTGTTCAGGCGGCACCCGTTCCAGACCGCTGGCACGCGCCATCTCGACAATCCCCAGCTGCGCCGTGTCCGGGCTCACCTTCAGCAGCGCTTGCGCCGCCGCCGGCACATTGCCGAAGGCCGTCACCCCAAACGGGGCCCTTCGCTTCGCCTTGAGCGGACCGGTCACCTCAACTTCCTTCAGCTTGCCGTTTGCCAGCGTGGTCAGGATTTCGCAGAAACCCTCGCCGCCGTCGGTCAGCGGGGCCTGCTCAATCTCCACCGAGTCGCCGCCTCGACTTTCTTCAATGGCCCGGGCCGCCGCCGCACAGGCCTCGCGCGCGGTCATGGATTCCTTGAACTTGTCGAAGGCCAGCAGGATTCGCATGCATCCAAGCCTATATGCACACCGGCCCAGAGCCAGCGCGAACACCTCGCCTCAACCCAGAATGACCCGCCCCACGTTGATCAGCCCGCCCACGCCGATCAGCCCGTAAACGATCTGCGTGAACCCTCGGGCGCTGACGCGGCGCGAGAGCCGGTTGCCCGCGAAACTCGCCAGGACCACCGCCGCCAGCAGCCCACCGGCCCAGCCCAGCACGTCCGAGGTCAAGCCCGGCCCAACGACCTCTACCCAGGACAGCCGCACGGCAACCGCCAGAATGAAGATAACCTGCAGGCTGCGCTTGGCCATGCGCGGGTCCGGCGTGCGCGCATACAGATAGAGCACTAAGGGCGGCCCGCCCGACGCGAAGCCCCCGCTGATGAACCCGCTGACCACCCCCATCGGCACGCCCGCCCAGCCCGGCAGCTGGCGCAAGCGGGGGCGCAACAGTCCGTTGGCCGCGAAGCCCAGCAGGACCAATCCCAGAAACAACGCAAAGATGGGCTGGTCGCCCGTCGCCAGCACTAGAAAATAGCCCAGGGGTAACCCCGGCACCACGCCCAGAAACAGCCAGCCCACACCCTTCCAGTCGATCGGCGCTCGCCCGCGTTCCGCCCCCATCAGTGTGCACATCGTGACCAGCCCGCAGAGCGTCGCCACCACGGAGAGCCGTTCGGCGTCAGGCACGAACGGCGTCAGGCCCGCCATCATCAGGATACCCAGCCCAAACCCGCTGAAGCCCTGCGTGAAGGCCGCGAACACCGTGACCAGCACCACCAGCGCAACGCCCGCCATGTCCGCCTCGGGCATGCGCTAGGCCGACGTCTCCCGGCGCCGGTAGGGATTTCTCTCTCGCACACCCCCATCCATTCAGGGGCGCGGCGCCAGGCCAAGACTGAAAGCAAACTCGGTTACTTCGTTTCCAGTGCGGCGACGCCGGGAAGGATCTTGCCTTCAAGAAACTCCAGGCTCGCACCACCGCCAGTGGACATGAAGGTCACGTCCTTGGCGTAGCCGCTTTGGTGGATCGCCTTGACCGAATCGCCCCCGCCGATGATCGAGAGCGCGTCCGCCTTGGCCACCGCTTCGGCCACCGCAAAGGTCCCCTTCGACGACGCCTCGATCTCAAAAACGCCCATCGGGCCGTTCCACAGCACGGTCTTGGCACCGGCGACGACTTCGTTGAACAACGCCACCGTCTTCGGGCCGATATCAACCCCTTCCCAACCGTCAGGGATGTTGCCTTCCACAGTGTCGGTCGCGCCCAGTTGCGCGTTGCCAAAGTCGAGCTTGTCGGTGATCAGGTTATCAACGGGCAAGAGCAGCTTGGTGTTCTTGGCCTCGGCCTTGGCCAGGGCTTCCTTGGCCACCTCCACTTTGTCGGGCTCGGTCAGCGATTCCCCCACCTTGCGCCCTTGCGCCAGCGCAAAGGTGTAGGCCATCGCGCCGCCGATGAGCATGGCGTCGGCCTTGTCCAGCAGCGCGTCGATCACGCTGATCTTGTCGCTCACCTTGGCACCGCCGAGAATAACGACGAAGGGGTGTTCGGGGTTGGCTGTCTTCTCGCCCAGAAACTCCAGCTCCTTTTCAATCAGCAAGCCCGCCACCTTTGGCGAGAGCAGGTGCGCCACCCCCTCGGTCGAGGCGTGCGCGCGGTGTGCGGTGCCAAAGGCGTCGTTCACATACGCCTCCGCCACCGAGGCCAGCTGCTTGGCAAACTCTGGATCGTTCTTCTCTTCGCCAGGGTAAAAGCGCACGTTCTCCAGCAGCATGACTTGGCCGTCGCGCAGTTCGCCCACGGACTCGGCCACCAGCGCACCCACGCAATCCTCCACGAAGGACACCGGCTGACCCAGGTGATCCTGCAGGCAATCGGCCACCGGCAGCAGGCTGTACTTGGGATTCTTCTGGCCCTTGGGCCGGCCCAGATGACTCACCAGGATCACCTTGGCTCCCTGGTCGGCCAGGTGCCGGATCGTCGGCACGGCGGCCTTCACCCGGGTGGCGTCGGACACCTTGCCGTGTTCGTCGAAGGGCACGTTGAAGTCGACCCGCACCAGCACCCTTTTGCCGGCCAGGTTTACGTCGTTCACTGTCTTGACTGCTGCCATGGTATCGAAAATTCAACTACGCGAAGGTTCGGAAAGAAAACGCCGCCAGACCCTCGCGTTGGATCCGGCGGCGCGTGCAAAGCAAAACAGCGGCGACTTAGAGGAACTTGCCGACCTTCTGCGCCAGCTCAACGCAGCGGTTGGAGTAGCCCCACTCGTTGTCGTACCAGCTGACCAGCTTGTGAAAAGTGCTGTTAAGCCCGATGCCCGAGCCCGCGTCGAAAATCGAGGAGAGCGGGTCGTGGATAAAGTCTGTGCTGACGACCTCGTCGTCGGTGTAGCCCAGGATGCCGGACAGCGGACCGGCGGCGGCTTCCTTCATCTTCTGGCAGATCTCTTCGTAGCTGGTCTCCTTCTCGGTCTTCACCGTCAGATCGACCACCGACACCGTCGGCGTGGGCACGCGGAAGGACATGCCCGTGAGCTTGCCCTTGACCGTCGGCAGCACCAGGCCGACCGCCTTGGCCGCGCCCGTGGTCGAGGGGATAATGTTGATGGCCGCGCTGCGTCCGCCTTTCCAGTCTTTCTTGGAGGGGCCGTCCACGGTCTTCTGCGTGGCGGTGTAGGAGTGCACCGTGGTCATCAGCCCTTCGACGATGCCGAAGTTGTCCAACACGACCTTGGTGATCGGGGCCAGGCAGTTGGTCGTGCACGAGGCGTTGGAAATGACGTGGTCGTCGGCCGTCAGCGTGTCGTCGTTGACGCCCAGCACAACGGTCTTGAGGTCACCCTTGCCGGGCGCGGAAATGATTACCTTCTTCGCGCCGGCTTCGATGTGGCCGGCAGCGGCATCAGCCTGGGTGAACAGCCCGGTCGACTCGATCACAATGTCCACGCCATGGTCCTTCCACGGCAACGCCGCTGGACCTTCGCGCACCGACAGGCTCTTGATCGTCTGGCCGTTGACCACCAGCGTGTCTTCATCAGGCGCTTCCACCGTGCCGGCGAATTTGCCCTGAGTGGAGTCGTACTTGAGCAGGTAGGCCAGATTGTCAGCCGGCACCAGGTCGTTGACGGCGACCACCTCGAACTCGCTTCCGAGGAGCCCCTTGTCCACGAGAGCGCGGAAAACCAGACGGCCGATGCGACCGAAACCATTGATTGCGACTTTGATTGCCATTACGATTGGGTGGTGATGCGTAGGTTGTCGTGGCACCAAACGCGCGCCCTCGGCGCAAGGAGTCCGCGGGCGCTTCGGCGCGTCGTGCCGATGAAAAGGACCGGCAGGCTTGTCAGCGCCCGCACCGTTGGCAAGCCCGAATCATTTGGTATGCTCACAGCGCCCTTCGGCCATTAGCCCGGCTAATCTCCAGCGAACCCGCCCACCATCGTGATACCCATCGTCTTGCTGGAGGCCAACTTCCTCCGTCTACGGTTCCCGTGGCTTGCGGGGAAGGAGCCACGCGGTTGAAGCCAGGACTTACCCGGTGTCCGGCAAGCACGTCGGCCCTGACAGCAGCCCGCGGGCGCAAGCTCCCCCTGGCAACCACCCCCACCGGCTCTCCCAGAGGCCGCAACTTACGCAACAGCTAACCTGCTTCAGTGGGAAGCGGGCCCAAAAACACCGAGAAGCGATCCGCGGCAACCCTTAGCTCTCGGTCCGCCGTCCACATAACCCCGCCCTGGGTGCGGTAGGATGCCAAGTGAATCGCGTCCAGCGACGTCAGTTTGAGTGGTCCGTCCAAGGACGTTCCAAGCTTGCTTGTATACTGTGACGGGCTGGGCAGGGTCTCAAAGAAGAGTGACTCGGCCTGACTGATGATTTCATCATCAATGGGAACCAGTCTGGGCGCACCCTCACGAAGCAGCCTCAGCGCCTCACACCATTGCAACTGATGCAGCCTCTGCGCGTCGAAAAGGGCCGCCTCGCTCTTTGCCTCGATGAAACGCTGACGAAGCTTCCTGTTCAATGCAGACCGCACCTCCAGCCTCAGCAAACTGCTGCTGTAAAGATCCGACTTTCCCTGCAACTGGCCCCGGTAGAACGCCGAATCGTCTTCATGGCTGATTAGCTTCAGAAAGACGCTGGTATCCAGGTAGTCCATCAGTCGCGCGAATCTCTTTCATCGCGGACGGTCTGCTCGGAGGGTGCCTCAAGGGGTGACTTCGCAAGGATCTCCAAAAGATGAGGATCCAATTGAAGTGGTTTTCCCTTGGCTACCAGTGTGGCAACCTCAGACCCACCCTTGGTGATTGAGACCTCTTCGCCGGCGACTGCTTTGTCCACCAGCTCGGCCAGCCGGTCCTCCGCTTCTTCCACAGCAATCTTCATCTTTGTAAAATCGGTGAAAAACTCCGCGGGCGCAAGCTCCACGCAGAAGCCACCCCTACGGGCTCACCCACAGACCGCAGCTCACTCGGGGCAACTCCAGGCGATCCTCGCGCCAGCGAAAACACGCCTTGCCCAGCCCGTCGGGCAGGAAGCGCTCGTGGTCGGCCACCTGGGTGAAGTTCGCGGCCCGCAAATCGCCGACTTCAAAGGTGATGCCGTGCTCGTGCGGGTTGACCGCATAGAGCAGCCGCTGGTGCCCCATGGAGCCGTCCGCGTTGATCAGCACAGCCACCGAAGAGGTATCGTCGACCCAGAACCAGCGAAAGTACTCCGGCCCCGGGCGCGCTTCCAGGCGAAGCAGCTTCCCCAGCGGGCCCTGCCGAAAGGCGATCCACTCGCGAAAGTACGCGTGCGTACCCGGATACTCGGTGATGCGCCCGTACTGCAGCGCGTTGATGTCGCCGCGCTGGTAGGTGTTGTTGATGCCCTGCTTCGAGCGCAAAAAGTCCTGCCCCTGCGACAGCATCGGAATGCCGATTGAGATCAACAGGAGCGAGCACATCAGGTGTGTGCGCCGGCGGTCACGCGCGGTTGGGAAGTCGCCGTTGTGGTCGCGGTTTTCAGTGATTCGGTCGAGCCAGCAGCGGTCGTCGTGGCTCTCAGTGTAGTTGACCGTCTGCGCTGGCCAGCGCGCCAGGTGGTCCGGCGAACCCGACAGGAAGTAAATGATGCCGTCGCGGTTGCCCTGCGCCCTCACATACTTACCGATAAAATCCCGGTATCCATCATTCCAGGACGCGTAGCCCGTGTGCCGCAACGCGTGGCCGATGTGACCCCGAAAACTCCAGGGCTCGGCAATCAGGATAGCCGAGGGCTTGGCCGCCTTCACCGCCTGCTCAATGGACTGCAACACGTCCACCCCCAGCAGCTCCGCCAGATCGAACCGGAAGCCGTCGACGTCGTAGGTCTCGATCAAGTGCACCAGACTGTCGGTGACAAGCCGCAGGGCCATCGGTGCATGGGCGCGAAAATCGTTCCCGCAACCCGACCAATTGGCCAGGTGGCCATCGTGGTCGGTCTCGAAATAGTACTGCTTGTCAATGAAGAGCAGATGGTTGGGCTCGCCCACATGGTTGTAGACCACGTCCAGAATGACCGCGATGCCGGCGTCGTGAAACGCCTGCACCAACTCCCGAAACTCCGCGATTTGCGAACCTTTCTCGGGATCCAGCGCGTAGGAACTTTCCGGAGCAAAGTAATTGTTCGTCATATAACCCCAGTGGTAGTCCTCGCGGGTGGGGTTATCGAATTCCTGCACGGGTTGCAGTTCCACGGCGTTGATCCCGAGGGTGCGCAGGTAGCAATCCGGTTCGCGCAGCCATTTCGTCTACCCCTTGTAGCCGCGGCGTTCCTCTTGGGTCAACGCGATGGGCGCGTGCTGGAGTAGGTCGCGCACGTGCGCCTCGAGGATCACCAAATCGTGCCAGCTCGGCGGCTGGTAACGCTCGCGCACCTTCGGCAGTTGCGCCGGATCGAAAACGATCCCCGGGCCCTCGCGACCGACCGTGGCCCACGCGTACGGATCCAGGATCGGGAAGCTCGCGTCGAAGTGGCTCATCTGGCCCCGACTGCGGCCATCCACGAAAAAGTGGTAGTAGCGCCCGTGCAGGTTTCCCGGCAGCGAAACTTCCCAGGTCATGTCTTCCAGGCGCGCCATCGCATGCCGCTGACAGGGACCGTCCAGCTCCCGGTACAAACCCACCTCGACCGACGATGCGCGCGGTGCAAACAGTCGAAACGTCGTCGTGTCTTTTGCCACCAGCGCGCCGAGCGGACGCTTCGAGACAATCTCCGACACCAGCTCGCCAAAGGAGATGTTGACCGCCTCGACCTGGCCGCCCTCCACCCAAAACAACTGGCTGATCCCGCTGAAGGCCGTCAGCCCCTTCTCCGGCGTGAAGTAAAAGACGTTGCGCCCGGTCCGGTTGGCGCGCAGCTCAAAGTTGAAGCTCCCGGTGCCGTCGGGCTCGCGGTTGGGCGCGTCTTGCGGCACTTCCAGCCAAATGTGCTTATCGGTAACGAACTTGAACTGGTGCGGACCGCCCACCAGGAAACGCTCCAGGGGCACGCGCAGCACCAGCACATCGCGCCCGCGCATGCGGTCCCAGTGCAGGCGCCATTCTTCGCGGCCCACCGGATTTTCCCAATGATTCCAGCTGCCGGCCACGTAGGTCGCCTCCGAGTGCAGGTCGTTGAAGTTCGGATAATCCTCCGGGCGCAGCAAAAAGACCAGCCGGCCTTTGTGAACGAAGTACGCCGCCATTTCGCCGAAGAGCTGCGGGGGCGCCTTGAGCAGGCAGGGCCGCTCGGTCCCGGCTTCGTCCAGAAAAATCGGCGTGGGCAGCCAGCGATAGGTCCAGTCTTCGTTCAACACGACCAGCCCGCGGTCGCGCGTCTCCCACTCGGCCTCCAGGATTTTCGGCGCAGGCGCGGGCGGTTGCTTCGGTTCGGCTTTAGGGGCTCCAGGCGGCGGCAAAACGGACATAATTCAGGCGGCGAGGTGTCGAATGTTCTCAATCGGCCCACGAGGGATTTGCGTCAACCGCAGCCGCAACACAGTCTTAAGTGCGCATGGCCTGCCCCCCGGAAACCATCTGCCCGGCAGCATGCAGCGCCCGACCATGACTGACCATCCCAAAAAACTCCTGGTGGCGCTTTCCGGCGGTGTCGACAGCGCCGTGGCGGCCTTAAGGCTCAAGGACGCCGGCCACGACGTCGCAGGCGCTTACATGCGCACCTGGATGAACGAGGAAGGCAGCGACCTTTTTGCTGACTGCCCCTGGGAGCAGGACATCGCCGACGCCGAAGCCGTGGCCCGTCACCTCGGCATCGACTTCGAGGTCGTCAACCTGATCCGCGATTACCGCGATCGCGTGGTGGACTACCTGGTGGCCGGCTATCGTCGCGGGACCACGCCCAATCCCGACATCATGTGCAACCGCGAGATGAAGTTCGGCGTCTTCCTCAACTACGCCCTGGGCGCGGGCTTCGACGGCGTGGCCACCGGTCACTACTGCCGGCTCGAACACGAACCCGACGGCACCGCCCGCCTCCTGGAAGGCCGCGACAAAAACAAGGACCAGAGTTACTTTCTCGCACTGGTCCGCCAGGAACAGCTGCGACGCGCGCACTTCCCCGTCGGCGACATCGCCAAACCCGAGGTACGCAAAATTGCCCGGAGACGCGGCCTGCCCAACGCCGAGAAGAAAGACAGCCAGGGCATCTGCTTTTTGGGCAAAGTCGACATCAACGCCTTCCTGCGCCAGTACATCCCCGACCGGCCCGGGGAAATCGTCCGAGCCGACGGCATCGCCCTGGGTGAGCACCGCGGCCTGCACCACTTCACCCTGGGCCAGCGCAAGGGCATCGGTCTGCCCTCCAACACCGACCACGAGCACTTCGTCGTTGTCGGCAAGGATTTCGTAAACAATCGCCTGGTGGTGGCCTTCGACTCACCCGAGGCCCCCGGGCTCTGGCAGCAGGACTTTTCCCTGGTCGACGTGCAGTTCAACGCCCCCGGAATTCCTTACGCCGACGACACCGACCTCCTGGCCAAGCCCCGTTACCGCGATCCCTCGCAGCGTATCGACTTTTCCATGACAGGCCAAACAAGCGCGCGCGTCCACTTCGAGACGCCCCAGCGCGCCCTCGCCCGCGGCCAGGTCTGCGCCCTCTACGACGGCGATCGCCTCCTGGGCGGCGGCTTCTACGCGTGAGCGTGCCCAAGCCTCTTGGACGGCACGGCACCGTCGCCCCTACTCGGCCACCGAAGCAGCCGTGCCCCTTGCGCCCGAGGGCAAACGTGCCAGAAAATTCGGTAAATTTGCATCCTCATTGAATATGACAGTTTCTGGTTCCGTTCGATTTCTTTTGCTTGCTCCTGACGGTTTGGGACGGTTCAACAACACCATGTCCCAAAGAACCCCCTTCCTACTTTTCGTGAGTTTTCTTGCACTCGCGACCCTCGCCGATGCCCGCCCTCGCTTTGGACAGGACAAGCATTCGGGAATCTATGGCTCGGCCTCTGGCGGTGCCGTGTTTATCCAGGACACGACCTATCAAATCTTTGGAGTCGGTACCGCCGAGGTATCGTTCGATGTTGGCTCTCTAGCCTCTGTTCAGGTCGGGTATGACTGGGGCAACATCTTGGCAGAGGTCGATTTCTCCTATGCTCAAGCCAACGTCGACTCCATCGGCGGAGCCTCGCCATCGCCCTTCGATTTCGAAGTCGAAGCGTTTTCCTACCTTGTGAACGTGCTTTATGAGTTTGAGTACAAGCCGTTCCACTTCCAACTGGGTGGCGGCGTGGGTGGCAGGACCGCCCGGATAACCGGAACCGTTTTCGGCCTTTCCGCTAATGGTGATTACGTCTCGGCTTTCGCCTATCAGGCCATCGCGAGGGCGCAGTACCGCATCACCGAAAACTTTTCGGCACAGCTCGGTTACCGTTACTCAAGCTCGACGGACTTTGACACCAGCTTTGACGAACTCAAAGCCCCTCAGATTCACGTCATCGAAGCTGGCATCAGCTACCAGTTCTAAGCAAGCCGGCCCTTCACCCCTACCCCGCCACTGGCGCAGCGGTGCCCGAGGACTTTTTCTCGGGGGTCGGGGCGGCCTCGCCGGAGGCCTCTTTGTCGGCTGCCTCGGCGGCCTTCGCAGGCGTGGTCTTACCCGGCTTGGGCGGACTGGTCTTGCCCGACTTTTGCGGCGGCGCAGTAGTCCTCTTAAGCCCGCCCGGCATCTCGCTGACCGGAATGACATCCTCCAGGTCCGGAGGCACCGTCGTGATACTCTCCTCCATCGTGGAGGTCCCCGCCTTGACTTTGAGCATGCTGTCCTGGTGCAAGGTGGCCATCCCGCTTTGCACGGCGATGCGCTTCACGTCGGCTGTTTCCTTGCCTTCGTTGATCGCCGCCACCAGCTCCTCGCTCGTCAGCATCATTTCGTGAATGCCCACGCGGCCCTTGTAGCCGGAGCCATTACAGCTGGAGCAGCCCTTGCGGTTGGCCCGGTAAATCGAGGTCGGCGCCTTGCCCAGCGCGCGCTCCAAAATCTCCTGCTCACGCCCTTCCACCTCGTACAACTCCTTGCACGTCTTGCACACGCGCCGCATCAGGCGCTGGGCACACACGCACAACAGCGAGGCCGAGATCATGAACGGCTCGATCTCCATGTCCGTCAAACGCGCAACCGTGCCCGCGGCGTCGTTGGTGTGCAGCGTGGAGAAAAGCAAGTGACCCGTCAGCGCGGCCTCCACCGCAATCGAGGCCGTCTCACGGTCGCGAATTTCGCCCACCAGAATCACGTCCGGGTCCTGGCGAAGAAACGCCCGCAGCGCCGCCGCAAAGGTCAGCCCAATCTTGCGCTGCATCTGCATCTGACACAGCCCCGGCAGCGTGTACTCAATCGGGTCTTCCGCCGTGCGGATGCAGATGTCCGGCTTGTTGATCTCGTTGAGCGCCGAGTACAGCGTCATCGATTTACCCGAGCCGGTCGGCCCGCAGTGGAGGATCATGCCATACGGACGCTCGATGATGTTGCGGTAACGCTCGAGGTTGCGCGACTCAAAGCCCAGCGCCTCCAGCGGCAGCGTTGACTTGCTCTTGTCGAGGATACGCATCACCACCCCCTCCCCGTGGTTCAGCGGCGCGGTCGACACGCGCAGGTCGATGTTGATTGGCTTTTTGGTGAACTGCTTGAAAACGATGCGTCCGTCCTGCGGCAGACGTCGCTCGGCGATGTCCAGGTTCGCCATCACCTTCAGGCGCGCCAGCAGCGCCTTGGAAACTTTCACCGGTACGCTCAGCTTTTCCGAGCACACACCATCCACGCGTACCCGCACGCGACATTCCTTCTCAAAAGGCTCGATGTGGATATCGCTGCCCCCGGAGTAGTACGCATCCTCGATTATCCGGTTGGCCAGCTGTATGATGGGGGCGGCCTCCTCAGCCTCGCCGTCGGCGTCCAGGTCGGCTTCGTCCAGCTCGAACTCCATGTCGAGCGCTTCGACCACGTCGCCAAATCCCTCGGCGCTGTGCTCCTGCGAATCGTCGACCTTCAGGAACGTGTTCAGCTCGCTTTCCTGCGCCAGAAGCAACTGCACCTTTCGCCGGGTCAGCTCGGCCACCTTGTTCGTAACCGCCGTGTTGAACGGATTGGCCACGGCGATCACGATGTAGCCCGCCGTCATGCCCACCGGCAGCACTTTGTTCTCCTCGCAAAAATCCCGGTCCAGCTTCTCGAAGGTGCGCTCGTTCGGGCTGAAGCAGCCCGCCGCGAACGGGCTCAGGTTGAAGGCCCGGCTTTTGGCCACCAGCAGTTGAAACGGCGTGACCTTGAACTCCTCATGGAGCACCTGGTCCAGCTCGTTGCCCGACAGTTCTTCCTTGCTGCCAAGCACGGACTCGGCCTGCTCATCGCTGAGCAGTTTCAAGTCCTTGAGGTTGTGGACAATCGAGGCTTGGAGGCGCGGCAGTACCATGGGTCGGGCGAGCGTTGGGCAACCGCTTCAAGCGGTCACGCCCTTGGACAATCGACCCAAGCCACCGAATCCTGAAGGGGCGAATGTGCCGACACTCTATTGCGCCAGCGAAGGAAAGAGCAGCTGCGTCTGGACGCTGCCACCGGGCTTGACCTCGGCCTCCGCCGTCAACGTCTCCACCAAGTCGGGCGAGCGCGCCTCCACGGCCTTCAAAACAGCCTGCTGACGGCAGGTCAGCCCCGTCGCCAGAAGCGCGTCTTTTTGCGTCGGCTCGGGCAACCCCAAAGCGTCGAGCACCGGCTCCAGGTCGATGGACTGGCTCAGACCACTGGCCGCCAGGCGCTGCGTGAAAGCGGACAGCTCCGCATAATTGCCGGGCCAGTCGTACAGGAGCAGGGCCCCGACAGCGGCGTCGGTCAGCGTCACCGGGTTGCCTTCGTTGGCTTGGGTCAACCCCGAGGCCACGTAATGGGCCACGTCGCTGGCCCGGTCGCGCAGGCGCGGGAAACGCAGCGAGTGCTTTTCCAGAAACGCCATGTAGTCCGGGTCCAGTCCCTCCTGCGGGGAATCCAGCCAGCTCGGATCGTAGGCGTACAGAAAAACGATGTGCTCGCTCTCGGGCAGGTCGAATTGCCCCTCGTTCACGAAATCCAAAAAGATCGGCAACTCCTCCGTCGTCAGCTTCTCAATCTCGGTGATGGCCTCGACCGGGATGAACGGTGCCTTGCCCGACTTCTCGCGAATGGCTTCGCGCACGCTGGGCTCGGACAGCTCCTTGGCCGTGAAACACAACTCCTTGGGATCCTTCAGGCCTTTCCAGGCGCTGAGTTCTTGGGCCAAGAGCGACAACTCGCTGCCGGGCGGCGTTTGCACAAAAAACTGCTTCTCCTTGGTCAGCCGGTCGCAAAGGGCCTGCAGGAAGGCCTGCGCGGCGGCCGATCGATCGCTGAAAAACTGGGTCGGCGCGTACTGCTTCTTCACCTTGCCCTTACCGCCCTTGCCAAAGCCCTCGGTGTCCTCGGCTTCCATCGGCGCGACGAACCGGTGCACGTGTTCGATGAAGGAATCCACGTTCAGCGGCTTCTCCAAAACGAGCGTCACGCCCATGTTCGCCACCTTGACCAACTCGGGCATGTTCATCAGCCCCGAGACCAGAATCACCGGCAGTTCCGGATGCACCTGACGCGCCCGTTGCAAAAAGTCCGCGCCGTCCATCACCGGCATCTTGTAGTCGGAGATGACCAGCCCGTAGGCCTTGTCTTCGAGCGCCTTCAGGGCGACCTCCGGCCGCGTCGCGGAATCCACCACAAAGTGGTGCTGCTGCAGCAGCTTCTGCAGCATGTCGGCGTAGTTTTCCTCGTCGTCGAGAACCAGGATCTTTTTGACGTTCAGGGACATCGGTGGGGGTGCGGCGGGCGTGGCAAAGCGGGCAAAGGATCGGCAACCCCACGCACGACAACGCCGGACGAGCCCGCGCCGTCGCCGTCCAGGCGCACCTTGCAGGGGCCCGGACAACGTTGGGTCACCTCTAAAGTCGGCGCTACCAGCACCTTCCTTAACC
>JBHJGQ010000024.1:0-156886 GCA_050331595.1 Opitutales bacterium
CACCTCGATGTCGGCTCATCACATCCTGGGGCTGGAGAAGGTCCCAAGGGTTTGGCTGTTCGCCAATTAAAGTGGTACGCGAGCTGGGTTCAGAACGTCGTGAGACAGTTCGGTCCTCTATCCGCTGTGGGCGCAGGAGAACTGAGGGGTTCATTTCCTAGTACGAGAGGACCGGAAATGACGAGCCGCTGGTGTTCCGGTTATGGCGTCAGCCGTAGCGCCGGGTAGCTATGCTCGGAACCGATAAGCGCTGAAAGCATCTAAGCGCCAAGCGATTCCCAAGATAAGTTCTCCCTATTAGGGTCCTGGAAGACCACCAGGTCGATAGGCTGGATGTGTAAGCGCTGCAAAGCGTTGAGCAAACCAGTACTAATTACCCAATCGGTTTGATGGACAACGCCTTCCCTTTTTCAGGCGGAGGCATTGTCATCCCCCCAACGGTGGCCTAGTGCCACAGAACCGTCAGTTGTGTTCATTTCACCGAAACAGATATGTTTGCAGCCTTAGGACTGCCTGCACGCTTCTGTTCTACTTGTTCGTAGCCGTTTCGTCGGCTTCGGTGAAAGGATGCACAACACATGTATCCCTTACAACTTGGAAGGCCTGCAACGCATCAAACGTCACTTTCCAGTCAAACTCGTCGCATCCAATGCGGCGTGGCCTGACCTGCTCGAAGTGACCTCGGCTCAATTCATTGACTATCCTCAAACTGCACGCGCTGCGACGGGTGCGGATCCACTTGGTGAGGATAGATGCGGGGAAACACACGTTCCCATCTCGAACACGCTCGTTAAGCCCGCAATCGCCGATGGTAGTGCCACCTGATGTGGTGTGAGAGTAGGTTATCGCCATGCTTATGACCCCGGTTTTCCGCACAGGAAAACCGGGGTCTTTTTTTACGTTGGGGAATGACCGCCCGGCAGATTGTTAGTGAGCCTGGTGTTCGCTGTCTGTGGTTCGCGCTTTCTCTGCAGTCGCGCGTACCAAGATGCTAGGTCCTGAGTTTGGTTGCCAGTTCGCGGGCCACGGGGGAGGGCTGCATCACGTGAAACGCATCCTCGATGATGCCATCCTCGGTCCAACGGCGGGCGCGGTTGATCATCGGTCCGGTCAGCGCTTCCCACGACTGCAACGGCGCGGGCGTCTCCGGCCGCAAGGCTTGCGGAGGTTGGGTCAGCACATCCATCTCGATCAATTCGAGCAGCCCCTTGACGATATCCGGCGTGCGATACTCCAGCAGACTCAGTTGCAGCGGATGCCCCAACACATTGAGGCGATGGGTCAGCCGTGCCGTTGGGCGGCGGCGCAGCGCCGGGCCTTCGAGCATCGCCGCGCGCGTGATGATTGGCGTGTGGGAGGCAATGTGATCCTCTTCAAACTGACTGCGCAGCTTGCTCACGCCCATCCCCGCAGCTTCGGCGAACGCGTCCAGCGCCACCGTTTCAAACGGCGCGTTGGTCATGCGCTGCACGCTGCCGTGCACGATCCGCTCGGCCAGGGTGCGCGCGCCCTCGGGCGTGGTTTCCACCAGGATGTCCAGCCAGGCGTTTTGCTTGGGCAAAAGGATTGGGGTCCAAGCCGCGTAGACGGGCGGAGCAATGTCTTCGAGCAACTCCGAGGGCTCCGGGGTTTCCAGGCGCGCCTCCACGCCCAGCCCGCGCAGCGTTTCGAGAAAAATTTGCCCAAAGACGAGCACGCCGTGCAGGTTTCCGACCGCGGTGGACAGGCTGTGGGGCGTCTTTGCGGGAGGGGTGCGCGCGGGCGCCGACTTAGCCTGAGTGGGTTCGGCCAGCGGATTGCCAACGCGGCGCACGGCCAACTCGCCCAGCAGGTTATGCCGCCGCACGAGCCGCTCAAGCTGTTCGACGTGGTGGCGCAGCTCGTTGTGGGCGGCAAGGGTGCGCTCGGCTACGCGCACGCGGGCGATCATTTCAGTCAGGTCAATAGGTTTGACCAGATAGTCGTCCGCCCCGGCAAGCAGGCCTTCGGCGATGTCTTTTTTGCGGTTTCGCCCGGACAGAATGATGATGTAGCGGTCGCCCCGATTCGGCCGCCGTCCAATCTGCTGGCACACTTCGATGCCGGACATGCCAGGCATCATCCAGTCCAGCAGGGCCAGTTGCGGCGCGCCGTCTCCGGTGAGTACGCCCAGTGCCTGTTCGCCATTCTCGCACACTTCCACCCGGTGACCGGCCTTCGACAGGAAGGTGCGTATCGTTTGCAGCGAGACCGGATCGTCGTCGGCCAGCAGGATTTTCATCGTCGGCAGAAGCAGCAGCGCGGAACGGCGACTCCCCCCTTGCGGGCAGCAAACCGTCCCATGTCCCGATCAGCTTCGGCCAGCCTCACGGGTCGGTCAAGGTTTACCGCCGCGGCGCTGTGCTCTGGGTAACCGAACTCGACTAACCCTCGCGTGCGGCTTGCGTGGCGATGGGCGAGGGCGGCTCGGTGTCCTTGAACGGATCTTCGCTTTCGACAGAGGGCTCGTTGAAGAAGGCTGGTCCGCCTGAGTCGAGCGATTCCATCAGCTGAACGCTGGCACGCTCAATTCCTGCCAGGCAATGCTCGGAGGCCTTGTTGAGGTCGCGCCCGGCCAGGTAGAGGTTGAGTGCGTGGGCCGGTCGGCCGTTGGTTTCTGCCTGCTTGGCCTCGTGAAGCAGCGCCGCGTACACGGGCACTTGCCGCGCGACTTGAGAAATCGCCTTGGCCACCTCGGGGTCTTCGGGGCGCAGCGTTTCGGCTCGCAGGAGCAGTTCAAAGGCGGCGTACTCGAGCCCGGCATTGACCATGGTTTCCGACTGGGCAATGTAGCCGTCAATCTTGCTCATGAGCGTGACGACCTCGCGCACCTGGGCGGCGCGGACGGGGTCCTGCCCGAGGGCGATGCCGTAGGTGGGGGCCTCCCGCTGGATGAGCCGGAAGGCGCCCGCGGCGTAGGCTTCGTCGAATTTCGCGCTGGCCTGATTGCCGAAGTTGGCTTGCGCGACCGAACTGGCCAGAAATTCCTCGATGCGCGGGTTCAGCGGCCAGAGGGCCAGCGCCTCCTTGATCTTGGCCTCGGCGTTGACGAAGTCGCCGGTTTCGCGGGCGGCCTGCGCGGTCATCACCGCTAAATCGCTGCCGCGGCGGGCAGTGTTGATTCCGGACAGAATCTGATCGTGCGGGAAGTCCGAGGCCAGCTCCCGGATGCCGCTCAGCAGCGTTTCGGCCCGTTCGTAGTCCTTGATGTCGAGAACGCGCTGTAGTGCCCGCGCTTTTTGGAACAGACTCATCAGCGTGGTCTTTTTCTCTGGGTTGTACTCGACCACGCGGGGCAGGTACTCGCCCAGGAAAAAGGTTTCCTGCAAGCGCTGCAGGGCGCCGTAGCGCTCGCCGGTGTTGTACAGATTGTCGACGGCTTCCATGCCTACGGCGGTGTCGGCAATCGCCTCGCGGGCAAAGCCCTCCAGCAGGTCGATGGTCGGGACGATGTCGGAGATGTCGATGAAGTCGGCAAACTGGCTCCGGCCCACGTCCAGGCCCTGCTGCGCTCCCTTGAAAATGTGCCGGTAAAACGCCGCCGTGATCAAGGCGTGCTGGTAGCGGCGTTGTTTCAGGAAGACGACAAACTGCGTCTGGAACTGCAACTTTGCCTGGAGCGCGTTGACCGCCATGGAGCCGCTGAGCGCCTGGATCTGCGCCTCGAGGTGGGCCAGCCGCGCCACGTCGAAGGCCGCTTGCGAGGTGCCCGCGGCCGCGGTTACAAAGGGCGCCGCGTTGCTGATGCTTTCGCTGGAGGCGCTGCCGAAATCAACGTTGACGCCTTCGTTGTCGACCGAGGCGCTGCCTTCACGCGATTCGGACTCGCTCTGTGAATCGCCGTCCGCGTTGTTGCCGCCGCCCGAGGGCTGTCCCCCGGAGCTGGAACGGCTGCGGCGCGCGTCGCGAGCGGCTCCGGAGTTGCGTTCAATCAGGTCTTCGGCGCGCTTTTGCTCAAGCCACGTACGGTTGGTCACAATCGACTGCTGATAGCTGCGCAGGCGTTCCAGTTCATCGCGGCTGAGGCGCCCCTCCTGATTTTCGGCACGGATGCGCCAGGCGTTGAAAACCTGATTGGCAATGATGAGCGAATTGCCGCCGTCGATCGGGTAGTTGCCCGCGCGAAAGAGCAGGTTCCAGGCTTCGTCGATGGCTTCGGGATCGCCGGCGTTGGCACCAACGGAAAGCAATTCGGTCACGCGGTCGAGGATGGCGGAGTACTCGTCGCCGCCGGTCGCGTAGGTCGGCGTGCTGAGGTAGCGCTCGAAGCGGGCCCGGACCAGGCGGTTGTTGCCCAGGTTGAAGGTGCGGCCCTTCCATTGCAGCGTGCCTTCCTCCAAATCGAGGCTGTCCTGCTGCGGGTCGTAGGCCGCGCCCCCTGCAAAATCGCTGAAGGTCTGGCTCTCGAAGAGACTGTCGCCGGAAAAGAGCTGCTGGTTCTGGTTGTTGGCCGGCGTGCCACCGCCGCCAGCGGCGGGATCCTGCGCGCAGAGCCCCCACGGCAGCAGGGCCAACGAGCCGATTCCAAGAAGGCGGGTGAAATTCATTGTAAACGGAGCGAAAGCAACGACGGGTAACCCGACCAAGGCACCGCCTTTGGTCACAGACACGCAAATCATCGGTCTGTGCGCCTTTTCATTGATTATCGATGGGTGAGGGGCTTGTAAAGGAGAGTCAACCCCGGCGGGCTTGGGTTTGCTTCGCTTTTTTGCACCCAATTTTCTAAGAAATATGGCTTCGGCGCGTTTTTCCGATGCAGCAATCTTCGCTATCCAGCCCGCAGCCCACCCAGGCGGCCTCCGACGCAGCCCGCCACACGTGGATCGAGCGGCTGGTGGAGGCCCACGCCGATGCGCTTTTTCGCTACGCCAGCACCCTTACCAACGACCGCGAACGCGCCCGCGACGCCGTTCAGGAAACCTTCGTGCGCTTGCTGCGCCAGCCGATGGACACACTCGAAGGCCGCGAGGGCCCCTGGCTGTTTCATGTTTGCCGAACCCGCGTGCTCGATCTGGCCCGCAAGGAAAACCGCATGAGCGCGACCGATTTTCAGGACCCGGTGGCGGCCCACGCGGCTGAAGACGCCGCCCCCGACGCGCCTTCGCCAGCGGTCCAGGCCGAGGTCAGCGAAAGCGCTCAACAAGCCCTTTCCCTGCTGGCTGACCTGCCGCCCAACCAACGCGAAGCAGTGCGCCTGCGCTTTCAGAACAATCTCAGCTACAAGCAGATTGCAGAAGTGACCGGTCTTTCGGTCTCCAACGTCGGCTTCCTTTTGCACACGGCCCTGAAGACCCTGCGTGAGCGTATGCAAGCCCGCGACTGAATCCATTTGATGAGCATCCAACCCGACGACCCGCGATTGACCGCCTATGCTCTGGGCGCGTTGGACGACCCCGCCGCGCGCGAGGCCGTGGAGGCGGCCGTGCGCTCCGACGCCGAGTTGCAACGCGCCGTCGAGGCCATCCAGCACACCGCCGAGCAACTCCAGGAAGCTCTGGCCGGGGAGGCGGGCCCCGTTTTTTCGCCGGCGGAGAAAGCAGCGCTGGCGGTTGCCGGTTCAAGCATGGCGGATGAGGCCGACACGCCCGGAATCTTGAGCAAGCGTCAACGCAAACGCCTGCCCAGCCAGTCGGTACGACCTTCGCGCAAGCGGTTGAATTTTCCGCTCCTCATTACTGCCGCGGCTGCTGCAGTTCTGGTCCTGATGTTCGCGGTGCAAAGCTTTCTGGACAACCCGATGGGGCCGGCCCTGGCTGAAAACAGCGCGCCGCCAGCGGCTGCCGAGCCTCCTCCAGCGCCCGTCCAAGCGCAACCCGAACCTGTCTTGGAGGATGCCGTCACCGTGACCACGCGAAAGCGTGACCCGAGTCGAGCCATGCGCCGGAATGTGCAAACGCTGAGCGGTGCGCCTGCGATCGAAGCCCCTGCGCCGGCCCCGGTCGCGGAGGTCGCCACGAATCCCCCGGTGTTGGCACCGATCGACATGCGTGTGACGAGTCCAGAAATTTTTGAAGAGGTGGTCACCTTCGCCCCGGACGCCCTCCGGCCCGACTGGGGCACGCTGGGCGGGTTGGGTCCGGTACTGGCCGATGCCAGCGAAGTCCAGCCGTCTCCGGGCGGCAACAAGAAGGAAACTCTGCCGACCATCGTGGCCTCGAGATTCGCCACCACCGAGACAGCGGCGGCGGGCTTACCCTCGCTGGATGCCGGCGAGTCGGACTTGCTCTCGCCCGACAACGACGCCGCGCTCGCGCTGGGAGTGCGCCAACGGCCTGTTGGCGAACCCGCTTCGGGTGCCATCGTCGCGGTAGTACCGCAACTGGTACCTTCGCCCGTGCCCGACCTTGAAGTGGCTGCCGCATCCAAGGTGCGAAACGTAGCTACAGGTGAGTCGGCGGCATGGGCCGCGGCCATCAATGCGGGCGTTCATGAAGGGCGCCTCCAAAGCCTGGCGGCGTCCACGGTGACGAATCGCGCGAACTTAAACCGCACGCAGGTGCGCTTGGCACCGACCGAGTTGACCCCCGCGCTCAAGGGACAGGCCGTCCGCGTGAATTACAATGTGGTGGAATCCGACCTGCGCGGCGGCGAGCCCAGCGAGTCGCTCCTGCGCCTGTACGCGAACGCAGGCGCCGCCGAGCGGGAAGCTGTCGATGCGTTTGCCTCAAGTGCCGCAGGGGCACCGACCAGCGAGATTCCGCTGCAGCGAGTGCCGGAGGTGATACGCTCGATGCAACAACAGGGCATCCCCGTACGATTGGGACCCGTGGAAGTGCAGGGGACCGTTCTCGACGTGCTGCCCGGCTTCATCCACGTCAATCTGGAGCTGGAAGGCCTGGAGCAGCCCGTGCCGGTGCAGTTACCGCTGGCGCAAGTGGTGTGGGTCGATGCCACACCGCCGCCCGTTGGGAAAGCGACGACAATCGCCTCAGACGCGCACGCAGAGAATACGCAAGAGCCTCCAGCGCAAGCAGAGCCAACGGAAACGGAAACGCCGGCGTCCAGTCCCGCGCAGGCCGTACCCGCGCATTGACGTGCAGCCTGCGGCCTTTGGGTCGACGTTGATCGATTTCGCGCGCGCTCGCGAGATGGCTCCCCGGTAGGGACTCGAACCCCAACAGACGGAACCAGAATCCGTAGTGCTACCATTACACCACCGGGGAACGCGTCATGGGCAATGGAAGCGACGTCCATGCCCGCCCGTTTCATCGGGCTACAAAATGTAAGAGTAAAGTCAGCGGCCAGCCGGCGTCAAGGCGGGGACCATCTCGATAATGGCAGGTTGGGTACTCCGCGAGCTCCCGCTTCTTCCGGCTGCTGGATTCTGACCGCCAGGTACTTTCGGCGAGCCTCACTTGTCTTTGAACTGCGCGACCAGGCCGGTGACGGTGGCTTTGGCGTCGCCGTAGATCATGCGGGTGTTGGGCATGAAAAAGAGTTTGTTGACGAGCCCGGAGAAGCCCGCGCCCTGTCCGCGCTTGAGGCAGAAAACGGTGCGCGCCTGGTGCACGTTGATGATGGGCATGCCGTAAATCGGGCTGGATTCGTCGGTGGCCGCCGCGGGGTTGACCACGTCATTCGCGCCGATGACGATGGCCACATCGACCGTGCCCATCAGCGGGTTGACGTCGTCCATTTCGCTGAGTTGCTCGTACTCGACGTCGGCCTCTGCCAGCAAAACGTTCATGTGTCCGGGCATGCGACCGGCCACGGGGTGAATCGCGAAGCGCACCTCCGCGCCGTTGTGCTCGAGCAGTTCGCCAAGTTCCTTCACGGCGTGCTGCGCCTGAGCCACGGCCATTCCATAACCCGGCACGAAGACGACGCTGCGGGCCGCCTCCAGCACGTAGTAAGCATCCTCAACCGACAGCGGCTTCATTTCGCCGTCGATGGCGTCGGAGCCGCTTTGGGCGGTTGCGCCAAAGCCTGAGAAAAGCACGTGGCGCAAGGTGCGGTTCATCGCCTTGCACATGATCACCGTCAGGATGAAACCGCTGGCGCCGACCAGGCATCCGGCCACGATCAGCACGTTGTTGAGGATGACAAAACCCGCCGCCGCCGCCGCCAGCCCGGAGAGGCTGTTCAGCAACGAGATGACCACGGGCATATCACCGCCGCCGATCGGCATCACCCCGAGAATACCCAGCGCCAGCGCTAGCAGCACGGCGATGAGGAAGACCGCGTAGGCACCACCCAGACTCTCGCCCAACAGCGAAAAGACGACCAGCCCGATCAGCAGGGCGCCGGCGATCGCTGCATTGATGAGCTTCTGGTTCGGGAAGACCTTGGCACTTCCGCTGACCTTGCCCGAGAGCTTGCCGTAGGCATACAGGCTGCCCGTCAGGGTGACCGCGCCGATCAGCATCGCCAGGTAGATAACCAAGAGCGGAAAGACTTCGCCCGCCACGCGCGAGGGTTCATAAGCGCGCCAGCCCTCGGCAAAAATTTTCTGGAACTCGGCCCAGGCGACCAGCATGGAGGCCGCCCCGCCAAAGCCGTTGAAGAGGGCCACCATCTCGGGCATGGCCGTCATTTTGACCAACCGCGCGGCCGCGGTGCCAATGCCCGCTCCAATCACCAGCCCCGCCACGATCCAGCCATAGCCCAAGCCTTCGATCTGTTGATCCAGCAGCGTGACCACGACCGCGACAAGCATCCCCACCGATGAGAGCAGATTGCCTCGGCGCGCCGTCTGCGCGCGGCCCAGCATCTTGATCCCAAAGATGAACAGGATCGCCGCGACGATGTAGGCAAAGTTGATCAGTTCCGGGGACATGGGTTTAGGGGCGGGGAATTCGGAGTTGGCGTAAAGAACGAAGCAGCGCCTGAAGGTTTCTACGGACGATACTTGGGTTCAGGGTCGGATCGGCGATTCACGCGAATGGGGTCCTACACTCTACTGTTTATTCGCTGCGCCCTTCGCTTTTCCAGCTTTGAACATTCCGAGCATGCGGTCGGTTACGAGATAGCCGCCGACGACGTTGATGGTGGCCAGCACCACGGCAATAAAGCCCAGGAGAATGGCGAGGAAGCCGCCGTCCTCGGTGCCCGCAGCCAGCATCGCGCCCACAATGGTGATGCCGCTGATCGCATTTGAGCCGGACATCAGCGGGGTGTGCAATTGCGAGGGCACCTTCGAGATCAGCTCAAAGCCCAGGAAAGCAGCCAGCACTAGGATGAAGACAAGAAGGATGAGCATGGCGGGTGAGAATGGGGGTGAACGAATTCAGAATAGAGAATGCAGCCGTCAGGCAACGGAGCTAAGTCGAATTGTTGTCAGATAGAGGTAGGTATGAAGGCGCGGGCGTCTGCGGAATACGTTAGGCTTTGAACTTTTCGTGAACGATTGCGCCGTCGTGAGTGATGAGGCAGCCGCGCAGAATTTCGTCGTCAAAGTTGTAGGCAAAGGCGGCGCCCTCACTGTCCCAGAAATGCTCGATGAAGTTGTATCCGTTGGACGAATACATGTCGCTGGCGTTGCGCGCGAAGTAGCCCTCGAGGTTGGTGTCGCCGATGATGCACACACCGTTGGCGGTGATCGTTTCCTCGTCGGGCACAGTGCCCTCGACGTTGCCGCCGGTGGCTGCGGCCAGGTCGACAATCAGGCTGCCGGGTTGCATGGCTTCGACCATGGCAGCGTTGACGATTTTGGGTGCGGGGCGGCCGAAAAGTTTCGCCGTGGTGATGACGATATCGGCGTCGGCGCAAGCTTTCTGCATGCCCTCGCGCTGTTTGGCCAACTGCTCGGGCGTCAGTTCCCTGGCGTAGCCCTGGTCGGTCTGGCCGGTTTCGCCCAGATCGATTTTGAGGAACTTCGCCCCGAGTGATTTTACCTGTTCCTCGACGATTGGGCGTGTGTCGAAAGCCTGGACGCGCGCGCCGAGGCGCTTGGCCGTGGCGATGGCTTGTAGTCCCGCCACGCCCACTCCGATGACGAAGACCTTGCACGGCGAGATGGTGCCTGCGGGCGTCATCATCATGGGCAGAATCTTGCTCAGGCGGTCCGCCGCCACGATGACTGCCGCGTAACCGGCCAGGTTGGCTTGGGAGGAGAGGACGTCCATCTTCTGCGCGAGCGTGGTGCGCGGAATCATCTCCAGGCTCACCGCGTTGACGCCCGCGGTGGCAAAAGCATCCAGCGCCGCGCGGTTGTTGAAAGGGTCAAGCAGACTGACGTGAAGCGCGCCTGCTTTGAGGCTTGCGATCTCGTCCACCTCCGGCGGGCACACGCGCACAATGTAGTCGGCCTGCCCCAGCGCAGCCGTGCGGTTGCTGGCGAGGGTGGCCCCGGCGTGCGTGTAGGCCTCGTCCGGATAATCGGCCCGAGCCCCCAACCCTGGCTCCACCTGAACCGCCAGCCCCAGCGACACCAGCTTGCCGGTGTATTCCGGAGTGAGCGCCGCGCGCGTTTCCTTGGGATGGCGTTCCTTGGGGACGAACAGGCTTTTCATCGGGGCTTTGCGTGGGGCACGTACGTGTGGGCGCGGGAAGAATCTCGCGACACTCGCCCAACGAATGCAAGACGCAAAGGCCTTCTCAAAGTTAAGGCGGGTTGACGCGCACCGAACCTTCCGGGCGTGCGAACGGTTCGGCCCCCAGAGGTTCGTGGTGCAGGCGAAGGCCATCGAAGCGCCAGCCTCCCAGTGCTTCGCCCACGCGGCCATCATCTTGCCAGACCGCATAACGTGCCTTGCGGCTGAGCAGCAGACCGCCGACATCCTGCCACTCGTCGTAGAGGACCGTCTCGCGGCGCAGGGACTCGACCGAGCGCTCGCCAATCAACTCCGGATGCGTGGCGATGTAATAGATGAGCTTGAGCCGATGGGTCTGCGGGTAGGTATAGAGCCAATACACGTCCTCGGGCGTGTCGCCGGTACCGTCTGCGAAACGCACTTCCAGCGCCTGGAAGGTTTCCCCTTCGAAGCGCTGCAGGCCCAGATCGCGCACCCGTGCGCCCGGGTCGGCAAAAACAAACGGAATGCCCAAAAAGTAGGCCGGGGTTTTGTAGTAAAAATGCGGCGTCAGCGGGGCGAGGGCGTCGATGTTGGGCGCGATCCAGAGGTGTTCGCCGTCGTAGGCGATCTGGTAGCGTTTGCCAGTGGTGGTTTCATCGGTGCTGTCGATCCGCAGGCGCCAGGGTCCGTGGGGGTCCCAGATCTGGCGGTCGGCCACCTTGTAGCCGGCAAAGTCCGAGGCATAGGTAAACTCCAGCGCATGCACCCGGGCCCAACGCTCGAGGCCACCGTGCGCCCGCACCACAGGCTCAAGCAGCGGGTCGAGGGCGGGCAAGGTCTGCGGTGTCAGGGCGACCAGCGTCAGCCAGAACCAGCGGAACGTCCGCAGCCGCCCCCGGTCCACTTGTAATCGGCGTTCGCGCATGCAGAATGCGGGTGCATATTGGGTGCCAGAGAGCGTGGAAAGTCTGTCGATCCGATTCTGTTTCCGGGCTCGGCAAAGCGTTCTGCATCCATAGCCTATCGTTTTTGAAGTTCATGCTGGGAGGTATCAAAGGGATACGCGCACGTTTGGTGGTGGGCGCCTTGGCGATGGCGGCGGCGTGGCCGGCTTGGCTACCGGCACAGTCCGAACTCGACCTGCCGACTCTAGGAGCGCCCGAGCAACGCCTGGAAGAAGCGTGGCTGGCGCGGGCGGGCATTGATGCCCTGCGGGGTGGTCTGTCCTTCATTGCCGAGGGCCTGTTGGCGCAAGCGCTGGAGCTGCCCAACCTGGGTCCGATTCAGCGCTGGGAACTCCAGCTGCACCGCAGCAGCGCGTTGATCAGTCTGGGCCGCTATGCTGAAGCACGGCAGCTCTTGGAGAGCATGGGCGGGGAATCGGTTTCGCCAGCGCAACGGCTGCGCCTGGCCATCGTGGCCATCGAGCAGGGCGCCATCGACGAGACGCGCGACTGGGTGGCGGAGTTGTCGCCCGAGACACTGTCCGAGGCCGACCGTCCCTGGTATCATGTGCTCAAGGGGCTGCAACTGCAGGAAGCCGGGCGTAACCAGGAAGCGGCCATCGAGTTTCAAGCGGCCCGTGCGCAATCCGAAGCCACGCGGCTGGCCCCACACTTTGAAGCGTTGATCTACCGCCTGCGCCTGATCCGCGGGGAGACAGACGAGGCCAGTCTTGAGGAATTACGCGCGCAAGCCGTCGCTTTCCAAGGGCAATCAGCCGGGTATGAATTCGCGCGGTTGTACGCCACGGCGCTGGCCCAGCAGGGTCGTCAAGATGAAGCCATCGCCGTCTTGGAGAAGCAGATTTCGATACTCAACGCCGCTCAGGGTGAGGAACTCGGGCAAGTTCTGCTGCTGCATGCGCTGATCTCGGGCGTCGATACGATTGAAGGCCGCACGCGTTTGCGTCAGCTTTTACGCACGCCGGCCGAGCGCGATTTACTGCGCACCGCCCTGGCCCTGCTTTCGTCGACCCAGCATGCCGCGGACAACCCAGGGGAACTGCGCGACTTGCTGGGTTCGCTGATTCAGACCGAGCCGGGCCAGCCTAACCACCCTTTGCTCGACCGTCTATTGCACAACCGGGCGGTACTCGCACTGCAGGCGGGCGACTTCGATGCTGCCGACAGCGACGCCGAGCGCCTGTTGGAGGAGTTTCCCGGTTCGCCCTTGACCGCCTCCAGCCGTCGCCTGCTGGCGCACATCGCCCTGAACCGCGAGCCGCCCCGTTACCGTGCCGCCGCCGACCGACTCTCGGGACTGCGCGAGGCGCTGCCGCCCGGGGTGGACCGCACGCGCCTGGGTCTGCTGGTGGCCGACGCGTACTTCCGCAACGGGGACTACGAGCCGGCCAGCACCGCGTACCGCGCGGTCTACGAGGAGAACTCCGGCGTGATCGACGATCGTCTGCTGCTGCGCCAGATCGTGCGCTCGGACCTGAACCGGGACAGCCTCGACGCCGCCCAGACCTTTCTCGACGAGCGGGCCCGCTCCAACGAACTCGCGCCCGATGACCTGTGGCAGGCCGAATGGATTTTTCTCACGCACCTGCGTGATTCGGCGATGGGCGAATCCGCTTACGCGCGCATGCAGCGGCGGTTTCAAGGGGGGCTGGACGGGCTTTCAGCGGGGCTGCGGCTGCGCTTGCTGTGGCTGGAAGCACGGCTGGCTTTGGAATGCGGCGAGCCCGAGCGCGTGCCGTACCTGACGGAGAACATCCTGGAGGCCTTGCGTACCCTGGAGCCGGACGCCGTCGACACCACCCTGGTTGACAATCTGGCGGCCAATGTCCTGCTCCTGCGCGGCCAGGCATGGCTGACCCTCGGTCGTCCCGAGAACGGCTTGGCCCAGTTTGCCGACCTTCGTGAGGCTCACCCGGCGAGCCGCCCGGCCATGCTCTCGTTTCTGGCCGAAGCGCACGAATTGGCGCTGGCGGGCCGGTTGGCCGAAGCCCAACAGCGTCTGCGCGAGTTGGCCGAAGCCCATCCGCAGAGCGACCTGGCGCCCAAGGCGCTTTTTGAAGCCGCCATCAACGCGCAGAAGCGCGGCCTCAGCCAGAGTCACGAAGAAGCGCTCCAATTGCTGGATCAGCTGGTGGCCGACTACCCCCAAAGCCCGTTGGTCTTTGAAGCGCGGCTGCGCCAGGGCAACATCCTGCGCGACCTCGGGCAGTTTGGTAACGCCCAGAACGTGTATGAGGCCATGTTGACGCAGTTCCCCGAGCATCCACAGCGCTATCGGGCAGACTTTGGCCAGGCCTACTGCATGGCGCTGGAAGCCAGCCGACAGCCGGCGATGACCGAGGGTGCCGCCGGTGCCTTCGAGCGCCTGTTTGACTTGCCGCACCTGCCACCCGACGCCCGCGTCGAGGCCGGGCACCAGGCCGCCCGCGTGTTGGCCGAAGGCGGGCAGGCCAACCGCGCCGCCGAAGTCCATTGGCTGGTCATCACGCGTTTTCTGGATGAGCCTGAGCCCGCTGCCTCCCTCGGACCCAACGGGCGTTACTGGATGTCACGAACCATTCTGGAGCTGGCGCAGTTGCTGGAGCGCCGCGGTGAGATCGGCGCGGCTTATGACTTGTACGGGCGGTTGCGTTCGGCGGGTTTGCCGGGGGCTGCGTTAGCGCTGGCGCGGCAGCGGGCACTGCTCCCGGAGGCCTCGACGGTCCTTCCCGAAACCGCCGCTTTACCCTGAATTCACGCCATTTTCACACTTGGCTCCACGCATGCGGTAAACTAGAACTTTTCTTTGAGAGGAAGGGAGCCGGGACTGCCAAGGACGCGGGCAGGGTATCCGGGACGGCTCATTGCTATCGCCCATGAACTTTCTTCAACTGGATTTTCTGCTGCAGGGCGGATTCCTTGTCTGGCCGCTGCTGCTGCTGAGCGCAGTTGGTTTCGTTATCTTTCTGGAGCGGACGCTGTTCCTGCACCGGGGGCAGATTCGCAGCCAGACCTTCCTGGTCGGCATCAAAAACCTGACCCGCAAAGGCCGCCTGAATGAAGCGCTCACCCTGTGTGAGGAAACGCCTGGACCCGTCGCCTACGTGACCAAGGCGGCCTTGCTGCACCACGAAGATGACGAGGCGGGGCTGCGCTCGGCGATCCAGGCGGCGGCGCTGGTGGAAATCCCGATTCTGGAACGACGCGTGGGGACACTGGGAGCGATCGCAACGGTGGCTCCGTTGATCGGCTTGTTGGGGACAGTGGTCGCCATCTTGGGTGCGTTTCAGCAGCTGCACAGTTCCGAAGCGTACGCGGCGACGGCCGCGTTCTCCGGTCAGGCTGCGCAAGCGCTCATCACCACGGCAGCGGGTCTGGCCATCGCGGTGATGGCGCACCTGGCGCAGCATTTTCTGTCCGGGCGCGTGCGTGCATTGGTCCACGACATGGAGTGGGTGGGCAACGACCTGATGCAGTTCCTCATGCGTGATTTGCCCGCAGACCAGGCGCAACCGGCAGAGGCGCTCGAGTCCGAAGCGGTCGAGCCGCCCAAGCCGGCGTCCGCCGACCCGGTGACTTTGCCCTTCGCCCCTGCTGTCGCCAGTGGCCGCGGCAAACGCTAGCGGATTTTGACGCGCTTGGCTGAGTATCGTCCGACCCATTGCCCATGCACGCACCCTTGCAAACGGCTTCGCTGAGCAGCCCGATGGGCCTGCGCGAGCGGCTGCAAACACCCTCGCGCCGGCTCAACCCGGTCGTCCTGCTGGATGTGTTCCTGGTGGCGTTGTTCTTTTCGTTGCTAGGCTCGCAGTTGTTGATGCCCCCCGGCGTGACGGTCGAGTTGCCCCGCGTCGACCCGACCCAGCTCACGGCAATTCCCACCGACGCCTCGTTGTCGCTCGGGGCGGTCGACAGCTCCGCCGTGGCCGAGGACGCCTACGCCGCGCTGGCGGTCCTGTCCCTGCGCAGTTCGCGGCTGATTCTGTTCAACGGCGATGTGCTTTCCATCGAGCAGCTGCCCAATCGCCTGGGCGGCTTCGTGGGCGGACTGCCCGTAGGCCGTACCGCGCCCGTCTTGCACCTGAAAGTGGCCGCCGATGTGCCGTTTCAAGTGGTGCTGGATGTCTGCGCGATGGCGCGTTCGGCAGGCTTCGCCAAGGTTCATTTCGCGGCACGCCCCGCGCTCTCCGAACCGACGATGCAATTGCCCGTGAGCGTGAGCCCCTGAGGCGCGGCAGTCTGTCACCCCGTTGGAAGAAGGAGCGAACGTCGATGCGTTTGGTGGACGATCAGAAAAGCCGAACGAGCTTCTGGGGGGTCTTGGAGCGCCCCCTGGCGCGGGTCATTTTGATTGCCGGGCTGGCGCTTCACCTGGCCGGCTTTGTTCTGCTCAGTCAGGCGTTTGAGACGCCTGTGCTGCCGCCCGAACGCCCGAGCAGCTTCCTCAGTGCCTTGCCCCAGGCACCACGCGACGCCAGCACCCTGCTGACGGATCAGGCCCTGTTGCTGGATGATGAGCCCCTCTTTTTGCCGACGCGGTGGAACGCGGCCACGCCGGGCTCGCCCCGATTCGGAGCGCCGGAAGACATCCCCAATCCCTTTGGCGCTCTGGAGCAGGTGCCGCTGGGGGCGCTGCCACAGGTCTTTCCCGCGCCCGGACCCCGACCCGCGCCGCCCGATGAGACCGTCGAGGGTGCGCTGGTATTCTGGAGCTACTTCGAGCGTTTCGGCCAGGGCGAGCGCACCCAGCAGATTGTGCCCGAGCGCGCGGGCTTTGTCCGGGTCGAGCGCAGCGGCACCGCCGAGGCGGTCATTGCCGAAGCCGTTGCCGCCTTCCCGGGCGAGGACTGGCCGGATGTGCTGTGGTCGCCGGTTCAGCTGCACCTTCTGGTTTCAGATCGGGCGGTGCCGACCGTACCGCTGCTGGTCGAGAGTAGCGGCAACGCCTTGGTCGACGCCCGGCTGGTGGAGTGGGTGAGCGGTTTTGCCCAGCGCTACGGGCTTGCCCCGGGTTACTACACCGTGACGGTCGGCCCTTGATCGAAGGCAGCCAGCGTGGCGCACAAATCTGTGGTTTGCGGCAGCGAAAAGGGTTGACCACCCTGCCTGCGCCCGGCAAATTTCTACGCTTTCTCCAGATTTCCCATCGCCTCCGGCGGCGTCGAGATCCGGGCCCTTGTAGCTCAGTTGGTAGAGCGCGTCCTTGGTAAGGACGAGGTCGGCGGTTCAAATCCGCTCGAGGGCTCCATCGGCCAAGCCAGGACCACAGCGAACGCGGACCTTTTTTCAGCAGAAACAATCCTCAAAGCAATCCATGGGCAAAGAAACCTTCCAACGCACTAAACCGCACGTGAACGTGGGCACCATCGGTCACATCGACCATGGCAAAACCACGACGACTGCCGCGATCCTGAAGGTCCAGGCGGACAAGGGCTACGCGGAGTACAAGCCGTATGCCGAGATCGCCAAGGGCGGCACCGTGCGCGACGAAACCAAAACGGTCACCATCTCCGTGGCTCACGTGGAGTACGAGACCGACAACCGGCACTACGCCCACGTGGACTGCCCGGGCCACGCCGACTTTGTGAAAAACATGATCACCGGCGCGGCGCAGATGGACGGCGCGATCCTGGTGGTCAGCGCCGCCGACGGCCCGATGCCGCAGACGCGCGAGCACATCCTGCTGGCCCGTCAGGTGAACGTGCCCAACATCGTGGTTTGGCTAAACAAGGTCGACCTGCTCGACGACGAGGAACTGCTTGAACTCGTCGAGATGGAAGTGCGCGACCTGCTCAGCAAGTACCAGTACGACGGTGACAATATCACCATCGTGCGGGGCTCGGCTACCGCCGCGCTGGAAGGTAAGCCCGAGGGCGTCGAAGCCGTCGGCAAGCTGATGGACGCCATCGACGCCGACATCGCTGAGCCCGAGCGCGCCATCGACCAACCTTTGCTCATGTCCGTGGAAGACGTCTTCTCGATCACCGGTCGTGGCACCGTGGCCACCGGCCGTATCGAACGCGGCATCATCAAGGTGGGCGAGGAAGTCGAAATCGTCGGTCTGGCCGACACGCGCAAGACCACCGTCACCGGTGTGGAAATGTTCCGCAAGCTGCTGGACCAGGGCCAGGCCGGGGACAACGTGGGGCTGCTCCTGCGCGGTGTGGAAAAGAGCGAGGTCGAGCGCGGCCAGGTCATTTCCAAGCCCGGCTCGATCACGCCGCACAAGAAGGCCAAGGCCCAGATCTACGTCCTGACCAAGGACGAAGGTGGCCGCCACACGCCGTTCTTTACCAACTACCGTCCGCAGTTCTTCTTCGGCACCGCGGACGTGACCGGCACGGTCATGCTGCCCGACGGGGTGGAAATGGTCATGCCGGGCGACAACTTGACCATCGACATCGAGTTGCAGAAAACCGTCGCCATGGAAGAGGGCAAGCGCTTCGCCATCCGCGAAGGCGGCCGCACCATCGGGGCCGGTCAGGTGACCGAAGTCGTCGAGTAATCAACGTCTTTGAACCGCATTTCCCGGGATGCCGGGAGGGCCACCATCGCGCGCCCTTCCGGCATCGCCGTCTCCAAAACCAGTCCATTCTCTTTTTCAGCAGATCTTTTTAGGCCAGTAGTTCAATTGGTAGAGCGTCGGTCTCCAAAACCGAAAGTTGGGGGTTCGAGTCCCTCCTGGCCTGCCAGCTTTCGCGTTCCAACCCACCCGCCCCTCGATGAAAAATCCCTTCCGCAAAGTCCGCGTGTTCTACGCTGAGACGACCACCGAGCTGAAAAAGGCTTCGTGGCCGACGCGTCCGGAACTGCGCGACTCGACCATCGCCGTCATCATCGCGATGCTGCTGCTGGGGATTTACATCGCCCTGATTGACTTCTCGCTTTTTGAGGTGGTGGACCTCTTCGCGGACCTTGTCCGTTAGGCTCCCTCGCCTTTGCTCAATCAAACTCCCCACTGACTTTCTGAATTTTTGAAAACCGTGGCCTCACGCACGCAAAATCTCGCTGAACCGCAGTGGTACGCCCTGCAGACGCTCTCCAACATGGAGGGCAAGGTGAAGCGCTACCTGGACAAGTTCATCGAACTGGAGGAGATGGGCGAATTTGTCTTCGATGTGCTGATGCCCACCGAAACGGTCACCGAGACCAAGAACGGGCGCAAGACGACCAAGCTGCGCAAGTTCTACCCCGGTTACGTTTTCATTCATATGCGCCTCTACGATGACGAGGCCAAGATCCTGCAAAAGCCCTGGTACTTTGTGCGCGGGGTCGAGGGGGTGATTGGTTTCATCGGCGGGGAGCGCCCGACGCCGCTCAAGCAGGACGAGATCGATGGCATTCTGCAAAAGGTCCAGGAGGCCGAAGGCAAGGAAGTGCCCAAGGTCAGCTTCAACGCGGGCGAAGAGGTCAAGATCACCGATGGCCCGTTCCTGAACCTCACGGGCAAGGTCGAGGAAGTCGATCCCAACGAGGGCAAACTGAAAGTGTCCGTGGCGATGTTTGGTCGCTACACCGACGTGACTTTGGAATTCTGGCAAGTTGAACGCGCGGGAGAGGAGTAGGGCGGATCCCAGGAACGATTCGCTCAAGCTGTTCGCACGCACCGCATACCTACCATGGCTAAGAAAAAAACCGGCGAAATCCGCCTCCAACTACCCGCTGGCTCGGCCAATCCCGCGCCGCCGGTGGGTCCCGCGCTCGGTGCGCAAGGGGTCAACATCATGGCCTTTTGCAAAGAGTTTAATGCGAAGACCAAGGACCAGGCCGGCATGATCCTGCCGGTTGTCATCTCGGTTTACCAGGACCGCTCCTTCACCTTCATCCTGAAAAGTCCGCCCGCGCCGGTGCTGCTGAAAAAAGCCGCCGGAGTGGCCAAGGGCTCGGGTGTGCCCAACCGCGACAAGGTTGGCAAGGTGACCAAGAAGCAGATCCTCGAGATCGTGAAGATCAAGAAAAACGACCTCAACGCGACCGACGACGAGATGGCCGCGCGCATGATTGCCGGCACCGCCCGCAGCATGGGCCTGGAGGTCATCGATTAACCCACCAGCCACGGAAAGGAGAATCTCAACATGCCAACCAAGAGCAGCAAGCGTTACGAGCAGGCCCGCCTGATCGCCGACCCCGAGAAGGAGTTTCCGCTGGAGGAAGCCATCGAGTTGCTGGGCAAGATGCCCAAGGCCAAATTTGATGAAACCGTCGAGGTGCAAGCGCACCTGGGCGTGGACCCGCGACAGAGCGACCAGATGGTACGCGGCACTGTCAGTCTGCCCAACGGCAGCGGCAAGAAGGTTACCGTCCTTGTCTTCACGGAGGATGCCGCCGGGGCTACCGCCGCCGGAGCCGACTACGCCGGACTCGACGACCTGGTCGAGAAGGTCAAGGAGGGCTGGCTGGACTTCGACGTCGCCCTGGCCACGCCCTCGGCCATGAAACAGGTCCGTACCGTGGCGCGCGTGCTGGGTCCGCGCGGGATGATGCCTAATCCAAAATCGGGCACGGTGACCGACGACATCGCCACCGCCATCGAGCAGGTCAAAGCGGGCCGGGTGGAGTTCAAGATGGACAAGACCGGCAACGTCGCCGTGGTCGTGGGCAAGCGTTCTTTCGAGTCGGGCAAGCTCGTCGAAAACGCCCGGGTAGCCATTGAGACCCTCGTCCAGGCCAAGCCCGATTCGTATAAAGGCGGACGCTACCTGCGTGGGCTCGCCGTCACCTCCACCATGTGCCCCAGCGTACGGCTCGACCCGTCCGCCTACGGCAAGGTCACCACTGCTGCTTAACCGCTTTTACTGATTCAGCCGCCATGCGCCCGGAAAAGAAATACCTCGTCGATGAACTCGACGCCTACCTGAGCCGCTCGGACTACGTGTTCCTGACGGACTTTCAGCGCCTGAACGTGATGGATACTGCCGATCTGCGTGGCCGCCTGGCCAAGGAGCAGGCGGAGTTCCACGTCGTGAAGAACCGCATCTTCAAGGTGACGGCCGAGCAACGGGAAATGCCCGACCTCTCCGATCACCTCAACGGTCAAACGGCGATTGTGATTGGCGGAGAAAACCCCAGCGAGGTCGCGAAGATTCTCTTCAAGTACTTTAAGGACAAAGAGAAAAACGACGTGAAGGCGGGCGTTTTGGACAACGCTGCCCTCAGTCGCGACGACGTTGAGGCGCTGACCAAGCTGCCCAGCAAGGATGAGTTGCGGGCCAAGCTGGCCGGGACGCTTACCATGCCGGCAACCAATCTGGTGCGCACCCTCAACGCTCCGGGCCAGGGCTTGGCGACATGCCTCAACGGCGTGGGTCAAGGTCTGGCGAACGTGCTCAAGGCCCGCGCGGACCAACTGGAGGGGGCCGCCTAAGTCACCCCTCGGGTACTACAGCACCTCCGGCCCAAGCGCTTGTTCAAAACATTTTTACAAATTTTCGGGTTTCACTCGCAAACCCGGTCAAACACACACATGCTAATCCACTAACGAACGCCTTAGGGGCACGTTGCCCTCAAATGACCCGGACGGGTCGCTAAGCGTTCAAGGAGTACACAATGGCAGACGAAGCAGTCATCGACGAAATCTACGAAAAGCTGAGCAACCTGAGCGTTCTGCAGGTGGCCAACCTCGTCAAGAAACTGGAAGACGAGTGGGGCGTATCTGCAGCAGCTCCCGTGGCCGCTGTGGCGGCCGCCCCCGGCGCCGCTGCCGGTGGAGCCGACGCCGCTCCGGCCGAAGAAAAAACCGAATTCGACGTCATCCTGAAGGCAGCTGGCAGCAACAAGATTGCTGCCATCAAAGAGGTGCGCGCGATCACGGGCCTGGGCTTGAAAGAAGCCAAGGAACTGGTCGAGGGCGCGCCCAAGCCCGTCAAGGAAGCCGTCTCGAAGGAGGAAGCGGCCGAGCTGGAGAAGAAGCTCAAGGACGCCGGCGCCGAAGTCGAAGTCAAGTAACCTTCCCTACGAGCGAACGCGCACTGAGAGCCGCTTACCTCGACAGCCGTAACTTTTGCAGCAGCGGACCCGCCTTGAGTCGGGTCCGCCGCTTTCGCTTTTGCACAAGCGCTGCCAGCGCTCTCTTCCAATCGCCTCGGGCACAAACCGCGCTTTCGCCTGACCCACTTTCGCACGCGTGACCCTCAGAGGCCGCGCCTATGAGATTCTTTTCACCCAGCCTACGCACACGCACGCCATGTCCGCCGCTACCGTACAGAAAGAACGCAAGAACTTCGGCCAGCTGACCGAGGTCATTCCGCCGCCGAACCTGATCCAGAACCAGATCGACTCCTTCAAGGAGTACCTGCAACTGGATTTGCCCGTGAACCAGCGCAAGCCGATCGGGCTGGAGGCGGTGTTCAGCGAGGTTTTCCCGATCGAGAGCTACGACAACCGCTGCATGCTGGAATATGTCTCCTACGGCGTTCAGGGGCCGCGCAGCAATGAGATGGAGTGCATCCGCGAGGGCACGACCTACTCGGTCTCGTTGTACGTGAAGCTGCGCCTGCGCGAGGAAGAGGCGATTAAGGACGAAGAAATTTACATGGGTGAGTTGCCCATGATCACCGACCGCGGCTCGTTCATCATCAATGGTGCCGAGCGCGTTATCGTAAGCCAGCTGCACCGTTCGCCGGGCATCTGCTACGAGGAGACCCCGCACACCAGCGGCAAAATGCTGCACTCCTTCCGCATCATTCCGGACCGCGGCACCTGGCTGGAGGTACAGTTCGACCAGAATGATCTGCTCTACGTTTACCTGGACCGCCGCCGCCGCCGCCGCAAATTCCTCATCACTACGTTGCTGCGGGCGCTGGGCTACGGCTCGGACAACGAGCTCTTGCAGCTTTTCTACGAGATCAGCGAACTGAAGCTGAGCGCCGCGCTGAAGCTGGACAACGTTTCCAACCTCGTGCTGGTCGAGGACATCGTCGACGCCGAGCGCGGGGTGGTGCTGGCGCGTGCCTTTGAGCCGTTGACCAAGACGACGGTGCGCTCGTTTGAAAAAGCGGGGCTGACGGAGATTCGCGTCATCGACACCAGCGTGGATGACGGAGCGATCATCCGCGCGCTGAAGAAAGATCCAACGCGCAACGAAGAAGAAGCGCTAAAGGACATTTACAAGCGCCTGCGTCCGGGCGAACCGCCGACGACCGCCAACGCCAAGGCCCTGCTCAAGCGCCTGTTCCAGGACCCCAAGCGCTACGACCTGGGTCGGGTGGGCCGTTACAAGGTCAACCAGAAGCTGCACCTGAACACCGACCTGGAGCAGCGTACCATTACGGTTGAGGATATCGTGGAGGCCACACGTTACCTCTGCCGCCTCAAGCGCGGGGAGGGCTTCATCGACGACATCGATCACCTGGGTTCGCGCCGGGTGCGCACGGTGGGCGAATTGCTGGCCAACCAGTGCCGGGTGGGCCTGGCCCGCACCGAGCGCCTGGTCAAAGAGCGCATGACCCTGTACGATCAGAGCGTTGACTCGATCACGCCGCAAAAGCTGATCAACCCGAAGGCGCTCAGCACGGTCATCCGCGACTTTTTTGCACGCAGCCAGCTGAGCCAGTTTATGGACCAGATCAACCCGCTGGCCGAGCTGACGCACAAGCGGCGTCTGTCCGCGCTGGGTCCGGGCGGTTTGAACCGCGAACGCGCCGGCTTCGAGGTGCGCGACGTACACCCTTCGCACTATGGCCGTATCTGCCCGATTGAGACTCCGGAAGGGCCGAACATCGGCTTGATCAACTCGCTGTCGACGTACGCCTACGTCAATGAGTTCGGCTTCATCGAAACCCCCTATCGCCCGGTCAAAAACGGCAAGGTGGCCAAGGAGGTGCAGTACCTGACCGCCGACGAGGAAGAGGGCAAAGTCATCGCTCAGGCCAACTCGGAACTGGACGAGAAGGCCCACCTGGTCGGCCGGGTGACGGTGCGCCAGAGCGGCGAGGTTTACGAAGCCGACCCGGCGCAGGTCGAGTTCATGGACGTGTCACCGAAGCAGTTGGTCTCGGTGGCCGCCGGGCTGATTCCCTTCCTCGAGCACGACGACGCCAACCGCGCGTTGATGGGCTCGAACATGCAACGCCAAGGGGTACCGCTGTTGAAGACGGAGGCACCGTTTGTCGGCACCGGGATCGAGGGGCTGGTCGCGCGCGATTCCAAAACGGTCGCCACCGCCGAAGGCGATGGCATCGTGGCCTCGGTGGACGCGCGCCGGATCATCACCACCAGCGACGGTCAGCTGCCGGCGCGCCTGGACAAAAATCCCAAGAGCGACCCGAAGAAGGGCGTCCACGTTTACCCGCTGCGCAAGTTCATGCGCTCGAACGCGGCGACCTGCTTCAACCAGCGCCCGTTGGTGAAGGTGGGCCAGAAAATCAAGGCCGGCGACACCCTGGCCGACGGCGCCGCCACCCAGGACGGCGAGCTTGCCCTCGGGCGCAACGTGCTGGTGGCCTTCATGCCCTGGAACGGTTACAACTTTGAGGACGCCATCATCATTTCGGACAAGTTCCTGAAGGATGACGTCTTCACCTCGGTGCACATCGAGGAGTTCGAGGTGACCGCCCGCGACACCAAGCTGGGTCCGGAGGAAATCACCCGCGACATTCCGAACGTGGGCGAGGAAGCGCTCAAGAACCTCAACCGTGACGGTGTCATCCGCATCGGCGCGGAGGTGAAACCAGGGGACATCCTGGTGGGCAAGATCACGCCCAAGTCCGAGACCGAACTGGCGCCCGAGGAAAAACTTCTGCGCGCGATTTTCGGTGAGAAAGCCGCCGACGTGAAGGACACCTCGCTGGTGGTGCCTTCGGGTATCTACGGCATCGTGATGGACGTGAAGGTGTCCAGCCGCATCGACAAGGAAAAGGACAAGCTTTCGCCTTCGGATCGCCGCCGTCAGCAGAAGAAGATCAACGAGGAGTTTCGCTCGCAGGCCGACAAGCTGCGCGAGGATCTGACCGAGTCGCTCTCGAACATTCTGTTGGGCGAGAAGATTCCGCTGGATGTGCTCAACGCCGAGACCGGCGAGGTCATCATCCCGGCCAATCGCAAAATCACCAAGACGCTGCTGCGTAAGCTGGCCTCGGTCTCACGCAACCTGCAAATCGACCCGTCGCCGGTGCGCATCAAGATCATGGAAATCGTTGAGGGCTACCAGAAGAAGTTCGACGAACTCGAAGGCGAGCGTGAGCGCAAGATCGAGGGTATCGAGAGCGGCGACGCGTTCGACTCTGGCGTGATTAAGAACGTGAAGGTCTACGTGGCCGCGCGGCGCAAGATTCAGGTCGGCGACAAGATGGCCGGACGCCACGGCAACAAGGGCGTGGTGGCCAAGGTTGTGCCCGAGGCCGACATGCCCTTCCTGCCGGACGGCACGCCGATCGAGATCATTCTCAATCCGCTGGGGGTGCCCTCGCGTATGAACGTGGGCCAGGTTTTGGAAACGCACCTTGGCTGGGCCTGCAAAAAGCTCGGCATCAAGGTCGCCACCCCGGTCTTTGACGGCATCCCCGAGGCGCGCATTCGCGAGTATTTGAAGGAGGCGGGCCTGCCGCACTCGGGCAAGAGCTACTTGATGGACGGGCGCACCGGCGAGTCCTTCGACCAGGAGATCGTCGTGGGTTACATCTACATGATGAAGCTCAACCACTTGGTGGCGGACAAGATTCACGCCCGCGCGGTGGGTCCCTACAGCCTCATCACCCAGCAGCCCCTCGGCGGCAAGGCGCAGTACGGCGGCCAGCGCTTTGGGGAGATGGAAGTGTGGGCGCTGGAAGCTTACGGTGCGGCCTACACCCTGCAGGAATTGCTCACGGTGAAGTCCGACGACGTCGGCGGGCGCACCAAAATTTATGAGCAATTGGTGAAGGGTGACAGCTCACTGCAGGCGGGCACGCCTCAGTCCTTCAACGTCTTGATGAAGGAAATGCAGAGCCTGTGTCTGGACGTACGTCTGGGCACCGAGGACGCCTTCGGCTTCACCCCCACCATCGAGCCTTCAGCGCTGGCGGAGTAACCCTCCGCCGGCTTTATCCACACCTTTTTCGGCACACCGCGGATTCGCCCGCATTCGGCAACGGCACAGCACAAGAGCAGCAGACACCCACCCTCAGAGGAGCGTACAGCGTTATGAGCAGCACCCAGGAAGTTCGTGAAGCCCTCGGCTTCGACAAGGATCAGTCCTTCGACAGCGTAGCCATTTCAATCGCCTCGCCCGACACGATTCGCTCGTGGTCGCGCGGCGAGGTGAAGAACCCGGAAACGATCAACTACCGCACCTTCAAGCCCGAGCCCGGCGGCCTGTTCTGCCAGCGCATTTTTGGGCCGGTGCGCGACTACGAGTGCGCTTGTGGTAAGTACAAGCGCATCAAGTTCAAGGGCGTGATCTGCGACCGCTGCGGGGTGGAGGTCACCGTCTCGCGCGTGCGGCGCGAACGCATGGGCCACATCGAACTTGCCGTGCCAGTCACCCACATCTGGTTCCTCAAGAGCATGCCCAGCCGCCTGGGCCTGATGCTCGACTTGACCGCGCGCAACCTGGAGCGGGTCATCTACTACGAGAACTACATGGTGATCGACCCGGGCAAGACGCCGCTCGAGGAGAAGCAGCTCTTGACCGAGCAGGAGTATCAGCAGGCCCAGGACGAGTACGGCGAGGACGCCTTTGTCGCCAAGATGGGCGCGCAGGCCATTCGTGAGGTGCTCGAGCGCATGGACATGGACCCGCTGGTGGACGAGATCCACGAGCAGATGCACGCCACGCGCTCCAAGCAGATCAAGAAGAAGTTGGCCAAGCGCCTGAAGGTCATCCAGGGCTTCATCGCCTCGGGGGCCCGGCCGGAGTGGATGGTGCTGGAAGTGTTGCCGGTCATCCCGCCGGACTTGCGCCCGCTGGTGCCTCTGGAAGGCGGCCGCTTTGCTACGAGCGATTTGAACGACCTGTACCGCCGCGTCATCAACCGCAACAACCGCCTGAAGAACCTGCTGCAGCTGAAGACGCCGGATGTCATCATCCATAACGAAAAGCGAATGCTGCAGGAGGCCGTCGACGCGCTCTTTGACAACGGGCGCCACGGCCGCGCGGTGACCGGCGCGGGCAACCGTCCGCTCAAGTCGCTCAGCGACATGCTCAAGGGCAAGCAGGGGCGCTTCCGCCAGAACCTGCTGGGCAAGCGCGTGGACTACTCGGGCCGTTCGGTCATTGTCATCGGGCCCGAGTTGAAGCTGCACCAGTGCGGTCTGCCCAAGAAGATGGCGTTGGTTCTCTTCGAGCCGTTCATCATTCGCCGCCTGAAAGAACTCGGCTTCGTCCACACTGTACGTGGCGCGCGCAAGATGATCGAAAAGCGCAGTCCGGAGGTCTGGGACATTTTGGAAGAGGTCACCAAGGGCCACCCGGTGTTGCTCAACCGGGCGCCGACCTTGCACCGGCTTTCCATCCAGGCCTTCGAACCGATCCTGATCGAAGGCGATGCCATCCGGCTGCACCCGCTGACCTGCTCGGCCTACAACGCGGACTTCGATGGCGACCAGATGGCCGTGCACGTGCCCCTGTCGCTTGAGGCAATCATGGAGTGCAAGCTGCTCATGCTGGCCACGCACAACATTTTCTCGCCCTCTAGCGGCAAGCCGATCCTGACGCCCTCGCAGGACATTGTGCTGGGCTGTTACTACATGACGCAGAATCCGCGCTACAAGCCGGAGAAGGGCCAGCGCGTGCCGTTTTGCGCCTCGATCAGCGAGGTGGAGGCGGCGCATACCACGGGCGTCTTCAAGATGCACACGTGGATCGACTTCGCCAACCCGGACTACGGGCACCCGGAGCGTCCCTTTGCCAACGCCGAGCGCAAGGTCATCCGCACCACGGTGGGCCGCGTGCTCTTCAACACAATTTGGCCCGAGGAGTTGGGCTTCGTGAACATCTCGGTGGCCAAGAGCAAGCTGGGTGATTTGATCATGCAGTCCTACCACTTGGTCGGTCAGGCGCGTCTGATCCCGATCCTCGACAAGCTCAAGGAGGACGGCTTCAAGACGGCCATGCGCGCGGGCGTTTCCATCGGGATTGGCGACATGATCATCCCCGATGAGAAAAAGGACATCATCGCAGCCAGTCGTAAGCGCATCGAGGAGGTCGAAGGCCAGTACCGCAAGGGGATCATCACCCCGGGCGAACGCAAGAACAAGGTCATCGACATCTGGACTGGGGCGACCGACCAGATTGCCTCGGCGGTCTTCAAGAAGCTCGACGAGAACGAGGGCAAGGAGGAGATGAATCCCGTCTTCGCAATGATGGACTCCTCGGCCCGCGGGAATAAGGCGCAGGTGCGCCAGCTTTGCGGCACCCGCGGTTTGATGGCCAAGCCCTCGGGCGAAATCATCGAGCGGCCCATTCTTTCGTCCTTCCGCGAAGGTCTCTCGGTGCTGGAGTACTTCATCTCCACGCACGGCGCGCGCAAGGGTCTGGCGGATACGGCGCTCAAAACCGCCGACGCGGGTTACCTGACCCGCAAGCTCTGCGACGTGGCGATGGACTGCATCATCACCAACGACGACAACGGTAACCGCGACGGTATCTGGAAGGCAGCCATCCGCGAGGGTGATGACGAGATCGTGCCTCTGGAAGACCGCATCACCGGGCGCTGCTCCAGCGAGAACGTTTTCAACCCGCTCGACCCCGAGGAAAAGATCGTGGGCAGCGGCCAGATGATCACGGCTGAGATTGCCGCGCGCATCAACGACGTGGGCCTGGAACGGGTGAAGATCATGAGCCCGCTCACGCACATGGAAAACAACGCGATTCCGTCGCTGGCCTACGGACTGGACCCCTCCACCGGTCGGATGGTCGAGCCGGGTGGAGCTGTCGGCATCATTGCCGCGCAGTCCATCGGCGAGCCGGGCACGCAGCTGACCATGCGCACCTTCCACATCGGCGGGGTGGCAAGCCAGAACTTCAAGAACCCGGAAATCCGCGTGCGCATCGGCGGCAAGGTCAAGTACAAGGGCCTGCGCATGGTGCAGACCGCCGACGCCGCCACCATCGTCCTCAACAAGACCGGCGAAATCCAGATTCTCGACGAGGACGACCGCGAGGTGGAACACTACAAGATTGTGACTGGTTCGGTGATCACTGTGGCCGACGGCGGAACCATTGGCGCGGGCGACGTGTTGGCCATGTGGGACCCGCACTCCATTCCGATTCTCTCGGAAAAGGCCGGCCACATCGGCTTCCGCGACATGATTCCGGGGGTTACCATCAAGCGCGAATTGGATGAGTCCACCGGACGCATCGCCACGGTTGTGATCGAGCACAAGGAGGACCTCAACCCGCAGGTGGAGATCCTCGATCCCGACTCAAAGGCGCGCAAGGTTCTGGCCACGTATGCGATTCCGGTAGGGGCTCAGGTGGCCGTGAACGAAGGCGACCAGATTTCTGGTGGTGCGCTGCTGGCGAAGACACCGCGCGGGGCGTCCAAGACCCAGGACATCACCGGGGGTCTGCCGCGCGTGGCCGAACTCTTTGAGGCTCGCAAGCCCAAGGAAGCCGCCGAGATGGCCAAGATCGACGGCGTGGTTTCCATGGGTGGCACCGTGCGTTCGAAAAAGAAGCTCATCGTCAGCGACGAAGAAACCGGTAACGAAGAGGAGCACCTCATCCCGCACGGCAAGCACATCGTCGTGACCCCGGGTGACGTTGTCTACAAGGGCCAGCACCTGACCGAGGGTGCCGCCGATCCGCACGAAATCCTCGACATTCTCGGGCCCAACGCGGTGCAGGAATACCTGCTTTCGGAGATTCAGAAGGTCTATCGCCTGCAGGGTGTGCCGATCAACGACAAGCACATCGAAATCATTATCGCGCGCATGCTCCGATAGGTCCGCGTGAGCGATCCGGGTGACTCGGACTTCTTCTGGGGCGAGCAGATCGACCGGCACGAGTTCATGCAGGCCAACGAGCGCATCACCGAAGCTGGCGGTCAGCCGGCCGAGGGCGAGCCGATCCTGCTGGGCATCACCAAGGCCTCGCTCGAAACCGAAAGCTTCATCTCGGCAGCGTCGTTCCAGGAGACCACCCGCGTGCTCACCGAGGCAGCCACTCTGGGCAAGATCGACCGGCTCACCGGCTTCAAGGAAAACGTCATCATGGGTCACCTGATCCCGGCTGGTACCGGTTTGCCGACCTACCGCCGTTTGAAGATCAACCCACTCGGTGGCGAACTCGAAGCCGAGAACTACGAAGCCAACCTCGACGCTGCCCCCGAACCGCAGGAAGTCGGCTAATCGTTCCCCCTTCAGAGTCCGTCCGGTGCGCTCGCACAGGCGCGCAGTCTCGCACTGCAGGCGCCGATGCGTGCGCAGCGGGTTGGGGGCAAGCCGAGGGGCAAGCTGGTTGGCCTGAATGCTCGGAAGTACCCAGGCGCTTGCGTTGGTGCGGTCACAAGCAGCGATGTCCCGAGTTTCGGTCGTGTTTGGTTGTCCCACAAAACGCGTAATTCTAAGCTACCAATTGCGCAGCATTTGAGTCCTGTCGGGCTCACCCGACGAGACCTGTCAGGGGCACCCGGCAAGTGAGCTCCGGGTGCCGTTGCGCACTGCGAGTGTCGATGCGTGCACATCGGGTTGCGGGCAAGCTGCGCATTAGGCTTGTGCGTTGGAAGCCGATGAACAGTTGCCATGGAACGACGGCGCGCAGTGGACGCATTGCTTTGGATGATCTGCATGGCGCTCTCGGGCTGTGTGTCGGTGCAGCGCGATGCCAGCCTGGACCGCACGGAGCGTCCGCATGCGCAGGGGCTGCGCACGTTGGCCGGAACCTACGCCAATCGCGCCGCGCCCGATTCCTCGTACGCGACCTACACGCTGATGCAGTTTCTGGTCGGCGATGCAGGCGATTATGACACCGTCCGAATGCTCCCGTTGAAGCCGGACATGTGGTATGTGACCGCCGAAGGCGGCACCTCGGAGCCGGTTACGCTGACCTTGCTGCCCGAGCGACACTTCAGGGTTTCAGGCGGGCGCCTGGTTTTGCCCGAGGCGCACTGGCCGCGCACGGATACCGAGCCACCGCAGTTGACGGCCTACGTCAACGCCGAGGGCGATTTGGTGGTCGATGCGCTGGTCCAGCGCGGGGGCCGGTTCAAGGGGGTGGTGCCGTACGCGGCGACGGAGGCGCGCTTTTGGTACTTTGAGCGAATCGATCCGTCGGCGGACGTGCCCGCAGCCGCGGCGCGTTGACGGCTTGACCTCAACCAAAGCTACGATCAGTCTTGCCACACAGTCGATTGCGTCCTCGCTTGCGGATACCTCTCGATTGAAACGTCAGGCCTGCGGGCGGATCCCGTTGTGCCACCACCCTTCGTCCTGAGCTAGACGCGCCTCGGCACTGCGCTTGAGGGTTCGTTGCTCTGCCGATTTTCCCCACACTTTCCGCTTGCTCCCCACCGCAAGCCTGTTACTTTCTTCGTCTTTCGCTGATCTCTGCAGCGACCTTTTTCTAGTTCACACAATCGAATGCCGACCATCAACCAACTGGTGCGCAAGCCGCGCGTGATTCCCCGGGTGAAGTCCAAGTCCCCGGCGCTGAGGGACAATCCTTTCCGTCGTGGGGTCTGCGTGCAGGTGATGACGCGCACACCCAAAAAGCCGAATTCGGCCATTCGCAAGGTTGCCAAGGTACGCCTGACCAACGGCTACGAAGTGATCGCCTACATTCCGGATGAGGGTCACAGCCTTCAGGAACACAGCGTGGTGCTCGTGCGTGGCGGTCGAGTGAAGGACCTGCCCGGCGTTCGTTACCACATTGTCCGCGGCACGCTGGATTGCATGGGTGTGGAGAAACGCCGCCGGTCACGTTCCAAGTACGGCGTGAAGCGCCCGAAGGAGAAGAAGTAGCGCCTTTCCGAAGCCCAATAGGAGACTATTCTGAGCCATGTCACGTCGCCGTCGAGCCGTCAAACGTACCCTCACCCCTGACCCGCGCTACAACAGCCCGTTAGTCGCCGGCCTGATCAACATGGTCATGCAGCGCGGCAAGAAATCTGTGGCTGAAAACATTGTCTACGGAGCGGTGGAACGGGTCAGCGAAAAGCTCGAAAAGGGCGACCCGGTCGATTTGCTCTTGGGCGCGCTCGAAAACGCCCGCCCCAAGCTTGAGGTGAAGAGCCGCCGCGTGGGCGGCGCCACCTACCAGGTTCCTGTGGAGATTCCTTACGAACGTCAGCAGAGTCTGGCCTTTCGCTGGATGGTGCTTTCGGCTCAGTCGCGCCGCGGCGTGCCGATGGGCGAAGCCCTGGCCCAGGAAATCATCGACGCCTACAACAACACCGGACCGGTGGTGAAAAAGAAGGAAGAAACCCACCGCATGGCCCAGGCCAACCGCGCGTTCGCGCACCTGCGTTGGTAGCCCACATTCTTTATTCGACACCCGCTCGCATTTGCTCCGCAGCCATGGCCCTGACCCAAGAAATTTCCAAGGCGAACAATCCCCAGCGTCCCTACGCGCTGGAGTACACCCGCAACATCGGGATCGCCGCCCACATTGACGCCGGCAAGACCACGACGACCGAGCGCATCCTCTATTACAGCGGAGTGGTGCACAAAATTGGCGAGGTACACGAGGGCAGTGCGGTGACCGACTGGATGGAGCAGGAGCGCGAACGCGGCATCACCATCACCGCAGCGGCCATTTCGTGCCGTTGGACGACTAAAGATGGTCCCTTCGTCGGCACCGAGCACCAGATCAACATCATCGACACGCCCGGCCACGTGGACTTCACCGCTGAGGTCGAACGCTCGTTGCGGGTGCTCGACGGCGCCATCGGCGTCTTCTGCGCGGTCGCTGGTGTCCAGCCACAGTCCGAGACCGTATGGCGTCAGATGGACAAATACCGGGTGCCGCGCATGGCCTTCATCAACAAGATGGACCGCATGGGTGCCGACTTTTACGCGGCGGTCGAGGACATCCGCACCAAGTTGGGTGGCAACGCGCATCCGCTCTTCCTGCCGATCGGTGCGGCCGAGGACTTCAAGGGCCTCGTCGACCTGGTGCGCAACAAGGCTTTCCTTTACGACGAAACCGATGACGCGGGCGTGAAGTTCGACGAAGTCGACATCCCGGCGGACATGGCCGATCAGGTCGCGGATTACCGTGAGAAGCTCATTGAAGCCATTGCCGACTTTGACGACGAACTCGCTGAAAAGTACCTCGGCGGTGAGGAGATCACAGCCGAAGAGCTCATCGTGGGCGTACGCCGGGCAACTCAGTCACTGAAGTTCCTCGGTGTGATTCCCGGCTCAGCCTTTAAAAATAAGGGCGTTCAGATGTTGATGAACGCCATCGTCGACTACATGCCCAGCCCGATCGATGTGCCGCCGATCAAGGCCTTCGACGACGACGAGAAGGAAATCGAGATCAAGGCCGACGACAGCGCCAAGGTCGCGGGACTGTGCTTCAAGCTGATGACCGACCCGTACGTCGGTAAGCTTGTCTTTTACCGCATCTATTGCGGCACCCTGGCGAAGGGTACGCCGTTGTACAACCCGCGCACCCGCAAGACCGAGCGCGTCAGTCGTCTCATGATCATGAAGGCCGATGCCCGCGAGGACATCGACGTGGCCTACAGCGGTGACATTTGCGCGATCATCGGAGCCAAAGACATCGTGACCGGCGACACGCTCTGCACCAAGGACTTCGACATTCGCTTGGAGCCGCCGTCCTTCCCCGAGCCGGTTATTTCGATGTCCATCGAGCCCAAGTCCAAGGCCGACCAGGAGAAGCTGTCCCTTGGTTTGCAGCGGCTGGCCGAAGAAGACCCGACCTTTGTCGTCTCCTCCAACGAAGAAACCGGCCAGACCCTGATCGCGGGCATGGGCGAGCTTCACCTGGAAATCATCCGCGACCGGCTCTTCCGTGAGTTCAAGGTCGAGGCGGACTCAGGCAAGCCGGAGATCGCCTACCGCGAAACCATCACCCAAAACGCCGACGGCGAGGGCAAGTTTGTGCGCCAGTCTGGGGGCAAGGGCCAGTACGGTCACGCCGTCGTCAAGATTGAGCCGAACGAAAAGGGTAAAGGCATCGAGGTGGTCAACGAAATCGTCGGGGGCGCGATCCCGAAGGAATTCATCAAGCCCACTCAGGATGGTATCCTTGAGGGTGCTCAAAATGGCATCCTCGCCGGTTACCCAGTGATCGACTTCAAGATACGCATCGTCGATGGTTCTTTCCACGAGGTCGACTCCTCGGAAGCGGCCTTCAAGATGGCCGGTATCTTCGCCTTCAAGGATGCCATGCAGAAAGCGGGTCCGCAGCTGCTGGAACCGATCATGAAGGTTGAGGTTTCCACCCCCGAGGAAAACCAGGGCGACATCGTGGGCGACCTCAACCGTCGCCGGGGCCGTATTCAGGGCATGGAGACCAAGGGGCCGGTCGCGGTCATCAAGTGCGAGGTGCCGCTGGAAACCATGTTTGGCTACGTGGGCGACGTGCGTTCGCTCTCCAAAGGCCGCGCTTCGTACTCGATGGAGCCCTCGCACTTTGAGCAGGTACCCTCCAGCGTGCTCAAGGCCGTGCAGGAAAGCCGCGCAAAGAAGTAAGCACACGCGCAGCATCCACAACTTTCACCCGCGACCCAGCTACTTTAACCGATGGCCCAGCAACGTATCCGACTCAAACTGAAGGGATTCGATTTCCGAATCCTGGACCAGACCGCGCTGGAAATCGTGGAAACGGTTAAGCGTTCGGGTGCCCGCGTGGCCGGCCCGGTGCCCTTGCCCACACGCATCGAAAAGCTGAGCGTCAACCGGTCCGTCCACGTCGACAAAAAGTCGATGGAGCAGTTTGAGCTGCGCACCCACAAGCGCCTGATCGACATCATCGAACCCACCGCTCAGACCGTCGACGAGCTGAAGAAGCTCAACCTCTCAGCCGGTGTGGACATCAAGGTTGATTTCTAACACAGGTTTCTCCCCGAAAATCATTTCTTTCCTTTTACTGATCGCCTCCCGCGGCTACCGGAAGCCGCCTGCCCTGATACAGGGCTGACGGAACCCGGAACTCGCCCGCGTCACCGACCAGACACCACCTTTCCACACAACGCCTATTTTGAACGCCTAACGCAGGGCCCAAGAAACGAAGGGCCTGACCCTTCCCCTGCCACTTAGACAGATGCAACTCACACTCATTGGTAAGAAGCTGGGCATGACCCAGGTTTATGACGAGACCAACCGGCTCATCCCGGTGACGGCCGTCGAAGTTGGTCCCTGCCCCGTGGTGCAGGTTAAAAACCCTGAAAAAGACGGCTATGAAGGCGTCCAAATCGGGTACATTTCGCAGAAGGCGCACCGCGTGTCGCAGCCGCTGCAAGGGCACTTCAAAAAGGCTGGGGTGGCACCGACGCGCCTGCTCAAGGAGTTCCGGACCGAGGGCCGCGAAGACACGTTCGAGGTTGGCCAGGATCTGACGGTCGCGCGCTTCAGTGAAGGGCAGAACATCGACGTGATCGGCCAAAGCAAGGGGCGCGGCTTTCAAGGTGTCATCAAGCGCTGGGGCTTTGCCGGGGGCCCTGCCTCGCACGGCTCCATGTTCCACCGCCGGGGCGGTTCCTACGGCCAATGTCAGTGGCCGGGCGAAGTTTGGAAGGGCAAGAAAATGCCGGGCCGGATGGGCAACACCCGCCGCACCGTGCAAAATCTGAAGATCGTGAAGATCTTCGAGGACAAAAACATCCTCTTTATCAAGGGCAGCGTCCCGGGCCCGCGCGAAGGCATCCTGCTCATTCGCGAAGCGAAGAAAACCAAGCGCAGCGTGGCCTGAACCCGAGCGTCTCCATCCAGAGGAATCATCCCATGAAATTGAAGGTGTACACGCGCGACGGCTCCAGCAGCCAGGAAAAGGATTTCGAGCAGTTTCCGCAGCTCGAGGACAGCAAAGGCCGTCAGGCGCTCAAGGACTTGATCGTGGCCTACCAGGCCAACGCCCGCCAAGGCACCGCCAAGGCCAAGACGCGCGCCGAGGTCGCCGGCACCGGCAAAAAACCCTACCGCCAAAAGGGCACCGGCAACGCCCGCCGCGGCTCCAACCAAAGTCCGATCATTTCTGGCGGCGGCGTGGTCTTTGGCCCGCATCCCCGCGATTACTCCAAGCACGTCAACAAAAAGGTCCGCAAGCTGGCCTTCCGCCGCGCGCTGGTGGACAAGGCGGCTGAGGGCGGGCTCGACCTGATCGAGGCCTTCAGCGTCGACCAGCCCAAAACCAAGCTCTTTGTCAGCGTGCTCAACCGCATTCGTCCCGAGGGCAAGGTGCTGATCGTCGACGAGCAGTTTGACGACTCGATGGTGCTGGCTGCCCGTAACGTCGAGCGCGTGCAGATGACCGAAGCCGACACGGTCAACGCGATGGACCTGACCCGCTATGCCTGTGTGCTGGTGAGCGAGCGCGGTTTTGAAAAAATCCTCGCCCGCGCCTCCGCCTGAACTTTCTCCCTACGCGCAACCACCGACCCGGAAACCGACCCATGCCCACGCCCGACAACGTTTTGAAAGAGCTGCGCGTCACGGAGAAGTCCAGCACGCTGACGGCGGACCTCAACCAGTACACCTTTGAGGTGAACACGCGCTGTGACCGTAAGCAGGTCGCCGCCGTCATCGAGGAACTGTACGGTGTGCGCGTGGCGCGCGTGAACATCATGAACGTGAAGGGCAAGCGCAAGCGCAGCCGCACCGTGCGCGGGGCCTACGGCAAGACTCCCGACGTCAAGAAAGCCATCGTCACCCTCGGCGAGGGAGAGGTCATCGACCTGGCCTGAAGCCACTGACTGCAAAACTTTCAATCCACTTTCGACATGCCACTCGTTGACCATCGACCGCTCACGCCGGCCCAGCGTTTTTACGTTAAAAACAAGCGCAACGTCGCCGACAAGCGCCCGGAGAAATCCCTGACCGAGTCCCTCCACCGCAAGAAGGGGCGCAACTGTCATGGACGCATCACCTCGCGCCGGCGCGGCGGCGGCCACAAGCGCCTGTACCGGGTGATCGATTTTCGCCGCAACCGCCTGGAAGCCCCAGCGACGATCGAAGCGATCGAGTACGATCCCAATCGCTCGGCCAACATTGCGCTGATTCGCTACGAAGACGGCGAGAAGGCCTACATCCTGGCGCCGCAGGGCCTCAAGGAGGGCGACACGGTCGTCAGCTCCAACCAGCCGCAGGAAGAGTTCACGCCCGGCTTGTCGCTTCCGCTGAAGCTCATTCCGCCGGCCACCCAGATTCACGCCCTCGAACTTTACCCGGGCAAGGGTGCGCAACTGGTGCGCAGCGCCGGCCAATCCGCTCAGTTGGTCAACATCGATGGCAAGTACGCTACGATCAAAATGCCTTCGGGCGAAATTCGCTACATTCACGCCGACTGCCGCGCCACCGTCGGCACGGTCGGCAACCGCGAGCACGAGAACCGTTCGCTGGGCAAGGCCGGGCGCAACCGCTGGTTGGGCCGGCGTCCGCGCGTGCGTGGCATGTGCATGAATCCGGTCGATCACCCCAACGGCGGCGGCGAAGCCAAGTCGAAGTCCGGCGGCGGTCGCCAACACCCGACCTCACCCTGGGGGCAGCTTTCCCGTGGATTTCCCACGCGCAAAAAGTCCAAGACCACCAACGCCATGATCCTCGTGCGCCGCAACGGGCGCAAGGTGAAGCGCTAGAGGTCCGCACGCACCCAGTATCTACTTCTGTTTTCACTCCTTTTCGCAAAGCACGCTGAGCACCCATGGCCCGTTCAATTAAAAAAGGTTACTTCGTTGACCCGAAACTGATGGACAAGGTGGAGGCCGCGCAGGCCGAGAACGCCCGCAAGCCGATTCAGACCTGGTCGCGCCGTTCGACGATCACGCCGGACTTCGTTGGGCTGAACTTCAACGTGCACAACGGCAAGGGCTTTGTCCCGGTGCACGTGACCGAAAACATGGTCGGCCACAAGTTGGGTGAGTTTGTGCCCACGCGCACCTTTAAGGGACACCAGCCGCACACCAAGAAGTAGCTGCCTGTTTTAACCACGCATCACCCAACACTTTCCAATTCCATGCGCTCTTTGGTCACCATCGCCCTTTCCGTGCTGCTCGCGCTGACGAGTACCGGTCTTTCGGCGGCAAACCCGGTCTGGACCGAACGCTCGCGGCGTCCGGCTTTCGCGGGGGTGGTGACCGACGTGGCCGAGGGTCCGCGCACAGGTGTTTACGTGGTGCGGGTGGCTGCGGGGCTCTCGACGGGTTTCACCAACGGCATGGTCTGCGACGTGCGCCGCGGCGAAGCCATCGTTTCCAGTCTGGTTTTGGTGCAGACCAGCCTGAACGAAGCCGCCGGACTGATTACCTCGAGCTCCCAAGCGGGCTTTATCCCCGCCGTCGGCGACCAGGTCCTACCGCGCATCAACCGCTAAGTTTTGCCCGAATCGAATCCAATTTTTGACCATCTCGCCATGGAAGTAAGAGCCCTCACCCGATTTGTCCGCATGTCGCCCATGAAAGTGCGCGACGTGGCCCGCGAAATCCAGGGTCGCCCCGCTGGCGAGGCCCTCGAATTGCTGCGCTTCATTCCGCGCAAGTCCGCGCGCCTGCTGCACAAAACGTTGCAGAGCGCCATCGCCAACGCCGAGAACAACCACAACCTGGCCGGCGACGCGTTGATCATCAAATCGGCCATCGTCGAATCGGGCCCGGCCTTCCGCCGTTTCCGCCCGGTGGCTCGCGGCTCGGCCCACCCTTACAAGAAGCGCACCAGCCACATCCGCATCGTGTTGACCGACGAGGTCGACAAGGCCGCCGAAGCTTAACCCGGAAAATTTCGCACAATCATGGGACAGAAAGTCAATCCGATCGGTCTTCGCCTGGCGGTCCGCCGCGACTGGAACTCGCGCTGGTACGCCGACAAGCGCAGCTTTCCCGATTATCTGAAGGAGGACCACCGCATCCGCTCCTTTTTGACGGAGCGCCTGCGCTACGCTTCGGTGCCGCGCATCTTTATCGAGCGCTCGGGTCAGCGCGTGCGCGTTAAGGTCTTCACCGCCCGCCCCGGGATCGTGATCGGACGCAAGGGTGCCGAACTGGAAAAGATCAAGGAAGACCTGCAAAAGCTGACCAAGCGCGAAATCCTGCTGGACATTCAGGAGGTCAAAAAACCCGATTTGGTAGCCGCCCTGGTCGCGCAAAACGTTGCGCTGCAACTCGAGCGCCGCATCTCCTTCCGCCGCGCGATGAAGAAGGCCGTCGAAACCTGCATGAGCATGGGCGCCGAGGGCGTTCGCGTGCAGGTGTCCGGTCGCCTGGGCGGTGCCGACATTGCCCGCACCGAATTGCAGGCACGCGGCCGCACACCCCTGCACACCCTGCGCGAAAACATCGACTACGGCTTCGCCGAGGCCCGCACCGTCTACGGCGTCATCGGCGTGAAGTGCTGGATGTGCGTCAAGGATGATGACGTGCTCTAACGACACCCGCCCGCAGAATTCATAGCTTTAACGACCACCGACCATGGCCAACCTTCTTCCCTCCAAGACCAAGTACCGCAAGGTGCACAAGGGCCGCATTCGCGGCAAAGCCAAGGGCGGCACCGAGGTCTCCTTTGGCGAGTTCGGCATGCAATCGCTGGAGCGCTCGCGCATGACCGCCTCCCAAATCGAAGCCGCCCGTGTGGCCATCAACCGCTACCTGAAGCGCCGCGGCAAAGTCTGGCTACGCGTCTTCCCGCACAAGCCCGTGACCAAGAAACCGGCGGAAACCCGCATGGGTAAGGGCAAGGGCGGCGTCGAGTTTTGGTGCGCCGTGGTCAAGCCCGGCACGATGCTCTTTGAGGTGGCCGGTGTCTCCGCCACCGCCGCGCGCGAGGCCATGCGCCGCGCCGATGCCAAGCTACCTTTCCGCACGCGCTTCGTCAGCCGCGAAGAGCGCGAGCAGTACTGAACCTATCGATCCATTTCATTTCACTCCTTCGATCTCGCGCCATGCCGAACCAAAAGTTGAAAGACCTGCGTCAGTTGACCCCCGAGGAACTGGCCAAGCAGCTTCGCGACACCCGCGAGGAGTTGGTGAAGCTGCGCATGCGCAAGCAAAGCGACCAGATCGAGCGCCCCAGCGCCTTTCGCGAATTGCGCCGCGACATCGCCCGCATGCAAACACTGCTGGCCGAAAAGAAACGCACGGACACCCCGGCGGCCTGAGCGCAGCCCCTCCACTTAGACTCAACCGAAAAAACAGTTTCCAGCCATGAGCCAGGCCGAAGCCACTCCCCGCAACCGCCGCAAGTTCCTTCAGGGAACCGTAACCAGCCGCAGCGGCGACAAGACCATCAAGGTGACCTTCCAGTACAAGGTGGCTCACCCGCTCTACGGCAAGGAGGTCAAGCGCAAGACGGTGGTCCACGCTCACGACGAAAAGAACGAGTGCAAGCTGGGCGACCGCGTTGAGATCATGGAAACGCGCCCGCTCTCCAAGCTCAAGCGTTGGCGCGTCGTGCGCGTAACGGAAGCCGCGCCGGTCATCGGCGGCTAGCTTCCAGAGCGTATCCACATTTTCGCTACCCATAGATTTTTTTAGGAGATTTCCTCATGGTCCAGATGCAGAGCCGCTTGAACGTCGCCGACAACACCGGAGCGAAAGAGGTCATGATGATCCGTCGTCTTGGCCAGGCCAAGGACACGGCTTCGGTGGGCGACATCATCGTGGTCACGGTCAAGTCCAGCACGCCGGAAGCCGCCGTCAAAAAAGGCACGGTGGCCAAGGCCGTGGTCGTGCGCACCAAACACCCGATTCGCCGCTCGGACGGCAGCTACCTGCGCTTTGACAGCAACGCCGTGGTCATTCTCGACGGGAACATGAACCCACGTGGTACCCGCATCTTCGGCCCGGTGGCCCGCGAGCTGCGCTCGAAGCGCTTCATGAAGATCATCTCGCTTGCGCCCGAGGTCCTCTAGGCGACCGAGACGAACCAACTTTTTGCCAATCAACCGATGAAACAGAAGCTCAAGAGAGGCGACGAGGTCGTCGTCATCGCCGGCGCCGCCAAGGGCAGCCGCGGCAAGGTCCTCGAGGTGCGCCCGACGCAGGACCGCGTCGTCATCGAAGGCGTGCGCATGATGAAGCGCCACACCAAGCCCAAGGGTCAGGATGACCCCGGCGGCATCCAGGAGCGCGAAGGTCCCATCCACCGCAGCAACGTCATGAAGGTCGACGCCTACGAAGCGCGTCAGGCCCGTCGCGCCGGCTGACCGCACGCAACCGATTCACACCTACCCACCGCATTTCGACGCCATGGCCAAGAAAGACGCCACTCCCAAAGAAGAATCCGCCGCGCCGGCAAGCCCGCCGAGCCCGCCGTTTTTGCGTACCTTTTACCAGTCTGAGGTGATTCCCGAGCTGAAGAAAAAGCGCGGGTACACCAACCCGCATCAGGTGCCCGCCGTCGAAAAGGTCATCATCAACACGGCCTTGCGCGCGGACGCCGACAAGAGCTGGATCGCCGAGGTCGTCAAAGAGGTTGGGCTCATCGCCGGGCAGCAGCCGGTCATCACCAAGGCGCGCAAGAGCATCTCGAACTTCAAGGTCCGCGAGGGCATGCCCCTGGGCGTGAAGGTGACCCTGCGTGGTGCCCGCATGTACGATTTTCTGCTGCGCCTGCTGGCGGTGGCGCTGCCGGCCATCCGCGACTTTCAGGGCGTGCCGACCAAGTGCGACGGCCAGGGCAACTACACCCTCGGCATCACCGACCACACCATCTTTCCCGAGATCAACGTCGACAACAACAAGCGCTCCATCGGCATGGACATCACCCTGGTGACCTCCGCCGCCGACGACGACGAAGCCCGCGATTTGCTCCGCCTGTTGGGGATGCCCTTCCGCAAGACCGCCAAGGAAAAGGAAGCCGAAGAGGCCGCCGCCCGAGCCGCTCAAAAGCAGGAAGCCGTCACCGCCTGATTTCATTGCTTTCACTTCAAAATTTTTGACAGACCATGGCTAAGAAAAGCGCAGTTGCCCGTAATGAAAAACGCCGCCGGCTGGTGTCGAAGTACGCCGCCCGTCGCGCCGAATTGAAGCGCACCATCGCCGACCCGAAAACTGAGGACGAAGCGTTCTTCCAGGCGCAGCGTGAACTGGCCCTGCTGCCGCGCAACTCCGCGCCCTGCCGCCTGCGCAATCGCTGCTCCATCACCGGCCGTCCCCGCGCGCACATCCGCAAGTACGGCGTGTCGCGTATCGTTTTCCGCGAACTCGCCTCGCAGGGGATGATCCCCGGCGTCACCAAGTCCTCCTGGTAAGCACCTCCCGTCTTTTATCGAATTTCCTCACTCGACCTGTTTATGGCCATTCACGACACAATCGGCGATTTCCTGCCCGTGCTGCGCAACGCCAGCAGCGCCAACAAGGAGACGTGTGCGGTGCAGTACTCGAAGATTCGCGAGAGCATCGCCCGCATTCTGAAAGAGGAGGGCTATATCGAGGACTTTGCCCGCATCAATGACGGCAAGCAGCTGGAGGTGCGCCTGAAGTACGTGAACAACAACGCCGCCATCACCGGCATCCAGCGCTACAGCAAGCCGGGTCGCCGCCTGTACTACGGTTACCGCGAAATTCCGCGCGTGCTCGGCGGCCTCGGCACGTCGATTCTGACGACCTCACGCGGTCTGCTCAACGACCGTGAAGCGCGCCGCCAGAAGGTGGGCGGCGAAATTCTCTGCAACATTTGGTAAGCCCGCCGGCCCGCCGTCCAGACCTACATACTTAACGCCCAAGAGTCATGAGCCGCATTGGAAAGCTCCCCGTCGCCATACCCGAGAAGGTCAAGATCAACATCGTGGACAACACGGTGCAGGTCGAAGGGCCCAAGGGAAAACTCTCGCGCGAGTTCGACCGCGCCGTGTCCATCGAGATCGACGAAGGCACAGTGAAGGTGAAGCCCAACGGCAACTCCCGCCACTCCCGCGCAATGTACGGCACGGCTCGTTCCATCATCGACAACATGGTGAGCGGTGTGGTCTCGGGCTACAGCAAGAACCTCGCGATCGAGGGGGTCGGCTTCAAAGCAACGCTCAAGGGCAAGGTGTTGGACCTGGCCTTGGGCTACGCGCACCCGGTGCTCTACAACGTGCCCGAGGGCATCACCATCACCATCACCGAGAACACCAAGATCAAAGTCGAGGGTCCCGACAAGCAGATGGTCGGACAGGTTGCCGCCGACATCAAAAGCTTCTACCCAGTCGAGCCCTACAAAGGTAAGGGCGTGCGCATCCTGGGTGATTTCGTCCGCCGTAAGGAAGGCAAGAAGACCTCCTGACCGTATTCAAATTTCCGCTACAGTTTTCCGATTACGCCATGAAACTCTCCACCAAGCGCCGACTCGCGCAGAACCGCCGCTGGCGCATCCGCGGCAAAGTCACCGGCACACAGGCCCGGCCTCGCCTGGTGGTGCGCTTTTCCAACCAGCACATCCACGCGCAGGCGGTCAACGACCGCGAGGGTCGCACCCTGGTCAGCGCATCGACCAACGACAAGGACCTGCGCGAGCGCTCGTTGAAGCCCAACGTCGCCGGTGCGTCCGAACTGGGCAAGATCGTCGCCGAACGGGCCAAAAACGCCGGCGTCGAATCGGTCGTCTTTGACCGGGCCGGGCGCCGTTACCATGGCACCGTCAAGGCTTTCGCGGATGCCGCACGCGAGGGCGGGCTGAAGTTCTAGTCCCACCTCTGGCTGACCCCGTACACACTTTGTGTCTATTATGAGAAATCCTTCACACAATCGCGGCCGCGGCGGTCGTAACGACCGCAACCAGCCTCCCCCCGAACCCAAGGAATACGAGGAAAAGGTGGTGCACATCAACCGCTGCGCCAAGGTGGTCAAAGGTGGCCGCCGCTTCAGTTTCGCGGCGCTCGTGGTGGTCGGAAATCAGAAAGGCGAGATCGGTTTTGGCTACGGCAAGGCCAAGGAGGTGCCCGAAGCCATTCGCAAGGGCACCGAGCGCGCACAGAAGGATTTGTGTAAGGTGAAGCTCAAGGGTACCACCATTCCCCACACGGTTTTGGGTGAGCACGATGGCGGCCAGGTGCTGCTGCGTCCCGCCGCGCCGGGTACTGGCGTCATCGCCGGCGGCGGCGTACGCGCGGTGCTCGAGCTTGCCGGGATCAAGGACGTTCTTTCCAAGTCGCTGGGCTCGAACAATCCGCTGGCGGTGGTCAACGCCACCATCAAGGGCCTGCAGCAATTGCGTCTTTCCGAGGACGTGAGTTCCCTGTTGCACCAGCAGGGCGATGCCACCCCGCCCGGAGTCGAAGCCGTACCGGCCACCATCTCCGAGAATGCCGAAGCCACCGAGGAAACCAGCCCTTCGGCTTCCTGAACGGATTCTTGTCGACCACACACCCTCGACCGCTTTGTACGATGAAACTGCACGAACTTGAAAACACTCCTGGCGCCATCCACCGCACCAAGCGCTTGGGCAGCGGCGTGGGCACGGGCAACGGCAAGACCTGCGGCAAGGGCCACAAGGGCCAGAAGTCGCGTTCGGGCAAGGGCATTCGTCCGATGTTCGAAGGCGGCCAGATGCCCCTGTACCGCAAACTGCCGCAGCGAGGCTTCAATCACGCGAACTTTCACAAGACCTTCGCCGTGGTGAACGTGGGTGACCTGGAAGCGGTTACCGGGGACATCGTCGATCGTGAGTCCCTCGTTGCCGCCGGGCTCATTCGCCGCAACGCCAAGCTGATCAAAATCCTGGCCACCGGTGACGTCAGCCGCGCCTTCAAGGTTACCGTCGAGCGTTGCTCGGCCAGCGCGAAGTCGAAAATCGAACAAGCGGGCGGCAGTGTTACCGAGACCGGTCTGGCTCCGGCGCAGGAAAAAGCCGCGGAGGCTCCGTCGACTCCGGATGAAACCCCGTCCGACGCGAGTGCTTGAGCCGTCCAGCGTTTTTCGCTCGCGCCCACGCTGATATCGTCCCGGTCTGTCTGCAATGCTCTCGGCTTTTCTCAACTGTTTCAAAATCCCCGAACTGCGCCAGCGCATCCTTTTCACGCTGGGGATGATTTTTGTGGCGCGCGTCGGGGCGAGCATCCCGTTGCCTGGCCTGAACACGGAGGTCTTGCAGACGGTGTTCGCGGCGCGTTCGGCCTCGCAATCGGCGGACCTGGTTGGGCTCTTCAACATGTTCACCGGCGGGGCGCTGCGCCAGGGAGCGATTTTTGCGCTGGGCATCATGCCTTACATCAGCGCCTCGATCATCCTGCAGCTGTTGGGGGCGGTGGTGCCATCATTGGCGCGCCTGCAGCAGGAAGGTGAAATCGGTCGGCAAAAGATCACGCAGTACACGCGCTACCTGACCATCGGCATCGGCCTGATACAGTCGCTGCTGCTGTCGTTGGGGCTGGTGCGCTCGCCGGCCACGCTCTTTGGCGACGGCGACTACGCCAACCTGCTCGTGGTCAGCCCGGTGCTCTTTGTCATCATGTCGGTCATCTTCATGACGGCCGGCGTGGTGCTGCTGATGTGGATCGGCGAGCAGATCTCGATGAAGGGAATCGGTAACGGCATCTCGCTGTTGATCACGATTGGGATCTTGGCCGACCTGCCGAACGCGGCCTCGACGATGTACCGCCTGGCCACGTTGCCGGACACCGACACCAGCGACCTCGGGCTGACGATTCCGGAAATCTTCCTGCTCTTCATCATCTTCGTGCTCGTGATCGTGGCGATCGTCTGGGTGACGCAGGGGATGCGGAAGATCCCGGTACAGTACGCCCGGCGCGTGGTGGGCCGCAAGGTCTACGGAGGGCAAAGCTCGTTCCTGCCGCTGCGCGTGAATTACGCCGGCGTCATGCCGATCATCTTTGCCAGCGCAATTCTGCTCTTCCCGCAGGCGATATTCACGCAGCTGGCTTCGGCCACGCCGGCGTTGAACTTCCTGACCGACTGGGCCGATTTCATGCGGCAGGGCAGCACGTTTTACTTCATCTTTTCGGCCGTCCTGATCCTCGGCTTCAGCTACTTCTGGGTCTCGATCATGTTCAAGCCGATCCAGATCGCCGACGATCTGAAAAAGAACGGTGGCTATGTGCCAGGCGTGCGACCGGGTGAGCCCACCTCGCGTTACCTGGACCACGTGATGACTCGTCTGACGGCCTTTGGCGCCATCTTCCTGACCTTGGTCTGGGCGATTCCGTACCTCATCAGTTACGCGAACAACATCCCGTTTACGGTCTCCATTTTCTTTGGCGGCACGGGGACACTGATCGCCGTTGGGGTCACGCTCGACACGATGCGTCAAATCGAGACCTTCCTCCTGCAGCGGCACTACGACGGCTTCCTCAAAAAGGGACGCATCCGTGGTCGCGGCACCTCGAAACGTCGGCAAATGGTCGACGCCGGGGAGATTCGCGACCTGGGCCTGGGCAAACTCTGGGCCGGGCTGTTGGCATTGTTTTCAGTCGGTATGATTTCCTGGCTGGCCAAAATTGTCTTCGGGGTTGGCCAATGAGCTGGCTGGCCGACCGCACGGGGGCTGTTGCGCAAGCGTACGGGTCCCCTTTGCGCCGGGTGATGGAATGATACCGATCAAGACAGAGGCGGAGATTGTGCAGATGCGGCAGGCGTGCCGGATCGCGGCCACCGTGCTGCACCGCCTGGCGCAGCGGCTGGAGCCCGGCATCACCACCTACGATCTCGACGCGCTTGCGCGCGACATGATGGAGAGCTACGGCGCGCGCAGTGCGTGCTTCAATTACGGGGTCGGTTCGCGCCGCCCGTTTCCGGGGCACACCTGTATTTCAGTCAACGAGGAGATCGTTCACGGCATCCCGTCGATGAAGCGCACCCTGCGCGACGGCGACCTGGTCACGCTGGACGTTTGTATTCTCCACGATGGCTGGATTGGCGACAACGCCTGCACCTATGCCGTGGGCCACGTCAACGAACAAGCCCAGCAACTACTGGACGTCAGCCGCGACGCGCTGCATCAGGGCATTGCGCAAGCCAAGCCTGGCAACCGTGTCGGCCATATTTCCCACGCCATCCAGCAGCACATCGAGCGCAACGGCTTCAACGTGGTGCGCGAATTCGTGGGCCACGGGGTGGGGCGCAGCATGCACGAGGAGCCGCAAATCCCCAACTACGGTCGAATCGGCGACGGCAAGAAGCTGCGCGAAGGCATGGTCCTGGCCATCGAACCCATGGTGAGTGCCGGCAACGGCGAGTCTCGCGTGGCCGACGACGGCTGGACTGCGCTCACCATCGACGGCTCCAACTCCGCCCATTTCGAGCATTCGGTTTTAGTGACCGCCGACGGATTTGAGGTCTTGACAACGCCGGAAGAATCGCTTTAAACCTCCCGTTTTTTCTCTTTCCGCAGGTGCAGCAGCCTGCATTCCAAGCACCGCTATCATTTCGAACCATGCCGCGTCTCCTGGGAGTTGATATTCCTGACCACAAGCCGCTCGCTTACAGCCTGCGCTACATCTACGGGATCGGTCCGACCCGCGCTATGGAAGTCGTTGAAGGTGCGGGACTTGACCCGCACATGCGCGCGCGCGAACTCAACGAGGAGCAGCTCACCCGCATCACCCATTACATCTCCGAGAAAGGTTATCTGATCGAGGGTGACCTGCGCCGCGATGTGACCGGTAATTTGAAGCGTCTGCAGGCCATACGTTGTTACCGTGGACTGCGTCACCAGCGCGGACTACCGGTCCGTGGTCAGCGTACCTCCACCAATGCCCGCACCCGCAAGGGCGGTCGCAAGACGGTCGGTGTCGCCCGCAAGAGCTAGGCAACCTTTATCTTTTCCCAAGAATGAGCGAAGACGAGAACAAGCCGGCTCCCGAAGCCAAGCCCGAGACCGCGCCCGAGGAGCCTAAGGTCGCCACTCCCGTTGAGGAGTCCAAAGCGGCCACCCCGGCTGCTGCGCAAGCAGCGAAGCCCAAGGACGCCGAACCGGCAAAAACCAAAGAGGCCGAAGGTGCCAAGGCGAAGGACGGAGAAGCCAAGGCCGAGGGCGATTCGAAGACCGACGGCAAGGAAGAGAAGTCGGGACAGCCGACTGCCGCCGACCTGCTTTCCGACAACCTGGGTGAGCTGAAGATCCGCAAGGCCAAGGGTAGCAAGAACGTCACCACGGGCATCTGCAACATCTTGGCCACCTTCAACAACACCAAGGTCAGTTTCGCCGACGCCAACGGAAACATCATTTCCTGGTCCAGCTCAGGTAAGTGCAATTTCCGCGGCTCGCGCAAGTCGACCGCCTACGCCGCCCAGGTCGTCACCCAGGACGCTGGCAAAGTCGCCATGTCGCACGGCATGCGCGAGGTCGAGGTGCGCGTGAAAGGTCCCGGCATGGGCCGCGACTCGGCGGTGCGCGCGCTGCAGAGCCTGGGCTTCGTTGTCTCCGCGATCCGTGACGTCACCCCCGTCCCCCACAACGGCTGCCGCCCGCCCAAGCGTCGCCGCGTCTAATTCACCCAAGCTTTCCGCGAATCCATGGCACGCTACACCGGACCCACGACCCGTATCAACCGACGCTTTGGCCAGGCGTTGTTCGCGCCGACAAAGGCGTTTGAGCGCAAGAATTACCTCCCAGGCATCCATGGCGCGCGCCTGCGCCGCCGCGTGTCCGACTACGCGATCGGCCTCAACGAAAAGCAAAAGCTTCGCTTGATGTTCGGGCTGACCGAAAAGCAGTTTCGCCTCACCTTTGCCCGCGCGAAGAATCAGCGTGGGGTGACGGGCGAGATTTTCATGCAGCTGTTGGAAGCGCGCCTGGACAACGTCATTTATCGCCTGGGCCTGGCCCGCTCACGCCAGGCGGCGCGTCAGTTCGTCTGCCACGGCCACATCAAAGTCAACGGCCACAAGGTGGACATTCCCAGCTACGACGCCCAGCCCGGCGACGAAATCGAAGTGCGCGACCGCACCTCCTCGCGACAGCTTGCCACGCGCTGCCTGGAAGAAACGCAGATGCGCGCGGTTCCGGCCTGGCTCACCATGGTCGAAGAGTCGCTGCGCGGCACCGTCAACCGCCTGCCCACTCGCGACGAGATGGAGCAGGACATCAACGAACAGCTTATCGTGGAGTTTTACTCCCGCTAGATGGTACGCTTCACCCCTTTCGCCCACACCACTTTTGCACCCGGCCCGCCCCGCGACTCGGAGCCGGTCCGGGACCGCACTGCTGCCACCATGGAAACCGCAACGTTGGACGCCGAACCCGCACCCCTTACCACCCGTAAACCCATGTCGAAACGTCTCGGAAAATTCGAACTGCCGCGGCGTCTGGCCAAAGTCGAGGACACCGCGACAGACACGTACGCGCAGTTTGTGGCCGAGCCGTTTGAAACCGGCTACGGGCACACGCTGGGCAACGCGCTGCGCCGGGTGCTGCTGACTTCAATCGAAGGGGCAGCCATCAGTTCGGTGAAGATCGACGGCGTTCAGCACGAATTTCAGAGCATTCCCGGCCTCGTCGAGGACGTGACCGACATCGTTCTCAATCTGAAAAAGGTGTTGCTGGTGTCGCACAGCCGCGACCCGATCAACCTCGTCATCGACGTGGAAAAGGATGGCCCCGTGACCGCGGGTGACATTCAGCAGGATTCTCAAGTCGAGGTTCTCAACCGCGATCAGGTCATTTGCACCCTCGACGGGAAGCGCCGCTTCTTTGCCGAGTTGGAAATCAAAGTGGGGCGCGGTTACGTGCCCGCCGATGACAACAAGCAGGAGGAGCAACCCATCGGTGTCATTCCGATCGATTCGCTCTTCAGCCCGGTCAAGCTGGTGCGTTACGCTGTCGACCAGACCCGCGTCGGGCAAATGACCGACTACGACAAGCTGCTGCTGGATGTCTGGACGGACGGGCGAATCAATCCGGAGGACGCCGTCAAGGAAGCCGCCGCCATCCTGCGCCACCACCTCGACGTCTTCGATCAGGTGTCTCACGAGGAGGTGGAATTCGAGAGCGAAGGCCGCGAAATCAGCGAAGAGCAGAACCGCCTGCGCAAGCTGCTGAATATGAGCGTCAACGAAATCGAGCTTTCGGTCCGCGCGGCCAACTGCCTCAACAACGCCAACATCACCACCGTTGGCGAACTTGCCATGAAGAGCGAGCAAGAGATGCTCAAGTATCGCAACTTCGGCAAGAAGTCCCTCAACGAAATCAAGGCCAAGCTCGAGCAGTTGGGCCTGTCGCTGGGGATGAAGCTGGACGAACGCCTTTTGGAAAAGCCTGTCGAGGCCTGACCCGCCTCCGTTTCAACCTCGTTTCGCTGACCGACCATGCGCCACCGCAAACACCGACACACACTGGGCGTCAAGAAAGAGCACCGCGCCGCTTTGATGGCAAACTTGGCCGCGGCCCTGTTCCGGCATGGGCGCATCCAAACGACGCTGGCCAAGGCGCGTGCGCTGCGCCCCTTTGCCGAGAAAATCATCACGCTGGCGGTCAAGGCGGACAAGGCCTCCGATCCTGCGAAGAAGGTGCATTACCTGCGCATGGCTATTTCCCGCGTGCGCGACAAAGAAGCGGTCTTTCAGCTCTTCAACGAACGCGCGTCGGAATTTGCCGACCGCCCCGGCGGTTATACGCGGATTTACAAGCTGGTTCCGCGCGTGGGCGACGCTGCCAACCTTGCCCTCATTGAGCTGATCGACGGCTCGGACGAAGGCTACGCCAAGCCCAAACGCTCGAAGGGGCGCAAAAAGGCGGCTGCCAAGCCGGACGACGCCAGCAAGGCCGAAGCGGAAACCGCAACTGCGACTGCCACTGCCACGGAGGCTGCGCCCGATGCGCCTGCTGCTGAACCGGCCGATGCGCCGTCGTCCACCGAGGCTTCCGCCTCCGACTCCGCTGAAAACAACGAAGAAAAGCCCAAGCAGGATTGACCGTAAACGCGCACGAGCAACTTTGCTTTTTCAAGACGCGTTGGGCCTGAGCGGGCGCACGCGTCTTTTCTCTTCGACCGCCTGACAACGAACGATCCGTGAGTTTCGATTTCCTGTTTTTCCTCTACGTGGCGCTGGGCGTTGGGCTGATCCTTGGGATGTGGATTTACTACGAACGGCGCGACCGCCGTGTGTATCAGGTGGGCCGCCGGCAGTCGGCTTACCACTGTGTCAGTTGCGGTCACGTCTATTCCGCGGCGGAAACTAGGGGCGAAAAACCCTGTCCGCGCTGCACCTTCCCCAACTCCAGCCTGCGCTTCTAAGAGACCGATGTCCAAGAGCATCGCAGTCCTGGATTTCGGCTCGCAGTACACGCAGGTCATCGCCCGGCGCGTGCGCGAATGCCAGGTTTACTCGAAGATTTTTCCGTTTTCGGTCACCGCGGCGCAACTCCAGGCGGAGGATGTCGGGGGCATCATTCTTTCGGGTGGACCGTCCAGCGTCTTGGGCCCGAAAGCGCCCAAGCCCGACCCGAACATCTTCGAACTGGGCCTACCGGTGCTGGGCATCTGCTATGGCGAACAATTGCTGGCGCACCTGCTGGGCGGCACCGTCGAAAAGGCCCGTGAACGCGAGTACGGCCTGGGCACGCTCACTTTTCGCAAGAAGGGCGCGCTGCTCAAAGGTCTGCAAAGCCCGCTGAAAGTCTGGAACTCGCATGGCGACCGGATCAAGTCGTTGCCCGCGGGCTTTGAGGCGGTCGCGCGCACCGAGAACTCGGCCTACGCGCTCATCGAAGATCCCAAGCGACGATTTTTCGGCATGCAGTTTCACCCAGAGGTGGCGCACACGCAGCACGGGATGACGATCTTGCGCAATTTCCTGTACGGCCAGTGCGGCTGCAAGGGTGACTGGAAGATGGAAAACTTCGTGGAGCAGGCCGTGGCGCAGATTCGCGAGACCGTCGGCGACGAGCGCGTGATCCTGGGCCTGTCCGGCGGCGTGGATTCGTCCGTTGCCGCCGCCTTGCTGCACCGTGCTATCGGCAAGCAGTTGACCTGCGTGTTCGTGGACAACGGACTGCTGCGCAAAAACGAGCGCCAGCGTGTGGAGGAAGTTTTCCGCAATCACTTTAAGATCAACCTTAAGGTTGCCCGTGCGGGACGCCGCTTTCTCAGCGCGCTGAAGGGTGTCACCGATCCCGAGCGCAAGCGCAAAGTCATCGGCAAGGTCTTTATCGATGTCTTCGAGGACGCGGTGAAATCCGTTGGCGACGCACGCTTTTTGGCTCAGGGAACGCTTTATCCAGATGTCATTGAAAGTGTGCCAATTGATGGGAATCCATCGTCATTGATCAAGAGTCATCACAACGTGGGCGGGCTGCCACGGCGCATGAAGCTGAAGCTGGTCGAACCGCTGCGCCAGCTCTTCAAGGATGAAGTGCGCAAACTGGGCCTGGAGTTGGGGCTGACCGAAGAGATGGTCTGGCGCCATCCCTTTCCGGGACCGGGTCTGGGCGTGCGCGTGATTGGCGAGATTCGCGAGCGTCACCTCAAAGTGCTGCGCGAGGCCGACGCCATTTTGCTGGAGGAGATGAAGCGCTCGGGCTGGTATCGCAAGGTGTGGCAGGCCTTCTGTGTCTTTCTGCCGGTGAAGACGGTTGGCGTAATGGGCGATGAGCGAACCTACGAAAATGTGATAGCTCTGCGTATTGTTGAGAGCAGCGACGCGATGACGGCGGACTGGGTGCACGCGCCGCACGAGCTGCTGGGCCATGTCGCCAGCCGCATCATCAATGAGGTCCAGGGGGTCAATCGAGTGGTGCTCGACATCAGCTCCAAGCCGCCCAGTACCATTGAGTGGGAATGATTGTGCTGGATATCAAAGACGCACGTTTTTGGGCAAAGCTTGAGGCGGCGTGCAACCAGCAGACCGGCACCGGAGCGATTGCCGCGCAGGTTACGCCGGTGCTGGAGGCCGTGCGCCAGGAAGGCGACCGCGCCGTCTTGCGTTACACGGAGCGCTTTGACGGGGTGAAGCTAACGGCACGGCAGCTGACTGTTTCCGCAAATGAGTTGCAGGCGGCCAGTCAGCGGGTCAGCCCGGCGCTGCGCCGAGCCGTGCGGGAGTCCATGCGCTGTGTGCGCGATTTTCATCTCAAGACACGTCCGCGCGATTGGAGCGGGCGCAACCCGCAAGGTGGCCGGGTGGGCGAGCGTTTTTATCCCCTCCGGCGTGTGGGCCTCTACATCCCCGGCGGGCAAGTGCCCCTGGTTTCGACGGTGGTGATGACGGTCACGCTGGCCAAGCTGGCCGGCTGCGCGGAGATTGCCGTGGCGACGCCGCCGGGTCCCAATGGGCAAATCAGCGACGGCCTGATGGCTGCCCTCTGGATGTGTGGTGCCCGCGAAGTGTACCGTATGGGCGGTGTCCAGGCGTTGGCGGCGATGGCCTACGGCACGAAGACGGTCGCGCCGGTGGACAAGCTCTTCGGTCCGGGTGCGGCACATTCCATCGAGGCCAAACGCCAGCTCTTCGGCACCGTCGGCGTCGACCTGCTGCCCGGTCCCAGCGAGGTCATGGTGATTGCGGATGGTTCGGCGCGGGCCGAATGGGTGGCTGCGGATCTGCTGGCCCAGGCCGAGCATGGCACCGGCAAGGAGAAAGTGTTCCTGGTTGCTACCGGGAAGGCCTTCCTGGCAAAGGTTGACCGCGCGCTGGAGACGCAACTGAGCAGTCTGCGGCACGCGGCGAAGATTCGCACTGTCCTGGAAAATGGATACACCACCGTGCGGGTGGGCAGCGTCCAGCAGGCGGCGGAAGTGGCCAACTTCGTTGCGCCCGAGCACCTGGAACTGCACGTGAGCCCCGCCTCGTCCAAGACCCTGGTGAAGGCAATCACGACGGCTGGCTCGATTCTCGTGGGCGAGGGCTCGCCGACCGTGCTTGGTGATTTCACCGCCGGGCCGAGTCATACCCTGCCCACCGGACGCACCGGGCGTTTCCTCAGCGGTTTGCAGCTGACGGACTTCATGCGGCGCACGAGCGTGATCGAGTACCCGAAAAAAGCGCTGGAGGCGGCGGCCCCAATCGTGCGGGCCTTTGCCGAAATCGAGCAACTCGACGCGCATGGCCGCTCGCTGGAATTGCGTCTGGAAAAGCGCTGAAGCCGTGGCATCTTAACCCTATGCCCACCGGCCCAAAGCAGCCGCCCGCGCCGCCCGCGCCGCTCGCGTATGTCGCGGACCTGCATGCCTACGTGCCCGGGGAGCAGCCTCAGGAGCCAGGCTGGATCAAGCTCAATACCAACGAGTGCCCGTATCCGCCAAGCCCGATGGTTGAGGCGGCCGTCGCAAAAGCGCTCGGCGATGGCGGGAATCCGCTGCGATTGTACCCCGATCCGCGCGCAGTAGAGCTGCGGGAGGCACTTGCGAAAAGCCACGGGCTGCTTCCGGTAAATGTGCTGGCAGGCAACGGCTCCGATGACGTATTGAATTTGCTGATACGCGCCTACTGCGATGCCGACCGACCCGTCGGCTATATGGTGCCGAGCTATTCGCTCTACCCGGTTTTGGCCGGGATACAGAACTGCCCGATAGTCGAGCTGCCGTTTGACCGATCCATGCGCCTGGATATCGACGCGATCGTTCGTTGCGGTGCCAGGATTTTTTTCCTGACCTCTCCAAACGCCCCCACCGGAGTCGCATTCACCAACGACGAGATCGCGCTGCTGGCCGAGCGTTTCGATGGGTTGCTGGTGGTCGACGAAGCCTACGTGGCCTACGCACGGCAGTCCGCCGCCGAGTTGCTGGGGCGCTTTCCGAATCTGGCGGTGGCGCGCACATTCTCAAAATCGCATTCGCTTGCGGGTCTTCGTGTGGGCTACCTGCTGGCGCATTCACAAGTGATCGAAGCCGCCGACAAGGTGCGCGACAGCTACAACCTCGACCGCCTGGCGCAAGCGGGTGCCCTGGCGGCATTGGCAGATGCGGACTACACCGCACGGCAAATCGCGCGCGTGGTCGCGTCGCGCGAAGCGTTCCTGAAGTGGCTGGATTCTCAGGGCTGGTTCACCTGTCCCTCTCAGGCAAACTTTGTCTTCACTGAGCCGCGCTCGACCAACGGCGACACGGGCACCAACGTCGCGGAGTCGCTTTTTGAGTGGCTTCGAGCGCAAAAGATCCTGGTGCGTCGCTTTCCGAACAACCCCTTGACCGCGCCATTTCTGCGCATCAGCATCGGCACCGACGCGGAGATGGCCGCGTTGCAAACGGCGGTGGAGCAATGGCAACAGGGACAGACACAGGTGGCAAGCGCGTCGCGCGGTTAGAACGCAACACGGCGGAAACGCGCATCGAGCTAGAGCTGTCAATCGACGGCACCGGTAGTGCGCAAGTGGATACGGGCATTCCGTTTCTCGACCACATGATGACGCTGTTTGCCCGACATGGTCTCTTTGACCTCAAAGTGACCGCGCGGGGCGACCTCGACGTGGACTATCATCACACGGTCGAGGACGTTGGCATTGTCCTCGGGCAGGCGCTCAAAGACGCTCTGGGCGACAAAAAAGGCATCGCGCGTTACGGCTTCTTCATCTTGCCGATGGACGAGTGCCTGGCGCGCGTGGCGCTGGATTTATCCGGGCGCACGGTCTTTGTCTATGAGGTACCGAATCCGCCCAACGCGATGATTCGCGACTTTAATCTTGGGCTGGTGCGCGAGTTCTGGCAGGGCTTCGCCAATACGGTGGGTGCCAACTTGCATCAGAAACTTGAATACGGCTCGGAGCCGCACCACATCGCTGAGGCGCTCTTCAAGTGCACCGCACGCGCCCTGGACGCTGCCACGCGCATCGACCCGCGCCAGAGCGGCAGCTTGCCCAGCACCAAGGGGCTGTTGGCGTAGCCGATATCGGCCTGGGCGATGAATGTGCTGTATTCGCGTCTCGGATACGAAAAAGGGCTTTCTGCCCGGATCGTTTTTCGAGACCACAGGCGACAGGAATCCCCTTCGGTCACGCTCACTTCGTCCACGGACAAGGCGGTTCTTTTTCAATTGGACAGCGTTTATTGGGGCGAGCGCTGGGGCAGTCATTGGTGGATCGCCGACGTTCCGGCGGAAGCCTTCTCGGAGCATAGTATCCGGATTCAGGGACAGGCTTCGCACTCGCTCTTTGGTCTGCAGCCGGCAGGTTCGGACCTCCTCTGGCAGCAGACCTTTGAGCCCGTGGCCCTCGTGCAGGCGCAACGGCGGCAGCGCTTTTGCCGGACCAAGCCGGGCTGGCGCGACTGCGGCAGCTTTTTACAGGAAGCCAACAGCCACTGCGTCTACCTCTGGGGGATGCTGGACATTTTGGAGAACTGCGGCTGGCGGTTTGAAGGCGATGTAGGCCGGTCTCAGCGCCAGCGCCTTCTGGCTCAGATCGACAACGGCTTGGCCTGCCTGTGCGGCTACCAGGACCTGGCCCGGGAGAAAGGGCTTGGCGATGGCGCATTGATTCACGAGCCCAACGCGCAGCCAGACACGGTGATCCGCAACGACGTCGTCAAGGCGGCCCTGGTTTTTGCGCGGTCAGCGCGCCTGCTTGAAGGCGGTACGTCGAAGTACCTGGACCGGGCCAGGCAGGCGTTTGAGTGGGCGTCGACGGCGTCGGCTTTCAAACCGGATACCTTTGAGCCGCGCGCACACGGTGCACCCGCCGACTATCGCCCCAAACTGACGGACTGCAACGCCAGCGATCTGCTCCACATGGCGTGGGCGGCGTTCGAGCTTTCGTATCTGGATCCTGAATACGAACCGATTTTCCACGATTGGCTGGAGCGTGCCCTGCAACGACAGGTGCGCGAGGACGAAGCCGAAGACGGCTTGCATGGGCATTTCTTTTGTTTCGACGACCGCGCGTTTACCGAAAACGCCTGGACGCACCATGGGGTGAGCTTCGATGGCGGGCAGACTTTTGCGCATGTGCTCTTTCCGCTCTTTCGGGCGTTGCAACGCTGGCCCGAGCACCCGGACTCGCCGCGTTGGAAGACGGCTCTGGAGCGCTTCGCCTACGGGTTTCTGTTGCCGGCCTGCGAGCGTAATCCGTTTTTGATTTGCCCGTTGGGCGTGTTTGGCACGGAAGGTCTGCTTGAGTATGCCGGGCTCTGGCACGGGATGAACGCCGTCTACGGGTTCACCGCCGCGCTGGCGCTGGACTTTTTTGAGCGGTTCGGGGACAAACGCTTCAAGGCGGTCGCGGCGGGCAACCTGTACTGGATTACTGGGCTGAACGCCGGCTTGACCCAGGAGGCGGTCGATCTGGGCTCGCACATGTTTCACGATGTGATTCCAGATGGCCGGGCCGAGCCTCGCTCGATGATCTACCAGTGCCCCAACGGTGCTCATGCGGGCTCCTGGACAACCATCCCCGGTAGTATCACAAACGGTTTCAGCGTGGGAAACCAGTTTCGTCATGATGTTGAGCCGACCCGGGCCAACGACGGTCCCTTCGCCTTCAATGACGAGGAATGGATCACCCACGCGGGTGGTTGGCTGGCCGCCCTCTCGCGGCTCGAGAAAATCTGAGGCTGGCGTTCCGTTCGCGGCTGGCGCAACCTGCCAAGATGCCTTCCGACCAACCCGACCTCGCCGTTCTGGACTACGGCATGAGCAACCTGCGCTCGGTGCTCAAGGCGTGGGAGTACGTCGGCGGGCAGGTGCGCCTGGTGCGGGCACCCGCCGAGGTCGGCCAGGCCGACGCGCTGATCTTTCCGGGGCAGGGCGCGATTGTCGACACGATGAAGTTGCTGCGTCAGACTGGTTTCGACGCTCTGATCCGGGACTGGATTAACGCGGATCGCCCCTTCTTTGGCATCTGCCTTGGGCTGCAGGCGCTCTTTGAGCACAGCGAGGAGGGCGACACGCCGACCCTGGGCATCTTCCCCGGGCGTGTGCAGCGCTTCCGTTTAGACGCCGGCTACAAGGTGCCGCACATGGGGTGGAATGCGGTGCACTTTCGCGCTGAGCCCGGCGATGCGCTGGAGGGCATTCAAAATGGCGCCGACCAGTTCTATTTCGTGCACAGTTATCATGTGGTCTGCGAGGACCCGACGCTGGTCTGGGGAGAGACGCTGTACGGGTACCGCTTTTGCAGCGCGTTGCAGCGCGGGCGCTGCTTTGCCACGCAGTTTCACCCGGAAAAAAGTCAGGCCAAAGGCTTGCAAATCTATCGTAACTTCCTGAGCGTTAACTTCCCCAGCGTTGCTTCTGCAGGCTCGCCTCCTTCCTGAGCGCAACCTGCCTGGGGCCTCTCCGTTCTCTCCCCAACCCAGAGTTTCCATGTCAGAAACAGCGACGATCCAAGTAGGTGGACATACGATCGAGTATCCGGTAATCACCGGCACCGAGCAGGAAAAGGCCATCGACTTGCGCAAGCTGCGGGGGGACACCGGATACATCACCTACGACGAAGGCTACGGCAACACCGGCTCCTGCCAGAGCGGCATCACCTTCATCGACGGCGAAAAAGGCATTCTGCGTTACCGCGGGTACCCCATCGAGCAGCTCGCCGAAAACTCGACCTTCATCGAGTGCGCCCACCTGATCATTTACGGCAACCTGCCCAAGCGCCGCGAGATGCGCGAGTTTTCCGGACGGGTGTTGCGCAACGCCTCGGTGCACGAGGGCATGCGTCACCTCTTTGAAGGGTTTCCGACCGAGTCGCACCCGATGGCGATTCTGTCGGCGCTGCTCAACTCGCTGGGCTGCTACTACCCGCACATGGCCAGCAACGACCGCGACCAGGACCTCGAGCGTTTTGACGAAGCCGTGGCGGTGGCGCTGTCGAAGGTGCGCACCATCGCGGCGATGGCCTACCGGATGAAAAACGGCATGCCCTTCGTCTACCCGCGCCAGGACCTGGGCTACTCGCAGAACTTCCTGCACATGATGTTCAGCGAGCCGTATCACGAGTACTACCCGCACGATGACGTGACGAAGGCGCTGGACCTGTTCTTTTTGCTGCACGCCGACCACGAGCAGAATTGCTCAACCTCGACGGTGCGGATGGTTGCCAGCGGTGGGGCCAACCTCTTTGCGTCGCTTTCGGCAGGCATCTCCGCGCTGTGGGGACCGTTGCACGGCGGGGCAAACATGCGCGTGATCGAGATGCTTCAGCAGATTCACGCCGACGGTGACGACGGTTCACGCTTCATCGACGCGGCCACCCGTGGCGAGGCCAAGCTGATGGGCTTCGGGCACCGCGTTTACAAGAACTACGACCCTCGGGCCAAGATCCTGCGCGCCAGCTACGAGCGCGTCCTCAAAACCCAGGCCAAGCGTGACCCGCTGATGGACATTGCCCAGCGCCTGGAAGAAAAAGCCCTTTCCGACAGTTACTTTATCGATCGCAAGCTGTACCCGAATGTCGATTTTTACTCGGGTCTGATTCTCAAGACAATCGGGCTGCCGCTGGATATGTTCACGGTGATGTTCGCGATTGGCCGCATGCCCGGCTGGATTGCCAACTGGAAAGAACTGGCCGACAGCGGCGCGCGCATCCACCGCCCACGTCAGGTCTACACGGGCCAGGCGGAGCGTGAATATGTGCGCATGCGCAATCGCGAGGGGCAACCAGTCGTGCCGCAATCGCCCGAGGAGGAGGAGGCCGAGCGCAGCGCCTCCGAAAACGCGCAGATGCGCGCCTAGGCGTCTTTCGCCTTTGGCTTGTCGGCTTCGGCCAGGGTCGGAAAAATTACTTCGTACGGCAGGCCGGTCAGGCGGTGCAGGCCGACAGCCAGGCGCCAGATGGCGAACATCAGGATGGCCGTGCTGGGGATCGCAATCACCCCAAAGCTGACCAGGGTCAGGTTACCGATCTGGTCGTTGAACTCGGCGGTGCCAGACTCGGCAGTGACGATCCAGGCGGCCAACACGTAGTTCAGTACCGCTGAAAACAGGAACGAGGCCACGATCCAGAGCGTGGCGTGAGTGAGCAGGCGATTGAGTCGAGTTTGATTTCCCCTGGCCTCCAGCGCGCCTTCGACACGTTCCACATCCATCAGCGCGCGATTCATCACCATGGGACGCACCAACGGACGCCGGATGGCCAGGCTGATGAGCAGCACCAGCGCAATGATCAGCGGCACGGCAGCTTCCTTGATCGGCACCCATGCGGTCGGCAGTTTCAGCAGGCCGATGCCGCCGGTGAGCAGCAGGCTGACCACGCCGAGGACGGAGATCCAGTTGACCTTGCGCCGTGCGAGGGCGTCGTAAATGAAGTAGCCTACGGGAAACGCCAGGGCCAGCAGGAGCGCGTGGGCGGGACTCAGGCCGAACCAGTCATCCGCCTGTTTAAACAGGACAAACGGCAAGATCAGGTTGAAGCCAAGGTTGATCCACGGATTCTCGGGCTTGGCCGGCCCGGCGTTTTGAGTTGGCGCGGGCTCGGAGGCCTTGCTAGGGCTGGATTCCGGCGGAGCGGGCATAAGCCGCTCACGCCAACGTGTCCGATTCATGAAGGCAAGTCCCATCCGGTGTCTCATCACCGCCGGCCCCACCCGCGAGTACTTCGACCCGGTGCGCTTCATCTCCAACCCCTCCAGCGGCAAGATGGGCTATGCGCTGGCCGAGGCTGCGCTTGCTGCCGGTTGGTCGGTCGATTTGGTCAGCGGCCCCGTCGCGCTGAAGCCGCCAGAAGCCACGGACTTCACCCCAGTCGTGACCGCCAACGACATGCTCGAAGCGGTGCAGGCGCGCTTTGGCCGGTGCGACCTCTTGATCATGACTGCGGCGGTCTGCGACATGCGCCCGTGTGAGCGATTCGAGTCCAAGCAAAAAAAGGAACAGATGCAGCTGAGCGTCGAGTTCGAGCGCACGCCCGACATTTTGAAAACCGTGGCTGCCGGCAAGACCCCCTCGCAGACCGTCGTGGGCTTTGCCGCCGAGACCGACAACGTGGAGCACCACGCCCTGGAGAAACTCCAGCGCAAGCATTTGGATTGGATCGTGGCCAATCTGGTCGGCGTCGCGGGTTCGGGTTTCGAAGCCGATGCCAACGCGGTGGTCATGTTGGGGGCCGACGGCTCGCGCTACCCAATCGGTCCGGCTTCCAAGACAACCATCGCCCGCGAACTGATCGCCCGACTGCAGGCGCGCCTCGCCTGACCCATCGCCATGCCTGCCCGCCGCAACACCCACCTGGAGCGCATTCTTGGCCGCGTCGACGACCTCGACGAATCCAACCTGGCCATTCTCGTGCGGCGCCTGGCGCGCGAGCGCGGGCTGTTGGAGTCCGTCTTCAATACCATTCGCGAAGGCATCCTCGTGATCGACCGCGAGGGACTGATCGAGTACGCCAACCAGGCCGGGTTGCGCTTGGTCGGCTTGAAGGAGACCGATGTCGGCGAGGCCAGTCTGTGGAAAATTGCGCCCGACCTCACGCGCACGCTCAACCTCGACCTGGACTCCGTTCGCCGGCGCGAAAGCCTCTTTTCGCGCGAAATCGAAATTCATTACCCCGAGCACGTCTTTGTGCGCGTCTCCATTGTGCCGTTCGAGAGCGAGGCGCTGGGCGATCGGGCCGCGCGGGAGCGCTTCGTCATGATCGTATCCGACATTACCGAGGAGAAGCTCAGCAGCGAGGAGCGCCTGGAGAGCGAACGCCTGGCCTCCATTTTCATGCTCGCTGGCGGCGTGGCGCACGAAATCGGCAACCCCCTCAACTCGCTCAACATCCACCTGCAACTCATCCAGCGGCAGCTGCGCAAGCTCGGCAACTCGGGGGCCCGCGACAAGATCGAGAAGTCTACCGAGGTGTGTGCCCGCGAGGTCGAACGGCTCGACGGTATCATCGCCAACTTTCTCCAGGCGGTGCGTCCGCAGGCGCCGGATTTCCGTGAGTTGGATTTGTTGGAAGCGTTGGAAGCGGTGCTGGAAGTACAGCGCACGGAACTGGAAAACCTCGGCATTGCGGTGGATGTCCGCGTCTCTGAAACGCTCCCGGTCATCTTGGCCGACGCCAACCAGATCCAGCAAGTGCTCTTCAACCTGATCAAAAACGCGGTCGAGGCGATGGGGCAGGGGGGGCGCCTGCGCATCAACGCCCGCAGCGACGACGAGTTCGTCTACCTGCTCGTTGCTGACACCGGCAGCGGCATTGCCCCCGAGGAACTCGCCAAGGTCTTTCAGCCGTATTTTACGACGAAGACCGGTGGGCACGGGCTGGGCATGATGATCGTGCAGCGGATCCTGCGCGCGCACGGCGCGCAAATCGGCATCGACAGCGAACCTGGCACTGGCACCGTCGTCACCCTCCAATTTCCACAGACCCACCGGCGCATGCGCATGCTGGCCGATGGGTGAGCAAACTGCGCCGAATCGTCGCGATTTTGTGTTTCGAGTTGCGCGCGCGAGATTTCGTGTCAAAATGACTCATCTCGAAGATGCCTGCCACGATTCTGATTGTTGACGACGAAAAGCACACCCGCGACGGCCTGCAGACGGCGCTGGAGGACGATTACGAAGTCTACACGGCGGCCAACGCCGATGAGGCCTTCCGCTTGATGGAGGCCGAGACGTTTGACGTCGTGTTGACCGACCTGCGCATGGCGGGGAAATCGGGGATGAAGGTGATCGACCGCACGCTGAAGCTCTCGCCCAGCCCCATTGTCATCATGATGACCGCCTATGGCAGCGTGGAGACGGCGGTCGAAGCGATGCGGCGCGGGGCCTTCGACTTTGTCACCAAGCCAGTGAGCTTGGACAAGGTCGATCTACTCATCCAGCGAGCCTTGAAGTCGCGGCAGACCGAAGCCGAGAACGTGCGTCTACACGAGCGGCTCGACCAAAAATTCAGTTTTCAGGGGCTGGTGGGGCACTCGCGCGCGCTGGAGCAAGTGCTCGAACAGGTGCGCCAGGTTGCCCCCACCAAAGCGACCGTGCTGCTGACCGGCGAAACGGGCACGGGCAAGGAACTCATTGCGCAGATGATTCATCAGAACAGCCCGCGCGCCCGGGCGGCATTTGTGCCGGTGCACTGTGCGGCCATCCCCGCCAATCTTTTGGAGAGCGAGCTGTTCGGCCATGAAAAAGGCGCCTTTACCGGAGCGACCGAGCGGCGGGCCGGGCGCTTCGAATCCGCTGACGGTGGCACGCTTTTTCTAGACGAGATCGGCGAAATCGACGCGCCGACCCAGGTAAAGCTGCTGCGGTTTTTGGAGACGCGCACCTTTGAGCGCCTGGGCAGTTCCAAGCCCCTCTCGGTCGACGTGCGGGTGGTGTGCGCGACCAATCGCGACCTGGCCGAGGCGGTGCGCCAGGGGGATTTTCGCGAGGACCTGTACTACCGACTGAATGTGGTGGAGGTGCCGCTGCCCCCGCTGCGCGAACGCGGGGATGACATCCCGCTCTTGGTCGAACACTTCACCGCTCAATTCGCGTCCGAAAACGACCGGCCCCCGCCGCGTTTTTCCGCCGAAGCGATGCAGCGGCTGATGACCTACGCCTGGCCGGGCAACATCCGCGAGTTGCGCAACTTCTGCGAAAATATCGCCATCATGCACAGTGGCCGCGAGGTCAGCCCCTACGATCTGGACAGCCGCCTGCGTGGGGACCTACATCCTGCCTCGGCCAATGGCGGGAGCCCGTCCAACGACGGCGTGGCGCCGGATCGCCGCCTCTCGCGCGAAGAAAATGAAAAGTTTCTGCTGCGTAACGCGTTGGTGGAGGCCCGGGGCAACCGCACCCGGGCGGCAGAGCTGATGGGCATCAGCCGACGCACGTTGCACCGCAAGCTGGCGCAGTGGCCCGAGTTGGACGTGCGCGACAGCCGGTAAGTGCCCGCGCCGAGGCAAGAAATGCGTTGCTGCGGAGCGTGTGGCGTGTTTGCATGTCGGTTTCCGCAGTGAAGAAAAAGACCCTTACACTCCTGCTCGGTTTTCTTGGACTGGCGATGGCAACGCTCGCTCCGGCGGCCTCGTACACGGTCAGCGGTTCGGATCTGGTCAAAAAAGCCCTTGAAGACCGTCTCCCGCAATTGGCCGCCGACCGCGACTTTGATCTCACGTTGACCCTGGATGGCAGCATGCCGGCCGGTCGCGCCCTGGACGAAGGTCTGGCTGACGTAGCCATCATGGCGATTCCCGACAGCAACGATAAGCCCAAAGCGGGGATGCGCCGCATCCCTCTGGCCTTCCAGATATCCGTCGTGGTGGTGCTCGGGGCCAATTCACTCGGCGACGGAGCCGCGGGCGAATTGAGCGGGCTCTCCACCGAACAGCTCAGCGGGATTTTCGGTGATTCCTCCGAGCGCAGCATCCGTGAATGGTCCGACCTGGGCGTGCGCGGGAGTTTTGACGACAAGATCAACCCGCTGGTCGTGCGCGGCGAAGATGATTTTCTAGCCCTCGAGCTCTTCAAGTACACGGTTATGCCGAATGGCTCGTTGAGGGGCACGGTTCCGATTCATTCGACGCAGGAAGCCGCCGAGGCCCAATTGTTGCGCGACAGCAGCGCCATTGGCGTTTTGCCCGGCCTGCCCAAGCAATCGTTGCTGCGGCCGGTCGCGATTTCCAAGGGCCGGACCGCCGACGGCTCAAACAATCCCGCCTTTGGTCCCTCCGCTGAAAACGTCTACCACGGCGACTACGTGCTGCGTTTGCCGTTTTACGTGGTATTTCCGGAAACGCGGACCAGCGAGGTCGAGCCTCTGGTGCGCCTGTTACTTTCTGAAGAGGTTGCGGAAGCCCTGACGGCTGAAGGCTTTGTCAGCGTGCCGGAGAAATTCCGCCTGGACCTTTTGGCCGTGCTTGACAGGCCCAACTGATTTTCCGATTCTACATCTTTACAAGGCGCCGAAAGGTACCTGACGGACGCGAGCGTAGCTCAGTTGGTAGAGCACTACCTTGCCAAGGTAGATGTCGAGAGTTCGAACCTCTTCGCTCGCTCCAATACCGACGCCTTGGGCCTCAGCCCTGCTGAAACACAACCTCGCGAATGTCTTCGCATCCCGGAAGCTTGCGCAGCCTTGCCAGGATCTCGCGTTTGCGGAAAAGCAGCTCGTTGCGGACAACCGAGTTCGCCGCGTAGACATGGAGCCGGCGGCGGTTTTGCAGGCGCACCGGTGAACAACGCTCGGCCCACTTTTCACCGACGATGCTTTTCCATTGGCGCATGATTGTTTCCTCCACGCGCTGCTCGCCGATGCGGTGATTTTTCAGCGTGACCTCGATCAAGCGGTCCAGAGGCAGGGGTGCCTGATTCACTCGGACGCCGCCGCCGCTGGGCAGGCCGCGCAGGCTGCTGATAAGGCGTTCGGCTTCGCGGGAAAAGGACATCGATGAGGAGCATGCGCAATCCATCGCCGCGGCGCAAGCGCGTGTCAGCACTGCAACAAATCGGGCAGCTCTTGGAGCGAAGCAATGGCGCGAACGTCTTCCTGCTGCCTGCCTGAATCGGGTTGCAGCCAGACTGCGCGCAGTCCGGCACGTTGCGCGCCGCGCACATCACTGCCGAGCGAATCGCCCACGTGCAGGATCACCGCAGGCGGCAGAGCCAGCCCGTCGGCGACAGCTTGGAACGCTTCGGGAGCCGGTTTGCTCCAGCCAATTTCGCTGGAGATGCCAATGAAATCGAAGTGGCGCGCCCACCGCAATTGCTTCAGCAGGGGGTGCAGCCGCTCGTCCCAATTGGAGAGTACCGCCAGCTTGAACCCACGGGCACGGAGTCGTTCGAGCACTTCGCCCGCACCTGGCAGCGGCCGCCAGCAGTCCGTGGATTCAAACGCCGACCACATTTTGATGTAGATGGGTTCCGGAACACGGCCTTCTGAAAAATGCGCGCCGAGCAGGTCGTCGACGATTCCCCGCCAAAAGTCCCGCTCGATGGTACTGCTCGAACGCAGATCCGGGCGCGCTGCCGTGCGAGCGCCGAACACGTCGAAAAAGGCCCGGTCGACTGCTGCCGTATCGGAAATTTCGATACCGAACAAACGAAGCACGCGCTGGTAAATTTGCCCGACCGAAGGATGTACTTCCACGAGGGTCTGCCCCATGTCGAAGGACACCGCCTGGACTTGCTGGAGGTCATCCACGCTCATCGGCAGTGGGGCTCAGGTATTGGTCCAGGCCGCGTTCACAGCGAACACGCCGCCTCGCGCGGGCGTCTTCGAGCAAGGCGTCGTTGTTGCGCAGACGGTCGCGCGTGCGGGGAGGGTGGTTGAGATGGAAGACCAGGGCGCGACCGTGGACGAATTTACGGCGACGGCCCAGGTGGTACAGCCGCTGGACGAGGTCGGAATCCTCGCGGCCCCAGCCTTCGTAGGCCTCGTCGAAGCCGTTGATCGCCCGCAGATCCTTGCGCCAGACCGCCAGATTGCAGCCGAGCACCCCGTACAGATCTGTGTCGCGCTGAATCCTTGGCCGGGGCAGGCGCACGGCTTTGAACAGTCCCCGTGCACGACCCTGCAGCGCCAGTTTGAAAAAGCCCGCGTCGCCTCGGAGAAAGGTCGGTACAGCGGCTTCGTTGACGAAGACCCGACGTCCCTGGACGAGGAATCCATCTTCGGCCAGGCGGGCATGATCTTCGACGAAACGCCGCGTGGGCACGCAGTCCCCATCCATAAAAATAACATAGGCGCCGTTGGCGGCGGCGATGGCGCGGTTCAGGATGGGCGCCGGCCGAAAGCCACGGTCCTCGTGCCAGAGGTGCACGATCGGCGTAGAGTGCTGCGCGCTGATTGTTTCGATAAAGGCGCGCGTCTCGGGGCCAGAGCCGTCGTCAGCCACGAGGATTTCGCCGGGCAAGACGCTGCCGGTCAACAAGCCCTCGAGCACGCGCTGAAGCGAGGCGGGCTCATTGTAGGTCTTGACGATCAGGCTGAGGTCGGAAGCGTTCACGCGTGGCGGGATCGTGGGCGTATTCGTACAGACGGCTGTGACGCACAAAGGTGGCGAATGCCGTGGCCACGGCAATATACAAACCCGGGAAGCCGTCCATGAAGCCGCGACGCAAGAGGTACGCGCGGATGAATCGCCATGGCGGACGCATCGTTGCTTTCCACAGCGAGAAGCGCCGGCCCTTGTCCAACTCGCGCTGCAGGAAGATATCGCCAAAGTAGGCCATCTTTTCAATCTGCCGGTTCAGGGTCGGGTTGGAGAAGTGGTGGAGGTCGGCGTACAGGCGTTGGTGGGCGCCCTGAAGCTGCATTTGATCGTGCTCGCGCGAACCGGCCCAGCGCCCCTGGCCGTTGCGGATCAGGCGCAGCGACCAGTCCGGGTACCAGTCACCGTGCGTGATCCAGCGACCCAGAAACCACACCTTGCGCCGGAAGGCGGCGCCGTTGAACCGCGGGTCATCGGCTTCGATGAACGTCTGCACGGCTTCCTGGAGCGCGGGCGACAGGACTTCGTCGGCGTCGAGACAGAGGACCCAGGGCTGCGTGACCTTGCTTAGGGCGATGTTTTTTTGGTCGCGATGTCCATGCCAGGATTCTTCGTGAACCGTGGCGCCGTACGATTGGGCGATTTCAGCCGTGGCGTCGGTGCAGTCGTTGATCACCACGACGATTTCGCCGGCCAATGTAGCAACGCTGTCGAGGCAGCGCGGCAGATTGTGCGCCTCGTTGTGCGCGATCAGGGCGACGCTCAACGGAAGTTTGTCGGCGTTTGGGCTCATGCGGGAGGTCGCGGCGGGGCCGACGCCAGGATGGCGAGCAGCGCTTGAAAAACGGTCTGCGCAGGGATCGCCTCCATGCACGGGGTTTGGTTTTCGCAACCACGCATGTGTCCGCTGCAGCCGCAAAGATGGCCGCGCAGCACGCGGTGTTGTGGACCGAGCGGCGCCCAGCGTTCGGCCGAAGTGGGCCCAAAGAGCGCGACCGTGGGCAAACCCAGTCCGGCGGCCAGGTGGAGGGGGGCAGTGTCGGGCGATACGAAGGCCCGCGCCTTCGCCAGTACGGCCAAAAAATGCCGCAGGTTCGGCTGCGCGGGCAGCGCCAGACAATCTGGACGCAGCGCCCGCAACGCATCCAGCAGCGCCCGCTCGCGCGGCGTGGGCCCGGTCGAGAAAACCAGAGGAGTGGACGGTCGTTCGCGTTGCCACAGGTCCCACAATTCGGCCCAGTGTTGCACCGGCCATTCCTTTTTGGGTTGGCTGGTGGAAAGGTGCGCCACGACGGCACCTTCCGGCAGCAGGTCCTGTACTTCTGCGCTGACCGCCGGGTCGGCGTGGGTTTCCAGCTGCCAATGCGTCGGCTCGGGCACCTTCCACGGGTGCAGCACATACCAATCGCGCACCGACTCGTGACGCGTGGCGTCGAGTTCTTCGATGGTTTGGTGGTACAGTGAGCGGCGCCAGCGGTAGCCCTTGGCCGGGCGCACGCCAAGCCGCTCTTTTGCCCCGATCAACCGACTCAAATACGCGCCTCGGTCGTTGCCGACAAAGTCAACCGAGCGATCAAAGCCTTGCCGGCGTAGCTGTCGGATGACTTTCAGGCTGGCTCGCGTATTCCAGCGTCCTCGCTCACGTGGCAGCGGCCAAATGCCGTGCAGCCAGGGCAGGTGTTCGACGATGGGGAAAGCTTCGGCGGCGATCAGCAAGTGCAGTTCATCGTCGGGATGGGCCTCGCGAAGGGCTCGCAGCGCGGGCACCACCAGGGCCACGTCGCCCAGGTATTTGAATTTGATTGCCAGGATCTTTCGGTTGGGCATGGGATGCCACCGGCGGCGTTGGTGCGCGGCTCAGAATTTTCCCACGGTGCAACAGCAAGCCGGTTCGTTTTACAACCTAATTCGCGAGGCCAACCGCGTGCTGGTGCTGGACCTGGGCTTCCTGGGCGACACGATTCATTTGATCCCGGCGCTGCGCTGCCTGCGCGAGGCGCTGCCCGGCGCACGGCTCGACGTCATGGTGGCCGAGCACATCCGCTCAATCCTGCAACTGACGCCGTGGGTGGAGGGTGTTTTGGGCTACCGGCGTTTTCCGAAATCGGCTCCGTTGTATCGGCAAGGGCACTACATCCGCGAATTGCGTAGCGGCCGCTATGACGCGGTGATCAACCTCAACGGCTCGGACCGCTCGAGCATTCTCACGCGCCTGAGCGGGGCACCGCTGCGCCTGGGCCGCCGGCCAAAACGACGCCACTGGTACTGGCCGCTGTTGTTCACGCATCGGGTAACGGTGCCCTTCGGCGAACAGCCCCTTTACCAGCAGCGCTGGGAATGCCTGCAGCAGGCAGGCTTTCCCGGAGATGCGCCGCGGTTCGCCGCCGAAGTCCCGGCACCGGCGCGGGCCAAGGCCAGCGCCCTGCTCGAAGGTGCCGAGGGTTTTTTCCACGTCAGCCCCAGTACGACGCTGGACTACAAGGACCTCCCGCTAGCGTTGCAGGCCGACATGCTCAACGCGCTGCAACGGGAACGCGGCGTGCCGCTGGTCTTGTCTGCCGCGCCCAACGATCGCGAGCGCGCCCGTCTGCAGGCTCTGTGCGAGCACCTCGATCCAAAGCCGCTGCGCACCTTTGCCGGTGATCTGAATCTGGTGGAGCTGGCCGCGGTTATCGAGCGCTCGAGTCTGCACCTGGGCGGAGATTCGGGTGCGCTGCACATCGCCTTTATGTTGGGCGTGCCGACAGTGTCCTGGTTTCGTCGATACGCCGACATGCAGGAGTGGCTGCCCTCGGGGGAACGGCATCGGGCGGTCATCGGGGTGGCTTCGCCACAGGGGTTGCAGGGGCTGACCGCAGCGGATTTTGTGACCGCCGTGCAGTTCGTCCTGGACAAACCAGAGCCCGGGCTGGCCTCGCTTTCGCAATGACCACGCCCGAGCAACCGCCGCTGTACCTGGACGTGGTCGACATCGGCAACCGTAGCGACAAGACGCGCCACCCCTTTGTGCGCCTGCTACGGCAACGTTACGACGTGCGCCTGGTCGACCGCCCGGAATTGCTGCTGGTGGGCCACGCCGGCCACAAGCATCGGCTGTACAGCTGCGCGAAACTGTTTTTCACCGACGAAGGCGACCTGCCGGACTTTCGTCACTACGACTTTGCCATCACCCAACGCGTGTTCGAGGACCCGCGCCATTGCCGGCACCCCTCCTACGCGCGCTGGCTCGACGATCCCGCGCGTCTCATCAAGGCCCCGGAGGAGACCGAGGTCGTGCTCGCGGCCAAAGATCGCTTTTGCGCCTTCTTTACCGGCTACGCCAACGCGAAGGTGCAGCACCGTATCGATTTCTTCAATACGCTCACGCGGCGAAAGTCGGTGGACTCCTGCGGCAAGGCCATGAATACCATCGGCGGTCCAGTACCCTTCGCATTGGGGGCCAAGCTCGACTTTTTGCGTCGCTACAAGTTCACCATCGCCTTCGAGAACAAGCAGCTGCCCGGCTACATCACCGAAAAGATCATCGAGCCGATGGCCGCGCGCAGCGTGCCGATTTACTGGGGCGATCCGCGCGTGGTGGAGGAGTTCAATCCGGCGAGTTTCATCAACGCGAACGACTTTGAGTCGTACGAAGCCCTGGCCGACTACATAATTGAGGTCGACCGCGACGACGCACGCTACCGACAGTACCTCGAAGCTCCCTTCTTCGCAGGCAATCGCCTGAACCGATTCTTTGAGCCCGACTACCTGCTGGAGTTCTTCGAGGAGGTGATCGCGCAGGCGCGCCAGCGGGCAAAGGGTCTCTGCGCGAAACGGCCGCTTGTGGGGCGCTGGCGTCTGGCCAAGGCCGATCACCCGCGCCGACCCGAGGACGACGCCATGGACATGACCATGCGCGACGGCACTTAGACGGCCTGGTTGCGGACAAGTTCGCGGTAGTGCTCGCTGCGGGAGAGCAGGGTGTCGTGCGGCGCGTCTTCGACCAGACGTCCCGCTTCAAAGACCAGGATCCGGTCGGCGTGACGAATCGTTGAAAGCCGGTGCGCGATGATGAGCACGGTCTTGCCCTGCATAAGCGCTTGCATGGCCTGCTGGATGAAGCGCTCGCTGATCGAATCGAGGGCCGAGGTCGGTTCGTCCAGCAGCAGGATGGGCGCGTTGCGCAGAAAAGCGCGGGCGAGGGCGATCCGCTGTTTCTGGCCACCGGATAAGCGGTCCCCGCGTTCGCCCACCATCGTGGCATACCCCTGGGGCAGATCGCGGATGAAGTCGTGGGCAAAGGCTTCCTCAGCGGCTTGCTCGACCTCGGCATCGCTGGCCTCCGGCCGTCCCAGCCGGATGTTGTCGGCCACCGAGGCGTTGAAGAGCACGGTCTGCTGCGGCACGATTGCGATGTTGCGACGCAGGTCCTCCAGGCGAATCGAGCGACTGTCGATCCCGTCGAAACGAATGCAGCCCTGCGCCGGGTCGTAGAAACGCGGCAGCAGCTTGGCAAAGGTGGATTTGCCCGCCCCGCTGGGGCCCACCACCGCGCAGACCGTGCCCGGCTCGATGCTCAGCGAGACCTCGTGCAGCACGGTCTCCTGGCCGTAGGCGAAGCAAACCTGTTCCACCTCGATGCGCCCGGTGATCCGATCGATGGACTGCGCCTCAGGCGCGTCGGCCACGGTTTCCTCCAGGTGGAGGATGGCGTCGATACGTTCGAAGGCGCCCTCGGTGCGGTGAATGTTGTTGAGCAGGTTGAAGAGGCGCTTGACCGGATCGAGCGCGAAGTACAGCGCCGCGCCCATCGCGGTGAAAGTCTCCGCGGGAATCGAGGTCAGCATGGCGTATCCAAAAACCAATGACACCACAATGACCGCGATCAGCTCCATCAGCGGCTGTTGCAATTTCTGGTACTGGATGAGCTTGAGCTGCACGTGGATGAAGCGGCTGACCCGTTCGCGAAAGCCGGCCTGCTGCGGTGCTTGCTGATTGAATGCGCGCACTTCCTGAATCGCCGAAAAGTTTTCAGAGAGGTGGTCGGTTATCTCGCCCAGGGCGTCCATCATCTCGCGCCCGCGCTGCTTCACGCGTTTGCGCACCAGTCGCACCGGCAGCAGCAAGACCGGCAACGCCGCCAGAAACAGGAACAGAAAGACCACGTCCTGGTGGCGGAAGGTCAGGTAGATAAGGAACGCAAACGCAGCCAGCATCTGCGCGGTTTGTCGGATGGAGTCCGAGGCCACCTCGAGCAGCACGGCGCGGATGGCGTTGGTGTCGTTACTGACGCGCGAGATCAAGTCGCCGGTTTTGTGCTGGTCGTAGAAGGCCAGGGAGAGCGCCTGGAACTTCGCGAACAGATCGGTTTGCAGTGAACGCAGCACGTGCAGCCCGGCCTTGTTGAGCAGGTAGGCACCAAGAAAGCTGGTCACCCCGCGCACCAGAAAAATTCCGGGCAGGAGCAGGCACAGACCCACCACCTCCCACAGGGTGTGGTCGCGCTCGGTGCTTTCGAGCACCGGTCGGAAGACTTTCTCGAAAATCGCCGGGATGCCGAAGCCGCTGCTGGCGCCAAAAATCAGGCTGAAGACCAGGCCGGCCAGCAGCAGCGCCCAGTGAGCGCGCAAGTATCGGGTGTAGGCAAAGAGCGCTTTCACAGGATGCGACAGAACGCGCGAGGCGCGTACGTCTAGCTTGAGTCGGCGCCGGGTGGCGTCAAGGACGCGGGTCGGCCTTCCAACCACGGCCGCAGGGCCTCGACCACGCGCTCAGCCGTCACGCCGCCGATGGGGGCACCGCCCGTGGCCGGGCAGCCTGGGGGTTGCAGAATCAGGCGCGGCGCTTCGAAAATGGGGCCGGTGCGCACCGGGTTGGTTGGGCCAAAGACAGCGACGACCGGCACGCCCAGCGCATTTGCCAGGTGCATGCCGCCGGTGTCGTTGCAGGCCACCGCGGCGCAGGCACCCAGCTCCTTCGCAAATTCCAGCAGGCTGGTCTCGCCCGCCCGGTTGAGCACGCGTTCCTTGGGAAAGCCGTCGGCCACCCAGGAGGTGATCTGCCGGTCGGTGGCAGTACCAAAGAGCACAATCCGCTCGGCCAGGTTCGTTTCCAGTATGGCTTCGATGACGGCGCGCCAACGTTCCTTCGGCCAGCGTTTTTCGGGATTGTTTTCGGTGCCGCAGATCAGCGCCAGGGTTTGTCGCGCAGATGAATCGGACGGCCTCTGAAGGCCGGATAGCGGCGTGGTGTCGGGCGGTGCGTTCAGCCCAAAGTGTTCGAGGAACTGCTGCCAGAGGTGGGTCTGGTGGATCGTGGCTTCGTCGAGCTTCTCCGGCAGGTCCCAGCAGTGGGTCAACAGGGGCCGGGGCTTGCCTGGACGCCGGATGCCAAAGCGCTGCGGTGCACCGATACGCTTGGCCTCCAGGTCGCCGCGCGCTGAGTTGGTGAACAGAATCTGCGTGTCGGGATAGTCGAAACGCCACTGGCGAAGGGTGGTCCAGCGTCCGCGCGCATCCTTCGGCGGCAGCGGGCGCACGTCCTCGGCAACGCCGAGTTCGTCGAGCAGCGGCTTGAAGGCTGGCTGGCACAGCAGTGTCAGGGCGGCGTCGGGCCGGCTTTGACGAAGCGCGCGTAACAGCGGCAGCGCCATCACCACATCCCCCAGCCAATTGGGCAGGCGGATCCAAAAACGCGTTTGTCGAGGCAGCGCGTCGAGGCCGTCGATTTCGAGGGCGCGCGCGAGCTTGTTGTTCCGATGCTCCAGGCGCAGTCGCCGGCCGGGTTCGTCCTGGGTGCGCCAGCGGTTGTGCAGCCAGAGCCAGTCGGCGGCCTGTTCATCGCTTTCGCGCAACTTGGCCTCGAGCCAGCGATTGATGCCCACGTTGATTGCGTCGGCGTCGTGCCAACCGGTCAGTTCTTCAAACTCGATCTGCGCCCGCCAAAAACCCAGCCGTCGCGGCCAGAGCAGACCGACGCGTGCGTGATGGTTCACAGTCAGGCTGCCAGGGAGTTCGCTGATGGCGGCGACCCGCCCAAAGCACAGGCTCAGCGCGCCTTGATTGCCGGCATTCTGGTCGAAGAGCAGCGCAACGGGCCCGCGCTTTTTCAGACGGTCGACGGCCTGCTTGAGCCCGCCGCGGCGCGCCAGCATGACAACGCCCCAACGCTGGCGCGAGTGCCGCACCCATTCGTCGAGTCCAGCGTGATCGATCGTGCGAAACAGCACGCCGGTTTCCGGCACGTCCTTGTCGTGAAGAATCGGCAGCAGCGAGACAGCGTCCATCATCGAAAAGTGCGGGATGCACAGCACGATGGGCTCCTCGTTGGCGCGGACGCGGTCGATTTCGCGGCCCAGATACTCGCTGCGGCTGAAGCGTCGAAGCGTCTCCTTCTTTGACAGAAAGGGCGAGCTGACCACGTAGAGCAGCATTTCGGCCATCCGGCGGCAACTCAGCCGGGCGATGCGCCGGCGCCGTGTTTCTTCCATCTCGGGGAAGGCGTGGTGCAGGTTGCTCAGCAGCGTGCGGCGGCGCTTGCGCGGCAGCGTGTAGATCAGCCAGCCCAAGAAGGCGCACGCGAAACGAACCAACGCTTCGGGCAGATGCGCCAGGATCCAGCCGAGGGAGATGACGATGGCCTTGAGCAACTTCGGGTTTGTCCAGGGTGCCAGGGGGGGTTGAACTCGAACGCAGCTGCCTCCACGTCGACGCAGACCTGCCGCCAAGTCAAACCCTCACCGAGCGTGCCGCGCATCCTCATTCTCAAGCCGTCCTCACTGGGCGACATCATCCATGCGCTGCTCATCGTGCAATCCATTCGGCGTCAGCTGCCGGGTTGTCGCATCGTCTGGGTGGCGCGCGAGGTGTTCGCGCCGCTGGTGCGGGCGAGCACGGCGGTTGATGCGGTGCACCTGTTCGAGCGCAAGGGCGGTATACGAGCCTTTGCGCGTCTGCTGTGCCAACTGCGCCAAGAGCGCTTCGACTACATTTTGGACATGCAGGGCCTGGCCCGGACCGGGCTGATGGCGATCGCCGCAAAAGCTTCCACGAAATGGGGTCGGGCCGACGCGCGCGAACTACTTTCGAAGCTCGCCTGCCAATCCATCGAACGCCCACCTGAAGGCACAAACGCACACGCTGTGGCCATCCTCGCGCAGTTCCTACCAGCGCTCGGCTTGAAAGTGGATCTGGGTGCGGCGTTGGAATTCGAGTCAACTGCCGCCCCCGAGTTGTCCACGCATTCCCTGCTTCTTTTCCCGGACAGCCGCCGGCCGGAGAAACAATGGCCTCATTTTGCCGCGCTGACGCAGCAGCTCCTGAACCGGGAGGATGCGCCGACGGTCGTCTGGGCGGGCAGCCAGATGCCGCAACCGGTCCCCGAGAACCTGGCCGCGCATCCACGTTTTCAGAACCGCATCGGCCAGACCGACATCGCCCAATTGCCGGCCCTCGTCGCGCAGGCCGAAGTTGTGGTGGCCAACGACAGCGGTCCCATGCACCTGGCGGCGGCGCTGCACCGTCCGCTGGTTGCCCTGTTTGGACCGACGCCGCCAGAGCGCTTTGGTCCGTGGCCACTGGATTGTCCGCGCCATCGGGTGATGCGGGCACCGGCAGGCGACTTACGGCAATTGGCTCCGGAGTCAGTGGCCCAAACCGTTGACACCCTGCGGCGCGCCGATACACCAGCGTAGTTTTGCCCAGCCGCTCCTTTATTCTGCCATTGCCATGCTCGACCTGAAATTCTTCCGCGAGAATCCCGACGCGGTGCGCGCAGGCGTGGCCCGCAAGAAATTCGACTGCGATCTGGACGCACTCTACGGCCTGGACGCCCAGCGGCGCACGATCGTGTCTGAAGCCGAGCAGGCGCGCGCCCGGCAGAAATCTGCCAATAAGGAGATGGCCGCCCTGCCGAAGGGCTCGGACGCCTTCAAGGCAAAGGTGCAGGAGATGAAAACCGTCTCGGCCGAGGTCAAGGAACTCGAGGCCAAGGCCAAGGAGGTAGACGACCGCTGGCGGCAACTTTTCCTGCTGGTGCCGAATCTGCCGGATGCCTCCGTGCCCGACGGCGGCAGCGAGGACGACAATCAGGTGCACTCGACCTGGGGGGAATCCGAGAAAGCATGGCCGCACGCCCTGCCGCACTTTGACATCCCGTGGTTCCCAAAGGCAGTTGACTTGGAACACGGGGCGCTGGCCACCGGCGCGGGCTTCCCCTTTTACGTCGGGCCGATGGCGCGGTTGCAGCGCGCGCTGATCAACTTCTTCCTGGACGAGGCTGCACAGGCTAGCTTCGTCGAATTTCAGCCGCCCCTTTTGGTCAACGCCGACAGCGCCACCGCCACCGGCCAGTTGCCCGACAAGGAGGGGCAGATGTACCACGCGGCGACAGACGACCTCTACCTCATCCCGACCTCTGAGGTGCCGGTCACCAATTTCTTTCGCGAGCATACCTTTGATGCGCGTGAGCTGCCGGTCTACCGCACGGCCTATTCACCCTGTTTTCGGCGCGAAGCCGGCAGTTGGGGGGCGCATGTGCGCGGGCTCAATCGTCTGCACCAGTTCGACAAGGTCGAGGTGGTCAAGTGGACGCACCCAGACACCTCGTTCGATGAGCTGGAATCCCTGCGCGCGCATGTCGAAGGGCTTTTGCAAAAGCTGGAGCTGCCCTATCGTGTGCTGCTGATGTGCGCGGGCGACATCGGTTTTCCCCACGCCAAGCAATATGACCTCGAGGTCTTTGCCGCCGGACAGAAACGCTGGCTGGAAGTCTCCTCGTGCTCGAACTTCACTGATTTTCAGGCGCGGCGCGCGGGCATACGCTTCAAGCCAGCGGGTGGTGGCAAGGCCGAGCACGTGCACACCCTCAACGGCTCAGCCCTGGCGCTTCCGCGCACCGTCGGCGCGCTGCTCGAAAACCACCTGCAGCCCGATTTGACGGTGAAGCTCCCAGCCGCCCTGCACCGGTACTTTGGCGCCGAAGTACTCCGGTGGGAGGGGTGAGCTTTTTCGGTTCTGGAAGCTAGCAGTCAGAAATCAGCAGTCTTAAAGATCCTGCCCTCGTCGCGGTTGGGCACTTAAAGCAGTTGGCGTTGGTGCCCTCAGCGCAGCAGACTCACGACGATGACGGACGCGTTCGATTGGCGGGCGAAGGCCAAAGCCTTGGCGCAGGAATTGGATTTCCCCGGGGCCATCGAGCAGGCGTTACCGCCCGATGCGCCACCGCCAGGGCTCTGGCCGCGTCCGTGGATCGTGGCCTGTTCGGGAGGGGCCGATTCCACCGCGCTGTTGCTCTGCCTCGCCGGGCAATTCCCGAAAGCAGCGGTCGGCCGCCAGATCACCGTCGCGCATTTCAACCATCAGACCCGTGGTGCTGAATCCGATGCCGACGCCATCTTTGTCCAGGCAATGGCCGAAGGTTTGGGGCTGCCGTGCCGGGTGGGGCTTTGGCAGGATTACGCGCAGCACACGCACCGCCCTGCGGCGCAGGCCTCCGAGCAACTGCTGCGTATCGGGCGCGAGCGCTTCTTCAGCGACCTTGAACCGGACAACGCCCCGTGCCTGCGTTTCATGGGCCACCAGCGCGACGATGTGGCCGAGACCCTCCTGATTGCCGTGAGCCGGGGGTCGCACCCGTCCGGCATGGCGACGGCCCCGCTGCCGTGGTCGCGGGCCCAGGGAGGGCAGCGCATTATCGTCCGCCCGCTACTGTCACGTTCGCGAGCGGCGATTGAGCAGGCTTTGTCGAAGCTGGCGATCCCCTGGCGCGAGGACACCTCCAACCAAACCGACCGGCACCTGCGTAACCGCCTGCGTCACCAGGTCATTCCGCCCTGGGTTGCCGCTGCCGATCGTGATCCGATGGCGGGCGCGGCGCAATTTCGGCAGTCGCTGCAGCGCCTGAGCCAATCCCACAGCTACCTGATCGGCTCAGTGCTGGAAAACCTAGTCGACGAGACTGAAGCCTTCGACTTCTGCAAGGTGGAGGGCTGGCCCTGGGCGGCAAAACACGAACTCCTTGCCACCTGGCTCGAACGCCAAAGTGAGGGCCGCTTCTTTCCGGAGACAGATACAATCGATGCCATTCTGAAAGCAGGCACCCGCCGCGATCCCTTCACCTGTACGGTTGCGCCCGGTGTACACGTCGTGGTTCAGGACGGGCTGGCGAAGGTTGTGGCGTTGGATGCAGCGCCCGACGACGGGCCGCTGCCCTGGCCTGCATTGCTGCTGAAGCCCGATACCGAGGTGCGTAACGCCGCGGGATGCCAAGTTGCTGCGGAAGCCTTCGACATCGACTCGACGTTTCGGGAGGCGATTATGGCAGGACAGTATTCGAACGTTGTCTGCGTCTTCCTCGACGAAGGGGAATGCCGTGCCATGGCCGTCGAAGGAGAGTTTGGCTTCCAGCTGCGCGGCTGGCACACGGGCGACCGCTACCGACCGTTGAACGCGCCCGGCTCGGCGACGCTCCAGGATCTTTTCGTGAACCACAAGATTCCGGCCAGGGAACGTCGGCGGTTGCCGGTGGTCTGTGTAGGCGGGCACATTGTTTGGGTGCCGGGCTTGCCCCCGGCCCATGCGTTAAGGATTCGGCCAGAGAGCCGAAGGGCTCTGAGGTTGACTTATCAGGCCCCCTAACTGACGTTGCCCTTTACCCACGATGAGTGACAAGACGCCACAGCGCCCGGGTCAAAACGGGCAGCGCACCACGCCTCCGGACCGTTTTCAGCCCAAGATGCTGCTCATCTGGCTCGCCCTTCTGGTGGGCATGATCCTGCTCTGGCGCTTCACCGATACCGACAGCGGTCGTGAGCAGTTGCAGCACGCCGAGGTCGTCGCCAAGACCGACCAAGATGCGGAGGACGGCAAGGACACGAGCCTGCTGCGCGAGGTTGTCATGCGCCCGGACCCCGGCAACGGCCTGAACTTCTTCCTGCTCGAGGGCAAGTACCTGAAGTCGCTTGACGAGGGTGCCGACCAGATTCCCTTCAGTTCCAAGGGCACGCTGACGGAGTCGCAGCTCGAAGCGCTGGTCAACGACGCGAACGTCCGCCAGGAAGAGACCAACACCTGGCTCCAGCAACTGCTGGTTGGCCTGCTGCCGTTCCTCATCATCATTTTGCTGCTCTACTTTCTGTTCATCCGTCAGCTGCGGATGGCCGGACGCGGCGCCATGAGCTTTGGCAAGAGCAAGGCCAAGATGCTGACCCGTGACCGCGACCGCGTAACCTTCAAGGACGTCGCCGGCTGTGACGAAGCGAAGGAAGAAGTTGCCGAGATTGTCGAGTTTCTCAAAGACCCGAAGAAGTTTCAGCGCATCGGCGGACGCGTGCCCAAGGGTGTGCTGATGGTTGGTCCTCCCGGAACGGGTAAGACCCTCCTGGCCAAGGCCGTCGCCGGCGAAGCCGATGTGCCGTTCTTCAGTATTTCCGGTTCGGACTTTGTCGAAATGTTCGTCGGCGTCGGTGCCGCGCGCGTGCGCGACATGTTCGAACAGGGCCGCAAGGCTGCCCCGTGCATCGTCTTCATCGACGAAATCGACGCCGTCGGTCGGCAGCGTGGTGCCGGCCTGGGCGGCGGGAACGACGAACGCGAGCAGACCCTCAATTCGTTGCTCGTGGAGATGGACGGTTTCGACGGTCACGAGGGGGTCATCATCATTGCGGCAACCAACCGGCCTGACGTGCTCGACCAGGCGCTGTTGCGTCCCGGGCGCTTCGACCGCCAAGTCATGATCGACTTGCCAGACCTGCCGGGACGCGAGCAGATCCTCAAAGTTCACGCCAAGAAGATCAAACTGGGGGCGGACGTCGACCTCGGCGTCATTGCTCAAGGTGCCAGCGGTTTCTCCGGAGCCGACTTGGCGAACCTCGTCAACGAGGCCGCGCTCATCGCCGCCCGCTTCGGTAAGAACGAAGTGAGCATGGTCGATTTCGACGACGCACGCGACAAGCTGTCCTTCGGCCGTGAGCGCCGCAAGCTCATGGACGAGGACGACAAGAAAATGACCGCCTACCACGAGGCCGGTCACGCGCTTGTTCAGGCTCTCATCGGCGACAAAGTGCTGCGCCTGCACAAGGTCAGCATCATCCCGCGCGGGCGTGCGCTGGGCATGACCATGTTCACCCCGACCAAGGATATTTTAGGACAATCGCGCAAGCAGCTGATTGACCAGATCGCCGTTTTGATGGCGGGTCGTCTGGGTGAGGAAGTCGTCACCGGCGATTACTCCAACGGCGCGGCCAATGACATCAAACGCGCCACCGACATTGCCCGGCACATGGTCTGCGACTGGGGAATGAGTGAGCTGGGCCCGGTAGCCCTCGGCGAGAACCAGGACCACATCTTTCTAGGCAAGGAAATCACGCGCAACCAGAACTACAGCGAGTCCACCGCCCGCCAGATCGACGAGCAAATCCAGAGGCTTATCCGCGAGCAATATGACCGCGCCGAGACGATGATTCAGGAGCGCAAGGAAGCGTTGGAGACCATTGCCCAAGCCTTGCTCGAGCACGAAACCATCGAGGGCCGCCACGTGCACGAGATTCTCGAGCATGGCGAAATTCGCTCACCAGTGGTCAGCAATTTACAGGCGGCGGCGATGGCGGCTCAGGAGTCCAAGGACGATGAAAAGACCTCCAAGGCCCGTGATGCCGAAGAGGGTCTGGGCCCGGACACCGCCCCGGCGGGCGCTCCCGCCTGAGCAGCAACGCGTTAGCCGCGGTTTGAGAGCGCACTCTCGCTTGGCGTTCGCAGTTTTTCGCACATTTGCGGGCAATGCCACGGAGGTTGGCCCGTTGCTTGCAATGACAAGGGCATGAATCACGTGAAAGCCCGTTGCTTGGCTGCCCTGATTCTGTGTGTGCTCCCCTTCGCTGTCAGCGACGCGCACACTGTAGACACCAGCGCCTCGAGCGCGGGTCCGTCGTTGGTGGATGCGCACCAGCGTTTTTCGCTGCCCGAACCTGTCTTGCTCGGAGCCCTTGGCTTCGTTGCACTCTCCGCCTTTGTCGTCCAGCGGCGTCGGGCGTGGTCGGGGCGCTAGTCCTTGGCGAAGTCATCAACGAGGGCGTTATCCCGTCGGTTTGCCCACTTCTGCCGCAGGCTCACGCGTCATGAACGTCAATAGCAGCACGAAAAAGCAGAGGATGACGTTCTGTACCGGTAGTTGCAGGCCGGGCGGCAAGCTGTAGATGACGCAGACGGTCGGCACCCAGACCGCCCACGTCGCCAGCAAAAGCGGAAAGACCCGTACCCGATACCAGTTCGGCACCAACGCGGCTCGCGTTCGGCGCAGGCTGTACCCTTTGTTTTTCCAAAGGTACAACAGGACGACCGTTGGTCCGGCGATCAGCCCGTTGTAGATCACTTGGTCGACGAAGAGTTTGATGGCAATGGTGCCCAGGTCTGTTTCGTTGCCGAAGAGCCAGGTTTGCAGCCGGTAAAAGCTGTCGATCTCAAAACCTTTGTAGCCCCAGTAGCCGAGGAAAAACGGGAGGTGACGCAGGTCTCGGTCCGCACGTCCCTGACCCGCCAGACGCCGAACCAACAGCGGAATGATACCCGCGAACAAGGCAGTCGAGGGCATCGAAAAAAGATAGCCCAGCCGTTCCTTCAACGCAGCGACGTCATCCATCGCCTCGGCAAAAGCCGCCCATTGGACATAGGCCACCAGAATCACGCCGGCCAAAGTCCACAGGAACAGCGCGGCGATGCGGTTGGCCCGCGCGGCCTCCAGTCCCTGGCGCAGGGCGGCGCGGAAGCTGCCCGGGGTCGCGTCAACGGCAGTGTTGCTCATGAGGCCGGCCTGCGACGGGCCAAGGGCAGCCAGTCGAGCACGCGCTGAACCCATGCATCCCAAAATGCCCAGTTGTGCTCGCCCGGAGCTTCTTCATACGTCAGCGGCACACCGGCCGTCGCCAGGCCGTCGCGGAAGGAGCGGTTGTGATCAATCAGGAAATCTTCCGTGCCGCAACAGGCGTAGAGCGCAGGCATCGTCGTGCCACCGGTGTGCAGCTGCTTCGCGGTCGCGATCAGGTCGTACTGGGTCTCGTCGAGACCGTCCAGGTTCGGGCCGAATAGACGTTCCCATTCTTCAACGGGTGCAACCCCGGTGTTGGGCTCGCGCATGCGCCGGGGCATGTCAACCACGCCGGACAGCGAGGCCGCCGCCGCATAGCGTTCCGGGTTTTGCAGCGCAAGGTACATCGCGCCGAAGCCGCCCATCGAGAGCCCGGCCACAAAGGTGTCTTCGCGCCGGCTCGACAGCCGAAACAGCCGCCGCGTGATGTCGGGCAGCTCGTCGCGGAAAAAGTCAAAGTAACGCGGACCACTGGCCATGTTTACGTAAAAGCCGCGGTGGGTCGTGGGCATGACCACCGCCAGGCCCAGGCCGGAAACGTAGCGCTCGATGGAGGTGCGCCGAGACCAGGTTGTCTGGTCGTCCGACAGCCCGTGCAGCAGGTACAGGGTGGGGAAGCCGTGCTCGGGAACGCCCGACGTGCCGCCCATCCCGATCTGTCCGCGCGCCGGCTCCGGCAAAATGACGTTCATGGTCGTGCCCATGCGGAGCACTTCCGAAAAAAAGTCGCATTGGATGAAAGCCATGGTGTCTGGATGTTGAGCGTTCTCTCAGCGCAACCAACCCAAAAGCCGGGATCGGTACGCAACAAAAAACCCGCCATGGCAGGCGGGTCTGGGGAAAAGGGCGTGTCCCTCCTTCTTTGCAGCCGGTGGGCCTACTCTTCGGGCTTGGTCTTGGGCAGGCCGGTCACGCGATTGCGACTTTCGTCCCACAGGCCGCGCTTGCGCAGCAGTTCAACGCGCTCGAAGCGTTTGAGCACGCTGCGTTTCTTCGATGCGCTTGAGGCGCCTTTCATGTAACTGGGATGCTGAGACATCTTCTGAGATGAGCCAAAGATTTGAAAATGGACCTTCGTGCGGCCTCGCGCAAGGCCAAAATCAGTCCCCCGTGCTCTCCCGCGCCCAGGCGTGGTAGGCCGCGCCGACCGACTCCGCCGGCAGGGCAACCCATTGTGGGGTCTCGTAGGGATGCTGCTCGGCGAGCCACTGTTCGAGGGCGGATGCCTTGCTGCCGGGAAACTTCACCCACAGTCGCCATTCCGCGCCTTGCTCCACGGCCCCCTGCCAGCGGTAGACCGATTGGATCGGACCGTCAATCTGCACGCAGGCGGCCAGACGGGCTTTCACCAGGCCTCGGGCCAGTGCCTCTGCGGAGTCCTTCGTGTCGAGGGTCGTCCAGCCGATCCAAAGCGTTTCCATCGTCGTGATGAAGCGGCGGCGGCGTGCCGGAAGTCAAGACGAGGGACCGCTGCGAGCCTCTATAAAGTTTCTTGCCAGGACGCCTCTGCCTGCTAATTTGAAAGGTTTTCCACAAAATCCGTTCTATCTACCAGAGAGGTTTCCTTTGAGAGACGAATACCTGAAGCAGGCACAGACGATCATTTCCGATCCGAATGTGCTCATCAACGTGGTCTCGCGCCGCGTCAAGCAGCTCAAATACGGGATGAAGCCGATGGTGGAGTCGCTGGAGCGGCTTGAGCCCGAGGACATCGCCCTGCGCGAAATCATTGAGGGCAAAATCGATTACGAACTCTACGAGCCCGCCGCCGACGAAGAGCCCGCGCTCTAACGGGTCCCGGCCCACTGTCGGGCTCCCACTTCGGTTGCCCCTCGTTTCACATCCGCTGCCTGGAACGCGTGGCCAGGAGCGAACGTAGCTCATGGCCGCCAAGTCCAAGCAAAAGCCCCGTCAAAGCGAGATCCGCAATGCCAAGGTCGGGCGCAATTACTTCATCGGCGAGAAGTACGAGGCCGGCATCGCACTGACCGGGACCGAGGTAAAGTCGGTCCGTGCCAATCGTGCGCAGATCAGCGACGCCTTTGTGCGCTTCGACCGCGACCGGCCTATCCTCTACCACGCGCACATCGACGAGTACGACTTCGGCAACCGCAACAACCACAACCCTACGCGCCCGCGCAAGCTACTCCTGCACAAGCGCGAAATCCTCAAGCTGCGGGTGGCCATCGAGTCCGGGGGCGACGCGCTCATCCCCATTCGTATGTACCTCAAGAAAGGCTTGGTGAAGGTCGAGATCGCGCTGTGCAAGGGCAAGAAACTCTACGACAAGCGCGAGGACATCAAAACGCGCACCGAGATGCGCGAGGCTGAGCGAGCCGTGCGTGCCTATGGCTGAACCCTCCCAGTCGCCGCTGCTGCACGTGGTGCTGTTTCAGCCGGAGATCCCGCAAAACACCGGCAACATTGGCCGCACCTGCGCCTACGCCGGCGCATGCCTGCATCTGATTCATCCGCTGGGCTTCACCATCACCGACAAGCACTTGAAACGCAGTGGCATGGACTACTGGCAGAATCTGGACTTGCGCGAACATGCCGACTGGGTCGCCTTCCGGGAGGCGACATGCGCTCCCCCGCGCCGATGGCTGCTGACGACGCGCGGACCGCGCCTGCTGTGGGATGCGCCGCTCGCACCCGGCGACGCACTGGTCTTTGGCAACGAGGGCCACGGCTGTCCGGATTGGCTGCACGCGGAGTTCGGTCCCGAGCGCTCTCTGCGTATCCCGCAGGCCAGCGGGCAGCTGCGCTCGCTCAATCTCTCCACCGCGGTCGGAGTGACGGTGTTTGAGGCGCTGCGGCAATTGGCGCAGCAGGGCGCGTTTCAGCCGGCAGAGCGAACCGGCTTGAAGTAATCAGCCAGGTAGTCTTCCAGCGCCTTCACCGTGGGCGGTGCCGCGACCAAACCCGCGTACCCATCCGTGCGCGCGACGATCAGGGTAGGCCGGTGCAGCGACTGGCAGAGCCGGTGCACGCGGTGGCGCACATCGAGAAAGATCTGCTCGATCCACGGTGTCAGCGCTGGCGGCGGGCGTCGTCCGCTGATCACGTAGGCCTTGAGCAGGTTGGACTGAGTTTCGTGCACCCGGTGGAGGATCGAGTCGACCTGCCCGAGCAGGTTCTCGTTTTCTGTCGAGTGCAGGAAGACCAACGCGGTCAGGGCGCTCTCGCCCAGCAGACGATGCAGATTGAGCGCGGCTCCCGACACCGCGGCGGTCACCGGCAGGTCGGGCAACCGCACGCCGGCAGCCAGCAGATGGCGGCTGTGCGTGTGAAACGGCGAGAGGGCTTCGCGGCGGCGCAGCTGGCGCGACAACGGGCTGTGCGGGTAGGTGATGTCGAGGACCTCCAGGCTGTTGCGCGCGCGCTCCTGAAAAAACTCCGTGTTGGCCAACAACGGCACCAGCCGATCACGCAAACCCGCGCCGATGCTGCCCTCCAGAATGCCCAGGCGATGCATCCGGCTGGCCAGGCGCACGGCCTCCTCGCAGGCTTCACGGCGCTCGACGTGGTAGGTGTCCAGCAGGCTGTCATCGGCCAACCCGTGAACCACACAGGCGATCTTCCAGGCCAGGTTCACCGCGTCTTGCAAGCCGCTGTTCATGCCGTGGCTGCCCACCGGGTGATGGACGTGCGCGGCGTCGCCCGCCAAGAACACCCGGCCCTGCTGGAACTGCCGGGCGATGCGCGGAAATACCGGGTAGAGCTGGCTGGAGAAGACGGCCTGCACCTTGGCCGGCGGGGCCCCGACCTGACCCATCCGGGCCAGCAGGTCCTTTGGGGAAATGCGGGCCGGAGCCGCGCCGGCGTCCGCCTCCAAGAGCATCCGCCAGACGTCGCCCTCCATCGGGTAGCAAAACAGGGAGCCGCGCGGGTGAAAGAACAGGTGCCACTGCTGCGGATCCTCCGACCAGCGCAGGTGTACGTCCATGGCGTTGAAATCCACCCGTGGCGCGGTGGCCTCCGTTGGGATTCCCAGGCGTGTGCGCACGGTGCTTTGGCTGCCATCGCAACCGATCAGGTACCGCGCCCGAATCGTCTCCACGCCCCCGTTGGTAGGTTTCGTCACCCGCGCGGTCACGCCCTCGGCGTCGGCGGTAAAGTCCATCAGCGTGCGCGGGCACTCCGGCACGCAGCCCAACTCGGCCACGCGCTGCTTCAGGGCTTCTTCCAGTTTGAGCTGCGGCAGGTCCAGTGCGAAGTCATAGCGCGTGGTCCCGCCGGTCAATCCAGCCTGCAGCAGGAGCTTGCCTTCGGCATAAACGCGCATGCCGCGAATCGGGGTGCCTTGGGTCAGCAGTTGCTCGGTCACGCCCAGCCCGTTCAAAACCTCGAGGGTGCGCGCCTGCACGCAAAAGGCGCGTGAGCCCTCGAAGGGCGCGCTGTGGCGTTCGAGCAGGCGCACGGAAACCCCGCGCCGGAGAAGCTCTCCAGCCAGGGTCAGCCCGACCGGACCGGCACCCACAAGGAGCACGTCCGGCGAGGTCAGCGGTGGCGATTCAGCCATGAGTAACAGCAGGGCAGGTTAGAGGCTAACTCAGGTTCCAATCCGAGACAGCTCCTAAAGGGTAGCGCCCTTTCGAGTTGAGAGGAGGTTATCCATTGGCCGCCACGCACTCAAGCCTCATCGGCGAGGGCTGGCGTGCGGTTAACTCCCTTCGCCGCGCCGGGGGTCGAAGGCGTCGCGCAGGCCGTCGCCCAGAAAGTTCAGGGCGAAGAGCGTGGTGGAGAAAAAGAGGCTGGGGTAGAGCAGCAGCCAGGGGTAGTCCTCCATGTGCTTTTGCCCGTCCTGAATCAGCGCGCCCCAGGAGGTGTCGGGCGCCTGCACGCCAAAGCCCAAAAAGCTGATGAAGGCCTCCAGGAGCATGACCGCCGGGATCGTCAGGGTGGTGTAGACGATGATGATCCCCAGGCTGTTGGGCAGCAGGTGGCGCAGGAGGATGCCGCGCAGGGACTGACCGCAGGCGCGCGCGGCCTGGACAAAGGCACGTTCTTTCAAGCTGAGCACCTGTCCGCGCACGATCCGCGCCAGCGTCAGCCACTCCACCGCGCCGATTGCCACGAAGATCAGCCAGAACTGCCGCTCGAACAGCACCATCAGCAGCAGCACGAAGACGATGAACGGCATCGCGTAGAGCATGTCGACCAGGCGCATCATGACCCGGTCGGCCCGCCCGCCCAGCAAGGCCGAGGTCGCCCCGTAGGTGGCCCCGATGCCAACGGCGACCGCCGTGGCCAGCAGCCCGACCTCAAGCGACACCTGGCCGCCCGCCAGAATGCGCGCCAACAGATCCCGCCCCTGCTTGTCCGTACCCAGGATGAAGCCGTCTTCACCCGGCGCACGAAACCCCAGCGCCAGATCGCCCTGCGTCGGATCCTGCCCGTGAATCAACGGCCCCAGAAAGCAGAGCAGCAGCATCAGCACCACGTAGATCAGCCCGCCCACGGCCAGGGGGTTGCGCCGAAACCGTCGCCAGGCATCGCCCCAAAAAGAACGGCTGGCCGGTGCGTCGAGCGGCTGGAGGGTGGCGGTGGTCATTCGGCGCGAACCCTCGGATCCAGCAGCAGCAACACGACGTCGGCCACCAGGTTGAAGGCGATCAAGAGCGAGGCGTAGACCACCGTAACGCCCAGGATCAGCGTGTAGTCGCTGTCGAGTGCCGCCGTGACAAAGTAGCGCCCCAGTCCGGGTACCTGATACAGGCTCTCGACCACAAAGGAGCCGCTGACCAGCCCCGCCATCGCCGGTCCCAGATAGGCGACCACCGGCGAGAGCGCGTTGCGCAGCCCGTGTTTCAAGTAGGCACGGTGAAAGGGCATGCCTTTAGCCAGGGCGGTGCGCATGTAGTCTTGCGCGCGCACTTCGAGCATGCTGGCCCGGGTCAGCCGGGCGATGTAGGCGGCGAAAAACAGCCCCAGCGTCAACGCCGGCAGGACCCGGTCCCGCGCGCTGTCCCAGCCAAAGGCCCGGAACCAATCCAGCTCGATCGCGAAGGCCAGGATCAAGAGTGGCCCCAACACGAATGACGGCAGACAGATGCCGACCATCGCCACCGCCATCGGCCCCAGATCGCTCCAGCGGTTGGGCCGCACCGCCGCCACCAGCCCCAGAACCAGGCCCAAACACAGCGCGATGCCCAGCGCATACACGGCCAACTCGAACGACACCGGCAGCGTTTCGGCGACGATTTCGGCTACGGTGAAATCAGGCTGGCGGTAGGACACGCCAAGATCGCCACGCAGCAAACCGCCCAGAAAGCTGACGTATTGCTCGTAGAGCGGACGGTCCAGGCCGTAGTGCTTCTCGAGGGCTTCGCGCACCTCGGGGCGCAGCGGGCGCTCCTCGTCAAAGGGGCTGCCCGGGGCCAGCCGCACCATAAAAAACGTCAGCGTGACGACCGCGAGCAGGACCGGGACGGCCTCCAGAATGCGCCTGAAGATCAGCTTGCCCATCGGTGGCGCTACGCGTCCGGCTCGGCGACGATGGAAATGCCCTTGTAGTTGCGGATGTCCAGCACGTTCATGTTCCAGCCCTGGACCGACGCGTCCACCAGATAAATGTGCTTCTGAAAGAACAGCGGGATGAAGGCCATCTCCTGCACCAGTTCTTTTTCGGCGTGGGAGTACAGCAGCATGCGCCGGTCGATCTCGCGCTCGCGCAGCGCGCTGGCCAGGCTCTGGTCAAAGTACTCGCTGCCCCAGTTGGAGTGGTTCAGTCCCGAGTCGCTCTTGAAGATTTCGAGGAAGTTGCTCGGGTCGACGAAGTCCGCGAGCCAGCCCGCGCGCATGATGTCGTAGTTGCCTTCGCGCCGTGCTTGCAGGTAGGCCGGCCACGCGCGGTTGAGCAATCCGATCGATTCGATGCCGAGGTTTTCCGCCCACATGCGTTGGATCGCCTCGGCCATGTCGCGGTGCACGTCGGACTCGTTGTAGAGAATGTCGAGTTGCGGGAAGCCTTCGCCATTGGGAAAACCGGCGTCGGCCAGCAGGCGTTGGGCGCGGCGGATATTGGCCTGCAGGTCGGGCCCGGCGGTGCGGTGGTCGCTGCGATAACCAGGCATGGCGTAGGGCACTAGGCGATAGGCCGGTTCCTGCCCGCCCTTGGTCACATGGGTGACCAGCGCCTGGCGGTCGACGGCCAGATTGAGCGCCTCGCGCACGCGCACATCGTCGAGCGGCGCCACCTCCACGTTGAGCCCATAGTAGTACAGGCTCAGCGAGTCGTGCTCGCGGAAGATGTCGGGTTGGTTGCGCCGGTAGCGGTCGATGCGCTCGGGCGGGATCGACTGGGTGACGTGCAGCCCGCCGTCGCGAAAAATCCGCTCTTCGTTCGTTTGGCTGTCGATGAAGAAGAAGCGAATGCCCTTCAGCGGCACGTTGTCGGGATCCCAGTAATGCGGGTTGGTCTCGACCTCCACCGAATCGTTCTGAGCCCAGCGCTTGAGCTTAAAGGGGCCGTTGCCCACGTGGCTGTCGTTGCTGGCCCAGGTGTTGTCCGGCAGGAACGGATTGCCGTGCGCGCGCACGACCTTTTCCGGCACCGGGTAGAACACGTGGTGGAACAGCATGGTGATGAAATGCGGGGCCGGATTGGCCAGGCGCACTTCCAGTGTGTGTTCGTCGAGCGCCTTTACGCCGACCTGGCTGAAATCCGTTTCCTCCCCGTTGCGGAACTCAAAAGCCCCGTCGATCACATCCAGCATCGAGGCGTACTCGCTGGCCAGGGTCGGGGTGAGGATGCGCTGATAGGCAAAGACGACGTCGCGGGCGGTCAGCCGGTCGCCGTTGGACCACTTGGCATCGGGCCGCAGGTGAAAGGTCCAGGTCAGGCCATCGGGCGAGGTGTCCCAGCGTTCGGCCACGCCGGGCAGTGGCTCGAGGTCGGGACCGGGATTCACCAGACCCTCGAAGAGCGCGTAGTGAATCTTCGACTCGATGATGCCGGTGGTGACGTGCGGATCCAACGCTCGGGGCGCGCCGCCCAGGTTGATCAGCAAGATTTGCTCGGCCGAAGCGGCTTCGGTCGCGGATTCGCCGCCGCCGCAACCGGCTGGCAAAAGCGCGGTCAAACCGAGCCCCAGCAGTACCAGGGCTGACAGCAGGCGAAAGCGGCAACGTTTGCGGTCAGGCATTTCAGAGGGATGGCACGGCGGCCAGCAGCTTGCGGGTGTAGTCGTGTTGCGGGTTGCGGTAGATGGCGTCGGCGTCGGCCTGTTCGACGATTTGGCCGGCGGTCATCACCAGCACATAATCGGAAATGTGCTCCACCACCGCCAAATCGTGCGCAATGAAAAGATACGTCAGCCCGAGCGCCTCCTGCAAGTCCTGCAACAGGTTGATGATGTCGGCCTGCACCGACACGTCCAGCGCGCTGACCGGTTCGTCGCAGATGATGAACTCCGGCTCCACGGCCAGGGCGCGCGCGATGCCGATGCGCTGGCGCTGGCCACCGGAAAACTCGTGCGGGTACCGCGAAAGGGCATCCCTGGGCAAGCGCACGCGCTCCAGCAGTTCCGCAGCGCGCTTACGTTTTTTGTCCCGGTCCCACGCCTTGAAATGGATGTCCAGCGGCTCGGCGATGATCTGGAAGACCGTCATCCGCGGGTTGAGCGAATTGAACGGGTCCTGGAAGATCATCTGGATACGCTTGCGGTAGGGAAAAAAGCCACGGTTGCTCAACGTGTTGAGCCGAGCCCCGTCAAAGGTGACCGTGCCCGCGGTGATGGGCGCCAGCCGCACGATGGAGCGCCCAATGGTCGTCTTGCCCGAGCCGCTCTCGCCGACCAGCCCGACGGTCGTCCCGCGCGGTACCGTGAACTCCACCCCGTCGACCGCCTTGACCACGCCGACCACCTTGCGCAGCAACCCGCCGTAAATCGGGTAGTGCACCTTCAGGCCCTCAACCCGCAGGAACGGCGCGGGATCCGAAGCGTCCGCGCTGGCGGGTGTTTCAGTCATGGTGGGTGGGCGCGGCCGCTGCCTCGGCTTCGAGTTTGGCGTGGTCGATTGTTGTCAGCCGCCGGGTGTTCTGCCCCAGCCGGGGAATGCAGGCGATGAGCGCTTTGGTGTAAGGATGCTGCGGGTTGCCAATGACCGCTTCGGTCGGCCCGCGTTCGACAATGTTGCCGCGAAACATGACCAGCACCTCATCGGCAAAGTCTTTGATGATCCCGAAATTGTGGGTGATGAGCAGGATCGACATACCGAGTTGTCCGCGCAACTCGCGCAGCAGATTCATGATCTGGGCCTGAATGGTCACGTCAAGGGCGGTCGTGGGCTCGTCGGCGACCAGGATACGCGGCTCGCACGAGAGGGCCATCGCGATCATCACGCGCTGCTGCATGCCGCCGCTCATCTCGTGGGGATACGCGCCGTAGCGCTTGTCCGCGTCGCGAATGCCGACTTTCTCCAGCGCTTCGATCACGCGCCCGCGCACGTCCTGAATGTCCGGCAGGTGCAGCTCGACCGCCTCGGCAATCTGGTGGCCGATGGTGAAGACCGGATTGAGCGACGAGGCCGGCTCCTGAAAGATGTAGGCTATCTCCTTGCCCCGCAGATCACGCAGTTTTTCTCGCCCGGCTTTGAGCACATCCTCGCCGCGGTACCGAATTTCGCCCGAAACCTCGCAGGCCGGCGGCCCCGGCAACAAGCGCGTTAAGGAAAGCGCCGTGACGGATTTGCCCGAACCGCTTTCGCCGACCACCGCCAGCGTTTTTCCGCGCTCCAGGGTGAAGTCGATGCCCTTGACCGCTTCGACCGTGCGCTGATGCCCCTTGAAGGTGATGCGCAGATCACGCACGTCCAGCAGCGGTCCATCGTGCGCGGAGGCGGGCGGCGGGGTGATCGATTGGGCGTCGGAATCGCTCATGAGAACAGGTGCAGTGACGGAGGCTCAGCGGTTGAGCATGCGCGGGTCGACGATGTCGCGCAACACATCCCCCAGCACGTTGAAGCAGATCACGGTGATGAAAATGAGCAGGCCCGGGGTGAAGAGCCACCAGTAGCCCAGGAAAAAGATTTTCCCGTCCTTTTGCACCTGGCTGAGCATCAGCCCCCACGAGGCGTTGGGCTCGGCAATGCCCAGACCCAGAAACGACAGCGCCGCCTCGCCCAGCACGTAGCCGGGAATCGACAGCGTGGCCGCAACCAGCAGGTAGCTCGAAAGGTTGGGCAGCACGTGACGTGTCAGGTTGGTCAACGGTTTCGAGCCCATGCTCTCGGCGGCCATCACGTATTGCCGCCCGCGAATGGAGAGCGTCATCCCGCGGATCACGCGCGCCCAGCCAGCCCAGCCGATCACCGAGAGCACGATGATGATGACCACGTACATTTCGTCCGATTCAAACGTGCTGCCCAGGGCCGCGCGCAGCGACAACAGCAGGTAGAGTCCGGGCACCGCCATCAGAAACTCCACGAAGCGCATCGCCAAAAAGTCCACAGAGCCGCCGAAGTAGCCCGCCAGCCCGCCGATCAGAAATGCCATCACGATGGTGATCGAAATGCCGATCAGCCCGACCGACATCGAGACGCGTGCGCCGTAGAGCAACCGTGAGAACACGCACCGCCCGGTCGAATCGCTGCCCATCAGGTAGATGCGCGCGTTCGGGTCATCGGTCTCCAGCTGGAAGAGCCGCAGGGTCGAGGTCCACTCCCAGCCGAACAGCTTGGCCACGGTGTACTCGGAGCCGGAGGCGAAAAGCCGCAGCGGCACGGACGCGCCCTTCACCGGCGCGTAGTACGGGTCGGCGGCGTTGTCGCGGGCGTACACCTGCACGGCCAATCCATCGTCCGACCAGGTCAGGGCCGAGGGCGGGTGAAAGGTTTTGGTGAGATTGCTTTCGTTGGGCAGGTACGGCGCCAGGAACTGTGCGAAGAGCGCGCTCAAGTACAGCACGCCCAGCACCGCCAGGCTGATCACGCCGGAGGCCCGACGCAGGAGCGGTTTGCCCAGCCGCTTGCCCAGGTTGAAAACAAGGTAGCCTACCAGCCCAAGGCAACCGACCGCGATCAATCCAACGATCGTGTAGAGGCTGTACTCCAGGGCGATGAGCAGGCCGTCCAGCGCCCAGCCAGGCAGCAACTCCTGCGCAAGGATGACGCTGCCGGGAATCCCGATCAGGACCAGGCCGATGATCAGCATCCGTTTCGCGCTCAAGGGCGTGCCACCGCTTTCCAGGCGTATGCGCGGGTCGCTCCAGGCCAGCAGCAGGTCTGCCAGCAGGTTGCCGAGGATCAGCATGACCACGCTGATCATCACCCCCGCCATCACCACGTACTGGTCCTCAGCCTGAAACGCCGCGAACATCAGCTGCCCCAGACCTGGGTACGTGAAGACCTGCTCCACGATCAACGCGCCCGACAGCAACGACGAAAAGGCAAAGCCGAAGCTGGTGATCAGCGGGTTGATCGCATTGCGCAGCACATGCTTGAAGAGCACCTTGTTTTCGGACAGCCCCTTGGCCCGGGCGGTCGTGGCAAAGTCTGCCCGCAGGTAGTCCAGGTAGTTGCCGCGCATGATGCGCATCATCCCGGCCACGCTGGCGATCCCCAGGACGAAGGTCGGCAACATCAGGTGATGCAGGTAGTCCCAGGTGCGCTCCAGCGGGCCCATGAACTCCGAATCCAGCGCCGAGCTGCCACCCATTGGGAACAGGCCGGTATTGGCCGCGAACATCACCATCAGCAGCGCGGTGAAAAACTCCGGAATCGAGAGAAACGAATACGCCCCCAGGCTGGCCCCACGGTCAAAGAGCTTGTCCTTCTGAATCGCCGAGAACACCCCCAGCGGAATCGCGATGCACCAGGCAAAAAGTAGCGAGGTGAGCGACAGCACGACCGTCCGGGGCAGGCGCTGACCGATCAGTGCCGTCACGTCGATGTTGTACTCAAAGGAGTAACCCAGGTCCGGTGCGCCCAGGCGGAGGTCTGTCCACAACACGCCCTCATCAGAGGCAAACTTCAGCGGCGAGAGGTTGTTCAGCCAGAAAAGGTACTGCACGTACCAGGCGCGCGGTTCGCCTTCGGCGTTGACGAAGCCATACTGCCGTTCCAGCTGCAGAATGAGTTCTTTATCAACGTCTGGGTTCGCTTGGAGTTTGTCCAGAAAGTCTCCCGGTGCCAGGTACATCAGCAGGAAGACCATCAGCGAGATACCGAACAAAAGCGGGATCGTCGCCAGGAGCCTCCGGATGATTACGTTGAGCATCGTGGGAAACGTCGCGACCGTCTACGGGTCGGCGGTCCAGAGTTCATCCAGGTTCCAGAGGATGCTGCCCGAGGGCGGCACGCGCACGTTCTGCCACTCGTTGCGAATACCGACAAAGCCCAGCGGCGTCACCATGAACAACAGCGGCAGCTCCTCGGCAAAGATCGCTTGAATCTCCGCGAAGTAGGCGATGCGTTGGGCCTGGTCGAAGGTCTGCTCCTGCAAATCGATCAGGGCGTCGACGCGCGCTTCCCATTCGGTCACTGGCTCGGGCTGTTCGGGATGCCAGACATGAAATCGCCCGTCTGAGCGATACAGCACCTTGCTGCCGGATGGATCGCCGGCACCGCCCGTGGATCCCCAACCGAGGATCGACAAGTCGTAGTCGAAGGTGTTGCCCGTGCGGTCCAGTACCGCCCCAAAGTCGATGAAGCTCACCTCCAACTCGATCCCCAGCGCCGCCAAGTTTTCTTTCAGCGTGGTCGCCAGCGAGGTGACTGTCGGGCTGCCGTCGTAGGCTAGAAACTCGAAGGACACGGCAATGCCCTTTGCGTCAACCAGCTGTCCCGAGTCGTCTTTACGAAAGCCCGCCTCTTGCAGCAGTGCCATCGCCTTGGCCGGGTCGTAGCGGTATTGGCGGGTGTTAGGGTTGTGCCACTTGGGGTTGCCCGCGCTGATCACCGAATCCAGATGGGAGGCCTGGCCGAGGTAGACGCCGTCGATCAGCCCCTGCCGATCGAAGCCGTACAGCACCGCCTGGCGGAAGCGCTTGTCGGTGAACCAGCGCAGCTTGTGTTCCTCCATGTAGGGCTCGCCCTCATCGTTCGCGCCGCGGTGCTGATTGAAAAACATGAAAAAGATGCTCGAACTGGGCCCGCGTGCGATGATGCGAAAGTCGTTGGCTTCGGCCTCCGGTTCGACCCAGGGCAGATCCGTCGCCGGGACGCCTTGAGCGTCCAGCTCACCAGCGGCGAAGCGCACCGTGGCCAGCGTACTTTGCGGCACAAAAACGGTCACCAGAAAGTCGAGGTAGGGCAGGCGCTGGTTGCTGCGGTCCGCGCGCCAGTAATGCGGATTGCGCGTGTAGGTGATGCGCTCACCGGGTTTGAAGCTGAGGATTTTGAACGGTCCGGTGCCGACCAATTCCTCCGGCGTGCGGATGGCCGTCTCCGTACTCCACTGCTCCATTAGCGTGCCGTCGTCGAAGTAACGGCGCAGCTTGTGCTCGGGCAGGATCGGGATGCTCTGAATGTCGTAGACGAAAGGTGAATACGGGCGCGGCGTCGTGATCGTGACCGTGTGTTGGTCCACTTTGGCGTAGGTGATCAACTCGCCGCCGATGGTGAACTGCTGAAAGGTCCGGCTGGGAAAGCGCGGTTTGCCCGGCCCTTCCGCAGACGCGCTCCCTTCCTCGGTGGCAAAGACGCAGTCGAGCGTGAAGATGACGTCGTCAGCGTCGAAGGGCTCGCCGTCGCTCCACTTCACGCCGCGCCGCAGGTGAAAGGTGTAGGTCCGGTCGTCTGCCGAGCGCTCCCAGCTTTTGGCCAACGCGCCCTTGAACTCTTGCGTCACCAGATCCGTCGTGACCAGCCCGTCCAAAAACCGCCCCCGGGCGATGCTGGAGGCCTGGTCGCCCGGCACCAGAAAGTTGAAGGTCTTGGGCTCGGTGGTGTCGGCCAGTATGAGCACGCCGCCGTACTCGCCCGGCTCGCAGTCCGCAATGTCGACGTCCTCAGGCAGGTTGGGGTCCGGCTTGGGTGCCTCGCGCGAAAGCGTTTCGCCACAACCGGACGACCCCAGCAGCGCCGCGCTCAACAGCCAGCCTCCAACCCGGCGCACCTTCCCCCTTTCCAGACCGATGACCATCAACCTAATCCCAAACGGCTTAACCGATTGCTTGTCGCCAAGGCAAGCGTCCGCTCAAGCGCTGCGGACACCCATCGGGCAAGCCGCGTTCCAGTCAAGCGCGACGTTTCTGCCTTACCGGTGGCTGGGCCGCCAGCTTTGCAGGATGCGCAGGTAGTTGGCGCGCTCAATGGCAGAGGGGTCGGGGCAATGCAGGTAGCTCATGTTGCCGCGCATCTGCTCGATGGACTCAAATTCGTTTTCCTCCATCCAGCGCACCATGTCCTCGCGCAGGGTGCCGATGTACTCAGGCCCGTTTTGGAGTAGCGCTGAGACCACTTGCACGCACGCGGCACCGGTCATCACGCCCTTGATCGCATCAACGGCTGAATGCACGCCGCCGGTTAGCGCGAGGTCCAACCCGGTGCGCCCGTAGAGCACGGACATCCAGCGCAGCCGCAGGCCCAGCTCACTCGGGTCGGATAGGCGTAGCCGCGGTTGCATCTCGAGGTTCTCCACGTCGATATCGGGCTGGTAAAATCGGTTGAAGAGCACCAACCCGTTGACCCCCATCGCCTGCAGCCGCCGCGCGAAATGCGGCAGGGCGGTGAAAAACGGGCTGAGCTTGACCGCCAGAGGAATGCGCACGGCCTGCCGCACCACCGAGACCACCTCCAGCAGGTTGTCCAGGATCTGCGTTTCGGTATCCTCCAGCTCGGTCGGCACCTGGTACAGGTTGAGTTCCAGCGCGTCTGCCCCAGCGGACTCCATTTGCGTGGCGTATTGAATCCAGCCGCCCAGGTTGAGGCCGTTCAGCGACGCAACCACCGGCACGCTGACCGCCTCCTTGATCCGCTGCAGCTGGCTGAGGTACTGGTCCGGGCCGAGCGTGAAATCGATCGTGCGCGGGAAGTACGTTGTCGCCTCAGGGAAGTTTTCTTCGTGACTGACGATGTGCGACTCCAGGGCATCTTCAAAGGCGCGAATCTGCTCCTCAAAAAGCGAGTGCATCACGATCGCGGCCGCCCCGGCGTCCTCCAGGCGCCGCACCTGGTCCATGTGGTCGACCAGGGGCGAAGCGCCGGCGACCAGGGGGTGGGGCAGCTTCAGGCCAAGGTATTCGGTTTTGAGGTCAGGAGTGCTCAGGGTGGTCATGCGTCAGGAAAAAGAGGGTGATGGGGTTACTCGGCAGTGCCGTTGGTTGGGGGAGTTTCGGGGGTCTCGGCGTCTGCGTCGGCATCGGCTTTCTTCGCCAGCGGCGCGGTTTTTGAAAGCGCCTCCAACCGAGCGTACCGATGCTCGATTTGCTCGCTGGCTTGCGCGGCCAGTGCCTCCGCCCGCTCCGGGTCGGCGTTCATCAAAATCTTGTAGCGCGCCTCCTGCTCCAAAAATTCCTGCAGGCGCACCTTTGGCTTGGGGCTGTCGAGTTTGAGGGCCGGCTCGCCCTTGGCTTCGCGTCGCGGGTCGAAGCGGTATAGCGGCCAGTAGCCGGTCTGCATGGCGCGCTTTTGCTGCTCCATGCCAAAGCCCAGGTTGAACCCGTGGGCGATGCAGTGGCTGTACGCGATGACCAGCGAGGGACCGCGGAAACTCTCCGCTTCGGCCAGGGCCTGTACGGTCTGATTGTCCTTAGCGCCCATCGCGATGCTGGCCACGTACACGTTGCCGTAACCCATCGCGATGCGGCCCAGGTCTTTCTTCGGCTGCGCCTTGCCGGCGGCGGCAAACTTGGCCACCGCACCCAGCGGCGTCGACTTCGACTGCTGGCCGCCGGTGTTGGAATAAACCTCGGTGTCGAGCACGAGAATATTGACGTCCTCGCCCGAAGCCAGCACGTGGTCCAGCCCGCCGTAGCCGATGTCGTAGGCCCAGCCGTCGCCGCCGACGATCCAGACGGATTTGCGCACCAGGTCGTCCGCGCTCGACAGCAGCGCCTGCGCCGTGTCGCCCGTCATCGCGGCCAACTCCGGCTTCAACTGCTCGACCAGGCGGCGCTGCTGCTGCACCTCGGCTTCCGTAACTTGCGGATTGGACTTGAGCGCGGCGACCCGTTCCGCGTCCAGGCCGGCAGCGATCGCATCCAGCCGTTCGAAGGCGATTTGCAGGCGCTTGTCCGCAGCCAGGCGCATGCCCAGGCCAAACTCGGCATTGTCTTCAAAGAGGGAGTTGCTCCACGCCGGCCCGCGTCCGTGGTGGTCCATTGTATAGGGCGTAGTGGGCAGGTTGCCGCCGTAAATCGAGGAACAGCCCGTGGCGTTGGCGATCAGCAAACGGTCGCCCACCAACTGCGTGAGCAACTTCAGGTACGGCGTCTCGCCGCAGCCCGCGCACGCGCCCGAATACTCAAAGAGCGGCTGGCGAAACTGCGTCCCCTTCACATCCATGGGCAGCGACGAACGCTCGGGCGGGGCGATTTGCTCGAAGTAGGTGAACTTGCGCTGCTCGCGCTCGCGCACCTCGATCAGCGGGGTCATGTCGATCGCTTTGTGCCGGGGGTTGTGCTTGTCTTTGCTCGGGCACACGTGCACGCACAACGTGCAGCCGGTGCAATCCTCCGGAGCGACCTGGATCGTGAAAAATTTCCCCGCGAACTCGCGTGAGCGAAACTTCACCGACTGCCAATCGTCCGGTGCGTCTTGGATCGCGTCCTCGTCGTAAAACTTCGCGCGAATGGCCGCATGCGGACAGACCAGCGCGCACTTGTTGCACTGGATGCAGATCGACGGATCCCAGACCGGCACCTCCTGGGCGATGGAGCGTTTCTCCCACTTGGCCGTGCCGCTGGGCCAGGTGCCGTCGGCGGGAAACGCACTGACAGGCAACCGGTCGCCCTTGCCGGCCATGAGCTCCGCCGTCACGGTGCGGATGAACTCCGGCGCCGAATCCGGCAGCAGGGTGGGCGCGGCGTTCCAGTCGCTGGTCACCTCGCTTGGTAGGGGAATCTCCGCCAGGTTGGCCATGGTCTGGTCCACCGCCGCGCAGTTGCGCTTGACGATGTCCGGGCCGCGCTTGCCGTAGGTCTTTTCGATGGCGCTCTTGATTTCCTGGATTGCCCGGTCGGCGGGCAGCACGCCCGACAGCGCGAAAAATGCCGTCTGCATGACCGTGTTGATCCGGCCGCCCATGCCCGCTTCGCGCGCCACCTTGTACGCGTCGATGGCGAACACCCGCACCTTACGCTCGAGGATGGTCTGCTGCGCGTTGCGCGGCAGGTGCTCCCAGAGTCGTTCCGGCGCGAAGACCGCGTTGAGCAGCAGCACGCCGCCCTCGGCCACCGATTCGGCCACGTCGATTTTCTCGATGAATTGCCATTGGTGGCAGCCGACGAAGTTCGCCTGCTCGATCAGGTAAGGCGCGCGGATTGGGTTGGGCCCGAAGCGCAGGTGCGACACCGTCAAGGCGCCTGATTTCTTCGAGTCGTAAACGAAGTAGGCCTGCGCGTGGTGATCGGTGCATTCGCCGATAATTTTGATCGTGTTCTTGTTCGCGCCCACGGTCCCATCGGAGCCGAGTCCGTAAAAGACCGCCCGAATCGTATCGGGATCTTCGATACGAAACGCCTCGTCTACCGGCAGCGACAGCCGCGAGACGTCGTCCTCGATGCCCACGGTAAAGTGCCGGCGCGGATTGGCTGTCTTCAGCGAATCGAAGACCGCCTTGGCCATCGCCGGGCTGAACTCTTTCGAGCCCAGGCCGTAGCGCCCGCCGGTCACGGTGACCTCGCCCAACCGTCCCGTTTCCATCAGCGCGGTCACCACGTCCTGATAGAGCGGTTCGCCCAGCGAGCCGGGTTCTTTGGTGCGGTCCAGCACGGCCACCCGCCGCACCGAAACCGGCAGCGCCGCGGCCAGCAGCGCGGCGCTGAAGGGCCGGTACAGGCGCACCTTCAACACGCCGGTCTTGCCGCCAGACGCATTCAAATGTTGGGCGACCAGTTCGCACGTTTCCGTGCTCGAACCGATCGCCACGACGACACGCTCGGCCTCGGGATCGCCCACGTATTCAAACGGTCGATACGTGCGTCCCGTCAACTCGGCAAAGCGAGCCATCACTTGCTCAATCACCTCGGTAGCTTGTTCAAAATACGGATTGGCCGCCTCGCGGCACTGGAAGAACACATCCGGATTCTGCGCCGTACCGCGAATGACCGGGAGGTTCGGGTCCAGGGCGCGTTCCCGAAAGGCCGCGATGGCGTCGTCGGAGATCAACGCGCTCAGCTGCGCATCCGTTAGCGGCGTGTAGGCGTTGACCTCGTGCGAGGTGCGGAAACCGTCGAAGAAATGCACCAGTGGAATGCGCGCCTCCAGCGTCGCCGCGTGGGCAATGGCCGCCAGGTCGTGGGCTTCCTGCACCGAATTCGACGCCAGAAACCCAAAGCCCGTCATCCGCGCGCACATCACGTCCGAGTGGTCGCCAAAGATCGACAGCGCGTGCGTGGCCAGGCTTCGGGCGGTTACGTGCATGCAAAACGGCGTCAGTTCGCCGGCGATCTTGTACATGTTGGGCAGCATCAGCAGCAGCCCCTGCGAGGCCGTGAAGGTCGTGGTCAGCGCCCCGGCTTGGAGCGCCCCGTGGACCGCGCCAGCCACGCCCCCTTCGGACTGAAGCTGGGCGATCTGCGGCACCGTCCCCCAGAGGTTGCGTTGCCCGGTCGCCGACCAGGCGTCGCAGTGTTCGGCCATCGGCGAGGACGGGGTGATCGGATACATGGCCACCAACTCACTCAGCTTGTAGGCCACCTGGGCCGCTGCTTCGTTGGCGTCTTTGACAGAGAGGGACTTGGGTTGCATCAGACTTGGTATAAGACGGACTAAAGATGTCCGCACATAGGGTCAATAAATTCTTATAGTAAATTTTAGCGGCGCCCAGCCTTTCAATTGCCTTGGGACATCGACAGCAACCGCGCTTGGGCCTAATTTCACTAGCTTTCGTCGCCTCTACCCAAGCTTGAATCGTGCACAATCCATGACGGTCTCCAATCTGGAAGCGATCGCGGATGACATCCGTAAGCGATTGGCCCTGTGCGCGATGCGCGATCGGTCTCGGCTTCGACAGAAGCTCGGTCGCCTCTGGCCGGCGCGGCATCCTGAAAAGGTTGCCCCTAAACTCGAGGCCTTGCAGGCACAGGTCGATGCCTCGGTGGCCCGGGTTGAGGCACGCCGGGCCGCTTTGCCGAAAGCCCGTTTTCCCGAAGCCCTGCCCATCAGCGCCCGCGCCGCGGAAATCGTCGACCTCATTCGGCAGCACCCGGTGCTGGTGATCGCCGGGGAAACCGGCTCAGGCAAAACCACGCAACTGCCCAAGATGTGCCTGGCCGCCGGTCTGGGGGCCGCCGGAAAAATCGGCTGTACGCAACCCCGCCGCGTCGCCGCGCTCTCCATCTCCCGCCGCGTGGCCGACGAACTCAACGTGCCCTGGGGTCAGGAAGTGGGGGCCAAGATCCGCTTCACCGACAAGACCAGTGCGCACACCTGCGTGCAGTTCATGACCGATGGCATCCTGCTCAACGAACTGCAAACGGATCCGGACCTGTCCGAATACGAAGCGCTGATCATCGACGAAGCCCACGAGCGCAGCCTGAACATCGACTTCCTGCTGGGCTGCCTGCGCACGTTGGTTCGCCGCCGCGACGATCTGCGCGTCATCGTCACCTCGGCCACCATCGACACGCGCGCCTTTGCCGAGGCCTTCGAGGGCGCGCCTGTTGTCCAAGTCAGCGGGCGGACCTTTCCCGTCTCAGTCGAGTACCGCCCGCTCGAAGACGCCGAGGGCGAGGTGTCCCAACTCGAAGTGGCCGCCCAAACCGTCGAGGACATCGTCGCCGCCAACAAGCCCGGCGACATTCTATGCTTCCTCCCCGGCGAACGGGAAATCCGCGAAGTCCGCGCCCTGCTCGAACGCGTCGAGGTGGGCCGGGCTGAGGTCCTGCCGCTCTTCGGTCGGTTGAGCGCCGCTGAGCAGCAATGCATCTTCGCGCCCACCCAGAAGCGACGCATCATCCTCGCCACCAACATTGCCGAAACCTCGCTGACTCTGCCCGGCATCCGCTTCGGCATCGATACCGGCACGGCCCGCATCAGCCGTTTCAGCGCCCACACCCGCACGCAGCGCCTGCCCATCGAGCCGGTCAGCCAGAGCAGTGCTGATCAGCGCAAGGGCCGCGCCGGTCGCGTGGCCGAGGGCCTCTGCATTCGCCTGTATTCGGAAAAGGACTACGAGGCCCGGCCCAAATACACGCCGCCCGAAATCCGCCGCTCCAACCTGGCCGCCGTCATCCTGCGCCTCAAAGCCTTTGGCCTTGGCGAGGTCGAGACCTTCCCCTTCATCGACCCGCCCGAGACGCGCGCCATCACCGGCGGCTACCGACTGCTTCAGGACCTGGGCGCACTCGATGAAGCCCACGCCTTGACCAGCCTGGGCCACGAACTCGCCCGCCTGCCGGTCGACCCCACCGTGGGTCGCATGCTCCTGCAAGCGCGCCGCGAACACTGCTTGCCCGAGGTCCTGGTCATCGCCGCCGGTCTCTCCATTCAGGACCCCCGCGAGCGCCCCATGGAGCAGCAGGAGGCCGCCGACCGCATGCACCGTCGCTTCCGCCATGAACACAGCGACTTCCTCACCCTCCACAATATCTGGCAGGCCTACCACGACGAGGTGGAGAACCTGACCCAGCGCCAGTTGCGCCGTTTCTGCGAGGCGCATTTCCTTTCCTACCTGCGAATGCGCGAGTGGCGCGACATTCACGATCAGCTTCTGCGCGTGATGCGCGACCTCGGCGACGTACGCCTGGATGGCAAGCCCGCCGAAGCCACCGCCGTCCACCGTTGCCTGCTCGTGGCGCTGCCCGGCAACGTGGGGCGAAAGGACGAAGGCAATCTGTACCGTGTCACGCATGGCCGCCGTGCGCGCATTTTCCCGGGTTCGGTGCTCTTTGATCGCCGCGCTGAAAAAGCCGGCAAGAAAAAGAAAAACGAAACTAGCCACGACCAGCGCGACGGGCGCACGCCGCCCTGGCTTCTCTGCGCCGAGTGGGTGGAAACCTCCCAGCTCTTTGCCCGCACCGTCGCCCGCATCGAGCCGCGCTGGCTGCCCGAACTCTGCGGTCACCTTTGCAAAGCGACCATCGCCGACCCGTACTGGGACGCCAAAGCCGGCCGCGTCCTCGTACGCGAACGTCTCTTTCTTCACGGCCTCGAGGTCGCCTCCCAGGCGGTTGCGTACGGCGTGCACAACATGGAGGAAGCAACCGACATCTTCATCCGCTCCGGCCTCGTTGAGGATACGCTCCCGGAGCAGCTCGGCTTCCTGGAACACAACCGCCGTATCCGCCAGCGTGTTGAGGAGCGCCAGACCCGCCTGCGTCTGGCCGCCCTGCACGCGCTTGATGACCGCCTCTACCGCTTCTATTCGCAGCGCCTGGAGAATGTCAGCGCGGTGCCCGAGTTGCGTCGCTTCATCAACGAGCACCACGGCGGCGACGACGCCTTCCTGCGCCTGACCGAAGCCCAGCTGCTGGGCGGTACAACCGAGGAGACCGCGACCGAAGCCTTTCCCGATGCCGTTCAGATCGATGGCCAGGCACTGCCGCTGCGCTACGCCTACAAACCCGGCGAGTCCGACGACGGCGCCACGCTCTCCGTCCCCCTGGAGCAGTTTGGCGGTTTGCAGCCCGGCGTGCTCGACTGGCTCGTGCCCGGTTACATTGAGGAACGCGTACGCCTGCTCCTGCGCAACTTGCCCAAGGACAAACGCCGCCGCCTCAGCCCGCTCAACGAAAACGCCCGCTTCATCTGTCAGCGCCTCGAGCCTTCACCCGATCCCCTGGCCCAGCAGGTTGCCGCCACAGTCCGCCAATACTTCGACCTGGAAACCACCCCGGCCGACTGGCAGGAGGACGACCTGCCCGAGCACCTGCGCCCGCGTATTGAGCTGACGGATACGAACGGCAAGAAAATCGTTGCCGCCGACCGGGATTGGGACCGCCTGCGCACCGAGTTTCGTAAGCGCCAGCAGACCTTGGCGCAGGGTGGGGAGGTGGGTCCCGCCGGACTCTGGAAGCGCGCCCGCGCGCACTGGGAGCGAACTGGACTGACCGAATGGACCGTCGGCGATGTGCCGGAAACGGTTGAGGTTGGCCTGGTCGGCGACGTCACCGTAACCGCCTGGCCGGCCCTGCGCGCGGACCCCGATTCCACCGTTTCTCTCGTCCTTTTGCCCACACGCGACGAGGCGCTCCAGGCCACCCGCGGCGGCTGGTTTCAGCTCGCCGAGCGCGAACTCGGGCGCGAGTTCGCCTGGCTCGAAAAAGACCTGAAGGACCTGCGCCAAATCGGTCCGCTGCTCATCACTCTCGCGCCGCTGGAAACCGTCCGCGCCCAGCTCTTCGTCAACCTTCGCCAGACGTTGCTGACTCCGGGCGCCTTCCTGCCCCTGCAAGAGACGCGGTACAAAGGCTGCGTCGCCTCCGCGCGCGAGCGTCTGCGCGGGCTCGTCCCCCGACTCATCGACCAGCTCAAGCGTCTGCTCGAACTGCGTCAGCGCCTGATCCTGGGGGAGAGCGGCATCAAGGGCCTCAAGGCCGAAGCCGAGCGACTGGTGCCTGCCAACGTCTGTGAGCGCGTGCCCTTTACCCGTTTGGAACGCCTCGAACGTTACCTGCGTGCCCTTGAAAAACGCGCCGAACGCGCCCGGCTTGACCCCGCCCGCGATGCCGAAAAAGCTGCCCGGATCGCACCCTTCGTCAAGGCCTACAACGAGACCATGCGCGACCCCAAACGCCGTGCGCGCAAGCAAGCTGAGCTTGAGGAACTGCGCTGGCTGATCGAGGAGCTGAAGGTGTCCATCTACGCTCAGGAACTGGGCACCTCCGAGCCCGTATCCGAAAAAAAACTACAGGCCAAAGTCGCCCGCCTGCGTGCGGAGTGATCACCGCCGTCTTCGGCCCATGCCGCCAACGGCAATCGCCAGGGAGGTCAGCGAACTCAACGGCATCAGAATGGCCGCCAGCAGCGGGCTCATCCAACCAGCCAGTGCAATCGAGACCACGGTCAGGTTGTACGTGGTGGTGAAAGCGAAGACCGCCCGAAGCGCGCGCCGCCGCCGCCTGCCCACGGCAAAGACGCTTTCGATCCCCGTCAGATCCTGCCCGAGAAAATAGAAATCCGCTTTCTGTTCGAGCAGCCCCTTGTCCACCACCGGAGTGGCGCGCACCCCGGCAGCGTCGAAGGCCAGCGAGTCGTTCGCCCCGTCGCCTACCATCAGCACGCTCGACCCGCCAGCAGCGACCACGGCGGCCTGCTTCTGTTCCGGGCTCAATCCGCCGCAAGCCGCTGCCGGTTCCAGGCCCAGCGCCTGCGCCATCGTATCCACTTTTTTCTGACGGTCGCCCGAGAGGATTGCCAACGCGTACCCCGCCGACCGCAAGCGCTCCAGTTGCTCCCGCGCATCGCGACGCACCGCATCCTCAAAGCGCAGGCGCGCCAGCACCGCTTCGTTGTGGCTGAAAACCGCGTCGGTACCCTCGGTCGAGGCTGCGGTTGTCGAGGCCCAGCCGGGCCGACCGAGCCGCCAGTGATTGGCCTCGTCCCGCAGGCCGACTCCCTGGCCGGGCACCTCTTCAAACTGCGTGTCCTGCGAATCTGGATACGCCTGGGGCGTGAACCCCGGCAGCCGCAGGAGATTCTCCCGCAGCGAACGTCCAACCGGATGCAGACTCTCCTCCACCAGCCGGTAAAGCACCTGCTGGTTGCCCGGAGTGAGCGCACTCAGCGCCTCCGGGTTGAGTAGACGCGGCGATTCCAGCGTGAGCGTGCCGGTCTTATCGAAGAAAATGTGCCGTACGGCCTCCAGTCGTTCCCAAACGGTGGGCTCGCGCAGATAGACGCCGCGTCGCCGCAGCGCCGAGGCGCTCAACTCCTCGGTCAACGGCCATGCCACGCCCAAAGCGCATGGGCAGGAAACTACCAGCACCGCGATCAACACTTCGAGCGCCCGCGTCCAATCCGACTGCGTCGACAACCAGGCGACAGAACCGGCCACCGACAACGCCAGCACGATCATCAGATAGACCCGCAGGATACCCTCCAGCCTCGGGTTGCGATGCTCGGCTTCGTCGCCTTGCAGCAGCTTGGCCAGCAGCGAGGCCTCCCACACTTCGAGCGCTTCCAGAGCCAGCGGCTCGGACGAAATGTTCACCGCGCCCGCCGGCACCATCTGCCCCGGTTTCCACGCGCAGGGTTCCGACTCGCCGTTGATCCACTCCAGCGAGAGCGTCGCCTCGCTCTGCAACAGCCGCGCGCGAACCGGCACCACCTGCCCCGGGCGCACCGCAAAGTGGTCGCCTTTGCGCAACGCTGCCGCCGTGACGCTCGCTGGGCCGGAGGGCTCCGTCGACGCTGCGTCCAGTCGCTGAACGTTCAGGGTATCGGGGCGCTCGCCGGTCAGGCGGCTGCGGTTGCGCTCGATGGCGGCTTCCTGCAGCCAGCGCCCCACCAGCATCAGAAAGACAAAGATGCTGACGAAGTCGAAGTACAGCAGCCGTTCGGCCTGCAGCAGCCAGCCAACCATGGAGCCGGTCCACGCGGCCACCAATCCCAGCGCGATCGGCAGGTCGATGTGCAGCACGCCGCGCCGCAGACCCCGGACCGCGCGTTCGATGAAGTAGCTCCCGCCAACGGCCAGGCTCAGGCTCGCAAAGAGCGCGTTGAGCAATTCGAAGAGCCGGGCGAACTGGAAGTTGTCCTCCATGCCGAGATAGCGCGGCAGCGTGAACAGCATCGTGTTCAATGCGAGAAACGCACACACACCGATGCGCAGGCCCAGCCCGCGCTGCTGGGCGCTGGCCTCGGACTCGTTGCCCGGCTGTCCGAGCCGATAGCCAAAACGCTGGAGCTCCCGCGCGAAGTCCCGCACCTCAAACGCTCCGGGCTGCCACTGCAGGCGGGCGCGTCCGAGCTGCGCATTGACGTTGATGCGCAAGGCTCCCGGCTGGTCGATAAACACCTTCTCCACCAGCCAGACACAGCCCACGCAGGAGATACCGGTCAGGCCCAACTCCAGGCTCGCGGGCCGACCTTCGACCGCTTCGCCTTCCGTCTGACGCGCGCGCGCGTCGAGCCAGTCCAGGTTTTCGCCCGGATGGAAAACCGCCGACGAGACCGGCTGCAGCGTGCGGTCCTTCAGGTCGTAAAAACGCGTCAGCCCCCGGTCATGCAGCAGACGATGCACGTATTCGCAACCGGCGCAGCAAAACGCTTCCGACTCGTCGCGTGGACGAAACCGCGTTCCGCAGTGCTTGCAGGCTCGCTGCGTCGGCATCGTTACGGTCGTCATGTTTCAGGCGAACACAGTTCAGATCCTTCACCGTTTCCATGGGCGGCGCACGTCTGAATGCGGGTCACTTTCGTCCGTCATCCCGCCCTAGAAGTGGCACCACTCGGGCAAGCCGCTGAAGGCGTTTTCACGGTTGACCATGCGCCAGGTGATCACGGCGGCCATCAGCAGCGCCATGGCGCGCTGCACCCGCTTCAGCCAGAGCGGACCAATCGCGCGGCGTAGCTGCCAGAATTGCGTCTGGACGAGAAACAGCAGCGGCAGCGTCCCCAGGGCAAAGGCCAGCAGAAACTCCGCGCCCCGCAGCCAATGCCCCGTGAACAGCGCCAGGCCAAACATCGCGTAGAGCGGCCCGCAGGGCAGAAACGGTGTGAAGAAACCCAGCAGCCCGCCCGCTGCCGGACGCGGCAGTGTGCGCACCTTCTGGTTCACCTGGAAAAACGCGCGCCCAAAGACCCTCGGCTTGGGCAGGCGTTGGTCCAGGCCCAGCCCGACCAACAGAAAAAACGCCGCCAGCACCCACGGCAGAAACGCCACCGGCGTGAGCGAAAACTGCTCGACCACGATGCTGCCCAGCCCACCGGCCACCGCGCCAATCACCCCGTAGGCCAGCACCCGCGCGGCGTGGTAAGTCCCCGCCGTCACCGCCACGCTGCTGCCTTCCTTGGGCGCCGGCAAAAACGCGCAGGCCAGCGGACCGCACATGCCCACGCAGTGCAGACTCGTCACGAGCCCCGCGATGAACGCCGGTCCCGTCCCGGTGATCGTATTGTGGTCAATCTCCATTTGTTGCGTGCGCTTCAGGCAGCGTTGCATCGGCGGTGGCGTCCGGCATGGGCAGCGATTCGCCCAACTCCACCTCCTGCGCGGGGTTGTCCAGCGCGAGCTTGAAGAACACGCCCCAACCCAAAATCAACAACCCAAACAGTGCAACCAGCCAGATCCACGGACGCTGGCGCACGAACCCTTCCCCCGCCGCGTTCATGAAATCGGCGGCGCGCGGCCTGGGGCTGTGGAGGCGGCGTTGTCCGTGCCCGATGCGTTCCGGCGCCGCTCACGCTCGCGTTGCAACAAGGTGGGGTCCGGACCGACAAACTGCGCCTCGTCGCGCACGATCACGCTGCCGTCGGCATCAGTCAGCTCCACCGGAAGTTCAAACTGCCCGGCGTAATCGCTCATGCGCTGGAGCACGGCCAGGCTGCGGACGGTTTCCTCCAGAGGCCCGAGGGCAATGCCCGCGTCGAAGCCGTGCACACTCACCCCGCTGGGCAGATTCACGATGCGCGCCTGCAACACCACCGCCTCGTTGCGCTTGTTGATGATGCGCACGTTGAAACTGTTGCGCAACGTGTCCTGCTCGAAGTCGGGCACGTAGGGGTCGCCGCTCTGCCGAATCACGTTCAAGTGCGCCGGCGAAATCGTCGAAAATGAAAGCGTTGCCGCCACGATCCCCAGGCTCATCAGCAGGCCATAGACAAAGAGCCGTGGGCGCACCAGGCGCGTCTTTTTCCCGGCCAGCCCATTGAGCGAATCGTACCGGATCAGCCCGCGCTCGCGCCCGAGTTTGTCCATGATCGCGTCGCAGGCATCGATGCAGTTGGAGCAGCCGATGCACTCCATTTGCAAGCCCTGGCGAATGTCGATCCCCGTCGGGCAGACCGCCACGCAGCGGTTGCAGGCAATGCAGTCGCCTACGCCCTCCACGTTCGGTTTGCCGCGCGGCTCGCCGCGTTGCTCATCGTAGCCGATGACCACCGAGTCGTCGTCGATCAGCGTGCTTTGCAGTCGCCCGTAGGGACAGATGATCAGGCACAGTTGCTCGCGAAACCACGAAAAGTTGAAGTACAGGACCCCGGTCGCTGCGACCACGAAAAAGAACGGCTTCAGGTGCTCCGTCGGGCTGGTCAGCATCCACTCCCAAAGCTGCGGAATCGAGATAAAGTACGCTAGGAAGACGTGTGCGATCACCGCCGAGAACAGGACGAACACCACGTGCTTGCCGCCGCGTCGCGCCACTTTGTACGCGTCCCATGGGCGCTTGTCCAGGCGCTTCTGCGCCGTCGCGTCGCCCTCAAACCAGCGCTCCACCCGGCGGTAGAGGTGCTCCAGGAAAACCGTCTGCGGGCAGGCCCAGCCGCACCAGATGCGCCCAAAGAGCGCGGTGATGAAAAACAGCGAAAACCCCAGCCCGGTGATCAAAAAGAACATCAGCCACAGGTCCTGCGTCACCAGCGTCAGCCCAAAGAGGTGGAAGCGCCGGTTGAGCACATCGAGGAACACGGCCGGGTGCCCGTTGATGGGTATCCATGGCAGCAAGACGTAGATCGCGATCAGTACCCAGGCACTGATCCGTCGCCACAGTGTGAAGCGCCCCCACACGTCCGCCGGACGCAGGAAATTGCGTGAGCCATCCTCGGCGATCGTGGTGACCGAATCGCGGTTGGGCGTGCGTTGTGCGTTGGCGGCCATGTTGGGGGCCTGTCGGCCTTACGTTGAGGCTAAAGGTTTCGGGTGCCCTCGACCGGTGCAGTCTCCGTTTCGCCCGTCGTCGGCGCCTCGCCTTGGGCGTCAATGGCGGCGCGCAGTTGGGCTTCATCGTTGCGGCTCATGACAAAGGCGACCACCTGCCCCACTTGTTGCGGACCCAGCACCGGACCCCAGGCCTGCATCCCTTTGTCGGGGATACCGTCGAAGATCGTCACGTACATCTCCGAAGGCCGCGCGCCGTGGACCCATTCGGCGTCAACGAGATTGAAGCCGATACCGCCGGGACGGGATGACTCCACCCCCATCATATCGTCCAGGTGGCAGGTGACGCACTTTTGCTGATAGATCGCCTCGCCCTTCGCAATGACTTCGGCGTTGGCCATCATATCCCAAAAAACCTCGTCGTCAGTCGCGTCGAAACCGCCGGCCAGTTGTATCTCCTGCAGCCGGTTCAACTCGTTTTGCACCGTGGCGTAGTCGTTCGGGCCCACGTGGCTCTGGATGGAGAAAAAGTAATACACAAACGCAAAAACAATGGCCGCGTACAGAGTGAACAGCCACCAGTTCGGCAGGCGCTGGTCATACTCCTGAATGCCGTCGTAGCTGTGGTCCAGCAGCCGCACTTCGCCCTTTTGCACGGGGCCTTTACGGTTGGAGGTCGTCTGGGTTGGTTCGTCGTTCATCAGTCAGAGCGTTGGTTGGGGTCGGCGGGTACGGGCACTTCAATCTCGGTCACGTCGGGCTCCAGCGGCAGCTTGGCGGCGTGTTCGCGCTTCTCACGCTTCATCGTCAGGATGCGCCACATCTGGAAGGCAAACAGCGCAAACGTCGCCGCGAAGGCCATCAGGAGGACCCAGGTGGTCCACTCGTCGAGTTGCAGTTGTTCGAGCAGCTTGCGCATACGGCCTACTCATCGCCCTCCCTGGCCAGCTGCAGTTCCACGTCGACGGGGATTTCCTCATAGCGCCCGAGGCCCTGCAAGTAGGCAATGATCGCCACCATTTCACTTTCCGGGTCGACCAGAATTGCCTCGCGCGCCAGACCATCGGCAATCTCCATGCCCTGGGCCTTGGCCAGTTCCATGATCTCGGCTTCGTCCCAGTCGGCGGGGAACGGATCGCCCAGCAGTGGGCTGTCACGCAAGACCAACATCCGGTGCGCCAACTCCTCAAAGTCCACCTTGCGGTCGTTGAGGAAGTGGTAGTTGGGCATGATGGAAGACTCTTCCAACGCCCGCGGGTTGACCATGTGCTGGTAATGCCATTTGTCCGATTTGGCCATGGTCGGGCTCACGCCTTCGCGCGAGAGGTCCGGCCCGGTCCGCTTCGAGCCCCAGACAAAAGGCCGGTCGTAAATGCTCTCGCCCAGGTACGACGCACCGCCCTTGGGGTCGTAGCGCATCACGTCGCTGGCCAGCGTGCGGATGTTCTGCGAGTGGCAGGTGTTGCAGCCCTCGGACACATAAATCTCAAAACCCGCCTGCTCCAGCGGCGAACGCAGCACCTGAATGCGCTTGGTCTGCGCGTCGGCCAGCAGCGCCTCGCTCTCGTTCTGCACAATGGTCGGGATGATCTGCACCGCCCCGCCGATGGCCACCGCAATGAAGGTCAGCACTGTAAAGCCCAGCGAGTGCGCCAGCAGTTTCTCGTACCAGTCGCTCCACTTCGCGCCGCTGGCCTGAAAGTGCACGATCATCAAAAGCACCAGCACAATCGTCACCAGCAGGCTGGCCAGCTGCACCACCCCGGTGCCAAAGAGCCAGCCGCAGCTCACCACGATGATGGACCCGATGTAGAGCACCGGGGCGTTGAAGATCGTTCCGGCGAAGGTCAGGCCCTTTTCGGCGTACGGGTCCCATTTCGCCGTCTCGATGACGCCGTTGACCGCCTTGCCCTTCCACACCGTCATCGCGATGTTGTAGGCCAGCAGGAGGAACCCGACGAAGTACAGCCCCCCGCCTATCAAGCGGAAGAGCATCGCCGGCTTGATCGCATTGACGGTCTCAATGAAGGCGGTGTTGGCCAAAATCCCGCTGGCCTCATCCACGCCATTGAGCATCACCCCCTGCGTGATGCCCGAGGTCCACATCGCCGCCACGTACAAGAGGATGCCCACCATCCCGATCCAGAAGTGCAGGTTGGCCAGCGCGACCGAGTGCAGCTTCGTGTTCCACAAGCGCGGGGCCAGCCAGTAAAACATCCCGGCGGCCATGAAGCCGTTCCACCCAAGCGTGCCCCCGTGGACGTGGCCGATGGTCCAGTCGGAGTAGTGCGAAAGCGAGTTGACCGCCTTGATCGACAGCAGCGGCCCCTCAAAAGTCGCCATGCCGTAAAAGGTGACCCCGGCGGCAAAGAATTTGATCACCGGGTCGGTCCGCAGTTTGTCCCAGGCACCGCGCAAGGTCAGCAGGCCATTGAGCATGCCGCCCCAGCTGGGTGCCCAGAGCATCAGCGAAAAGGTCATTCCCAGCGCTTGCAGCCATGACGGCAGCGCCGTGTTGAGCAGGTGGTGCGGCCCGGCCCAGATATAGATGAAGACCAGCGACCAGAAGTGAATCACGCTCAGCCGGTACGAGTACACCGGCCGTTCTGCCGCCTTGGGCAGAAAGTAGTACATGATCCCTAGGATCGGCGTCGTCAAAAAGAAGGCTACGGCATTGTGCCCGTACCACCACTGCACCAGCGCGTCCTTCACGCCGCCAAAGATCGAGTAGCTGTGCAGCAACCCCGTCGGCACGCTCAGGTGGTTGACCACGTAGAGCATCGCCACTGTGATCACCGTGGCGATGTAGAACCAAATCGCCACGTAGATGGTCGGCTCGTTGCGCTTGGCCAACGTCCAGAAAAAGTTGATCGCAAAAACGATCCAGATGACCGCTACCGCGATGTAGATCGGCCAGATCAGCTCTGCGTACTCCTTGCCCCGCGTGATCCCCGCCGGCAGCGTCAGCGCCGCCGACACGATGATCAGCTGCCACCCCCAAAAGTGCACCTGCGTCAGCAGGTCGCTCGCCGTGCGGCATTTGCACAAACGCTGCGTGGAGTAATATATCCCCGCGAACATCATGTTGCCCACAAACGCGAAGATCGCCGCGTTGGTGTGCAGCGGGCGCAGCCGGCCAAAGGTCAGGTACGACAGCCCCTCGCTCTGGATCAGCCCAAAGGTGATCCACTCCAGGAACTTCCCGTTCATCTGCCAGAAGTTCAGCTGGCTGGCGATCAGCACCCCCAGCCCCAGCCCCACCAGCGCCCACACAATGGACGCCAGCATGAACCAGCGGACCGAACGGTCGTCATACTCGATTTGGACGCGCGTGACAGACGCGCCTGCAACAGGGGCAGCGGCGGTAGCCTCACTCATGATTCAGACAGACTTTTGACAAAGGACCGGAGCGCCCCGCCGTTCACTTTAACGACGGAGACGCCCTTCGTTACAAGACTTGGAACTCCGGAAACGCTCTTCTTGGAAGGGGAGGAGCGCATCCTGTTCGGGACTGGACAGGTTCAACCGCTGACTGCGACGGTCACGCACAAACAACAGGACAAAGAGCGTGGCCAGCAGCAGGCTCAGAAAAAGCGTCAACAGAACAACTTGCATCCAGGACTCAGGCGGTTGGGACGTTTGCGATGTGGTGAAGGCTATCGGTCTGCCGTCGCCTTTTGGAAGAAAAAAATCTAATGCCGTGTAGAAAAATTCATGCTGTTTGCTTATCCGCCCTAAAGCGGTCCCGCTTCTGCTTAAAATCGGGCAAAATGCCAAAACACGAAGCTCCCAGCCTTAGCATTAAAGGCCACTTACCACTGTAAGGAACGTTACCGTACGCTTCAAGCCGAGCTAATATGTTAGGCTTTAGGCCAATATAGCCTTACCTTGTGGTCCCTCCCGGCTTGCTCCCTTCTCCGAGCTGAGCTAGCCTCTGACAAATGCTGCATTGGTTTCAGCATCAGGCATTTCCGCTCTATCTCGCGCCGATGTCCCGGTTCACCGACCGGGTTTTTCGCGACCTATGCAAGGCCCAGGGAGCCGATGTGCTGGTCAGCGAATTCGTCCAGGCGGATTCCCTGCTGCACAACGACCGCCGCGCCTGGGAGTCGGTCGACTTCACGTCGACGCAGCGACCCATGGGCGCGCAGATTTTTGGTTCCACGCCCGAAAGCATGGGTCGCGCGGCGTGTCTGTTGGCCGATCGTCTCGCTCCCGATTTCATTGATCTGAACTTCGGCTGCCCGGCCGAGCGCGTGGTCGATCAACAGGCGGGCTCCTCGTTGTTGCGGGAGCCTGCGCGCATCGGCCAGATCGTGGCCGCAGTCGTGCGCGCCGTGCCGGATCTGCCCGTCACCGCCAAGATTCGCATCGGCTGGGATGCCACTCGCATCGTGGCTCCCGAAGTGGGCCGCATCGTCGAGGACGCCGGGGCGCAGGCGCTCGCCATCCATGGACGGACGAAAGTACAACGCTACGCCGGTGAGGCCGACTGGAATGTCATCGAAGCCACCGCCGCCAACCTTCGCATCCCCGTCATCGGCAACGGCAACGTCACGCGGCGGACCGATGTGGTGCGGCTGCGCGATCACAGCGCGGTTGCGGGCCTGATGATTGGACGCGCTGCCCTGGGCCACCCCTGGATCTTTCGCGAACTCAAGGCACTGCTGCGTGGTGAGCCCATGCCCGCACCCCCTACCGCTGCTGAACGCTGGCACGTCCTGCTCGATTACACCGCGGGCTACGCGGAGTTCACCTGTCGCGGCTCCAGCGCCGAAAATCTCCGGGGTCTGCGCGCCAAGATCAAGAGCTTCACCAAAGGCCTGCCCGGAGGTGCTTCCTTACGCGAACGCATCGACACCATCCACACCCTCGAGGAGCTGCGCGCGCTCCGCGATGACTACCTGGCCGGCGTCTTCGAGCCCGCGGCCGTGCTTCAGGAGAGTTCGGCCTCCGGCGTGTAAAAAACCACCACGCTGGGCCCCTCCACGGGATTGGGCACGCTGCGTTCAGCATCGGACCACTGGCCTTCGGCGACAATGGCCGCCGTCTTCGGATCGTAAACGCGCCAGGCGTACGGCACGGCGTCGTCGAACACCCTGCAGTCCATGGAGTGCTGCCGATACACCAGCAGGAGCTTGCCGGCAACGGTCAGTGCGCGGTTGCCCATGGTCTGGTGCACGGTTGGTACGGCCCCGGTCCAATCGTAGCGTGACAGGATTTTCCCGACGTTGCCCACGTAGCGGGACCCTTCAAAATCCAGGGCTTCGCGCCAGCCCGCAGCCGGGTCGCCGCACCAATCCGGATGACCGGGCTCATCCGGGCTGAGTTTCCACTGCCAGAGTGATCCGGCTCCGGCGAATGTCCCAAAGGTGCCGCCGGCACACAGATTGACCCACGCCTCGTGGCCCTGCCACCAGCCGGCCGCCACGTTTGAGCCGCCCATGCGCTCATAGGTGGGTTCGCCGTTGGCGACCGCTTTGGGCGGTACATTGCGCAGCATGTCGGCGATCTTCTCGGGCCGGTTTTCGCCGTTGTGGCCGGATTGGCACAATTGAAAATCCAGCCAAGCGGCCTCCTGGTGGGCGGCGTTGTCGCGGTTGGGTCCGTAATGATTACCGGTAGGTTGTCCGTAGGCATCCCACTCGTGCACGGCTTGTCCGCCAGCCCCGACACTGGGCTCGTGCCCGCCACCGTCACCGCAGATCAACCAGATTGCCGGGCGCGCCCCATAACGTGCCACGAGGTACCGGCAGTAGCGCGCTGAATCTTCGGCCGAAAGGGTGGGTCCCAGCGTCTGGCCGCCTTTCCAGCCGTAGCCGTGAAACACCGGTTGGTAAATCGGCACAATCCCGTAGCGCAGCAGGATATCCATCAGCCGATCCATTTGCTGGAAATACGCGGGGCGCAGCTGCGTCAGGGTTCCGGCGGGCAAGTCTTCGAAGGCAACGTCGAAGCCCTCGGGCTGCGTGCGGTCGCGCGGACCTTCGACCTTGCGGTCCGGTTGCAAGGTCATCAGCAGCGCCGCGTTGAAACCCTTAGCCGCGCGGTCCCTCGCGTAGGTTTCGCAATCGGCTTCGGTCGCTCGCCAGGGTAGCGCCCAGGCCGTGTCCGCCACAATGTAAAAGGGATGCCCGTCGTGGTGGCTGGCATGACGCGGGCTGCGTGTACTCATGCGCAGAAGCCCGTGCTGCTCAAAACGCGAACGGCCCGTGGACGCTTGTGCCTCCAGCTGCCCGTCGCCGCTGAGCCCCCGATCCGCAGGCTCGCTTTGCACCTGCCAGGTCCAGCGCCCGTGCGCGTGCGTCGACGCAAACCGGCAGCGCCAGCTCTGGCCGCCATCCCAAAACAAGGGGCGGCGCAACCGCGTGCCATCCTCGTGTTGGAAGTCCGCCCAGACCAAAACCTCGGTGTAGGCATTGGCGTAGGTCGATTCCGCCTCAAAAGCCAAATCGATGACCGCCCACTGTGGTGCTTCGGTCGGGTGCATGATGGCGCGCCGCAGGAATGGCCCTAGCAGATTCGCCCGCGCTTACCTGCCCGCGAATGCCCGACCGGATTGGGCCCTACCCAGCGTTCGTCTGCCGGCTCCGCGGCCAGCTGATAACGTGAATCCGACGAGAGCCGGATAAGGTTGTCGGTCTGGTTGTCGAGGCTGGCGTGCACGGTAGCCATGCCGAAGGTCAACAGGTCGCCCGCGCGAAAGTCCGCCGTCAGCCAGCGACCGCCCAGGCGCTCACGCAGGCTTACCGGGTTGTAGGAAAGCTGCCCGCGGCGCACGGCCTTGTTCGCCGCAACGCGCTCGAGGTGCCTGGGCTTGTTTTCACAGTAGCTGTCCACGTCGCTCTCCAGGTACTTGCGCAGCCGGTCGGCCTTCCGGTGGGACTCTTCCAGAATCATCAACCCGCCCAGCTCGCGCGTCACGTCCCCAAAGGGCACCCAGGCCGTGTAGAGGTTGAACGTGCCGCGATTCATGTACACCGCATCGCAATGCGGCGGCGCACCATGACCCGGACTCACCGCCCGGAACCACGTGAAATCAAAATGCCGCACCGGCCCACCCAGCAACCGCTCGTAAAAACCGAGAAGGCGCGGGCCGTACAGCAGTGCTTCCACCACCGGATTCCCAGTGGCGATGTCTGGCCGAAATTTCACCGAGGCATCCGCGCTCAAAATACCCTCGACCGGGTCGTGCGCCGCGTCGAGCAAGCCATCGGCGGCCAACCGCGTGCACACGTCGCGCCGTGCCTCCAGCACCGACTCGCGGTCGAGATAGCCGGGCAGGTAGAGGTAGCCATCCTCCGCGTAGCGCGCTCGCAAGGCAGCGGCATCATCAGCGATCCCCGAGGAATCGCGTAGCTCCCCAAACGCGGTCTGCGAAGGGTTCAGGGTGTGCCCGGAAGCAATCAGGCGGGGCGGGCTCAACAACGACATCTCATCACACTACCTGCTGGCACGATTCGGTTCAAGTGCAGGGTGGCGGCGTTGTTCGCCGTTTCAGTCGCTGCACCCGCAGCTTGACCCGGACACGTAACGCGTTGATGGTCGGGCGTATGGGTATCTCCCCTGACGATTTCCAGAGGCATCGGTTCCTGCGCGTGGCGACCGCCTCGCCTGCCTTGCACCTGGCCCATGTGCAGGCCAACCGCGACGCCATCCTGGCCCAATGGCAACGCGCGACCCAGGCAGGAGCCAGCCTCGTCGTCTTTCCCGAGCTTTCGCTGACCGGCTACACCTGCGGCGATCTGTTTCTGCACAGCACCCTACGCCAGGCTGCGCTCGAAGCCTTGCATGCGCTGGTCGAGGACAGCCGCCGGCTCGACGGGGTGGCCGTGGTCGGACTGCCGTTGGAAATCGATCAGCGTCTCTTCAACGTGGCGGCAGTCGTATCCAACGGACAACTACACGGCCTTGTCCCCAAGCAACACCTGCCCACTTATGCCGAATTTTACGAGCAGCGCTGGTTCACGCCGGCCAGCCAGCTGCGGCGCGACCGCCTGGATCTTTTCGGCGCGGACATCCCGTGCGGCGCAGGCCTGCTCTTTCGCGTTGCGGGAGTGATCTTTGCCATCGAAATGTGCGAAGACCTGTGGGCACCGCAACCGCCCAGCGTCGACTTGGCCCTCGGTGGCGCGACCGTGCTCCTGAACCTCTCGGCCTCCGACGAACTGCTGGGCAAGGCTGATTACCGCCGCGATTTAATCTGCCAGCAATCTGCGCGTTGCCTGGCCGCTTACATCTACGCCGGCAGTGGCCCCGGCGAATCCACCACCGACGTGGTTTACGGCGGACACAGCCTGATTGCCGAAAACGGCTCCCTCTTGGCGGAGTCCCCGCGGTTCGACTTCGACGGCGCGCTCACCCTGGCCGACATCGACCTGGAGTTCCTCGCCCACGAGCGGATGCGCAACACCACTTTCACCGGCAGCGAACTGGGCGCGGATTGCGTCGAAGTGCCTCTGGAGATTCAGTGGCCAACCACGCTGGAGCCGCCGCACCTGTTGCGTCCGCTGCCCAGCGCACCGTTTGTGCCCAGCAACGCCGCCCGCCGCGCCGCCCACTGCGAGGAGATTTTCGCCATTCAGACCACGGGTCTGGCCCGTCGCCTGAAGCATACCGGTTCGAAGGCGGCTGTGGTCGGGGTTTCCGGCGGTCTGGACTCAACTCTCGCGCTGCTGGTGACGGTGCGCGCGTTCCAAAAAATCGGACTCGACCTTGCGGGCCTGCAGGCCATCACCATGCCGGGTTTCGGCACCTCTGAGCGCACCCGGGCCAATGCCGCGCGGCTCATCGAAGGCCTCGGTCTGAACGTGCGCACCATTCCGATCGAAAAAGCCGTGCGCCAGCATTTTGCCGACATCGGCCACGACGAGAGCGATCATTCGGTTGTCTACGAAAACGCCCAGGCGCGCGAGCGCACTCAAATCCTGATGGATGTGGCCAACCAGTGCGGCGGGCTTGTCGTGGGTACGGGCGACTTGAGTGAATCCGCGCTCGGTTGGGCCACCTACAATGCCGACCACATGTCGATGTATCACGTCAACATTGGCGTCCCCAAAACGCTCGTGCGCTACCTGGTGGACTGGTCGGCCGATGCCGTCTTCGACGAGCCGGTACGCGCCGTCCTGCACGACATCGCCGACACCCCGATCACGCCCGAGTTGCTCCCCCTCGGCGAACAGGGCGAAGTCCTTCAGAAAACGGAAGAGACCCTCGGCCCGTACGCCGTGCACGACTTCTTCCTCTTTCACCTGCTGCGGCGCGGCTGCGGGCCGGCCAAGCTGCGCTTGCTCGCCGTGCAGGCTTTTGGCGAGACGTACACCGCCGCGCAAATCGACGCCTGGTTGCGGGTCTTCATCACGCGTTTCTTCTCGCAGCAGTTCAAGCGCTCCTGCATGCCCGACGGACCCAAAGTCGGCACGGTCGCGCTTTCGCCCCGCGGCGACTGGCGCATGCCCAGCGATGCATCGGCGGCCACATGGCTGGCCCAACTCGACCAAGCCTAACGCGCGCCCAACTCGACCTTCGCGTCGGTCTCGGCACTTTCGGCTTTGGTTGTGTCCGCATCGGCAGCGGGTTCCGGTTTCGCCGACTCAGCCGAGGTCATCTCGCTTGATTTCTGAGCATCACCGGCGGCCACTTGCTTTGTGGCGGCAGTGTCGCCATCGCTCGGCAGCGGCGCGTCGGTGAAGACACCTAGCCGGCGGAAATTCTGATAACGGCGCTCCAGCAGCGTCTCGGTATCCAGCGCCTGCAGCTTGCTCAGGTGCTTTTGCAGCGCGGTGTCGAGGTAGGTCGCCGTTTCGTCGTAACTCAGGTGGGCCCCACCAAAGGGTTCTTCCACGATCTGCTCAACCACGCCCAACTCCAGCAATTGGTCGGCAGTGATGCGGAGGTTCTCCGCCGCCTCGGCCGCCCGTCCTTTGTCCTTGAAGAGGATCGTAGCGCAGCTCTCAGGGGCGATGACCGAGTAGTAGGCGTTCTGTAAAATCATCACGACGTCCGCCACGGCGATGCCCAGCGCGCCGCCCGATCCGCCTTCGCCAATCACTGTCGCGATGATCGGCACGGTCAGTCCGGCCATCTCGCGCAGATTCACCGCGATGGCCTCGGCCACGTGGCGTTCCTCCGAACCGATCCCCGGAAAGGCCCCGGGGGTGTCGACCAACACGATGACCGGCAGTCCGAAGCGTTCGGCCAGCTGCATCAGCCGTAACGCCTTGCGGTAACCTTCCGGATTAGGGTAACCAAAATTACGCTCGATGTTTTCCTTGGTCTCGCGTCCCTTTTGCTGAGCCACAACCATCACCGGTTGGCCGTGATAACGTGCCGTACCTCCGATGATCGCCCGGTCGTCGCGGTAGAGACGGTCGCCGTGCAACTCCTGAAAGTCGGTGAACAGCCGCTCGATGTAATCCAGCGCGTACGGCCGGCGTGGGTGACGCGACAATTGCACGCGTTGCCAGGCGGTCAGGTTCGAGTAGATCTCGCGCTTGGTCGCTTCGATCTTCTGCTCGATGGCGACAATCTCCTCCGACAGATCGACCTGGGTGTCCTGGCCGGATTGCCGCAGCGCGACGAGCTGTTCGGTCAGCTCCGCGAGTGGTTTTTCAAAGTCGAGTTGGAAAGTCGGCTTGCCCATACGTGTCCCCTTCAGGTCAAGAGTTTTACAGAATCGTCACCTGCCCTGTCAACGCCCCCTCCGACAAGGCTTGCGGACAAAAGATTCGCCGGCCGGTTAAACAAACGTTCGTTCAAAGCGGCCCGGTGTTCCGCGCTTTCGGCTGAAACCTAGGCTTCGTCCGTTTCGCCGTCAGACTTGAGTTCCTGTTTCCACCCGAGCATGCGTGCTTGTGCACCGAATTTTTCCGCCGTCGGTATATTGCCCAGCTGCATGTGAATGCGGGAGAGGCTGGTGTTGATGTGCAGGTCGTCCGGACGCAGCGCGTGCGCTTTTTCCGCCGCCTCCAGCGCCTCGGGGTACTGCTTCTCGGCGTAGCGCACCTCGGTGATGGCGTGCCAGGCATCGAAGTTCGATCTGTCCGCCTCGACCACGCGCCCGAGCTTTTCCAGCGCCGTCTCGCTGTCACCCAACGAAAAATCCAGCGTGGCCTCCTCGATCAACTCCTGGTGTGCCTCCTCACTCATCACAAAGAACCTGCCGCCACTTCTTCCCAGCGTCCAACGAATTCAAACCAGGGCCTCATCGACCCCGCGCTTTCTGCGTGTGCATGCGGCCCAACCCTGATAAAGCTCGTCGTACGCCATGAAGCCGCGCCCCCGCAGCGATTTTCCCGACCCCCGCACCGCGCCACGCGAGGGCCCGATGGCGATGGGAGGCGACCTCAGTGTCGAACGCCTCTTGAATGCCTACGCGCGCGGCATTTTCCCCTGGTTTGGTGAGGACGAGCCCATTCTTTGGTGGTGCCCAGACCCGCGCTTCGTGCTCTTTCCCGACGAAGCCCGGATTGCCCAGAGCCTGGAGCGCGAACGCCGCAAACCCTCGTGGGAAGTCCGCGTCGACACCGCGTTTACCGAAGTCATGACCGCCTGCGCCGCCCAAATCCGACCCGGTCAGGACGGCACCTGGATTGTCCCCGAAATGATTGCCGCCTACACCGCGCTGCACGAGGCCGGCTTCGCTCACAGCATCGAGTGCTGGCGCGACGGTGCGCTCGCAGGGGGTCTTTATGGCATCAGCCTGGGCGGCGTCTTCTTTGGCGAAAGCATGTTTCACCGCACCGCCAACGCCTCCAAAATCGCCTTCTCCGCGCTGCTGGACTGGCTGCGAGCCCACGCCTTTGACCTGATTGACTGCCAGCAGGAAACCCGGCACCTGGCCTCCTATGGCGCGCGCAACATCCCCCGGGCAGACTTCCTCGACCGCCTCGCCCACAGCCTGCAACGCCCCACCCGGATGGGCCCGTGGACGCTGGATTAGGCTTCACCTCGCAGACGCTACCCCGCGCAGAGGTTCACTGAACGGCTCCGCCTGTGTGAGGCCAATGCCCCAACAACGGCGCTTCGCCGCACGGTTCGAGGCTTCGGAAACGGGCCTGGCCTGAGCGCACGGGCTTCTGTCTGAGCGACCTGCATGCCTGTGCGGTACCGGGATGGTGATTCTTGACCCTTCTTTTCCTTGATGGGCGGACCTTCGGCACGCAGCATCCCGGTGTGGATCCCGAAGTGCAAAAGCTGCTCGACCTGCAGGATGTTGACCTGCACCTGCAGCAAACCCAGGCCGCGCTGAGGCGAGCCCCCATCGAACTCGAGAAGCTCGCCACCGAGGAGGCTCGTGAAAAAGCCGACCTTGAGGCCAAGGAGCAGGCGTTCAAGGGCCTTGAGATACGTCGCAAGGAAATCGACGGCGCGCTGCAGGACGCCGAGGCACAGGTGGTCAAGTACAAGACCCAGCAGCTCCAGGTGAAAAAGAACGAGGAGTATCAGGCCTTGAATCACGAAATCGATTCCCTCGGGCAGCGCATCTCCGGCTACGAAGAAGAAGAAATCGGGCTGATGCTCGAGATTGACGAGGCCCAGCTCACCCTCGGCAAGGACCGCGAAGCCTCCGCCGAACGCCTGACCACCATCGCTCGCGAGCGCCGCCTCATTCAGGACAACGTCCAGAAGCTCCAGGCCGAAGTAGCCGAGCTCGAAGCTAAGGTTGCTGCCGCCCGCGCACCGGTCAACGCCCTGTACCAGTCCGCCTACGACGCCTCCAAACTGCGCCACCCCCGTGGCCCCTACGTCACGCCGATTCTCGACGGGCGCTGCGAAGGCTGCCACCTCAAGGTCTCCGGCGAAACCACCTCCGCGCTGCGCCAGCCCGACGGCCCGGTCAAGTGCGACCAATGCGGCCGCGTCGTCTACGTGGGCTAGCCCCGATCCCGCTTGCGGTTCGTCCTGGAAAGTCCGATACTTGGCAACGTTTCCAGGGGGCGGGCATTCGCTCCCGAGGTTAGAGCAATCGTTCTTTGGGAGAGGAAAGTCCGGACACCGCAGGGCAGGATTCCGCTTGAAAGGGCGGGCGCGGCGTTTCAAAGCGCCGTGACGGACAGTGCCACAGAAAGCAAACCGCCGATGGCTCCGGCCGTCGGTAAGGGTGAAAGGGTGGGGTAAGGGCCCACCGCCGCCGCGGGCAACTGCGCGGGCAGGGTAAACCCAATCCGGTGCAAGACCAAGCATGGGACCGAGCGGCCCGCTCATTCGGTCCCGGGTAGGTTGCATTCGCCTTGCCTTCACCGGCAGGCGAGAGCCGGTGCCTGAGTTCACGCTCGGGCTCGCTAGATAAATGAATGCCCCGCGGCTTCCTTCACTGGAGGCCACGGACAGAATCCGGCTTATAGCCCCCTGGAAACCTCTCTTTCGCTCCCAAAGTCCTTCGTTGATGGTCCCATGCCTTCAACCTCACCAGACCTCGGACTAACGACCAACGCCCTGGACCACCGACTTTGGACCTTGGACTAACGACCAACGACTCTGGATTAACGACTAAATCCTTGCCAAGCCCGCCCGTCTCGCTCATTCTCACCGGTTTTACGACGTTATCAGCTATGGCCAATACCAAGGCATCCAAGAAAGACATCCGGCGCATCACGCGGCGCACGGCCCACAATCTCGGCATCAAAACCCGCCTCAAGACGCTGCGCAAAAAAGCGCTTTTTGCTGAGGCCGAGTCCGCTGACGTAAAGAAGACCCAGGTCAACGAGTACGCGGCAGCCCTCGACAAAGCGGCCAAGACGGGCCTGATTCATCCAAACAAGGCCAACCGGCAGAAGTCACGCGCGGCCAAGCGCCTGAACAAGGCAGCCGCCGCTTGAACAAGGCAGCCGCCGCTACCAGCTGAGGCGTCCCACGCACCCTTCGCGAAGACCTCGGGCAACCGGGGTTTTTTTGTGCCGTGCATCCGGAGAAAATCGGTTTCCCACCCCCGCTTCTGGGCGAAGCGCCCGAGCGCCTGCAAGTGTTCCGCTGGAGCGCGGACGATGGGCTTCTGATCCTGGAAAAACCGGCGGGCGTTCTGGTCGACCCGCACCCGTGGTACCCGGCTTCGCCCAGTTTGGTTGCCGCCCTGGCCCGGCAGGTCGACGCCGCCAAGCCCGAACTGGCTCCCTTCGGCTTTGAGCGTGTCCATGGCGTAGGCGTGATTGATGCGGAAATCGAAGGCGCGGCCCTCATCGCCGCCAACCACCAGGCCGGTGCGCGTTGGCGCGACGCCTATGGCTCCGGCCAAGTCGAATGGGTCTTCGAGTGTGTGGCCCGTTCCTTCGAGTCGCCGCAGAAGGCGCTCGGCAAGAAGGGGGGCACCATCGAGTCCGCGCATGCCTTCGAGTGCCGCCTACCCTTGGTGGGCGACCCCAAGCAGGCCCGTACCCGCGTTTCGCATCGCTTCGGCAAGCAGGCCCGGACGCGTTTTCAGCGCCTGGAGCCGCTTTCCAACGAGGGCGGGTGGTCGCTCTGGAAGGCCCGCACGTCTTATCACCGCCCGCATCAGTTGCGCTTGCACGCGCTGGAATCCGGTCTGCGCATCGCCGGCGAGTCGCTCTACCTCCCCGATTCCTCCGAAACCGACCCCACGTCCAAACCAAACGCAGAGCCCGGCGGGCCACTGATGCGGTTGAGCGAAATTGTGGCGACGCCAGCGGGCGAGCGTCCCGGCGTTCACTGCCAGGTGCCTGCGTCCAAGGCCTGGCTGCGTCGGGTCAAAGCGCTGACTACGCGGAACGCAACGTTATAGATTAGTCTTTACAGCCCGTTCGTCCTGGGCTTTGTTACTCGTTTTCGCACATTCGATTACCTTCCATGGGCAACCTGAAGAAAAAGCGCCGTCTCAAGATGAACAAGCATAAGCGCCGCAAGCGCTCGCATGCCAATCGTCATAAGAAGCGCACCTGGGGCTGATTGAGCCTGGGCCGTGTCCGCTCGGGCGCGGTTCTTCCAGCGCGGCGAGTCTCTCCTGGCCCGCCTCACACTTCACGCCGTGCGGTCAACCGCACGCGACTAGGGCTGACCTGAACGTGCACTCAGGCCTTCCCGCATCGACGTGCGGGTCAATTGCGGGCTTTGTGTGTCAAAAAATATTCAGGGCCGTGCGTTAAAGGCAGGAGATACGCGGACGAATATTGGAGGTGTCCCCGAGTACGCTACGCGGGGGCAGTTCGCCGCTCCGTTTCTCCTGCCACCATGAAGGCAAAATCCAAGGGGCTCTTTCTAGAGCTATCCGAGTACGCCGTTCTAGTCGCTCGCACCAGCAGCTTGCAGCCGCCGTTTACGGTGGAAGCGCTGTATGAGTTTCCCGCGGGCCTGAGCGCCACTACCGGACAAGAACTGGTCCAGCTGGCCAGCCTGCGCAAGGGCAACTATATCCCCGTCGTCTGCAGCGCCTTTCCAGCCAACCGGTTCGTACGGCGTGCCACCCTCGATCACCCGACCAAGGCCCGCGAGCCCGCCTACCTCAACGATCTGGTCCGCAGCCAATATCGCCTGGACCCGGCCGCCAACGCGCTGAAAGTGCTCGAGGCCAAGACCGGTCGGGCTGTCGATTTCAACAAGGTGCCCGCGCGTGAAGTCATCTTCGCCGGGGCCGGCTTGGAGGAGTGGACCTCGCTGCAGGCCGACCTGGTGGCGCACAACCTGTACCCCGAGCGGCTCGAGCTGGGCTCGCTCTCCATCCTCGGCGGCTTGACCAGCTACCTGCGCTTTCGCCAGGACACCCGTCCGGTCATGTCCATCGAGCTGACCGCCGACAGCGCACAGGTCTTCATCCTCTCCGCCGACGGCCTGGACGTGGCCCGTCCCATCCCCTTCGGCCTGCGCAGCATGTTCCCGATTGTGCAGGAGGAACTCGGGCTCAAGGACGAGCAGTCCGCCGAAAAGCTCTTCTTCTCCGATACCTTCGACTTTACCGAGATGGCTCCGGTCCTCCTCAAAAAGCTCCTGCGCGAGGTTCAGGCCTCCGCCGGCTTCTACGAGGTGCAGACCGGCCAGACCATCAGCCAGCTCTTCCTGGGCCAGCTGCCCCGCAGTCTCTCGTGGATTGGCAGCAGCTTCGCCCGATCGCTGGCGGTCGAAATCCTTCAACCCGTTTACGAAGAATGGTTCGAACACCTCGGTGTCGACGTCGTGCCCGACGTGGAGTTGGGCAACCGCGGCGCGCGCTGGTTCGGCCTCTTCAGCCTGATGGGCGACTTCCGCCCCGCCGACAACGCTTCTCAACCTCTTGCTGCCAATGCCACTGCGACCAAAGAGCAAGGCTAAGGAAGCCGACGCCTTCTACTGGCACGCGGACTTCCGCCGGGTCGATGCACTGCCCGACGTGAAGGTCGTGCGCACGAAGTTTTTCGTGAACTTCATGGCGGTGGCCGCACCGCTTTTGCTGGCCGTTTGGGTGGCCAACAATGAACTCGAAGCCGGTAACTTGCGCAGCGAAATCGCCGCGCTGGAAGACTCCGTGGCCGCGGCCCGCCCGCGCAACGCCGAAGCCGTCAAGCTCGACCAGGCCTTTGCCAAGGAGCGCGGCAAGGTTCACGCCTTCACCAGCTTCTACAAGCCCGCCATCGAGCCGCTGGAATTGCTGGCCATTTTCAGTGAAAGCCGGCCCGAGGGGCTGATCTTCGACCGGCTCAGCCTGACCCAGCGCCGGGAGACCACCCGCAAGGGCAAGAAAGTCATCGAGACCCTGGTTCCCGTCGTCCAAATCGTCGGCGAACTCGAAGGCGACGCCTCCGAAGCCCTCGCCGTACTCAAAGCCTACGAGCAACAGCTGCTTGAAATTGAGGAGATCAAGGACCGCATCGAAAACTTCGACGCCGCCCCCACGCGCTCCTCCGACAACGACAGCTTCCGCTTCAAAATTTCCATGGATCTGCCCAAGGCCAAATGAACACCGAAGCCCTCATCAAGAAGATCAAGAGCTATCCGCTGGCGGTTGCCGGCGCGGTGCTGCTGATCATCATCGGCGGGTTCGGCTTTCTGCGCGCCGACGTGCTGCCGGAGCTGCGCCTGCGCCGCGATGACCTGCAGTTCGAGCTGACCGGCTACGAATCCAACATCCGCAACGGCGGCAGTCTCCAGGAAGACTTGGACAAGGCACGCGGGATCGTCGAGCAGGTCGAGCGTCGCTTGATCGATCCGGAGGAAACCATCGCTAACCTCCAATACTTCCTGGCCTTCGAGACTATTTCCGGAGCCGACCTTTCCGACCCTCGCCAGACCGGCGTCACCGGCGGCAACTACGAGGTCGAAGCCGCCAAGGGCAAGAAGTCCAAGAAAAAGGCCAAGGCCACCCCGTTTTCCGAAGTGGGCTACTCGCTCGATGCTTCCGGTTCCTACGACCAACTGCTCAGTCTCATCCACGCCCTGCAAAGCAGCCGCTTTTTCCTGCGCGTGGACACGGTCAACCTCAGCCCCTCACAGAGCCTGGAGGGCAGCGAACTCGCCGTCGGGTTGACGCTGAGCATCCTCGGCCGGCCCTAGGCCAGGCCAACTCTGGATTGCCTGCACCGCACACCATGAACGCTTTGAACACACAACCTCGGATCGGCCTCGCGCTGGCACTTGCCTTCTGGGTGGCCACCGCGGCTTGCCTGCAGGCAGCCGGTCCGCGCGTCTCGGCCCCAGCGCAGCGTAGCGCCATCATCGACCAGGCCAGCGCTATCCTCGAAAAGGATTACGACGTGCTTTGGGCCCGCTGCGAGGAGCTGCCCAACCCCTTCGTCTGGATCGAGGAGGAGCCCGAGGAAGTCGACGAAGCGCCCGCGCCGGTGGTCGCGGAGGTTATCCAACCTGTCGCGCCAAAGCCGCGCATCATTCCCGACCACGTCGTCCTGCCGCTGGTCGCGCGTAAATTTCAGCCCAAGGGCGTGATGGCCCTCGGCGCGCGCCACGTCTTGCTCACCCCCGCCGGCAAAAAAGTCGAAGGCGATGTGCTCAAGGCCACCATTAATCAGAAGACCTACATCATTGTCATTTCATCAATTTCCGCGAACGAGGTCGTCCTGACCTTGAACAACTCAACCTTCACCAAGCAACTTTCGCCCTCTGGCCCGTCCAGCTATCTCACGAAGGACTAACAACCTGGCAGAGCCGCGCCCGTGCCTTCTCTCAAGGCAGCGCGCGCGTCCGGCCCAAAACTCAGCACGCACAATGAACGCAAACCGAAAGACCACGATGTCTCTTGCCGCTACGCTCGCCTGGTTCGGTGCCTTCGCCTATGGAGCAGACCAGCAGACAGCCGCAGAGCACGTTTTGCCCCCCGAGTGGGAGGCACAAGTCTCGCGCGGACCGTCTCTGGAAGACCAGATGGCCGCCGCCAACGCCGCTGCGCAACCCGCCGCCGAAGGCAACGCCAACGATTTGATCGAAGGCTTCCTCGACGAAAACGCCGCCATCCACTCCGTCGACGAACTCGACGAAAGTGCCGACACCGGTGCCGCCGCCAGCCTCATCGATCAGTTCCTCGCCGAAAATGCCGTCGGTGACGTCGTGGTCGACGTCTCTGCCGAAACCTCCGGCGATGCCGGCGACGTCGTCACGGTCAGCCCGCTCAACGACGACCTCGCTCTGGACACGCCCGACGACACGCAGCCGCGCATCGTCATTGGCGACCTTGAGGTGACCGACATCAACGGCGCGTCCACCCAGGATCCGCTCTTTGAGACGTCCGCCGAAGACGACATCGTCGTCATCGAAGACTTTGAACTCGAACTCGACGACGACGCGCTCGTCGTGGAATCCACGCCCGAGCCCGCTTCGGCAGAAACCAGCGGTTTCGACACCAGCGCCTACAACAGCTTCGTTGTGGCCGAGGAAGAGATCGCTACCGACGGCGACCTGGAGCTGATCGACATCGACGCCGAGCCCGTCGAGATCGCCTCCGAGCCTATCGCCACGACCGAGCCCATCGAGATCGCAGACGTCAACGCCGAGGACCTTGCCGAGGAAATCGAATTCATCGCCGTGGACGATCTCGGCGAATCTGAAACTTTTGCCGAGCCCACGCAGCCCGTTGAAAAAGACTTCGCCTGGGTCGATGCCGCCGGTGAGACCAACATCGCCGAGGAAACCGAACTCTCCGATGACGTCTGGATCGACGAAGCGGACAGCTTTGCCTCCGACGACAGCGAAAGCCTCGAAGACGGCTTTGTTGCCATCGTTGGCGACGTGGACGGCTCCAGCGAAGCCGCTGAAGTGACCGAAATTAAGGAAGTGACCGAGCTTGTCGAAACCGTCGACGTCGACGAGTCCAGCTACCTCGACAGGACCGAATCTGCCGACCCCGAAGCCTTCGACGACTCCTTTGCCGAAGCGAGCTTCGAGCCCGCCGAAGAAGCCCCGATTGAAACGACCGACGTCGAAGATCCGTTCGAAGTCGCCGAGACCGTTGAAGAACCTGCCGAATTTGTCGACACCGACGCCTCCGACGGCGCGTTTGTCAGCTTCCCGGTGGACGAGGGTACCGGCGGCGGTGAGTTCGTCTCCATCGAAGACGACGGCTCGGTGGTGCCGCTGGACGGCCTCACCAGCGTCGACGACGAATACCTTTTGGACGACACGGCCAACACCGTCAGCATCGACGCCATCGACCTGGACGCCCTTGGCGATGACGCCGACACCGTCAGCTTCGATGAATCCGGCGTCGATGGCCTGAACACCTTTGATGTCGACGGCGACAGTGGCGTGAGCCCGGCCTTCGACATCGACGGCGCGGCCACGACCGAAATCAGCGAAATCTCCGCCGTAGACGTGGAAATGCCTTCTCTGGCTGAGATCGACCTGGACTACGGCGACAGCATCGCCCCCGAGCCCGGTGGCGCTTCGCCTGGCTCGGTCGAGGACGACGTCATCGACCTCGTCGACTTCCCCGACCAAGAAATCCGCGCCATCATCCGCGACGTGGCCGACCTCTTCGACCTGAACGTGGTCATCCCCGACTCGCTGGTGGGCCGCACCTCGCTCAAGCTGCGCGAAGTCACCTGGCGCCAGGTCTTCCAGGTTGTGCTCGAGCCGGCCGGCTTCACCTACATCGAGGACGGAAACATCATCAAGATCAAGAGCGTCAATGAACTTGAGCGCGAACCCGTCGCCACGCGCGTCTACTTGATCAACTTCGCCGACGCCTCCTCCCTGCAGGGTTCGCTGACCCCGTTGATCGAGACCGCCGCCGGTGGCCGCATTCAGGTCGCCCGCCGCACCAACGCGCTCATCATCACCGAGCGTCCCTCGCGCATGAACGACATTCAGGAGGTCATCGAACGCCTCGACCGCCCGACCGCCCAGGTCATGATCGAAGCCAAGTTCATCGACGTCTCCGACACCAACGACAAGAACCTCGGCCTGGACTGGTCGTCCATCGACAACATCGAGATCGGCAACTTCGACGGCCTGTACCAGGCCAGCGACGGGGCCGGGCCCGACGGTGTCTTCTCCGCCGCGCCCACGGGTGCCTTGACCACGGTAATGTCCGCGCCCGAGTTCAACGTCGTCCTGCGCGCGCTCAAGCGCAACAACAACGCCCGCCTCATCTCCAACCCCACCGTGGTGGCGATGAACAACACCCGCGCGCTCATCAACATCTCCGAGGAATTCCCGATTCCCGAGTTCACCTTCAACGAAGAGCGCGGCACCTTTGAGGTCAGCGGCTTTGAGTACCGCCCGATCGGTATTCTGCTGGACGTGCTCCCGCAGGTGAACTCCGCCGGCTTCATCAACTTGACCATCATCCCCGAGATCAGCTCGACGGAGGAATCGGTCAACTTCAGCGGCGGTTCCGGCACCTCTACCGAGATTCCGATCATCGACACGCGCAAGACCGACACGACGGTTATCCTCAAGGACGGCTACACCCTCGCCATCGGCGGGTTGATGGAAGACCGCGAGAGCAGCCTCACCCGCAAACTCCCGATCTTCGGCGACATCCCGCTGGCCGGTCGCTTGTTCCGCGCCGATGAAGTCAGCCGCACCAAGCGCAACCTGATCATCTTCGTCACCGCCCGCACCCTCAACCCGGACGGCACCAGCTACGAGGAAATCATCGACCCGCGTCGCCTTTACGAGATGGGCGTCGACGAGCGTGACATCCCTGGGTACACCATCCCCGAGGAGGAACGCGCCGTCTATGAGGAACTGCGCCGACTGCGTTCGGAAATGCGGGCCCGCGAAGCTCATCAGCGCATCGAGGCCGAACTGGCCGTCGAGGCAGGCTTCACCTCCGTGGCCGATGAAGACCTCGACGAGGACGGCGACGCCATCTCCTCCAGCGGTTACCAGCGCGGCTTTGGCGTGCGGCGCTAGACGCGCGCGAGGTCCTTGGACCTTGAACCTTTCAAACGGCAGCGTAAGCTGCCGTTTTTTTTATGACCGGTCTCGAGAAACCCGCGCGTCGCGCGTCCCTTCACACGCTTGGCTGCCGCCTCAACCAGTCCGAAACGCGGCTGCTCGAGGACCAGCTACGCGCGGCCGGGTACCGGATCGTGCCCTTTGGTCAACCCGCCGATCTGGGCGTCATCAACACCTGCACCGTCCCCGCCCAGGCCGACCTGAAGTGCCGCTACGAGATCCGTCGCTTCCGCCGTCGTAACCCGCAGGCCTTTCTGGCGGTGATCGGCTGCTACGCCGAAAGCGGGTACCGTGTCCTCAGCGCCATCGACGGCATCGACCTCATCCTCGGCAACCGTGACAAGCTGAACCTGCTGGACTACCTGGGTGACGGCACGCGCAACCCGGCCCCCGTGCTCATTCGCCAGCGGCTCGACCGCGACGACTTCACCATCCCCTTGGCCGGCGACGCACCCTTCCCGCAACGCGTCAACCTCAAGGTTCAGGACGGGTGCGACTTTGTCTGCGGTTTTTGCATCATCCCGCGCGTGCGTGGCCCCGCCCGCAGCCGCGACTGGCAGGACCTCCTTGTCGAAGCCCGGCAACTGGTCCGACGCGGCGTGCGCGAACTCGTCCTGACCGGCGTCAACATCGGCACGTATTCAAGCCACGGATACGATATCGTGGCGTTGGTGGACGCCCTCGACGCCCTTGATGGCCTCTGGCGCATCCGCATCAGCAGCATCGAGCCCACCACCGTGCCCGATGCCCTGCTCGATCGCATGGCCGCTGCGGACCACTGTCTCCAGCCCTATCTGCACTTGCCGCTGCAGGCCGGCTGCGACCGCATCCTGCGCGAGATGCGCCGCCGGTATTCACTTTCCGAATACGAGGAATTTGCCCGGCAGGCCGTGGCCCGCGTCCCCGATCTCTGTCTGGGCACCGACATCCTCGTGGGGCACCCGGGTGAGTCCGACGAGGACTTTGCCGCCACCTGCGCGTTCTTCCTGCGCCTGCCCTTTGCCTACGCCCACGTCTTCACTTACTCCGAGCGCGAACGCACTTTGGCCGCCCGCCGCACCGACTCTGTCCCCACCGTCGAGCGCCAGCGCCGTAGCGCTCGGCTTCGCTCCATCGCTACGCGCCAGCGCCAGCTCTGGAATGCCCAATTCATTGGCTGCGAGATGGATGTCCTCATCGAGGACCCTCAACCCGACGCTCTCTGCGGCTACACGGCCAACTACATCCGGGTGGCCACGCCCCTGCCGCCCACTCCAGTGAACTGGCGCAACCGCCTGGCGCGCGTGAAACTCTCCCGTACCGTCGGCGAGTTCGTCGAGGCCGACCTGCTTGGCCTGCACGAGTCAGGAGCACCCGTCTCAACTGCCGGACTTCTTGCCGGAGCCGCCGTCTGAGTCCTGACCCGGAAAGGGCGTGTCAGTTGCCTTGCGCCGGTTGGCTTCCTTGATCTTCTCGGCCTCGAATTCCGCTTTTTCGTCAGGCGTTTCTTGTTCAAAGCCGTGCACGTGCGCGGTCTCGCTGGGCGTGGTCAGCACTTTAAAGATGCACCAGAGAAAGAGCAGTGTCACCCCGCCCACGGAAAGCACCAAGATGATCAGCCCACCCGTGGTCATGCGTCGCCCCCGCGTTCACCCACCGGGTTGTGCACGTTTTTGAAAAAGCGCGACCGCGCCACCGACACCACCACGAAGAGAATCACCAGCGCAATAATCCCCACGCCGTACCAGGCAATCGGATTGGTCTCGATGATTTGACCATTGGCCTTCACCCCCCCGACCAGGTCGGTGATATAGGCCTTGGGGGCCTGGGTCCACCACTGCATGCTCGCGGGCAAAAACGCCTTCAGCACCGAAAAGAGCACGTCGCGCAGCAGCCACAACATCAGGATTGTGACCAGAAACAGCGGCGTCACCCACTTCATGAAAAACGCGAAAATGCCGGGAATGCGGATGGTCGCCCCCTGATGCGCCTCCTCCAGCCCGCGCTCCACGCCCAGCGTCCAGCCAAAGATCACCATTTGCAGTGTGGCCAGGCTCACCATCAGCAGGTTCGTCACCCAAAAGTCGACCGTGTCCAGACCCTTCAACCCTTCGCTGGCCCAGACCATGAAGCCGCAGCCCAGCGCGGTAATCACCCCCAGCAGCGCCACCGATTGCTTGCGCCCGATTCCGTAGGCCTCTTCCACAAACGCGATGCCCGGCTGCAACATCGACAACGAACTCGTCACCGCCGCCAGGAACAGCAGGAAGAAAAACAACGCGCCGAAAAATTCCCCGGCAGGCATCTGCGAAAACACCATCGGCAGCACGTTGAAGCCCAGCGCGAAGCTCGAGGTGATGTACCCGGCGATCCCCGCCGCGCCCAAAAACACAAAGGCCGCCGGAATCGTGATCAACCCTCCCAAGCCGACTTCGCAAAACTCGTTGGCGCTCGACGCGGCCAGGCCACTCAGGACCACATCGTCCTTGCGGTCCATGTAGCTCGAGTAGGTGATGATCACGCCAAAGCCGATCGACAGCGAAAAGAAGATCTGCGAGGCCGCCGCAATCCACAGGCTCGGATTGGCCATCTGCTCCAGAAACGATCGCGTGTAGAGCCGAAAGCGCTCGGGCTGTGCAGACGCCTTCGCGGCAGTGTTCAACGCGCCAACTTCCGCGCGCTTGGCCTCGATGAAGTCCGCCCCGACGATCTCCTCCACGTCGCTCCATGCCTGCACCTTGCGCTCGCCGTCCTCGGTCTCCGTCAGCACGCCGGTTTGCAGCACCACTTTGTCGGGGTTCCACATGTAGCCTAGCCCGTTGGCGATGCTTTGCTCGGGGTGGTCTGCCGGCGGCGACAGCGTCAGCACGCGCACCAGGATGATCACCGCCAGCACGATCAACAGCGGCAACGCGTACTTGCAGAAGAACTCAATTCCCTTGCTGATGCCGCGGTAGATCAGGAAAAAATTCAGCAGAAAACTCAGCAGCAGGAAAACGCCCACCTGCTCGATCCCAAAGCCCACCGCCGCGCCGTTTTGCTCGATGCCGACAAACGCCCCAAACCACTCACCCGCGGCGTCGGCTGTCTCAAAATCCAGGTTGCCCAGCGCAAAATTCGTCGCGTAACCCAGGCACCACGCTTCGATGTAAACGTAGTACGTGTAGATCGTTACCGGAACGACCACGCCGATCACGCCCACCCATTTGCCCCACTTGCGCCGCGTAACGGCGGCCAGGATCGCGGGGGAGGAGTTGAAGCCGTAGCGCCCGCCGCGCCGGCCCATCGTCCACTCCGCCCAGCAGGTGGGCAGACCGATGATCAGCAGCGAAATGAAGTAGGCCAGCATGAAGGCCCCGCCACCGTATTCGGCCACCAGGCCCGGGAAGCGCAGGAAGTTACCCAGCCCGACCGCGCTGCCGGCCACCGCCAGAATGACCCCGATGCGCGAGTCCCACGACTCTGTGCCCTGTGCTCCAGCCATTCGTAACTGTGCCTATCCAAGGGGCTTAGGGAACGGGGGCGAGAAAAAAGTGGTCCGCGCACCTTTTGTCCTTCGCTCCGCCCGGAGATTTGCGCCAACCTTTTACCCATGCTGCGGCTGCACGACCGCTACGTCTTCATCGAGTGGCTGAAGGCCTTCTGCATGGCCATCGCGCTCACGCTGATGGTCCTGCTCATCGAGGACCTCAACGACGACCTGCCCGACTTCTTGAACTGGGAGGCCAGCCTGGGCCAAATTCTCGGGTACTATGCGCGGCTCATCCCTACCTTCCTGCCAACCATCCTGCCGCTCTCGTTGCTGCTCTCGCTGCTGTTCACTCTGGGCAATCTCCACCGCAACTACGAGATCATCGCCCTGCGCTCGGCCGGGATGAGCCTGCTCACCATCACCCGTTCACTCTGGCTGGCGGGGCTGCTGCTGTCCGCGCTTGCCTTTTACTTGAACGCCACCCTCGTGCCGGCCTTTGTCGAAGACACCCGCCAGATCCGCCGCGATCTCCAATACGCCAAGGAAGCCCGCGAACGCCCCGCCGAGGACATCGGGCTGATCGGTCAGCTCACCTTCGACAACCGCGTCGAAAATCGCCGCTGGTTCATGGAGAACTTCAGCGACTTTCGCCAGCGTGCCCGCGGCGTGAACGTCTACTTCTACGACGAAAACGGGCGCGAACAGCGTCGGCTCGTGGCGAGCGAAGCCTACTACGATCCCTACGCCGGCCACTGGTTTTTTCAGGAAGGGCGCGACGTGCGCTTCGACCCCCTGGAAGGCGAGGCAACCTTCGCGCCGTGGTTTGGCCGCTTCCCGGCCACCCCCGTGCCGGAGCTGACCGAGCGCCCCGAGACGATGCTGCTGCTCAGCCGGCCGCCCCGCGACCTCTCTTTAATCGAGATCCGCCGCCTGCTCGAACGCATCCCTCTGGAAAACAGCGAGCAAATGCGCCCCTATGCCGTGCGCTATCATACCGTCCTTGCCGGTTCGCTGACTTGCCTGGCCGCCGTAGGCATCGCCATCCCCTTTGCCGTCGCCGGCGTTCGCACCAACCCGCTGGTCGGCGTCTCCAAGTCCATCGGCCTGTTTTTCGTCTTCTTCATCATTGCCAACGTGGCCACCATGCTGGGCGAGCAGGCACACCTCGGCCCCGTCGTTGCGGCCTGGCTGCCGGTCGGCCTGGTTTTTCTGCTGGCCGCCTGGCTCCAGCGCCGCGCAATCTGATCCATGGTCCGTACTTCCGCTTCCTCCCCGGCTCTGAAACTGCGCGGGGGCTCCCGTCATCGCGTCCTGCAGGGGCACCCTTGGGTCTTTGGCAACGAGATCGCCGACGGCTTCCAACTCGGCGCACGCTTCGATGGCCAGGGGATTGAGCTGCGCGACGCCAGCGGACGTTCGCTCGGCATGGGGCTGTATAATAGCCAGTCGCAGATCGTGTGGAGACGCTACAGCCGCACCGTGGAAGCCTTCGACGCGCTGCTCCTGCGCGAACGCCTCCAAACATCCATCAAGCGCCGCCACAACGCGCCCTTCGCCCGCCTGGTTTGGAGCGAAGCCGACGGCTTGCCCGGCCTGGTGGTCGATCGCTTTGAGGCCATCCTCGTCGTGCAATTGCTGACCCTCGGCATGGACCGGCAGCGCGAGGCCATTGCGCAGGCCCTCTCCGAAATCTGTCAGCCCGAGGAGATCCTTTTCCGCAACGATGCCCCCTCGCGCGCTCTCGAGGGCCTGCCGCTGCACGTCAGCACGCACTCGGGCCGCACGGTCGAGCCTGCCTGGTACAGGATCGACGGCATCGAGTATCGCCTCGATCTGCACGCGGGTCAGAAGACCGGCTTTTACCTCGACCAACGTGAGCAGCACCCGCTCGTGGCCACCTACGCGAACGCTCGTCGCGTGCTGGATGGCTGCTGCAACCAGGGGGCGTTTGCCCTGCATTGCGCGCGTGCGGGCGCCTCCAGCGTCCTTGGTATCGACTCCGCCAAGCCGGCCCTCGATGCCTCGCTCGCCAACGCCGCGCGCAACGAACTCCCCGCCGAATTCCTGCACGCCAATCTCTTCGACTGGTTCAACGCCAATCGCGAGGCACGCTTCGATCTGGTCGTGCTGGACCCGCCGTCGTTCGCGCGCAACCGGCGCGTCATCGAGGGTGCGTTGCGCGGTTACAAGGAGCTGAACCTGCGCGCGTTTCAATCACTCGATCCGGGCGGCATCCTGGCCACCTACTGTTGCTCGCAGCATGTCGATGCTCACACCTTCGAAGCGGTGGTGACCGAAGCCGCCGCCGATGCCGGTCGCGAACCTCGCCTGCTCCACCGCACCGAAGCCCCCGCAGACCATCCCGTTCTGCTGACGATGCCGGAAAGCCGCTACCTCAAGGGCTTCATCGTCGAGGTCTGAGCCGGGTCAATGGAGGACAGGTTAGCCGGATAACCAGGACTCCTATGCCCCGCCGCTTCGAGTCCATGCCGCCAGTCCGTCTCCAAGCGAAGTACACGCTAGGCCGCTAGAGTTCCGAAATGAACCGGCAGACTCTCGCCCGCGCTGCGCCCAAACACCGGCCAAGCATGCATCCTGTGATCGTGTAGTCCTGTCCAACTCTCTGAAGACTGGAAGGCACACAGGACCGCACTTCAACGAACACCCATTCCCCGGAAATGCCTGTTTGAGCGTTTCCACCAGGTCGCTGTGCCTCCGAGCAGAAGACACAAACGCCCGATAGGTTTCGCTGGCTAGTGCGCCAGGCCGTGCTCGTGCTCAACCCACTGGATGGCGAACTTCACCAACTCGTTGCCGTTGGACAACTCGAGCTTTTCCTTGATGTGCGCGCGGTGTGATTCGACGGTCTTCACGCTTACGGTCAGCGCTTTGGCAACTTCGCGCGTGGACAGGCCCTTGCCGATCAGCTGAATGACTTCCAACTCGCGGTCGGTCAGCTTGTCCACCGGCGAGCCCTTGTCCGAAGCCGTGCCGCTGACGATCTGGTGCAGCAGCTGTTCGGAAACGCGTTCGCTCACGTAAATATTGCCCGAAAGCGCACGACGGATGGCGGTCTTGATGGTGTCCTTGCTCTCGTGCTTCATCACGAAGGCACGTGCTCCGGCCCGCAACGCGCGCTGGGCAAACACCCGCTCGTCGTGCATCGAAAACATCATGAACTCCAGGTCGGGATACAGCGCCTTCAAATTCTTGATCAGCTCGATGCCGTTGCTGCCCTCCAGCGAAAGGTCCACCACCACCAGGTCCGGGGAGGAATCCTTGACCCCTTTCATGGCTTCGGCCGCATTTTTGGCCTGGCCGCAAATGGTCAGGTCGGGCTCTTCTTCGATGATTTGCGCAAGGCCACTGCGGATCAATGGGTGGTCATCGACCAGAAAAATGCGCTTGGGTTGTTTTTCCGAAGACTCGGTCATGGCGGGACAGCAGACTGGGGGAGGTGAAACAGCTCGCCGGGACAGTTGCACGAGCTATCGAAGGCCGACCCTAGGCTGACAACGTGCTGATGCCAAGCGGATTATTCGCATTTCCCCAACGTGCTCAGGCTCCGCGAAAATCGCTCTTGCTGACCGCTTTTTGAATCGCCTCAGCCACCGCCTGGCCCAGCAGTTCGCTGCCTTCCGGCGTGAAGTGCACACCGTCGTCGCGCAGCAGCCGGTCGCGTCCCGCGTCCTGGATAACACGATGCAAGTCGTTGATTTGGATGCCTTTTTGCGCAGCGATGGCCTGCGCGCAACGGTTGTAGGCATCCACATCGGCTTCCCGCCGGTCAAAATCCTTGGTCTGGTGATGCCAGGCTTCGTTCACCGGCGTGGTTTGGGCCCAAACAATCTGGATCGCCGTCCCCGCCTGCAACTTTTCGAAGATCGCCCGCAGATTGTTCGCGTAAAGCGCCGGCGGTATTGCGTTTTCATTCGCGCCGAAGTCCCGCCGCAAGTCGTGCAATCCGCAGTTCAGGTGAACCAGTTGCGGCGCGTGCGCCAAGGCCCATTCGTCCAGCCGGGCCAGCACTGTTTCGCTCGACCGCCCGTTCTCGGCGCAGGTGATGACCTCATAGCTTGGGCCCAGCAGCGTGCGCACGGTTGACTCGTAACCCATCCGGATCGAGTCGCCGATCAGCACCACCCGGACGCGGTCCATCGTTCAAGCTTCCTCGAATTTCCGCGAAAACAGGCCCTCCATCTCGTCCAACAACGCCTTGGCCCCCGTACCTGAGGCGACAAACCGCAGGTTCGAGCCCTGCCCGGCCGCCAGCATCATCAGCCCCATGATGCTCTTGCCGTTCACCTGCTCGTCGCCCTTCTCCACAAAAAGGTCCACGTCGGGATACTTGTTGGAGACGCGCACAATCATGGCCGCCGGACGAGCGTGAATGCCCATCTTATTTTGGACGGTCAGCTCGCGGGTCAATTCGCCGGTGTCGGCGCTGGACTTACTGGTTTCGGACATACGCGGTCTAGGGTGCGTGGAGTCAGCAGATTGCAGACCCCTTCTCAATGACGGAATTCAAGTGCCGCCGATCCGCTTTGTCAAAGCTCCGCGTCACGCGTGACCGCGGCGCCTAACGTATCGGGCAATCGATACGTATACGTGTGTCCCTGCCAGGTGAGACTCATCGTGGATCCACCGTTCGGATCGAGCGTTGGCTCAGTGCGTCCCACCACCTGAGCCCGTAGGCCAAACGATTGCGCCACCGCAAGGACGTCTTCGACCGTTTCGGGCGGGCAGTATGCCTCCATGCGGTGGCCCATGTTGAAGACCAGAAACATCTCCGACCAGGCCGTCCCGCTCACCCGCTGGATCTCCGTGAAAACGGGCGGCGGCTCGAAGACGTTGTCCTTCACGAAATGCACGCCGCGCCCGAACCGCAGGCACTTTGTCTGCCCGCCGCCGGAGCAATGCACCAGCCCGCGAATCGCCGAGCGGTGCGTCTTCAGCAGCTCCGCAATGAGGGGCGCGTACGTTCGCGTGGGACTCAGCAAGGCTTGCCCCACGGTCAATTCACTGCCGGGCAGGGGGTCCCCCAGTCGGTGAGGGCCGCTGTAGACCAGCGACGGATCCGTCTGCGCGTCGAAGGTTTCCGGATAGATCTCGGCGTAGGCTTTGCCCAGCAGGTCGTGCCGCGCACTGGTCAAGCCGTTGCTGCCAATGCCGCTGTTGGGCGCGTCTTCGTAGGTGGCCTGACCGTCGGAAGCGAAACCCACAATCGCCAGGCCCGGCTCGATCCCGGCGTTGGTCAGCACCTGCGCGCGTGGCAAAACGGCCACCGCGCAGCTGTCCACCGTGCACGTCGCCGTCAGGTCGCCCACGTCGGCGGTTTCGCCGCCGCCACTTTCGATGCCCACGCCGTGCGCACGCAGGCGCTCGAGAAAATCCTCGGTGCCTTCGATCAAGGCCGCCAACACCTCGCCCGGAATGCGGCGGGCGTTGCGGTTGATCGTCGAGGACAGGACGATGCCCTGGGTCACGCCCACGCACAGCAAGTCATCCAGGTTCATCACGATGCTGTCCTGCGCGATGCCCCGAAACGCGCTCGGGTCGCCGGTTTCGCGCCAGTGCAGGTAGGCCAGGATGGACTTGGTGCCGCTGCCGTCGGCGTGAATGACACAGCACTTCGACGGGTCCCCGGTAAGGTAGTCCGGCGTAAGTTTACAGAACGCTCCGGGAAACAGTCCGCGCTCCAGCCGGTCCACCACCGCATGCACGGCTTCTTTCGTCGACGAAACACCCCGGGCGGCGTAGCGCCCCGTTGCCCCTGTTGCCTCCTCACTCACAGAATCAAAACGCTCGCTCGAGCGGCGGGCGCGAGTCAATCCCGCGCTGCGGCGGACGGGGTCTCTTTCCATGAGGTTACAGGCAACGCCGAGCCAGCCCAACCCGGGTCCTTTCGACTGGAAACTTGCGCCGCTGCCTGTTTGAACCAGCGCGTGAACCGCGTACCCCTCATCCTTTCGCTTAGCTTGTTCCTGCTCATGGCTGCTTCCGCTCACGCGACCAACGTTTCCGATGACTGGCGCACCCAGGCCCAGGCGCACATCGCCGAACACCGCACCGGTCCGCTCAACATCGTGGTCCGCGATCGCAAGAGTCGCCCCGTCGAAGGCCTGCACGTGAAAGCTGAACTCGTCCGCCACGACTTTCTCTTCGGCTCCCAAATTTCCCCGAAAAACGTCAATCCCGACACGGAGGACAGCCGCCGCCACCGCGAGCAATACGCGCGCCTGTTCAACACGCTCGTCCATGGCAACGGGCAGAAAATGGCGCCTTCCCAGCGCCTGCCGCTGCGCGAGGGTACCGAGCAAATCTTCGACTGGGCGCGCACCCACGACTTTGACTGGCGCGGGCACACCCTCGTCTGGGGTGTTTTGAAGTACTCGCCGGTCGTCTTCCAGCCCTTCCACGAGCAGATGAAAGCCCGCGAGCCCGTCGACCGCGAAGTCCTCATGCGCCGCATGGAGCAATCCATCATCGAGCGCTGCCTGCTCTACCGCGGCAAGCTAAGGCACTGGGACGTCGTCAACGAGCCGGTTTCCGAGCGCCACCTCTTCGACGCCTTCGGGGCCGAGACTATCCAAGAGCAGGCCGCACTGATGACGCGCTGGTTCAAGCTCGCCCACCGCCTTGACCCGTCCGCCCGGCTTTACCTCAACGAGTTCGGCATCCTTGTCACTCAGAACGAGCACAAGCGCGAGCGCTACTTCCAGCTGGCCAAAGCCATGCTCGACCAGGGCGCGCCCCTGCACGGCATTGGCTTTCAGGCCCACACCTGGAACTATCAGCACGTCAACTCGCCCGAAACGCTCAACGCGATCTTCGACCGCTTCGCCTCCCTTGGCCTCGAACTGTGTATCACCGAATTCGATACGTTTGGCGCGTGGGACCCGCCCTCCGGTGACGGCGACCAACTCCGCGCTGACTGGTTCGAGCAACTCCTGGTCACCGCCTACGCCCACCCGGCCGTGACCGGGTTCATGGTCTGGGGCATTCAAGACGCCTATCACTGGAAGGACTCCGCGCCCTTTTTCGACGCCAACTGGAATCCCAAACCCTCCTTGGCCCACTACGAGCGTTACGTGCTGGAGCAGTGGCGTTCACGCGGGGAGGGCACCACCGACGCCGAGGGCGCTTTCACTTTCACGGGCCATTACGGCCACTATGTCATCGAGGTCACGCACGCGGACGGCACGCGCTATCGCGTACGCCACACCCACGTTTCGGAGCTGGACGAAATCTCCCTGATTTGGGAAGAACGCCGCAGACCTGCGCCTCCCGTCCCGGCGGCACCCGCATCCGCCGCCCGTTGACGCTGCCCGATCCCCTCCGCATTCTCGTCGAATGATCCGCACGGTTGGTTTTGTGGGCCTGGGCGCGATGGGCCTGGGCATGGCCAGGAATCTCCTCCAGGCCGGCTTTCATGTCACGGGTTGCGACTTGCAGCCGGATCCCCGCAAGGCGTTTCAAGCCGCTGGCGGCGCGGTCACCGAGCAGCTCGACACCCTCCTGGCGAATCCCCCCGACGTGCTCTCGCTTTGCCTGGCCAGCGGGGCCCAACTCAAGCTCTGCGATGCCGTCCTCATCGAGCGCGCGCCCGAGGGCCTGACCATCCTCGACCACTCGACCATTCCTGCGCCCGAAACGCGCCGGCTGCACGTCGCCTTCGCCCAGCGTGGCGTGCGTTACCTCGATGTACCCATGAGCGGTGGACGCGGCGGGGCAGAGTCCGGCCAGCTGCACTTGTACGTGGGCGCGGCCCGCGAGGACTGCGCTGAGTGTCTCCCGTACTTCGAGGCCGTCGCTCATCCCGAAACCATCTTCTTTGCCGGCCAACCCGGCCAGGCCCAGGTCATGAAGTGCGTTCAGAACATGGCTTCCTGGTACCTCGACGCCGTCCGCATGGAGATTCTCGCCTTCGGTTTGCACAGCGGCCTAACCGACCAACAACTCGCCCAGGCCTGCAAGGAAGCCCACCAGCCCGGCCCCTTCACCAACGCCCTCGCGCGTATCCGCCGTGGGGATACGGGCTTCCAGGTCAACCTCAACGCCGAGTACGACTACTTTCTCCAGGAGGCTGACGCCAACGGCTTTCCCATGCCCATGATGCGCGGCCTGATGGACTTTCTTCACACCGAGCCGCGCGAGGCCACCGACGTCGTCCACCGCCCCGCCCACAATACCTGGCAGCGCTTCATGCGTACCTGCCCCGCCGCCGCGGACGCGTCAAACGGCTAGGCCGGCGCGTTGCCGTTTAGGATAGTTGCCAGCGCCTCGCGCAATTGCGCATGCGTGCGCGTCACCGGCAGTTGCGGCTGCTCGGCCGCCAGCGAGTCGGGCGGGCGAAAGAGCACGGCGGCGTCGGCCGACAGCAGCATCGACAGGTCGTTGTACGAGTCCCCCGCCGCCAGCACCCGCAGGTTGAGAGACTGAAAGGCACGCACGGCCTTGAGCTTGGGGTCGGGCTGACGCAGCCGGTAGCCCGTAATGGCGCCGTTGGCTTGCACCTCCAGGCTGTGGCAAAGCAGGGTGGGCCAGCTCAGCTGTCGCATCAGCGGCTGCGCAAACTCCGCGAAGGTGTCCGACAGAATCACCACCTGCGTGACCGAGCGCAGCCACTCCAAAAACGCCGCCGCTCCCTCCAACGGAGCCAGTGTCCCGATCACTTCCTGAATCTGCGGCAACGTAATCCGGTGCCGGGCCAGCAGGTCGAGCCGGTAGCGCATCAGCACATCGTAATCGGGCTCGTCGCGCGTGGTGCGCCGCAGCGCTTCGACCCCGGTCTTTTCGGCCACGGCCATCCAGATCTCCGGCACCAAAACACCCTCCAAATCAAGGCACACCAACTGCATCGTGCGACGAGACAGCCCCGCACACCCCCACCGGGCTAGCCCCCGTTTGTCGAACCCCGAGCGCCTCGGCCGTCATTGCGAGCGAACCCTGAGCCATGCCATCAGAAACGAAGCACTAAGCGCTCAGCATCCAAAACGTTACCGGCACCACTGCCATCGCGTAATCGCCCACCATGGTCCCCGTCTGTGACTCCATCCGAAGCACAACCGGACTTGTCAGCAGCAAGATGAGGCCAGTCACCGCGATCGCCTGCCCGGTTGGCAAGGCCAGCCACCAACCCGCCTGCGTGACCAGCCCCGCTATAACAAAGCACCCAAGCGCGGCCTCGCCGTTGCTGAAAGTCGCCAGCGACGCAAACCCCAGCACCCGATCGCTCTCCCGCTGATGCAACGACGAGTGAAACGCGCTGCACACGCACAACGCCAGAAAGAGGGCACCCACGGAAGCGTCCCATGGGTCGATTCCTGTAAACCGTCCACTGACGGCTACACACACGGTGGCGCAAAAAACGGAGGCGACGGTCCACTCCTTCAGGAGGGACGCGTATCGCCGAAAGCCGCCGCCGCTCGCCTTCCCGCTGTAGTGCACGCCCAGGAGCACGACCGCCAAGGCAACCAGTCCAACGCCATCGACGCCCAGACGCGCACCCTCGACGAACCACGCCAACAGCCCGGCAAAGCTGACGACTAGAGCCAAGACAAGTGCGATGAAGCCGCCGGAAACGTCGAAGAACTCGCGATAACGGAAGGGCCACCTCGAAGCATGCACGATTGGCAGGCGGCTGGCGTCGCACCATCGGTCCAGCACATACGCGCTGTGGGTCAGCACCCACACTGAGCCTGCGACGACGATGGCCTCCGCCCAGCACGCGTTGCACCCGCCTTCGGGAGACCCGTGCAACCACAAAAACAGCCCCCACGCCGCCGCCACCATCGCGCCATCGAACGAGTACACCTGCGGCCACAGCCACCACGACGGACGCGCGTTGGGCGAGGCACTCCAGGGCGCTTGCGGGGCTCGGGCCATACCTGGCAATGGTGTCTCGGGTTGACCCGCGCCGCAAAGCCTTTCCACTGACGGCATGCTTTCCCAACGCATCACCCCGTTGCTGATCGCGCTGCTGACGGCCTGGTTGGTAACCGGCTGCGGACCTGCGCAGGACCCCGCCGATGTGGCCTTCGTCGCGGCCTTCAAAAAAGCGCACGCCGACAACGACACCGAGGCCCTCTTCGCGCTCTACCACACCGAGGGTGTCCCCAAGCCCCTGCTCGAAACCCTTCAACGCAATCTCGCCTTCGAAATCGAAGACTCCATCGCCGAAGCCCAGGTTGTTCGGCTCGACCCCCAGGCCGCCGCCGAAGCCCTGGAGCGCAGTCGCCCCGAGGACCCGACCGCCCGGCCCAACCTCGACCCGCTTGCCTTTCTCGAAGTCCATTATGACGTGCCCGAGCAACGCCGTAGCACCTTCCTGCTGGGGCGCTTGTCCAACGGCGACTGGCGTATCCTCATGTTCGCCGTCGGCCCAGGCGACGCTAGCAACGCTCCGGAGTGAAAATGCGGGCCCGCGCCTTGCCTTTTCAGGGTTGTCACCCCTACCCTGATGCTTAGGCTATTTCGCAACTTCGTGTTGCTATCCCCTTGCTCTGGAAAAACAACCGTAAACCATCCAACGATTACTCGTGCCCATGAATATCAATGCCTACTTGAAGCCCTACTGCGGCTGGAGTAACGGTGTCCGCGCTATCTTCAAGAAGTACGACCTCGCCTACAACGACATCGACATCATTAACAATCCCGAGAATTACGTGAAGATGGTCGAGAAATCCGGGCAAAACCTGTCTCCCTGCGTCGAGATCGACGGCGTTATGCTGGCCGACGTCAGCGGCGAAGAGGTCGAGAATTACCTGCTGAGCAACCAGCTTGTGAAGCCCTCCGAACTCGACAACGAAGTGCCTATCAACGCACCCTGCACCGAGGAAGAACACGCGCAGATGAACTCGCGCACCATCCGCTTCTTTTAGGCATTCCACACTTTTCCCTCCGCTCTTTAGCGCGGCAAAAAATTCGGCTCCATCCGCTCAGGTTGGGGCCGGTTTTTTTTGCTGAATTTGCGCGTAACCGCCGACTGCGCGCACTTAAAGGGTCGCGCTCGATCCTAGAACACAATGACGCCCTCGGACGAGATCCGAGGGCGTCATTGGTCAATCGATACGAATCTGGGGTTACGGCAGCGTGGTCGAGCCCATCAGGTAGCGATCGCACTCGCGCGCGGCGCCGCGCCCTTCATTGATGGCCCACACGACCAGGCTCTGGCCGCGCCGCATGTCACCCGCGGCAAAAATGCCATCCGCGCTCGTTTCGTATGTGCCGTACTCGGCCTTGACGTTGGAGCGCGGGTCCGTTTCCAGGCCCAGTTTTTCCACGACTCCCTGGTCCGGCCCAAGGAAGCCCATCGCCAGTAGCGCTAGCTGGCAGGGAATCTCGCGTCGTGTATCTTCGAGTTTGCGCGGCACAAAACGGCCCTGTTCATCCTTGTCCCACTCGATGTTGACCACGCTCAGGGCCTTCAGTTCGCCGGACTCGTCCTTCAGAAATTCCTCGGTCATCACGAGGTACTCACGCGGATCCGCGCCCTGCTTCGCCGCCGCTTCCTCCTGGCCGTAGTCCATCCGATAGACCTTCGGCCATTCCGGCCAGGGATTGTCGTCGGCGCGCTCGTCCGGCGGGCGCGGCAAAATCTCAAGCTGCGTCACGCTGGTCGCGCCGTGGCGCAGCGAGGTTCCCACACAGTCGGTGCCGGTGTCGCCGCCGCCAATCACCACAACATCCTTACCTTTGGCGTTCAAGTAAGGCGTCGCGCCGTTGAAGCCCGTGTCGAGCAGGTTCTTCGTGTTGCCGTGCAGGAATTCCATGGCGTAGTGCACGCCGACGGCTTCGCGCCCCGGAATCGGCAAATCACGCGGCTTGGTCGCACCGCAGCACAGCACAACCGCATCGAAGTCCGCGCGCAGCTGCTCCACGCTCAGGTCGTTGCCCACGTCCACGCCACACTGAAAGGTGATCCCCTCTTCCTCCAGCAGGCGGATGCGGCGCTGCACCACCTTCTCCTTGTCGAGTTTCATGTTGGGGATGCCGTACATGAGCAGCCCGCCCGGGCGGTCAGCGCGTTCAAAAACAGTCACCAGGTGCCCGGCTTTGTTGAGCTGTGCCGCGCAGGAAAGCCCTGCCGGTCCCGAGCCGACTACAGCCACCTGCTTGCCGGTGCGCGTTTCGGGCGGATGCGCCGTCACCCAGCCCTCTTCGAAGCCGCGGTCGATGATCGCGCGCTCGATGTTTTTGATCGTCACCGGCGGCTCGATCACCCCGAGTACGCAGGAGCCCTCGCACGGTGCGGGACAGACCCGTCCGGTGAACTCCGGAAAATTGTTGGTCTTGTGCAGACGCTCCAGCGCTTCGCGCCAACGGTTGCGGTAGACCAGATCGTTCCACTCCGGGATCAGGTTGTTGATCGGGCAGCCCACGGCCATCCCCTTGATCACGCCGCCGGTGTGGCAAAAGGGCGTGCCGCAGTTCATGCAGCGCGCGCCCTGGTCGCGCAACTCCTGGTCGGGCCGGTGCACGTGAAATTCCTCCCAATCGCCCAGGCGCTCGATCGGGTTCCGGTCGGGGTCGACCCGCCGCTCAATTTCCAAAAATCCAGTGTCTTTTCCCATGGGTCAAAGCAGGTTCAGGCAGCCGCCACGAGGTGGCCGCGCAGGTTTCGAAGAAAACAGGTGGGCTGCCCACGCAACGTACGCAGGTGTGCCTGAGTCCGCAAACGCCAGTATTCCGTGCGTCCGTGCCGCGTGTGCCACAGGCCAGCCTTGCGCAAGAACTTTACCTTCTGTTGCAAGCCGAGGACGTAGCTCAGATGCAAGGCATAGGCCGCCTGCCGCGCGTCAGCCTCCAATGCGTCCCAGCGCGGACCGTTCGGTACCGCGTCGATTGCCAGTTCAACAAATGGCGCCTCGCGGTTGTTTCGCAGGCGGTGGTTGAGCAAGGGCTGATCGCTGGGGAAGTCATCCACGTCCGCGCGGTCCAAATCACACACACCCATCGTACGAGGCCCTGGCCGCAGATACATGAAGCCAGAACACAGCCGCTTTACTGAAGCAGGCTCTTGGCAGAGCCAGTCGGACTGCAGGCTGATTCCATCCTTCGGCGTCTGAGCATGCAGCCAGTCCAGCGGGTCACGCAAAAAGCAGACATCCAGGTCCGAAAAGAGCACTGCCTGGTTCTTCGCCAGGTGCCGCTGAATCACCGTCAGCTTGGTCAGGACTAGGCGTTTCCATGCCGGTGAGCGGAAGCGCGGCTGCTGTCGAGGGATGTCTCCAGGCTCGCCCGGCAGAGGGATGCACGGCACGCCCTGACGCGTCAGCACTCCTTGAGCCTCGCGATCCAGTGCATACACCACGACTTCGGCTCGAATCCCGACCGCTCGCAACGACCGCAGCCAATTATCCACCATACCCGAACGCGCATACGCAGCGTTGGCCAGGGACACAACGACGGCGGTTTCGGTTGAAGTGGTGGTGGACATGGTAAACGTAATCGGTGCGACTGGCGGCATTCAGTTGCCGCTGACACGCGCCAGATCGCGCGCGTTGGCCTCGAACGCAGCAGTGATGGCTTCCTCGCCGGTCAAACCGGTTTCCTCGGCCTTCTTGAAAGCGTTGAGCATGCGCTCGTAATCCTTCGGCAGCACCTTGAGGAACTTCGGCAGCAAGTTGTCCCAGTTCGACAGGACCCACTTCCCGCGGTCGCTCTCGGTATGGGCCACGTGTGCCTCGACCATCGCCTTGACCTCGGCAATCTCGGCGTCGCCAGCTTCGATCAACTCGTACACGTTGACCATCTCCTGATTGAGCCGCTTTTCCACAAAGTCGCCGGCTTCATCCAGGATGTAGGCCACGCCGCCAGACATACCCGCGGCAAAGTTGCGCCCGGTTGTACCCAGGTTCAGCACCTTGCCTCCGGTCATGTATTCACAGCCATGGTCGCCGACGCCCTCGACGACGGTTTCCACCCCGCTGTTGCGCACGCAGAAACGCTCGCCCGCCACGCCGGCGATGTAGGCTGTGCCCGCGGTTGCGCCGTAGAAGCACACGTTGCCCACAATGATGTTTTCATGCGGGACAAAATCCGCTGCCCGGTCGCGCGGAGGGAAAATTGCCAGCTTCGAGCCCGACTGTCCTTTGCCCACGTAGTCGTTGGCGTCGCCTTCCAAACGGAAGGTCATGCCCTTGGGCGTGAAGGCCGCGAAGCTTTGCCCCGCAGAACCCTTGAAGCTCAGCTCGATGGTGTCTTCCGGCAGACCTTCCGCTCCGTATTTGCGTGAGATTTCACTGCCGGTGATCGTACCGACCACGCGGTTGATGTTCTCGATCGGCAGTTCGAGCGAAACCTTTTCTCCGCGTTCGATGGCCGGTTCGCAGGCCGCCAGGATTTGGGTCAAATCCAGCGACTGATCCAAGCCGTGGTCTTGTTCCATCTGACAGTAGGTGCCCACTTCGGGACCAACCTCCGGGCGGTAGAAAATCCGCGACAGGTCGACGCCCTTGGCTTTCCAATGGTCGACCGCGCCGCGCATGTTCAACCGGTCCGAGCGGCCCACCATTTCGTCCAGCGTGCGGAAGCCCAGCTGCGCCATGTACTCGCGCACTTCCTCGGCCACGAAGCGCATGAAACGCACCGCGTACTCCGGATCGCCGCGATACTTCGCCCGCAGACGCGGGTCCTGCGTCGCGATTCCCACCGGGCAGGTGTTCTTGTGACACACGCGCATCATCAGGCAACCCAAGGTCACCAAGGGCGCCGTCGACATGCCAAACTCCTCGGCACCCAGCAGTGCGCCCACCACGATATCGCGGCCGGTCTTCATCTGCCCGTCAGTCTCAAGCACCACACGGCTGCGCAGGTTGTTGAGCAAAAGGATCTGGTTGGTTTCGGCCAAACCGAGTTCCCAGGGTGCCCCGGCGTGGTGCACACTCGACAGTGGCGAAGCGCCGGTGCCCCCGTCGTGTCCGGAAATCAGGATGACGTCCGCATGTCCCTTGGCGACGCCGGCGGCAATCGTGCCCACGCCGATTTCCGCGACCAGCTTCACGTTCACCCGCCCGTAGCGGTTGGCGTTTTTCAGATCGTGGATCAATTCGGCGAGGTCCTCGATCGAGTAGATGTCGTGGTGGGGCGGGGGAGAGATCAGGCCCACGCCCGGGGTCGAGCCACGCACTTTCGCAATTTCCGGATACACCTTGTGCCCTGGCAGCTGACCGCCTTCACCCGGTTTGGCCCCCTGGGCGATCTTGATCTGCATCTCCTGCGAATGGACCAGGTAGTGGCTGGTCACGCCGAAGCGTCCCGAAGCCACCTGTTTGATCGCGCTTTTGCGCGAGTCGCCCGTGGCATCCGGTGTGAAGCGGTCAACGTCTTCGCCCCCCTCGCCGGTGTTGGACTTGCCGCCGATGCGGTTCATCGCGATGGCCAGTGCCTCGTGCGCTTCCTTCGAAATCGAGCCGTACGACATTGCCCCGGTCTTGAAGCGCTTGAGGATGTTCTCCACCGGCTCGACCTCCTCCAGCGGAATGCTCTGCGCCGGGTCGATCTTGAAGTCCATCAAGCCGCGCAGTGTCGCCAGCTTGCGGGTCTGGTCGTCGATCAGCTTCGAATACTGCTTGAAGGTGTCGTAGCTGTTCGTGCGTGTGGCGGCCTGCAGCTTGTGGATGCTCTGCGGATTCCACAAGTGATACTCGCCGTCATGGCGCCACTGGTACACGCCGCCGGGGTCCAGCGCGGGAATCTCGTCGCCCTGCTGGACCGGGAAACCGTTGCGGTGTCGCAGACGAACTTCCTCAGCCACCGTGTCCATGCCGATTCCTTCGATTCGGCTGGTCGTGTTGGTGAAATAGCGGTCGACGAATTCGTTGTTCAGCCCGATAGCCTCGAAAATTTGCGCACCCCGGTAGCTGGCAACCGTCGAGATGCCCATTTTCGACATCACCTTGATCACGCCCTTGAGCGCTGCCTTGTTGTACTTGGTCACCGCCTCGTCAAACGGAGCCTCAATGATGCCGTCTTCCTTGAGCCCATAGAGCGTCTCGTAGGCCATGTACGGATTGACCGCATCCACGCCGTAGCCGATGAGCAGGGCAAAGTGATGGACCTCGCGCGGCTCACCTGACTCCAGCACCAGCGACACCTTGGTACGCAGCCCCTCGCGGATGAGAAAGTGGTGCAGACCGGCCACCGCCAACAACGCCGGCATGCCCGCCAACTCAGTCGAAACACCGCGGTCCGACAGCACGAGGATGTTCGAACCCTTTTCGATGGCGGACTTCGCCGCGGCACACAGTTCCGCAATCGCCGTCTCCAGCGCGGCACCGCCATCGTCCACGGCAAACAGGATTGGCAGATCGTGAACCTTGAAGCCCTCGCGCTTGACTGCCTTGATCTGCTGCAACTGCCGGTTGTCCACGATGGGACCGCTCAACTCAATCATGCGGCAGCTTTCCGGACCCGGCAGCGTCACATCGCCTTCAGAGCCGAGGAACGTGTTCGAGGCTGTGATCAATTCCTCGCGGATCGCGTCCAGAGGCGGATTGGTCACCTGCGCAAAGAGCTGTTTGAAGTAGTTGTAGAGCAGCTTGGGCTTGTCCGAGAGCACCGCCAGCGGCGCGTCGTTGCCCATCGAGCCCAGCGGCTCGATGCCGTTGCGCGACATTGGCTCCAGCAGAAACTTCAAGTCTTCGTAAGAGTAACCGAACGCCTTCTGCCGCTGCAGGATACCGTCTTTGTCGATGCCCTGCGTGTCCGCCGGCTCGGGCAGATCGCTAAGGTGGATGCGGTTTGCCTTGAGGTATTCGCCGTAGGGCTGCTGCTTGGCGATCTGCTCCTTAATCTCGGCATCGCCGATGATGCGCCCGGCTTCCATATCGACCAGGAACATGCGGCCCGGCTCCAAACGACCCTTTTGAATCACCTTCTCGGGTTCTACCGGCAGCACACCCACCTCGCTGGCCATGATGACCAGGTCGTCGCTGGTCACGTAAAAGCGCGAGGGGCGCAGCCCGTTGCGGTCCAGCACCGCGCCAACGGTTGTCCCGTCGGAGAATGACACCGACGCCGGCCCATCCCACGGCTCCATCACCGAAGCGTAAAATGCGTAAAAGTCCCGCTTCCACTGCGGCATGTTCTGATGCTTCTCCCAGGGCTCCGGAATCATCTGCATCACCGCCTGCGGCAGGCTGTAGCCCGAGAGCACCAGAAACTCCAGTACATTGTCGAACATCGCCGAGTCCGACCCGTCCTCGCGGCAAACCGGCAGCACCTTCTTGAAGTCTTCGCCCCACACCGCGTTGGAAATCTGTTCCTGGCGCGCGTGCATCCAGTTTACGTTGCCGCGCAGCGTGTTGATCTCGCCGTTGTGCGCCATGTAACGGTTCGGGTGCGCCCGCGGCCAGCTGGGAAACGTGTTCGTGCTGAAGCGGCTGTGCACCATCGCCAAGGCCGATTCGTAGTCCGGCTCCTTGAAGTCCGGGAAGTAATCCTCGAGCTGTTCGGGCGTCAGCATGCCCTTATACACCATTGTCCGCGACGACAGGCTCGGCATGTAAAAGTAGTCGCCCCCCGCAACGTCCGCGTAGCGAATGTTCTGCGCAGCGAACCGACGCAAGATGTACAGCTTGCGCTCCCACGACAAACCGGGCTCCACCTCGACGGGGCGCTTCACGAAAACCATCCGCATGTGCGGTTCGCACGAGGCCGACCCCTTGCCCAGCATCGAGCTGTCCACCGGAACGTCGCGCCAGCCGAGAATCTCCAGGCCCAGCTCCTTGGCCGACGCCTCGAAACGCGCCACAATGGCGGTTTGCTGGCCGCTATCCTTGGGCAGGAAGCAGATGCCCGCCCCGTAGTCGCCTTCGTCTGGCAGGTCGAAGCCGTTCTCGCTCGCCACCCGGCTGAGAAACTTATGCGGCAGCTGCGTGAACGTACCGGCACCGTCGCCCGTGTTCGGCTCGCAGCCGCAGGCGCCCCGATGGATCAGCCGGTTGTTGATGTGCAGCGCGTCGAGCACGATCTGGTGCGAGCGCTTCCCCTTCATGTGGGCCACAAAGCCTACCCCGCAGGAGTCGTGCTCCATCGACGGGTGGTAGAGTCCCTGGGGTTGAGGCAGTCCGGGTGTCAGCGGCAATTTGGGCGTAGCATCCATGCGCAAAAAAGACGTTTCAGGCGTTCGGGTCATCAGAAGCAGCTCGTGTGGGGCGAGGTTTCGCCAGACAGGTCTCCTGAAAAGGGGAGCCGGTCATTCCTACAAACTGCGTCGAGTTTTACCAGAAAAAAAGGGCGATGCAACTGATGCACTCGATTCATTCCCATTAAGTCCCACTTATACTCCGTCACTCCAGTAATAGCCGTGCAAGCTGACCGGACCTCGCTGGCCGACCGTTCAATTCGCCCGCGCAGGAGCACCCTGTCGGCGCAACGTCGTGCAGCGCTCGGGCCACCGACCTGGCGCACTTTTCGCTTCTCCTGTTCCCGACCCTGCGTCACGACTCACGCCATGCAAACACACACCATGAAAACGTTTCTGACCCTCGCCGCATTCGCCTTTGGCTTGGCCGGCCCGCTGGCCGCCGATGCCCACGCCGCCCAACCCATCCCCACCGTCGTTTTCCAATCCGACTTCGGCCTGAGCGATGGAGCCGTCGCGGCCATGTGGGGCGTCGCCCACGAGGTCGACCGCGATCTCTTCCTGGCCAACCTCAGCCACGAGGTGCCGCAGTTCGATATCTGGGTGGGCGCGTACTTCCTCTCGCAAACCGCGCCCTACTGGCCCGCGGGCACCGTCTTTGTTTCCGTCGTGGACCCGGGCGTCGGCACCGAGCGCAAATCCGTCGTCCTTAAAACCAAGAGCGGCCACTACTTTGTGACTCCCGACAACGGCACCCTCACCCTCGTCGCCGACCAGTTGGGCGTGGCCGAGGTGCGCGAGATCGACGAAGCCGTCAACCGCCGCGCCGACTCCACCCAGTCCTACACCTTCCATGGTCGCGACGTCTACGCCTACACCGGCGCCCGCCTGGCCTCGCGCACCATCACCTTCGACGAAGTCGGCGGCTCCCTCGGCCAAAAGATCCTGCGCCTCGACTACGCCGAAGCCAAAATCGCCGACGGCCAGCTCACCGGCAACGTCGACATCCTCGACTTCCGCTACGGCAACGTCTGGACCAACATCGACCGCGCGACCTTCCTCGAACTCACACCCGCATTCGGCCAGAACTTCACCGTCACCATCACCCAGAACGGCAAAACCATCTACCAGGGATCAATCCCCTACCAGCCCACCTTTGGCGAAGTCCCCGAGGGCCGACCGCTCATCTACCTCAACAGCCTCAATCGCGTGGCTCTCGCGCTCAACCAAGGCAACTTCGCCGCCACCCACGACATCGGCTACGGCGCTGGCTGGCAGATCACCCTCACCCCGCAGTAAACCCTCGTCCCCTCCAGGACTGCACCGCCCGGTGCAGCGCTAAGCGGCTCACAAAAGAGACAGCGATTAACCGGATTCAATCGCAGGTTGATGAAAGGGCCGTACCGAACTGGTTCGCTCCCTACCACCAGCCACTGGCTTCTCTCCTCCCAATGCCGCCCATTGGGTGAATTCTGTCCACCGTTCTATCCCGTTATCGTGTTCTCCTGTCCTTGAATCCTTTTTCCTGCTCGTTTCTTCGTTCATTGCGAGGTCCGGCGCTACTAGCACCTGGCCTAGAAGCCCACCGCGAAGCTGAAGGAGCCGAACTGGTCCACCGAGCCCTGCGACTCGAACTCCCGCGAGCGGATCACGTGCGTGTAGTTGAGCGAGTAACCGCGGAAAAACAGCGCCACGCCAAAGGTCCCGTCGCCCACCAGTGGCTCGCGGTCCACACTGCGATTGCCGCTGCGGAAAGTGCCGCCATCCAAAAAGATGTTGTGCGCCACCGCACGGCCACTGAGCCCGCCGTGCACAAACCACCCAAAGCCCTGCCGAGGCGCGAAGTAGCCCGTCCCGCCAAAGCTCGGGAGCACCCGCGGTGCACCATGATCCAGCAGCAGTTGCTGGCCTAGGCGCACGGTAACGCCCGCTTCCGCCTGGACCACCACCGTGCCCGCCGCGCCGCCCAAATGCGGCGTCACGTCGATTTCCAGCCCGCTGAATTCCCCTGCCCAGATCGCGCGCCACTGCTTCAGGTAACTGAACTGAAAGGTGGGCTCGTTTTGCAGCTCAAAGTCCCAGCCTTGCGGGTCGTCGCCGCCCACCAGGTTGTTGTGGACGATGTCCTGAATGTCCTCGCCCTGCATCGCCGGGCCCACCCAGCCGAAGCTGAAACGATACGTGTCCAGCTGCTTGCCGTTCTCGGCCACCAGCCCTGCTTCCAGGAAGCCCCAGGCCGCGTACGGGCGGTCCGTCGGGTCGGGAAACGACAGCAGCAGGTCCGCCGGGGTGAACAGCGCGTGCCCCAAGGCCAGGTCCAGGAACAGGTCCGAGTCCGCGTTGATGAACGGCAAAATGTTCGCCGGTTCGGCAATCCAGTCCGGCACTTCCTGCGGCTCCAGCAAAAAGCCCAGCCGTACACCGTTGGTGTAGTGGCGGTCCGAGCCGTTCACCACGTCGTTCTCCAGCAAAAAGCTGAAAAGCGTGGCCTGGGCCGAGCCCGCACACAGTCCGATCCCGGCAAGCAGCGCGGCCGCGCGCCTGCCCCATAAACGCGAGGGGTGTCTCATCTAGCTCAGCATCGACACCTTACCTGCCAAGGCAAGGCTCGAAAATCACTGCATCGGTCCACGTTCAAGAGCTTCGCATACGCCCTGCGCCCATCAGAACCGGCGAATGCGATAAGCGACTCACACACGTATTACGCAGCACTCGATGAGTCTGCATGCACTCCTTCAGTAACTTTTTGGCCAATTTTGCCGACTTTCTACCCGCAGGACCGAGGATGATATGTCAGCATTGCTACAGCTGCGGAGCCAAACCAAAGGGCTTGTCGCTTTCACCTGGGCTGCGCTGGGCCGCGTTGCCGCTGGAGTGGGTCGTCTTCGTCCAGAACGCTGAAACCGAGATTTCCGGCGGCCTGCAAACCATCGATGAAACCTCTGTCCTCGGCGGGTTGTACTTTCCGCGCCTCTGGCAGTCCGGCAATCTGCGCCTGCGTGGCCACGCCTTCGTCGGTCATGCCCGTTACCAGGGTCAGCGCGAGGTGTTCACCAACTTCGGTGGCGGTAGCCTGCAGACCACCGCGTCGTTCCAGTCGCTGCTCGCCCTGGGTGGCCTCGAAGCGGTTTGGGCGCAGCCCGTAACGTCCTGGTTGGACGCGCAAGCCACCTTCGCCGCCGATATCGAGTACGAGTCCACCCGCTCTTACGAGGAATCGACGCTGTTCAGCTGGGACGAGCGCAGGCTGGTGCAAGGCGTTTTGAGCGCGCAGGCGGGCTTGGTCGCCCGACCGTGGAACAGGACTTCGTTGTACGCGCAGGGAGGGGTGATCGCCCGCGAACTGCTCTCGGGCCGCACCGCCACCGTCCGCATGAACGGCAGCGCCGGCGACTTCTCCGGCGGTGTGAACGGCCAGACCCGCTTCCGCGGCACTGTCGGCTTTCAACACCAGCTCACACCGCGCGCCACCATCGGCCTGGAAGCCTCAGCCTTCCTCGGCGAAAACGACGCCTCGGGCTGGAGCACCGCCGCCACCCTCGGCTTTGGCCTGTAGCCGCATCACCGCCGCCCTCAAGCCGCCCAGCCCGCTGCGTCAGCTTTGGCGTCCTGTCGAGGCCACTCATCCAACCGGCCTGCCCCCCAACCCGATGCGACAGCAAATCAGTCCCGTCCAGGTCACTGGACCATCGGACCCTCCATGGGAAATGGCCGTCATTGCGAGGAGCGCAGCGACGTCGCAATCCAGGCAGACGCCGGTAGGTCTGGCCACCTTCACGGAGCCTCGGCTGCCTTTCCGCCCCGTCCAACTTGCCTTCGGCCTGTATAGGCTAAGGCGTTTCCAAGAAAACCAGCTGGTTGGCAAAGGGCCCGGTTGCCGGCTCGGTCGAGGCGTGAGCGATCTCCGATTCCAGCACTCTCAAAAAGAGCTCGCGGGCATCGGTGGTACGAAAACGTGTGAGCGGCGAACCCGTGCCGACAATCGCAAACTCCGCGTCGATCCAATCTTCGGTGTCCAGCGAGAAACGGTGCTGTATGTTGTAGAACCGGTTGGCCTGGGTCGCAAAGGTCAGACTCGATGTCCTCAACACATTCAGGCCTAGATCAAAATCAATCGGCTCCGGTTCTGGTTCGGGTTCGGCCAACTGTACAAAAAACACGCGCCTTTCGAAGACGGTGGCCGAGACGCCGAAATTGTTTGTTGCTCGAAATTCGAATTCAAAAGTGTAATTCCCCGGTTCACTCGGATTATTCAGGATGATCGGAGCGGCATTCCCATCATTCCACTTGGAGGCAAAATCCTGCATGCAGACCGTGCCGGGATGACCGGTGTCTTGCAGGGTCAAAGTACTGAAGCCCGGCGGTGTGGTCCCGGTCTCATAGACACGAAAACGGAAAACACAGTTGGTGATTCGTGCGCCCTGAGGTGAAAAAGCAACTGGGTCCGCTTCCATGTCAGTGATCAACAGGAATTCATTAAACTCAATTTGTCCCAAATCCTGATTGTTAAAGATTTGTGGAAAAGTCTCCTGGGTCGGAGTGAGTCCGTAGGTCGTCTGACCTCCGGATTCATTCGGGCTGATGACGGTGATAATTGCGCCATTGGTCGGACAAAAGCCCACCTGACCCAACAGAGCTGGACCGCTCAAAGTAGTGAACAGCGAAAGAGTCAAAATACGGGTGATCATTCCGTAAGTTTAAAGGATCGATTCGAATAAACAAGTCAATAATAACGCTTTCTCGATTAACTTTGCGCCACACGACTCAGAACAGCACTTATCCAGCCCTCGTGCGAATCCCACGCATAGCGCTGAGACCTGTCTCAACGCGATACTGCGTCCCGCCGCTGGCCGCCTGCTGCGCTAGCCAGCCGCTGTCGACATTCAGTGTGGCGCCTTGTGTTTCCACAAAGTAGCCACTCTCCAAGGGGCCTTGCTCGAATTTCAGGCCTTTTCAGCAAATACAGTGCTGGTTTGCCTGCACTCCGTTGCCCGGTAGCTCTGCAGCAGAGTCCCGCCGTGCAAGATCAATCACTTTCCACGGACCTGCTTGATGGCTTGACCTATCGGGTCGATGAAGCAGTCTGTAAGGTTTCCGAACGTTGCCCGGTAGCTCAGAGGTAGAGCAGGTGACTGTTAATCACTTGG
>JBHJGQ010000025.1:0-44794 GCA_050331595.1 Opitutales bacterium
AAGCCCGTGAGCGAGTGCGCACGCCGGGATGGGTGGTGTTGCGAGGGCCGTTCGCGCGAGGCGTTCCTCTGGATTGCCACGCTCACTGCGTTCGCTCGCAATGACGGACCAAGTGACACGAAGCCTTCGACGTGGCTCGGCGCCTGCTCGCAATGACGGTGCCGTGACTGGCACAGCGGCGGGCTCAGGGAGTGCGTCAGGACACAGGTGCTGCGCACCTGGGTGGGGCAGGCCGGTGGGTTGGAGTGCAAGGCAAGCCGTGATGTCATTGCGAGGAGGGCTGAGCGCAGGCCAAGCCCGTGAGCGAGTGCGCACGCCGGGATGGGTGGTGTTGCGAGGGCCGTAAGATGCTAGCGACTCTTTGATCCGCTCAGGAGGCGGATGCGGGCGGCTGCGGAAGCGTGGCTGGGTCGAAGGGCTGCTGGAGCAGGCCGAGGGTTTGGAGGGTGAGGGTGACGGCGGCGATGGCGGCGGTTTCGGTGCGTATGGCGCGCGCGCCCAGGTGGACGAGGTCGAAGCCGGCTTGGCGCAGGGCGTCGCGGTCGGTGGGCCCCCAACCCCGTTCTGGGCCGAGCGCAAGGGTGACGAGCGGCGGCGGCGTGGCATCCTTGCCGGGATTGGGTGCGTGGAGGGAATTCACGAGGGCGACGGGGGCTTCGTAGAGATCGAGCGCGCATTTGGGTCCGTTGGGCGCTGATTGCGCGAGTGCTCCTTGCAGGGATGTGGCGTGACTCACGGTGGGGATGGCGGTGTGGAAGGCTTGCTCGGCACCAAGGATGCAGTGGCGGCGCCACTGCGCCGAGGACCAGAGCGAGGAGCGGGCGTAGTTGGGGTCGGCGCGTTCGGATGGGGTGAAGGTGAGGCGCCGGACGCCGAGGGTGGTCAATTCGCTGAGCAGGCGGCGGGCGGTCTGCGGTCGAGGGGTGGCCAGAATGCAGTCGATGGGATGGGGTTGCGGCGGCTGGCTTTGCCAGGCGACGTCGAAGCGCAGGCCGGAGGGTGTGTCCTCGATCAAGCGGGCGCAGCCGCGTGGTCCGTTGAGGCAGCCGACGTAGCAGGTGTCGCCCGGGGCCAGTTGGAGGACTTCGCGCAGGTGACGGGCTTTGGGGTCGTCGGCGGGAATGCAGGCAGCGTCGGCGGGTTTCTCGAAGAGGAGGAGGTTCATGGGGGCGTGGCTGTCGAGTGACCTCGAGGGGACTGATTTGCTGGCGCAAAACGTTCTTCGTTCCTTGTTGTTCGGTGTGGGTTCTTTGCTGCGGGTGGTTACTTTTTTCCGGCTGCGGGCTGCAGGTTGGCTGAGTGGCCTGAGGGACCGCAATGGCGCATTGACCCGTGGGGGTGTGCGGTCGATAGTGGGGGCGTCCCGCAAGGATTCGGCGCGCGTAGTTTAATGGTAGAACTCCAGCCTTCCAAGCTGGCCGTGGGAGTTCGATTCTCCCCGCGCGCACCATTGCGCCGTGATCGGCACGGGACTGATTTTGCTGCGCAAATCGTTTGTTACTGAGGCAAGGCTTCCGGGGTACGATGGTTGAAGGCCTTGCGTTGGATTCGGAGGATGGGTCACGGTGGGGGATGCAGCAGCGGGTTTTGATAACGGGGGCGAACCGGGGGATTGGGCTGGCGTTTGTGCGGCACTATCTGGCGGCGGGCGCGCAAGTGTGGGCTGGCTGTCGGCAGCCGGAGCGGGCGCAGGCGCTGGCGGCGATGGAAGCTGAGGCGGACGGACGGTTGCGGCGGGTGGCGTTGGACGTGTCGAGTGAGGCCTCGGTGAAGGCGGCTCGTGCAGCGGTTGGCGCACGGACGGGCGCGCTGGACCTGCTCATCAACAATGCCGGGTGTTTTGCGCCCGATGGCGACGGGTTGTGGAAGCAATCGGGCGAGGCGCTGCTGAACGTCTTTGCGGTGAACACGGTCGGGCCGGTCATCGTGACGCGGAGCTTTGCGGATTTACTCAAAGGCGGCGAGGCCCCGCGGACGTTTTCGCTGACCTCAGGGGCGGGCGCGCTGGGCCGGGAGTTGCCGCCGCCAGGGATGCAGTACGCCTACCCTTCCAGCAAGGCGGCGTTGCGGTTGATGATTGTGCGGATGGCCGCAGACCTCCAGGCGGACGGGATCATCGTGACGGGGATGGGTCCGGGTTACGTGAAGACGGACATGACGGCAGGCGGCGGCCGGGAGCCGCCGTTGACGCCGGCGCAGTCAGTGGCGTCGATGGTGAAGGTGGCGGCCAGTTGGACGATGGCGGAGACAGGGACGTTTTGGACGTGGGAGGGGAAGCGAAGTGATTAGGTTGTGGTTCGTCGTCTTTGGTTTCGAGGTCTGTTTTTGTGACAGAATCTACAAAATTTACGGATTTTTACGCACAAAGTGCGCGCGACGAACCGCGTGCTTGTGAGTTGCGGATCAGGGACGGAATTCCTCCCTGGGTCCAGATTTCTCAGATGTGAGGACGCCTGCTCAGGCGCTCAATGATTCGGTGCGCGCGGGCATCGCTTGCCCGGAAGCTCAGACTTCGGACCGTCGAGGGGGGGCTGGCCTAGAGTTCGGGGTTGAAGCCGGGGTCGCCAAACTCGGGCTCGAAGTCGGGGCGGTCGGGCGCGTTGGGGTCGGAGCGCTGGCGGGTGCGTTCAGCGTTGGTTTCGCGGACGCGTTCGATGTAGTCGGTGCGGTCAGTCTCGCCGCGCAAAACGGCGGCGGCCGGTGACTCATTCTCGACGGTGGAGCAGCCCGCTGCGGCGAGAGCGGCAAGAAAGGCAAGGGCGATGGAAAAAACGCTGCGCATGCATGGAGCCTAGGCTCCGGGACGTGGGGCGCAAGCGGGATTCTTGTCGAGTGGCTTCGGCCCTAGCGCGGGCTCAACAGGCGGTGCCGTGACCGGCGCCCTTCGGCGGGCTCAGGGAGTTCCTCTGGATTGCCACACTCACTGCGTTCGCTCGCAATGACGGTGCGCTGAAGCGGGGCACAGCGGCGGGCTCAGGGAATTCCTCTGGATTGCCACGCTCACTGCGTTCGCTCGCAATGACGGTGCCGTGACCGGCGCCCATCGACGGGCTCAGGGAATTCCTCTGGATTGCCACGCTCACTGCGTTCGCTCGCAATGACGGTGCGCTGAAGCGGGGCACAGCGGCGGGCTCAGGGACTGCGTCAGGACACAGGTGGTGCGCACCTGGTTGGGGCAGACCGAGTTGCGGAAGCATCCGCCTTCCATGGGAAATGGGTGGAGTACTTCGGCCTTTCAGCTTGCTCAGGGGCTAGCGGAGTTCGCGGGCGAGGTTGTTGGTGCGGTTGTCGAGGGAAGCGACGAGGGCCTCGGTGCCGGGTTGGTTGAAGTTGGGGCCGAGTTCGATGGCCTGGCCGGGGACGATGACCTCGGTGCGGACGGCGTAGCTGCCGTTGGCCATGAAGCCGATGATTTCGCCGGCGGGGGAAAAAACGATGTCGCCGGCGCGGGGCGAGAACTTGCCGCGGAGGCCGGAGAAGACCTTGCGGTCCATTTCGAGGTAGCGGTCGTTGTCGGGGAAGATGGCGTACTCGGTGTCGCCGTAGTCGTTTTGGTTGGCGCTGATGAGGTAGGCGGTGGCGAAGCGACCGGGTTCGCGGCTGGTGGAAAAGGCGGAGAGGCCGAGTTGTTGGACAAGGCTGGCTTCGACGCGGACGGCGAGCAGGCGGCTGTCGTTGCCGAGGGTGTGCAGGCGGGAGACGCGAAAGTCCCGGTCGCCCAATCGGATGGTTGCGGTGAGGCCGTCGACGAAGTTGAGCTTGCGGCCGGATTCGAGGGGGGTGTCGCGGCGGTGGAAGACGACGAAGTGCTCGTCTCCGTCGGTGACGAGGACGGAGCGCACGTTGTAGGTTTTCTGGCGGGAGCCGAAGGTGCGCTCGGTGGAGGCAAAGGTGAGGGTGACGCTGCGCTGCTGGTATTGCTCGAAGACGGCGTTGGGTGAGAGCCTTTGGAGGGAGGCGACCTCGTCCTTGATCTGCTGGGAGGATTCGGCGAGTGAGGTGACGCCCTCGGCCAGCCGCTGAGCTTGCTCCTGGATGACTTCCTTTTCGCGGCGGACCAATTCGACTTCGCCGCGGGCGACGCTGAGGTTTTCGTTGAGGGCGGACTTCTCGGTCTCGGCGACACGCAATTCAGTTTCGAGCTGGTTTTTTTCGCGCTCGATGGAGGTCTTTTCGGTTTCGAGGGATTTCACTTCAGCCTGGGCCTGGGCAAGGACGTTCTCTTTTTGCTGAAGCTGGTCCTGGAGGAAGCGCAGGCGCTCGGCGGAGACGGCGGACTCGGACTGAACGCGTCCGAGTTCCTCGGCGAGGGCGAGGCGTTCCAGCTGGGTTTTGTCGAGGCGTGACTGGGCATCGTCGACCCGCTGGGCGAGCAGGCGGCGCTCCGCATCGACCTTGGCCTTCTCCTGCTCGAGGGAGCGTTGGCGTTGCTCGAGCTGGGACTGCTGGGCGAGGAGTTGATCGGCGCGCTGGGCCGCATCGTTGAGGCGGCTTTCGGTTTGCTGGAGGCGGGAGGTGGTGTCGGCAAGGTCCTGGGCCTTGTCCTGGAGTTCGACCTGCTTGGCGGCGAGTTCTTCGGAAAGGGTGTCGTTGGTTTGCAGGAGAGCTTCGTTGGCGGCCTGCTGGGATTGGAGATCGATCTGGAGCAGGGCGATGATGTCTTCCTCGACGGTGGCCATCATCTCCTGGGTGGTTTGGGGCGTAGGCGCGGGGTCTTCCTCACCGGCGTCGTCGAAGTCCACCAAAGCGAGGATGCTGAGGAGGAGAAAGTCGCAGACGACAAGGAGGAGCGAGCGGTTCATGGGGGAGGGACGTTCGTGGATGGTCGGTGGTCGGGCAGTTTTTGCGCCTTCTGTAGTCTCTGTTTGAACGATTGCAGGAAATTAGTTTCCGCCTTGGAGGTCGAAGAGGAGGGCGCGGCGGTAGGGGCGCACGTGGAAGATCTTGAGGATGGCGACGAAGAGGATGCCGAAGAGCGTTGAGGCGTAGGCGGCCATGAGGCCGGCCTGAACGAGGCTGGTGGCGACCATGATGAGGGAGGCGACGGTACCGCCGAGGCCGACGTAGAGGCCACTGTCGAAGAGGACGTCCTCGTTTTCGAGCAGGGACATTTTGAGGCCGGCCGGTGCGTCGAGGCGGCGGATGTGGCTGACACGAATGAGACAGACCAGGTAGAGGACAACCTGCAGGACAAAGAAAATGCCCAGCATGAGCAGTGTGATTTGGTCGGGCATGGACTTGCGGTCGATGTCGTTGGGAACGTCGACGGCCTGAGCCAGCGGGCCCAGGTCGATGGAAATACGAGAAGGCAATTCGGCGCTTTCGGCAAACAGGGAAGGTTCGGAAAGCGCGATGAGGCTGACCAGAACAACGCTGGCGAGCAAGCCGTGGCGGGCGAAATCCAGCGGGTGCCAGCCGGTGAAGTCGCGCGGGAGACCGGCGGCCAGGATGATGGACAGCGCGAAGGTGAGGCAGATACCGGCGGCGAAAAAGCCCGCGGCCTTGAGCAGAAGAGCCTCCGGCGGGTTTTCGAGGCAGAAGCGAGTCACGGCGTCGGGGGCGTGACCGGCCAGGGGCGCAAACCAGGCGGGCGGACGGTAGATGGGTTGCTGGCGATCGAGAAGGAGCGCGAGGGCTGCCCTGCCCTGCCCCGTGGCCTGGCGCAGGTCCGCCCAGCCGTCGTCCTCGCCGTAGGTCTCGAGGTAGGTGGCGAGTGCTTCGGGGTTTTCGGAAAGGAGCAAAGCGCTGAAAAGCAGGGCGCTGTTTTCGGGTTGCTCGCGGGCCAGGTGCGCCAAGCGTGGCAGATGGGCCAGATCGTCGGAGTGGCGAGCCATTTCGGCGAGCTGCCGCCAGTTGAGGAAGCGGCCGAGGCGGAGGATGCCCTGGTAGAATTCCTCCATGGCGCTGACGGCGGCGAGGTCACCGGCGGTGGCACGGCGGGCGAGTTCGGCGAGTTGAATGACCTGGGCCCTGTCACCTTCGGCGTAGTGGTCACCCTGGAGGAGGAGCGCGGTGGTGAGGATGGCGGCGTCGAGGGGTGCCCCGCCCGGGTTGGCGGCCGGGAAAAAACGGGTGGTGCCAGTCATGCGGCGGGTGTCGAGGATAGCAGCGACGGCGGGACGATCGGACTTTTGGAGAAAAGCGTGGGCACGCTCGCGGTTGAGTTCGGGGGCCAGCAGGGGCAGGACCTTACGCTGGACAGAGCGCTTGGGCTGGACCGGCAGGAGCGGACGCAGGGCATCGAAAAAGGGCGAAGGCCCACCGGACATGCGGAGGTTGGGATTTTGCTCGAGGCGTTCGCGCAGGAGGGTGCGCAAGGCGGTGACCTCTGCAGGGGGCAGGTTCGGCGTATTGGAGGCGGCGATGAGGAGTTCGGCGGGCCCGGTGAGGTCCTGGGCGAGGTAAACGCGGGTGAGTTCGAGAAGGTCACTCGGGCATTCCATGGGGGTGCTGACACGGACGATGTCGAAGGCGTCGGCGCGCGGCGCGGGTTGGTTCCCGGGCGGCTGACCGGCCAGACGGAGTTGGGCGCTGTCGACAAAGGCGAAGTGCGCGGGCAGGCCCAGGCTGAGGACGCCCAAGGTCAGGCCCAGGGCGAGCAGCAAGAGTCCTCCGAGGCGTGCCCACGTTTTTGTCATCGCAGGTCAGCAGGGATAGCAGTGGACGGCAGAGAAAGCAAAACAGACGTGGGGCTGGGAAGGCTGCGTTCGGGACATCGACTGAAGGTCAAAGAATTATGGAACGATGGGCCTGAAAAAAGTTCCGGGTGGTGCCGTGGCCGGCACCCGACTCAGGTGCGGTGCACCTGGTTTGGGGGCACGCCTGATGGTGGGAGCAAGTGCAGAGACGAAAGTTTTGAGTGTGCGCGAGTTCCATAGGCTGCCCCCCCTTCGGCAGGCTCAGGGAATGCTTCTGGATTGCCACGCTCACTGCGTTCGCTCGCAATGACGGTGCCGTGACCGGCGCCCTTCGACGGGCTCAGGGACTGCGCACCCGGGGGGCAGGCCGGTGGGTTGGAGCGCAACGCAAACCGCGACGTCATTGCGAGGAGGGCTGAGCGCAGGCGAAGCCCGTGAGCGAGTGCGCACGCCGGGATGGGTGGTGTTGCGAAAACTGTTCGCGCGAGGCGTTCCTCTGGATTGCCACGCTCACTGCGTTCGCTCGCAATGACGGTGCCGTGACCGGCGCCCTTCGACGGGCTCAGGGACTGCGTCGGGACGCGGATGGTGCCGTGGCCGGCACCCGACGCAGGTGCTGCGCACCTGGTTTGGGGGCACGCCTGATGGCGAGGGTTACTCCGATAAGCGTGGGCTGTCCTCGCAATGACAAAGGAGGGGGGGCAGCGTTTGCGTGCGCGAGGCGTGATCGGCACTTGCCAGAGCGGGGGAAGGGCGCGTTGGTTGGCGGGGTGTTGATGCGAGTGACGCAGTTTGGCGAGGCGGTGCTGAAGGAAACAGGCGCGGCGGTGACGGAGTTTGGGCCGGGGTTGCGGCGCTTGGCCGAGGACATGATCGAGACGATGCACGCCGAGGAAGGCATTGGGCTGGCGGCGCAGCAGATTGGGCAGGCCCTGCAGTTTTTTGTGATGGACCTGAGCATGCCCGACAGCGAAGCCGATTTTGATTGGCGCTACGACGGGCGCAAGGTGCCGCTGGAGCTGATTTTTCCGCTGGCGGCAGCCAACCCGCAGGTAGAGATCGTGGGCGGTGAGACGGAGACGGCGGAGGAAGGGTGCCTGTCGTTTCCGGCGATACGCGGGGCAGTGGAGCGGCCCGCGACCGTGGTGCTGCGCTTTCAGGACGTGCACGGGGCGTCCCATGTTTTGGAGTGCAACGGCCTGTGCGCGCGCTGTGTGCAGCATGAGTATGACCACAATCAGGGGGTGCTCTTTACCGAGCGGATGACGCCGGCAACGGTGAAACAACTGGAGCCGAAGCTGAAAAAGCTGAAGCGGCAGACGCGGGATTATTTGAAGAGCGTGGGTTAGGTGGCAGGTTACACGTTCTTGGTTCCTGGTTCGTAGTTCGTGGTTTCTGATGAAGGGGAGCCGGTGGGGGGATTTCCGGCTCGCGTTGGGTAGAGGCGCTGTTGCAGTTTGGAGGGCTTATGAAGCTCGAACAGGTCGCCCTGCAGTTGTACACCATCCGTGATTTTACGAAAACGCCCGAAGCGCTCGCCGAGAGCCTGAAGAAGGTGGCCGACATCGGTTACCAAGCCGTGCAGGTGAGTGCGGTGGGTCCGATTGAAAACGAGGCGCTGGTGCAACTGTGCGCCGATAATGGGCTGACGCTGTGTGCCACGCATGAGTCCGGTCAGGAGATTCTGGACAATCCCGAAGCGGTGGCGGCGAAGTTGAACGCGCTGGGCTGCAAGTACACGGCCTATCCGTACCCGGGCGGGGTGAACTTCAGTTCGGAGGCCTCGGTGAACGATTTGATTGCGAAGCTGAACGCGGCGGGCAAGGTGCTCCACGAGGCGGGCTGCACGCTGCTGTATCACAATCACCAGATCGAGTTTCGGAAGTTGGTCGGGCAGGTCATTTTGGAGAGGATTTATGCCGAGACAGACCCGCAGTACCTGCAGGGGGAAACGGACACGTACTGGATTCAGTACGGCGGCGGAAATCCGGTGGCGTGGTGCCAGCGTTTGAAGGGGCGGCAGCCGGTAATTCACCTGAAGGACTACCGGATCAACGACGACAACGGGATTGAGTTTTCGGAGGTCGGCGCGGGGGTGCTGCCCTTTGCCGAGATCATTCGCGAAGCCGAAGCGGGGGGATGCGAGTGGTTTGTGGTGGAGCAGGATCAGTGTCCGGGCGATCCGTTTGATTCGGCGCGTCAGAGCTTTGACTACATCGCCGCGAACCTGGTTAACTGAGCAGTCTCGGTGCCGGCCCTGGATTGAGCATCGCTTTGGCCCGGTTTGCGACAGAGCCGCCGGCAGTGTCGGTGTTGCGTGGTGATTGGGAGGGCTACCAGCTGCTGGACAGCGGCGGGGGGCGCAAGCTGGAGGCCTTTGGTGCGGTGCGGGTGATTCGCGGCGAGCCCAAGGCGTGGTGGTCCCCTGCCCTACCGGACGCTGCGTGGGATGCGGCAGTGGCGGAGCACGAGGACGAGCGCGGGCGTTGGCGTTTTCGGGCGCAGGACGTACCGGAACGCTGGCCCTTGCGTTGGGGGCCCTTGAGGCTGGAAGCGCGCTTTACGGAAACGTCGAAGCACCTCGGAGTTTTTCCCGAGCAGGCACCGCATTGGGACACCCTGTTGGCGGCGGGGGAACGTTTTCGCGCCGAGGGCGTGGAGCGACCGCGGCTGCTGAATCTGTTCGGGTACACGGGCGCGGCAACCCTGGCGGGGGCGGCGGCGGGTTTTGCGGTGACGCACGTGGACGCGTCGAAGCCGGCGCTGGCCTGGGCACGTCACAATCAGAGGTTATCCGGGATGGAGGCAGCACCGGTGCGCTGGATACTGGAAGATGCGCTTAAGTACGTGCGGCGGGAGCTGAATCGCGGTTCGCTCTACGAGGCGATTGTGCTGGACCCGCCGAGTTTTGGGCGCGGGCCGAAGAAGGAATTGTGGCGGGTGGAGCGCGACGTGCTGACGTTGCTGGAGGGGTGCGCGGGTCTGCTGAGCGAGGCGGCGGGCTTGATGCTGCTGACGCTGTATTCGCTGGAGGCTTCTCCGATCATGGCGGGGAATGTATTGGCGGAGGTGCTGCACGAGCGCGCCGGTACGCTGACGGTGGGCGAATTGGCGCTGCGGGAAAGCGGTGCAGGGGGTGCCGGGCGGCTGTTGCCGTTGTCGTTGTGGGCGAAGTTTGAGGGTTAGTTTTTTGGTCCAGGGTCGGTGGTCGGTGGTCGGTGGTCCAGAATTGGTTCTATGCGGTCGATGGTCGTTGAAGATTGGCGGCGAGGGGCTGGGTTTGGCATGAAGGCTGCGAACTGACAGAACAAAGACGCGAATGATTTTGGGAAAATGGAGGCGGCGGGTGGCGTTCGTCACGGGCGCGTTGCTGCTGGTTTTCGTGGCTGCAACGGCGCCGGTGTGTGCGCAGGCTTTGGATGAATCGGGGTCATCGTCGGAGCAAGCAGTGACGCAGGCGGACAAGGAGGCGTTGCTGCGGCTGGCGCAGGCGAACGTTCGGGCGCGCGGCGGTTTAGGGGCCATCGACCGGCTCAACAGCGTGCGGGTGCGCGGGGTGATTCGACAGGGGGCGCTGGAGTCGCAGCTGATCGTGTTGAAGAAACGGCCGGACATGATTCGCGTGGAAACGAGGGCTGGCGGTCGCGAAACATACGTTGCCTATGATGGAGAGCGGGCTTGGCTTTGGACGAATGATCCGGCGGCAGTACCTCAGGAACTCGAAGGCCTGGAGCGGCGTCTGTTGGGCTTGCAGGCGCGCTTTGCCGGGGCGCTGGACAACTTGAGTTTGCTGCGGGTGCTGGCCTATCAGGAGGTGCCGACCACCGATGGCGCGGGGATTGAGTTCTACCGTGTAAGGTTAGGACTGAGCGATGGCAGCTATCAGGATATCTTTATCGACGGGGAGACATTTTTGGAGCAACGGGTCGAATTGTACGCACTGGAGGGTGAATCGCCTTTGGTGACGCTGTACGACGACTACCGAACCATCAGCGGGTATCCGGTGGCGCACCGAGTGACGAGCGTGTTTGATGGCGAAACGCTTTCGGAGACGACGGTCGAGGACGTGCGGTTCAACCTTGGCGTGATCCCGACGCTGTTTCGTCCGCCGGCGACGAAGGCATACGGAGCGGAAAAGTGAATGCTGGATACACAGAAGTTTTGATTGAACAAAAGGAATCGAAGGGAACCCAGGAAGACTATTTATTAAACCGTAGGACGCAGCCGTAAGGAGAGGAAGACAGGAAGAATAAAAAGGACAGAGATGGGGAGGCTTAGGGTGATTGAAGCAGCTGAGTAGGCTCCTGTTGGACCCGTTGGATGCCTTCTATTCAAAAGGTTTTCTCTGTGGGCGCTGGGGCCTGCTGTGAAGGTATTTGTGTTCGTTAAGTAGGTAGTTCGGCGAGGAGGCGTTCGGACTTGTGGCGGAGTTCTTCGGCGCGCTGTGTGAAATGGTTTTGGGCGCTGAAGGGGGTTTCGTCTTTGGGGACGAGGACGGGCTCGAAGGAGCCGTCGGGCTGGAGTTCGGTAGCGAAGGCGTTGTCGCGGAAGTAGACCTCGAGGACGTCGTGGATGACGTGGTCGCGCAGCTCCTGGTTGTGCAGGGGGAAGACGGACTCGATGCGGCGGAAGAAGTTACGGGGCATCCAGTCGGCCGAGCCGAGGTAGACCTCGGGTTCGCCCCCGTGATTGAGGAAGTAGTAGATGCGGCTGTGCTCGAGGTAGCGACCGAGGATGGAGCGCACGCGGATGTTCTCGGACAGGCCGGGGACGCCGGGGACCAGTCCGCAGATGCCGCGGATATTGAGGTCGACCTTGGCACCGGCCTGGGAGGCGGCGTAGAGGTTGGCGATGGTGTCGTGGTCGATGAGGCTGTTGACCTTGGCCATGACGCGGGCGGGCTTACCCTGGCGCGCGTTTTCGGCCTCGCGCTGAATCTTTTTCTGGACGGTGGAGTGCAGGTTGAAGGGGGCGACGAGGAGGCGCTCGAAGTCGGGCGAGCGGGCGAAACCGGTCAATGTGTTGAAGAGGGCGGCGACCTCTTCAGTGAGTTCAGGTTCAGCGGTGAGGAAGGAAAAGGCGGTGTAGGCGCGGGCCGTTTTGGGGTTGTAGTTGCCGGTGCCGAGGTGGGCGGAGCGTCGCAGGCCGTTTTTCTCGCGGCGGACGATGAGGCTACACTTGCAGTGGGTCTTGAGGCCAACCATCCCGTAGACCACGTGCACGCCGACATCCTCGAGCTGCCGCGCCCATTGGATGTTGGCGGCCTCGTCGAAGCGGGCCTTGAGTTCGACGAGGGCGGTGACCTGCTTGCCGTTGCGCGAGGCGGTTTTGAGAGCCTCGACAATGGGCGAGTCGCCGCTGGTGCGGTAGAGGGTTTGCTTGATGGCGAAGACCTTGGGGTCGCGGGCGGCCTGGCTGAGCAGCTCAACGACGGGGGCAAAGGAGTCGTAGGGATGGTGTAGCAGGAAATCGCGCGCAGCGATGGAGGCGAACAGTTGATCAGGGTGCGCGAGGGCAGCGGGCACATGCGGCACGTGGGGCGGGAACTTGAGGTCGGCGCGGTCGATGCAGTCGTAGATGGGGGCCAGGCGCAGGAGGTTGACCGGGCCGTTGATGGCGAAGACCTGCTGACGGTTGAGGCTGTTGGCGCGCAGGAGTTCGCCGAGGATCTCCTCGTGGACACCCGCCTCGATCTCCAGGCGCACGGCCGCACCGCGACGGAGTTTGTACAGTTCCTCCTCGATGTGGGCCAGGAGGTTTTCGACTTCCTCCTCGTCGAAGTACAGGTCGCTGTTGCGAGTGATGCGGAAGGCCCAGGCCCCCTTGATGTTGTAGCCGGGGAAGAGTTCCTGGACGTAGTGCTTGATGATGTCGTTGAGGAAAATGAAGCGTGGCTGGGGGCGGTCGTCGACCTCGACCTGAACCAAGCGCGGAAGGATGCGCGGCACCGGCACGACGGCCTTGAGGGTTTCGATTTCGGGGGTGGACGGATCGTCGAGCCAGACGAGGAGGTTGAGGCCCTTGTTGATCAGCTGCGGGTAGGGATGCGCGGGATCGATGGCCAGGGGGGTGAGGACCGGAAAAATCTCTTCCTCAAAATACTGGGCCAGCCATTGGCTTTCTTCGGCGTTGAGGTCGCCCGGAAGCTGGAAGGTGATGCCGGTTTCGCGCAGGGCCGGGACGAGGAGCTCGTGCCAGCAGCGGTACTGTTCGGCAACCTGCTCGGAGGTCAGTTCGTGGATGCGGCGCAGTTGCTCGCGCGGGCCCAAGCCGTCCAGGGAGACCTCGAGCACTCCGGAGTCGACCTGTTGCTGGAGGCCGGCAACGCGGATTTCAAAAAACTCATCCAGATTGGACGAGACGATGCTGAGAAAGCGTACGCGCTCGAGCAACGGGAAGTCGTCGGAGATGGCCAGGTCGAGGACGCGACGATTGAAGGCGAGCCAGGAGAGTTCGCGGTTGAAGAACTGAGGGGCTTGGGCGTGAGGGTCGGTCTGGTTTTCCAACTGCATCGTGGACAAGGCTTTGAGCGCGTGAAGGGAGGAACGTAGACCGAGGCTGCAGGGGAGGCAAGCGCCAACGGGTTGCGACGCGGCGTGGCGGAGCGGGCGGGGGTTTCGAGCGAAGCGACGCTGGGGGCTTCATGGGTGTGGGGAGTGTGCCGATGAAGGACGGTGGGCTTGCCACGATGAAGAAAACGATACTGACGATCCGGGTGTTCTTTGCCCTGCTGTGTGTGAGCGGGGCGTACCTGGTGTGGTACTCCAACCCGGACTGGGAGGCCTACCTGTTGCCGATTCTGTTCTGCGGGGCGTGCCTTGGAGCCCTGACCGTGCTGCTGGATATTTTCCTGAAAGGGTTTTCGCTGCGGGGGCTGACGGCGGTTTCGTTCGGGCTGGCCATGGGGGCCTTTGTGGCGTGGTTGCTGTCGTCGTCGCCTTTTCTGGAGAAGGGTGAGGCGTCGACACTGTTCATGGTGCGGCTGGTCCTGTTTGCAGTGTGCACGTACCTGGGAACGGTCATCGCGCTGCGCGGGCGGGATGAATTCAATCTGGTGATCCCGTACGTGAAGTTCATCAGCCAGGACGTGCCGTCGTCGCTGGTGGTGGTGGACACCAGTGCGCTGATCGACGGGCGCATCGTACGCATTTGCGAGAGCGGTTTTCTGAGTTCGGTGCTGATCATCCCGCGCTTTGTGGTGGAGGAGTTGCACATGGTGGCGGACTCCAAGGATCCGCAGCGCCGAGAGAAGGGGCGGCACGGGTTGCAGGTGCTCAATGATTTGAAGCGGCTGGAGAACGTTGAGCTGCGCATTCACGAAAGCGACGTAGCCAAAGCGGTGGACGTGGACACGAAGCTGGTGTTTGTGGCCAAGCACCTGAGGGCGCGCCTGCTGACGCTGGATTACAATCTGGCGCAGCTGGCGGAGTTTCAGGGCGTGGAGTGGCTGAACGTGCATTCGCTGCAAAAGGCGCTGGCGCAGGAAATGAACGTGGGCGAGTGCTTTGCGGTGGAACTGGTGAAGCCAGGCAAGGAATCGCATCAGGCCGTGGGTTACCTGCCCAATGGATCGATGGTGGTGGTAAACGAAGGTGCACAACGCCTGGGTCAGCGCGTGGAGGCGGAAGTGACGAGTATTCTGCCATCGGCGGGGGGTAAGTTGATTTTTGCCCGGATCTCAGGGGAAGTCCAAGCGACTGGGGTACAGGAAGTTCCGTACGCGGTGGCAAAGAGTTAAAAAAGCGTCAAAGGCGTGCTGGAAAATCAAATCGGCCTGGGGCGATCCGATTTACAGGCCCAAGCACGGATGGGCTCCAGCCCCCCGGGTTGGTGCTCCACCTTCTGAAGCATCATCAAGACGAATCCAAGAATCCAACAGGAGTGTATCATGCAGCGTAAAAACAAAAAGGGATTTACCCTCGTAGAAATCATGATCGTGGTGGTCATCATCGGCTTGCTGGCCGCGATGGCGATCCCGGCCTTCCAGGAAATCCGCCGCAGCTCGGTTCAGAGCACGATGGACAATGACGCGCGCCAGATTGCCTCGGCCGCTCAGCAGTACTTCATGGACGATCCGGACATCAGCACGATCGACACCACCAATATCTTTGGCAGCTACATGACCGGGCTGTCGGATGGTGTGGACCTCGTGACCGACGCCGGTGCCGCGACTACGACCATCGATGCCAACACGAGCTTCTATCTGCAGCACCGCGACGTGAACGGCGGCGCGGCTGTCGAGTACAACCAAGAAGGTCGTCGCGTCGACTAATTGGTACGTGTTTCGAGCCTAGAAACGTACGTAACAACGTCTTTCAAGCCGCACCTGGCAACGGGTGCGGTTTTTTCGTGCTGGTAGCACTGACGCAGGTGAATCGCTACCACTTTTTCAAGCAGGAGGGATCGGTGCGATTGATTCTGCACGGTGCGTTTTCTCTGGAGGCTCTGTGCTTTTCGGTAAACACGTTGAACGCAGAAAAGACGGAAAGATCCAAGACGGGCTTGGACGGGATTTTGAGAATCGGCTGCGTTTTTTGGCAGCTGCCCGTGATGTGTGAGGTTTTCTCGAGTGGGCTTGGGGCCGTCTGTTTGAATGTCCAGGTGCGGGCTTGCGGCGGATTGTGAGGGTTGATGGGTTGACGGTGTGGAAGGGCGACGGGATGCACTGCGTTGGGCCTGGGCGCTGGGTCGACGGCGGTGGCGGCTCTTTACGGCAGGGTTGCTGCTGTTGTTGGGGGTCGTGTTGTTTTTGGTGTTGGTACCGGCGGAAAGCGTGGGCCTGACCGAGCGGGTGCGCGCGGTGGTGGCGTGGCTGGAGTCCGTGAGCATGGAGAAACCGCTGTGGCTGGTGGCGGCGCTGGTGGTGCTGCCGCTGGTGTGCTTTCCGGCGACGGTGCTGCTGGTGTTGTGCGGCGCGCACGGACCGTGGCTGGGCTTTGGGTTGGGCATGTCGGGAATCTTTTTGAATACGCTGCTGGTGTATGTGCTGGGGACCAAGGTTGTGCGGGGGCCGGCGCGGCGGTTGTGCCGCTGGCGTGGTTTTGAGGTTCCTCAGGTACAGCCCAGGCAGGCGGCGAAGTTGACGGTGGCGTTGCGGTTGGTTCCGGGGCTGCCGCCGATTTTTCAGGGATTGATTCTGGCGCTGGCGGGAGTGCCCCTGTGGACGTATCTGTGGGTGTCGAGCGCGCTGCAGTCGATTTACGTGCTGGGCGTCATTCTGGTAGGGGCTTCATTGTTCGAAGGGGGCAGCGGCCTTGCGATTGTGGGGGTAGCAGTCATGGTGGGGCTGGCGCTGACCGCGCGCCTGTACACCCAACGCCATGGCCGAACGCAAAGCCCGAACGAGCGCCTCGAGAACATCGACCACACCGGAGACCGTGCTGAGCGTGGGCGCGCTGACGCGCCGGGTGAAGCTGCTGCTGGAGAATGAGCTGCCGGCGTGCTGGGTACGCGGCGAGGTATCCAACGTGCGCCGACAGGCCTCGGGGCACGTTTACTTTACCCTGAAGGATACCGAAGCGTCCCTGAGCTGTGTGTTGTTTCGGCAGGCGGCCTTGCGGCAGGGGGTGGCGATCGAGGACGGTCGGCAGCTGGTGGCCTACGGGCGGTTGAACGTCTATGAGGTCCGCGGGCAATATCAGCTGGTCGTACAACTGGTGATCGAAGATGGTGCCGGGAAACTGCAGGCAGCCTTTGAGCGGTTGAAGCAATCGTTGGCTGCGGAGGGGCTCTTCGATCCGGACAAGCGGCGTCCCCTGCCCTTGCTGGCGCGCCGGGTCGGAGTCGTGACATCGCCGACGGGCGCGGCGCTGAAGGACTTTTTGCAGATCCTCAAGCGAAGGGGCTGGGGCGGGCAGGTTGTGGTCTTTGCGTCGAAGGTGCAGGGCGCCGAGGCGGCGGGCGAACTGGCTCGCCAGCTGGAACGTGTCGGGCGGTGCGAAGGGCTGGACCTGGTGGTGGTCACACGCGGCGGCGGAAGTTTGGAAGACCTCTGGTCGTTCAACGAGGAAGCGGTCGTGCGGGCGGTGGCAGCCTGTGCGCTGCCGGTCATCTCGGCGGTAGGCCATGAAATCGACACAACGTTGTGTGACTACGCGGCGGATGTGCGAGCGGAAACGCCCTCGGCGGCGGCGGAGCTGTTATCGTCGCAATGGGTGCACGCGCGGGAGCGGATTGCCGGTCTGTATTCAGATTTCAGTGACGCATTCGAACAACGTCTCGGATCGATGGCGGGAGTGTTGCGGCTGAGCCTGAGCCGGCTGAAGGCAGTCTCCCCGGAGAATCGGCTGGAGCAGGCGGCCCTGCGTCTGGATGACCAAGCCGGACGTTTGGAGTTACTAGCGGCGCGAGCAGTGAGTCGGCGACGAGAGATACTGGCAGCCCTGTTGACGCGGCTGGCGCGGGTCAGCCCCCGGGAGCGGCTGCGCTACAGCCGTCAGCGGGTGACAGCGCTGGGCGGGAGGCTGGAAACGGCGACCTGGCAGCGTCTGGAGCGTATCCGCGAGTCGAATACGGCCTTGGAGCGGCGGCTGGGAAACGTCAGCCTGCAGCGCGCCTTAAAGCGCGGGTACGCGGTGGTACGCGATGCGCAGGGCCAGGTCGTCACACGTAAGGAAAGCCTACAGGCGGGCGAGCGGCTGGCGGTGGACTTTGCCGACGGGGAGATTTCAGTCGAGGTCGAGCGAACGTAAACGAGGGCAGGAACGGGAAGAAGTTTGATCAGAAGGGAACGCATGAGCGGCTCCGTCGTTCGAAGCGTCCTTTGATGCCTTCGCTTCCATCAGTTTAGCTTTCGTGTTTTCAGGCCTAGACGGGGAATTTAAGCCACTTTTGCTTGGCCTTGGCGGATTTGACGGCGGTTTCGATCAGCGCCATGCCGATAACGCCATCGTCGATAGTGGGAAAGTCATAGCCTTTCTTCGGAGGTTTCTTGCCGGAGACCTCGTCGCGGATGGCCTGGGCGGCGTTGAGATAGATGTTGGCAAAGCCTTCGATGAAGCCCTCGGGGTGGCCCCAGGGCAGACGCGTGTTGGCCGTGGCAGACTTGTCGAGGTAGGCGCTGTTGCCGCGGGTGAGGACCTGGCGGGGTTGATCGGCGGCCTTGATGAGGAGCTCGTTAGGCTGCTCCTGGTGCCACTCAAGGGAGGCCTTGGTGCCGTACACGCGGATGTTCAGATCGTTCTCCTCGCCGTTCATGATTTGCGAGGCGAAGAGGATGCCGCGCGCGCCGTCCTTGTAGCGCAGGAGGATGTTGCTGTCGGTTTCGAGGGGATCGCCGGGAATGAAGGCGGTGAGGTCGGCGCAGAGTTCTTCGATTTCGAGACCGGTGATGTAGCGGGCGAGGTTTTCGGCGTGGGTGCCGATGTCGGCGGTGGCGTTGGAGAGGCCGGACTTTTGGGGGTCGGTGCGCCAGCGGGCCATGCCCGTGCCCGCCTTCGCCTCGATCTGGTGGGTCATGTAGCCCTGCGGATACTCGACGATAACCTTGAGGAGTTTGCCGAGTTTGCCCTGGGCGACCATGGCCCGCGCGTGCTTAACGATGGGATAGCCGGTGTAATTGTGCGTGAGGCAGAAGACCTTGCCAGAGGACTCAACGACCTTCTTCAGCTCGAGCGCTTCTTTGAGGGAGAGCCCCAGCGGCTTGTCGCAGACTACGTTGAAACCGGCCTGCAGGCAGGCTTTGGAGATGGGGCAGTGCTGCCAGTTGGGGACGACGACGGAGATGAAGTCCAGGCGCTCGTCGGCGGGCTTGGCGGCCTCGCTTTTGAGCATGGCCTTCCAGTCGGCGTAAGTGCGTTCGGGCGCGACGTGGAAATCTTTACCGGAGGCCTTGGATTTTTTGGGGTCTGAGGAGAAGCAGCCGGCGACCAGTTCGATCTGGCCGTCCATTTGAGCGGCGATGCGGTGCACCCCGCCGATGAATCCACCATGGCCGCCACCGACCATACCCATGCGCAGTTTACGTTTCATAACATTAGGGGTACTGGATGAAACCACGAATGGTCAGGAATGAGCACTAATGTACGGTCGGTATTTGTGCTCGTTCATGGTTATTCGTGGTTGATGAGCTTAGCGGTTTTTATCGTCGAAGGCGGCGTCAAAGGCGACGTTGGAGGGTGCGAAGTCGAGGCGCTTGACGAACTCGCAGCTTTCGCGGCCGCCGTGAAGTCGGTCCATGCCGGAGTCTTCCCATTCGATGGAGAGGGGGCCGGTGTAGCCGATGCGATTGAGCGCGCGGATGATGCGTTGGAAATCGACTTCGCCGCGCCCGACCGAGCGGAAGTCCCAGCCGCGGCGGTAGTCGCCGAAGTCCAGGTGGGAGCCGAGGATACCGGTCTTGCCGTCGAGGTTGCGGGCGGCGTCCTTCATGTGAGCGTGGTAGATGCGGTCAGGAAAAGCGTTGATAAATTCGACCGGGTCGACGAACTGCCAATGCAAGTGGCTGGGGTCGAAGTTGAAGCCGAAGGTCTCGCGGTGGTTGACGGCTTCGAGCGCGCGTTGGGCGGTGTAGATGTCGAAGGCGATCTCGGTGGGGTGCACCTCGAGACCGAAGCGCACGCCGCACTGGTCGAACTCGTCGAAGATCGGGTTCCACATTTCGGCGAAGTAGGCGAAGCCGGCTGCGATCATCTCCTCGGACACCGGCGGAAAACTGTAGAGCATGTGCCAGATGGAGGAGCCGACGAAGCCGTTGACCACCTGGACCTCAAGGTTTTTGGCGGCGTGGGCGGTGGCCTTCATCGCGCTGACGGCCCAGGCGCGCTTTTTCTCGGGATCGCCGTGGGTGTCGGGCGGGGCAAAGATGTCGGAGCGGGCATCGTCGTTGGGGTCGCAGACGAGCTGGCCGCCGAGGTGGTTGGAAATGGCGTGCAGCTGCAGGCCGTGCTTTTCGAGAGTGGCGCGCTTCTGCTTGCAGTAGTCGGTGCTTTCGGCGGCTTGGAAGACGTCGATGTGGTCGCCCCAGCAGGCCAGTTCCAGGCCGTCATAGCCGAGGGCGGCGCCGGTTTCGCACATTTTGTCAAAGGGCAGGTCGGCCCATTGGCCGGTGAAGAGGGTAACTGGACGCGGCATGGTGTGTGGAGGAGAATCTAGGAGTTAGCAGACAGAGTTCAGAATAAGGAATTTAGAAGGAAGCAAACAGAGGTAAAAACGCGAGGCCTCGGCGTAGCCTCAGTGAGTATTCACTGTCTCCCGGGCTCAGGCGATCTGGACGGGTTTGCCGGTGTTGGCGGACTCGTAGGTGGCGTCAATGATTTGCATGAGTTTGAGGGCCTCGTCGGGCGTATTGAGGGGAGGCTCCAGGCCGTTGAGGGCGTGGATGAAATTTTCGGCGGCGCGGAGTCGACCCATCGCTTCGTCGTTTTGGAAGACCAGCGAGCGGTTGACGGGCATGCCGTGCTCCTGGGTGAAGAGCGTGCAGTCGTCGGTGGCGGTGTCATCGAGGCCGTCGACGCCAAAGAGGCGCCGGACGCGTCCGCCGGCCTGGGTGCCCTGGAAGACGACGCTGACCTCCTCGCGCTCGTTCATCTCGGCCCAGGAGTTGCGGAAGGAGAGCACCTGGCCAGTGGTGAAGCGGATGAAGCCGTGCGCGGCAGCCTCGACCGTATTGGTGGCTCCCTGAACATCGGGCAGGCCCCAGGGGCCCTTGAAGGTGGCGTCGTTGATGAAGGTGTCGAAGGTGCCGCCGAGGACGTATTCGGGTTTTGGATACCCCATGAAATACAGCGCCAGGTCGAGCATGTGCATGAGGTCGATGAGGGGACCGCCGCCGGAGAGCTCGCGGTTGGTGAACCAGCCACCGAAGCCGGGGATGCCGCAGCGGCGAATCCACAAAGCCTGCGCGGAGTTGATGGTGCCGACCTCGCCGCCGCGAATGTAGGCCATCATCTGGAAGGACTCGGGCCGGGCGCGGTTGTTGAAATCGAACATGAGAGTCTTGCCGGACTTGGCAGCGGCATCGACCATTTGCCGGGTTTCGGCGGCGTTGAGGGCGGGCGGCTTCTCGCAAAAGACGTGCTTGTTGGCGTCGAGCCCTGCCATGCAGAGCGGGTGGTGAAACTTGTTGGGGGTGATGACAGAAATCGCGTCCAGGTCGGCGATTTTCAGCATCTGTGCCGGGTCGCTGAACGTGTGGGCGATGCCATATTGCTGCGCGACGGTCTTGGCCGCAGACTCGTTGAGGTCGGCGATGGCGACCACCTCGGCCCCTGCCTTTTGAAAACCCGGGACGTGGTAGTGGACCATGCCGCCGGCGCCAATCACACCAACTTTGATACTCATCGAGAAAAAGCGAAGGGGGTTTGTTTGCGCAGGACGAAAGGAGCGTTTTGAAAATCGCGCTGGGCAAAGTCAACGGTAGTCGGGCCAGTGGCGACGGAAAAGGCGCGCGCGGGTTTGCGATTGGCCGCGGGCGCTCGCATTTGAGGGGATGCCGGAGTTAGCGGAGGTCGTTTACTTTAAGAACAAGTGGAATCCGGGGCTGGAGAAAGCCGTGACGCGTGTGCGTCTGCAGGCCCAGAAGCGGCCCTTTCGCGGGTGCGATACGTCGGGGCTCAAGCGCGGCCTCAAGGGTTGCGTGCTGGAAGCGGGCCAGACGCGGGGCAAGCAGATGGTGTTTCGCTTCAGCGGGGGCCAGTGGCTGGGCGTGCATCTGGGGATGGCGGGGAAATTGTTTTGCGAGCCCCTACCCTACGCGCCGGCCAAGCACGATCACCTGATCCTGGAGCAGGCGGATGCCGAGCAAGTTTTAATTTTCCGTGATCTGCGCCATTTTGGGCGGATTCGCTACGATGTAACGGATGACGCGGACGGACCTGAATGGTGGCAGGCGATTGGGCCGGACCCGCGTTCGGCGGACTTTACGAAAGAGCACGTGAAAACCTTTCTGGCGCGGCACGGGAAAGCACCGATGAAGGCGGTGCTGCTCAAGCAGGAGGGGTTTCCGGGAATTGGCAACTGGATGGCTGATGAGATTTTGTGGCGTGCGCGGATACATCCGGCGGAGTTGGCGGGCGACCTGTCCGCGCGAAAGGTGACGGACATTTTCAAGGAGACGGTCGCCGTGGTCGAGGGGGCGCTGTCGACCATCGCACACCACAATGAGGACCCGCCGGAGGGCTGGCTGTTTCAGGTGCGCTGGCGTGATGGCGGCATATGCCCGAAGACGGGAAAGGAGCTCGTACGCGAGGAAATCGGCGGACGGACGACGTGCTGGTCGCCCGGGCGACAGGTGCTACAAGGCGGAAAGTAGGCGGGAGTCAGCTAGATGGGCGGATGAAAATGAAGGAAGCGCGGTTTGGTCTGGTCGTGCAGCGAGTGATCGGCATTCGAGCGCTTTATTGTGGCGTTCGAGAGGTCCGCGGTAAAGGGGCCTTGCGCTGCGCCTGATTGTTTGCGGTGAGAGGGCGTGGAGGTACTCGACGGTGCCTCTGGAGTATCCGTGGCCTCGTGGTGAAGGTGTTGTTGTGTCCCTGTAGCGGATTAACTCAGGCTTCCACTGGCTGCGGGGGGTGCATGAAGAGGTCGTTGTCGACGAGGTCGAAGGTGACCTTTTGGCCGTCGGTGAGGTGTCCTTCGATGAGGGCGCGGGCGAGGCGGTTCTCGAGCTGTTTTTGGAGAAAGCGTTTGAGCGGGCGGGCGCCGTAGACGGGGTCATAGCCGCGCTCGCCGGCCCACTCGCGGGCTTCGCTGGTGAGGGCGACGTGGACGTTGCGATCGGCCAGGCGGCGGTTGATGTCGGCGACCAGGAGGTCGACGATTTGGGTGATTTCCTCGAGGGTGAGCGGCTTGAAGAGGATGATGTCGTCGATGCGGTTGAGGAACTCCGGGCGGAAGCCCTGCCGCAGCTCGGCGAATACGCTTTCGCGCACGGACTCGGGAATGGTGCTGCCGGCGACACCCTCGATGAGGTGACGCGAGCCGACGTTGGAGGTCAGGATGATGACGGTGTTCTTGAAGTCGACGGTGTGTCCCTGGGCGTCGGTGATGCGCCCGTCGTCCATGATTTGCAGGAGGGTGTTGAAGACGTCGGGATGGGCCTTTTCGATCTCGTCGAAGAGGTCGACCGAGTAGTGCTTGCGGCGGACGTCTTCGGTGAGCTGGCCGCCTTCATCGTAGCCGATGTAGCCCGGAGGCGCGCCGATAAGGCGTGCGACGCTGTGCTTTTCCATGTACTCGGACATGTCCAGGCGCACGAGGTTATGCTCGGTGTCGAAAAGGGTTTCGGTGAGGGTTTTGGCGAGCTCGGTTTTGCCCACGCCGGTGGGCCCCAAAAAGAGGAAGGAGCCAATGGGACGGCGCGGGTCCTTGATGCCGGCGCGCGAGCGCATGACGGCCTCAGCGACGAGTTCGACGGCTTCGTCCTGGCCGATGACGCGCTGGTGCAGGACCTCGGGCAGTTTGAGCAGCTTCTCTTTTTCGCCCTCGACCAGGCGGGTGACGGGCACACCGGTCCAGCGGGCCACAATCTCGGCGATCTCTTCGGGGGAGACCTCCTCCTTGACGAGTGTATCCGCGCTGCCACTACCTGCGTGCTGCTTGGCTTCGAGCTGGCGTAACTCGTTTTCGAGCGCGGGGAGTTTGCCGTGGCGCAGTTCGGCGAGCTTCTGGAGATCGTAGTCGCGCTCGGCCTGCTCCATCTCGCGGCGGGTGGCTTCGATAGTTTCGCGCACCTGCTGGAGGCGGCCGACTTCGCCTTTCTCGGACTCCCAACGGGCGCGCAGAGCGTTGGCCTGCTCGCGGGTGTCGGCGAGTTCGGCGCGGAGTTCATCAAGGCGCTTGCGGGAGGCATCGTCGCGCTCCTTCTCGAGGGCGGTTTCCTCGATTTCAAGTTGGAGGACGCGGCGGGAAAGAGCGTCGAGTTCGGCGGGCATGGAGTCCATCTCGGTGCGGATGGAGGCGCAGGCTTCGTCGACGAGGTCGATGGCTTTGTCGGGGAGGAAGCGCTCGGAAATGTAGCGGTGCGAGAGGACGGCGGCCTGGACGAGGGCGGCGTCCATGATGCGCACACCGTGGTGCAGCTCGAAGCGTTCGCGCAGGCCGCGGAGGATGGAAATGGTGTCCTCGACGGTGGGCTGGTCGACCATGACGGTCTGGAAGCGGCGCTCGAGAGCGGCGTCTTTTTCGATGTGCTTGCGGTACTCGTCGAGGGTGGTGGCGCCGACGCAGTGCAGCTCACCGCGGGCGAGCATGGGCTTGAGCATGTTGCCGGCGTCGATGGCGCCCTCGGCCTTGCCCGCCCCGACGATGGTGTGCAGCTCGTCGATGAAGAGCAGGATGCGGCCGTCGCTGTGCTTGATTTCCTGGAGGACGGCCTTGAGGCGCTCCTCGAACTCGCCACGGTATTTCGCACCGGCCAGGAGCGCGCCCATGTCGAGGGCAAAGATGGTCTTGTCCTGGAGGCCTTCGGGGACGTCGCCGCGCACGATGCGCTGGGCCAGCCCCTCGACGATGGCAGTCTTGCCGACACCGGGCTCGCCGATCAGGACGGGGTTGTTCTTGGTTTTACGCGAAAGGATGCGGATGACGCGGCGGATTTCCTCATCGCGGCCAATGACAGGGTCCATCTTGCCGGAGCGCGCCTGGTCGACGAGGTCCTGGCCGTACTTTTCGAGTGCCTGGAAGGTGCCTTCGGGATTTTGCGAGGTGACGCGCTGGGAGCCGCGCACGCGGGTGAGCGCCTGCAGGGCTTTGTCGCGTGTGAGGCCGAAGCTGGCAAAAAGTTTCTGGAGGGACGCCTGTTTGGCCTCGAGCAGGGCCAGCAGCAGGTGCTCGACGGAGATGAAGTCGTCCTTGAGGTGGCGGGCTTGCTTGTCGGCGCCGGTGAGGGTTTTCTGGAAATCGCCGGAGACATAGGCGGTGCTGGTGTCGACGCTGCCGGAGGCCTGGGGGAGTTTGTCGAGTTCGCGGGCGACGGCGAGGTCGACAGCGCTGGGGGTGATCTCGAGCTTGGTTAGCAGCGCCGGCACGAGACCGTCGGGCTGATGGAGCAGGGCATGGAGCAGGTGCCAGGTGTCGGTTTGGGTGTGGGCGCGGTCGCGGGAAAGGTTTTGCGCGTCGAGGATGGCCTGGCGGGCCTTCTCGGTGAAGCGGTTGGGGTCGATACTCATACCGGACTCTGTGCAACATGCGGGCCACGGGAGCTTAAAGCGAACGCAATCGCAGAAAGGTGTTACCGACTTTCGGTGAACGGTTTATGAGATTTCCGAATGGACCAGGCGATGACTTGGAAAAACGTGGCGTGCCAAGGTGTCGGACAGAACGGGCCATAAGCGTCAAAATGTCGCGGTTCGGGCATTGAATCGTTGCGGCAGCGGTGAATTACCATTTACTATCAATGCCTATGAAACGTGTGCGTGGTAGGAGATTTGGCCTTTGGGAGGCGATCACTGTGGGGATGCTGGCGACGGGGCCGGTGTCGGGAGCGTTTTTCCAGGGGTATTTTTTCGTGCGGTTGGAAGCGTCTGAAGCAGGCGCTGCGGCGGGGACGGACATGGACGCGGCATCGGATTCGGCAGTTGCTGAAGGTGATGCGCCGGAGGAGATAGAGGCCTGGGTACGGCGGGCGGTGCCAGTGGCGCGCAGCGGTGCCCAATTCGGCGACGTGGCTGAAGACGGTCTGGAAATGGCCGCACCCAATCTGGGCGCGGATGAAACGGAGGAGGACAGCCTGTTCGCGCCGACGCGCCGGTCGATTCTGGATGACGCGTTTGGGCGCGATTTGGAGCCGCCGCCGTTTTGAGGATCAAGCGTAGCTGCCGCCTTGGACGATGCCGAGTTCCTGGCGACGCTTGGTGCGCTCGGTGGCGGCTTTGCGGGTGTAGCCGCTTTTGCGGAAGGCGGCCAGCGGATCGAGCGGCAAGTCGCGCTGCTTGCGCCACTTTTCCAGAGCGAGAGTGACGTCGGTGCGGTAGGCTTGCTTGAGGCATTCCTCGGCGTCGACGATGTTGCCAGAGTCCTGGGCCTTTTTGAGCTTTCGCCGGTCGACGAGGGCGGCCTTGGCGTAGAGTTCCTGCGCGGTCACGACGGTTTGGATCATTGCCTCGCACTTGGGCTTCAGGTTGTGCGACTGGTCGACCATGTAGGCGATGTCGGGGTACTTGCCTTTGCGGTCGGCGGCGAAGCCATGGATTTCGTTAAAAATGCGGAAGATCTGGTACGGGTCGATGGATCCGAGGGTGAGGTCGTCGTCGGCGTAGCGGCGGTCGTTGAAGTGGAAACCGCCGAGCATGTCCTCGTCCAGGAGCCAGGCGACGATCTGCTCGATGTTTTGAGAAAGGTAATGGTGGCCGGTGTCGACAAGGACCTTGGCTTTCTGGCCGGTCTGCTTGGAGAGGATGTAGCTCATGCCCCAGTCGGCGATGTCGGTGGCATAAAAGGCGGGCTCGAAGGGCTTGTACTCCACAAGCATGATCTGAGCCTTGTCGAGGCGGCGGTGGGTGGCCTTGAGGTTTTCGAGGACGCGGGCCTTGCGGGCGCGAATGTCATCCTGGCCGGGGTAGTTGGTGCCATCGGCAAACCAGAGGGAGAGGTACTTACTGCGAACGGCCTTGCCGATCTCCACACAGTCGAGGCAGTGCTTGAGGGCCTGGTCGCGGACCGCCGGATCGGGATTGGAGAACGAACCGAGTTTGTACTGCTGGTCCTGAAAAACGTTAGGGTTGATCGAGCCAATTTTGACGCCGTGTTTGCGCGCGAGGCGGGCGACGGCCTTGGGATCTTCGCCCGCTTGGAAATCCCACAAAACGTGAACGGCAACGGTGGGGCAGCACCCGGTGTGGGCGTGGACGGCGCCGGCGTCGGCGAACTTGTCGGCGGTGTCGATGGCGGCGGCGGGCTGAAAGAATTTGCCGAAGCGGGTGCCTGTGTCGGCGTAGCCCCAGGAGGGGGTTTCAATTTCAAAAGAGTCGAGGGCAGCAACGGCGCAGTCTATCTGGGATTTTTTCATAAAACTGGTTTGTGGACGGCAGGCGGGTTGGGGCAAGCCCAGAGACCCGCGCCGGTCGAAAAGGTGTTCGCGTGTTAAACGGGAGAAGCAGTCTTCCGGCGTTAGCGAGGAGGCGTCGGGAAAAGTACCGAAGTTGGCGACAAAGAAACCGGAGGCCTGCCAGAAAGCGTTCAACAGGGTTGACGGCAATGACGACTTCAGACCGTGGGGAATCCTTTTGAATCAAGGACCTATGCAATTACCGTACTGCAAACGACTTGTCGGACTCGCGCTGAGCGCAGCGATCGCCTTTTGGGGATCGGTGCTGTGGGCCGACACGATCTTGCTTAAGGACGGTTCGCGGCTCACGGAGGTCAGCGGGGTGCGCGATGCTGCGGGTGTTTTTGTGTATGTGCAAAACGGACGGACGCAGACCATTTCCCAGGCGCGGGTGCAGCGCATCGAGGATGCACAGGGAAAGACCGTGTACGAAGACGAAGAGCGGCTGGTGACCGAAACGCGGCGGGCGAATCGGCCGAGCTTATTCACCTTTTTACGCAACGGACGCGCGCAGGCAACCGGACACTGGGGCGAAGCCGGCATCTTTGTGGTCGACAGCGGACGCCTCGCCGATGGCCGCTGGGTGCAGTACTATGATACCGGGAAGGTGCGCCGCGTATTTCAGGCCAAAGACGGGCAGCTGAACGGCACCTGCCAGGTGTATTACGAATCGGGTCGCCTGGAGCGCGAAGGCACGTTTGTGAATGGACGCGAGCACGGGCAAAGCCTGCTGTACTATCCTACCGGGATGCTGAAAGGGCGCAGCGCGTACCAAAGTGGCCTGAAGCACGGGCTGACGGAGCTTTTTTACGGATCCGGGGAGAAGAAATCGGAGATGACTTTTGCCGACGGCGTGCCGCACGGGGAGCAGCGGATCTTTTTTGAATCGGGCAAGCTGGAGGTGCAGGTGCATTTTGTGCGCGGCGTGAAACAGGGGTCCATCCAGCAGTTTTTTGAGTCGGGAAAGTTAAAGCTCGAGGGCGAGTACCGCAACGGTACGCTGGAGGGTGAAGTGCTCTCCTACTACGAGAGCGGGCGCGTGAAAAAGCGTCAGCACTTTGACGCCGGACGCGTGGTGCACGAACGCGCGCAGGTGCGCAATTAGGCCTGTCTAGACAGGGACAGTGCAGTCAACGGCTTCGGTTATTGCTGTGGCCTTGGCGAAGCCGCTGTGCGCTGGCGCAGCTGGCTGGAGATGGAGCGGGGCAAGGGCAACCCCATCTGGCGGTCGAAGGCATCGCGCGCTTGCAGCATGATGAGGTTGAGGCCCTGGTTGAGCCGTTGGTCGGCCGCGCCCTGAACCTGCGATGCCTGCAGACGCAGCAGGTTGCGCAGGCGCTGGCCAAAGCCATCGAGGTCGAAGGTAATCTCCCCGGCGGGCAGGTCGTAGGTCAGCTGCTTGAAGGGTTCGTCCAGCTGTATACGGAGCAGGCGGTTGCCATCGACGGTTTCCACGCGGTGGGTCAGCGCGATGGGGACAGTTTGGAAGCGCTGGCGCTGGCTTTCCACGGTTGGCTCGCTGGGCAAGCGCGCGCCCTGCAGGCGCAGGTCGTCGAGGCCGGCCAGGAGGATTTCCTCAGCCTGCTGGATGGCTGCCTGGTCTTGTCCATCAGCCCAGTAGTAGTAGGCCAAGCAGGCGCGCGCCAGGGTGGCCCAGCGGTTCGCATCGACGTAGATTCGGGTGTGTTTGATGGCCTCGTCGACGCGCCCGTTGAGGAAACAGGCGCGTCCGTAAAAGAAGCTGATCTCTTTGAAGTTGGGGATCTGGCCGTTGATCGAGACGAAGACCTCGTCGAGCACGTCCATGTTGGGTCCGCCGGCACGGTTGTAGTTGTTGAGGAAGATCTGGGTTTTGGCGTGGATATTTTGCGGGAAGATCTCGACCGAGCGCTGGAGCATGCGCTGAGCCTGGTCGGCGTCGAGGGTGCGCGCGTTGGTGCCGGTGATGGCTTTGACGAGGAAGTTGTCGCTGTAATAGGTGCGGGCGATGGTGGTGGTTGAGTAAACCGCGAAGGGGATGGTGAGCAGCCAGGCCCACGCTGGGAAAACACGGGGCGGACGCGGGGCGTAAAATGCCCAGGCCAGAGCGAGGATCAAGTGATACGGAAACTCGGTGGCACTGTAGCGCACGGCCAGTGAAAAGAAGCCGAAGAAATAAAACGCGCAGATGGAGAGCATGAGCCCGGCGGCAAAAGTGCGCTCCTGGATGGAACGCTTGCGCTCCAGCGCGGCAAGCAGGCAGATCCCGATGGTCAGGATGGCCAGACCGTAGTGAATCGCGGAGCCGACTACCCCGCCCTGCAGGAAAATCTCGAGGTTTTCCTGGTGCGCGAAGAGATAGCTTTTGTTAGCCCCGGTGTAGTTGTATTTACCTGTATCAAAGCTGAAGATATTGGCGTAGAGCGAGCCGGGACCTCGGCCAAAGGTGATGCTGGCGAAGTCTTCGGTGGCGAGATCGATGGCTGCCGAATAAGCAAAGGTGCGCCCGCCGTCGGAAGCACCACCACCGGTGTCGTCAAATTTCCCCTGCGCAAAGTCCGTCTTCTCAAATTCAAAGCAATAGGCAAAGAACGCCAGGTAGCCCGCAACCATGCCGATGTAGAGCAAGCGCTTTTGGGCGAAGAGCCCGATCAGTATGAGCAGCAGGACGCCGCCAATCGCGAGCAGGACGACGGCGGTGTCCCTGAGCGGGAGGTATGGCTTCGCACCGAAGATATCGCTCATGATGATGGAGGCACCGAAGAGTCCCCCAAAGACGACAAACGCGATCATCGGAACCAGCACACGCTCGGACTGTTTGCAGCAGAGCAGCGCGCCCGCCACGATGACCGAGACTAGCCCCAGCCCCGAGACCGAGGCGATGGCGTTGCGCGAGTCCGAGTGGAAGGCCATGACGAGCATGCTCGCGGCCACGAGCGTGAGCAGGATGCGCCCGAACCAGCCGCGCTGAACAAAGATGCCCGTGATCACCACCGGCGTCAGCAGCGCCAGGAAGGAGCCAAACATGTTGGGGTTGCCGAAGGTCAACTCGAGCTGACGCGCCCCGAAGAACCGCTCGTTGCCTCCTTTGCCGTCGTCATCGATGCCGAAGTGCAGGGACTTGAAAATGAGCCCGCGGTTGCCGCCATCGCCGTCGAAAAAACCCGCCAGCCCGGCGGCGTAAAAGAGCGCCAGCGAGGCGAGAGCCAACCCCAGGGCGAGGGCCAGCGTGGACAGGCTCTTGCGCGAGAGAAAATTCTCGGCCAGGAGCATGATGTTGAGGAAGGCGAGGTGCTTGGCGATGTAGTACTCGGTGTAGTAGCCACTGTAAAACAAGGATACGACGGAGAGGTACAAGGTGTAGGCCCCGAAAATCCAAATACCCCAGTTGACCTTGATGGGGCCCTTTTTCCAGACGAGCCAGCCGGCGGTCAAAATGAGGATGAGGTTGATGAAGCCGCCGGCGTAAAAGGTCTTGGAGAACTTGGTGAAGTAGGTGATTTGCCCGCTGGGAAAGATGGTGAAGACCAGCAGGAAAAAAAACGCGACAGAGACGAGGAGCCCCTGCACGTCGAGCGCTTGTGACTCTTTTTTTGCGGCGGTGGCGGTTTGGCGCGCGGATTTGGGGAGGGCTGGCGCGCCGGTGCCTGCGCGCGCTGGATTGGTCGCCGTCGCCGATGCCTGTGCAGGGCGCTTCGCGGGGCGGTTGTGAGCGCGCTTTTTCTTGCTCTTGGCCATGAGAGGTTAGGGTGTCCGGAACAGGCAGCGCCAAAACGCAGACCCAGGATTTTGGAAGCCGTGCCGCGCCTTGTAAATGCGAAAGCCCGGAGGTAGAAGGGAGTCATGGGCGAACGCATTGTCATTACCGGGTGTACGCGTGGGCTGGGCCGCGCCTTGGTGGCACCCTTCATCGAGGCAGGCCACACCGTGTCTGGATTTGGGCGCTCGGCAACGCAGATCGAGGCGCTCAACCGCGCTTACGCCGCGCCGCACCTTTTTCGGGCCGTGGACGTGACGGACTACGCGGCGGTGGCGGCCTTTGCCGAGGACGTTCTGGCCGAAGGCGCCCCGGACCGTTTGATCAACAACGCTGCGCGGATCAACACACCCGCCCCGCTGTGGGAGATTGAGCCGGAGGAATTTCGGCAGATCACCGACGTGAACCTGAACGGGGTGGCCTCTTGCATTCGAGCCTTGGTGCCGGCGATGGTGGCGGCGAAGCGCGGGGTGATCGTGAATCTGAGTTCGGGCTGGGGGCGTTCGACCTCGCCGGAGGTTGCGCCGTATTGCACGACGAAGTGGGGGATCGAGGGGATGAGTCAGGCGCTTTCGCAGGAGTTGCCCAAGGGGATGGCCTGCGTGGCCTTAAATCCAGGGGTGATTGCCACGGATATGCTGCGGACCTGCTTTGGCGAATCGGCCGGCGGCTACCCTACCCCCGAGCAATGGGCTGAACGCGCCGCGCCGTTTATCTAGGGAATCGGCGCGCGGCACAATGGAGAAGCGCTGAGCGTGGGAGGGTGATCCGGGAATCAGAAGTCAGAAGGCGGACTTTCTTTGAGGGCGGGGTTGTTCAGAAGCTTGGAGCCGGAAGAAAAACAGGCGAAGGTGCGCAGCGGACGGGCAGTTGGCGGGTGCCCGTTGTACCGGTTTTTGGACTGACTGCGCATCGGTGCGGGTGATTGTTAATTATTGGTAAACTGGGGCGGAGGTGGGCCGACTTATACCGAAGCTCGTCGAGGCGTGATGCCCGATTGAGGGGGGGATCGGTTCGCGCCGGTCATGGAGGCAGGTCCTCCGGGCGCACGCGTCGGCAGGTGGATTGGCCCGGAATGGCGGAAGGGCGAGGAGCCAGCGAGAAGTAGCTGCAATGGCACGCGTAAAGTGGGCCCAAAGCTTTGAAATTTTTTTAAAATTTCGCGGAAGCGTCCGAGTAGAAGGCCTGGCGTAAAGGGCCAACAACGGTCTGTAGCGCCGGCAAGCGAACCTAGAGCAAGGAAACCTGGAAGCAGCCAATTGCCCGAAGCCCGCCCCGCGGGAATCGCCCAACGGATGGTCCCACCCTTGTCCCCGCGTCCACTTGCCGCTCACCGATTCGAACCAATCCAAACACGATACCGAAACAACGCAGGTTAAGATTGAGGAAGCTGCCATGCGCAAAGCAATGACAACGATTGGGGCTCCGCTGCTGCTGGCAGCGGGCCTGCTTGTAGCCGTCACCGGCTGCGAAACCACGGAGGGACGCAACACCGCGGCCACGCAAACGGCCCCGACCGTTGCCCCCACCTCGAACCCGAATCTGGGCCAGACGCTGGTCCTGTCGCAAGGGGCTGACGCCTCCAACCGCAACTACATCTGGAAGGGATTCCCGCCCTCGGCCCGCACGCCGGAGGCGACCCAGATTCTGGTCGAAAAAAGCGTACCGCGCGAAGTAAAGCCTCGCGAGATTTACAGCTACGAAATGGCGGTGGTGAACCGCTCGGGCTACTCGCTGGACAACATCTCGTTGACGGAAGCACTGCCGCCCGACTTCAAGCTCCAGAGCGCCGAACCCAAGCCGGAAATCCGCCAGAACACCCTGCGCTGGAACCTCGGTACGCTGGCCCCCGGCCAGAAGGAGATCATCACGATCACCGGCTCGGCCGCCCGCGCCGGCAGCCTGAAGCATGGTGGCAACACCGATTTGAATTTCTCGCTGGGTGAAATGGTCGCCGTGGTGGCGGTCGTGGAGCCTAACCTTGAGTTCAAGCTCACCGGTCCGAACAACTCGGTCATCAACGACCCGATTCCGCTGCAACTGGTGGTGCGCAACGGCGGCAGTGCCCCGGTGCGCCAGGCCAAGATCGTCCACACCCTGCCCAAGGGCCTGTTGACGAAGGAAGGCAAGAGCAACATCGAGATTCCCGTAGGCGACCTGCAGCCCGGTGCCTCGCGTCAGTACGACCTGTCACTGCGCGGCATCGAAACCGGCGACTACGAGACGAAGTTTATTGTCAGCGCACTGGACAACCTGAGCGCCCAGGCGACCTACCGCACCTCGGTGCAGCGCCCGGAACTGGTCCTCTCCGCCGACGCGCCGCGCCGCCGTTTCGTGGGTAACATCATCACCTACGACCTCACGTTGAAGAACACCGGCAACGCCCCGGCCCGCGACACCATCATCGAGCAGATCCTGCCCGAAGGGACCTCGCTGGTCTCGGCCAACGAAGGCGGCAACGCCGTCAACAACGCCGTGGTCTGGAGCGTGGGAACACTGCAGCCGGGCGAGACCAAGCGCGTGCAGGCCAAGGCCGTGGCCAAGCAGATTCTGACCGCCCGTTCGGTGGCCAAGGCCCGCGCCGTGGCCGCCAACAACGTCGACGCCGTCATGACGACCGACATCGAGGGTATCGCCGCCATCCTCCTGGAGGTGGGCGACGTGAACGACCCGGTGCCGGTTGGCGAAACCGAGACCTACGAAATCAAGGCCACCAACCAGGGTTCGAAGACGGCCACGCGCCTCGTCGTTCGCTGCCAGTTGGAAGACGGCATGGAGTTCGTGAAATCCACCGGTGCGACGAAGGCGAATCTGGAAGGCCAGACCGTGGTGTTTGAACCGCTGCCGGCTCTGGACGCCCAAAGTGAAGCGGTCTGGCGCGTGATCGTGAAGGCGACCAAGCCCAGCAACGTGCGCTTCACCGCGCAGATTGAGTCGGAACAGCTCGACCGTCCGGTGACGGAAAACGAAGCCACGCACTTCTACGAGTAGGTTCGCGCTCCGGCTTTTCGGACAAAACCGAACCTCGGGATTTGACGGGAAAGCCGGCCAGCCAATGGCCGGCTTTCCTTTTACCCGAACGACTACCTTCAATTCGCATACATCCACCTGCGCTCGACCGCAGTTGACCGCGGAAAACTCGCCATGCCTTACGCTCTGAATCCAACGCATCCCTGCGCACCTGAGCCGCTGCATCCCGATGTGCCCAGCGACGCCCACGCGATTGCCAGTGCCCGCGCCTTTGCCGCCTGGTTCGGCAGCGAGGCCCACGCATCGACGGCTGCGACAAGGCAACGCGCAGCCCGTCCCCTGCCCTTTCACGATTTTCGCTCTCCGGTCCCGCCGCCCCCGCGCGACTTTCTGTAGAGCCATTCTGTAAACCCAGCTCAGGTACCCCCGCCATGAAACGCCTTATTTCACAACGCATCTTACTGACGCTGGCCCTTGTGCTGGGGGCGACGCCGACTGTGCGCGCGGACGCCGGCCTGGAGGCCTATTACACGGCCAACGCGCTCTTTAACAAAAAACTTTTCGACCTGGCCGAGCAGGAGTACGAGAAATTTTTGAAGGCCTTTCCGGGCCATGAAAAGACGCTCAACGCAAAGCTGGGCCTGGCGCTCGCGCGTTACGAGCAGCGGGCCTTTCTAAAGGCGGAACCCGTCCTGGCGGAGTTGGCCGGCAACACCGAGGCGCCGCATCAGGAGCAGGTTCACAACCTCTGGGGCCAATGCTTGCTGGTGGCCGGTCGACCGGCGGAGGCGGAAAAGGCCTTTCGCTGGAGTGTCAATCGCGGACGTGAACGGCTCTTCATCGAGCTGCCGGGAGTGGCCAGCCGCGTGACGGAGTCACCGGAAATATCCGTCTCGACCGTGCAGGACCTGGAGCCGCTGGAGCGCAGTTATGCCGGGATGATCGAAGCGCAGTTTCAGCAGCAGAAATGGACGGATGTTGTCGTCAGTGTGCACGAGCTTTCGCAGCTGGTGCCCAAGGGGGCCTACACCGCCCGCGTCACTTTTTTGAGCGCGCTGGCGCGCTACGAAATGGGCAAGTATGCCGAAGCCAAGGACACGCTGATTCAACTGGCGGACACCTTCAAGGGTAGCTCGATTTACGAGCACACGCTCTTTTTGCTGGGCGAATGCGAACGCGAGCTGGGCAACCTCGACGACGCCGAGGTGCACCACGAGTTGGTTGCGCGCAAGATCAACGGGCACTTTGCCGGCGAAGCGCTCTTCAGGCTGGGCTTCATCCGCTTCTTGCAGGAAGACTACGCGCAGGCGGCCAAGGCCTTTTTGGAATTGCGGCAGCGCTTTGCGGAGAGTCCGTTCGAGGGCGACGCGGGGATTTACCTGGGCCGCTCGAAGCTGGAGCAGGGGAAGTTCGACGAGGCGCGCGCGCAGTTTGTGGCGCTGCAAAAGCACCCGAAGTCCGCCGCCGAAGCCTTTCTGTGGCTAGGCAAAACCTTTCTGCGCGAGAACCGCTTTGCCGATGCCAAGAAGACGCTGGAGCCAGCCTTGACGCAGTTCAGCGATCACGCGCTGCTGGCGGACCTGCAGTTTGACTACGCCAACGCGCTGCTGGGCCTGGAGGAGTTTGGCGCGGCGGCTATCTTTTTCGAGAAGGCGCACGGGGGCTTTCAAAACAAGACGCAGGCCGCCGATGCGTTGCGCCTGAGCGCGTTCAGCCTGAACCGCGACCAGACCTACGCGCGCAGCCTGACCTCGGCCGAGACCTTTGCGCAGTTGTATCCAAACGATCCATACGCTGGAGACGTGGCGTTTCTGCGGGCGGAGAACCTGTACTTCCTGGACCGCAAGGATGAGGCCGTGGTGGCCTACCAGCATTTCATCCCGTTTCAGGGCAGCGGCCCGTACACCGACCAGTCGCACTACCGCATCGCGCAGTACCAAGTGCAGCGCAAGAAGTGGCAGCTGGCCTTCAGCCACTTGGAGCCGCTGCTGGTGTCCGACCCGCAGGGACCGTTCTTCGATCAGCTGGATTACCTGGCGGGTCTGTCGGCTTTTGAACTGGAGCACTGGCACAAGGCGGCGGAGCTGTTCGCGCGGTTCACCGAGGAGTTTCCGGGCAAGGACAACGTGGACATCGCGCTGCTGAAGTTGTCGCAGGCGCGGGAGCGCTCGGGCGAACCGGCCCTGGCCCGCGCGGCGCTGGAGCACCTGGTGGACGTGTTCCCGACGAGCTCACTGTTAACGCACGCGCTGGCCGAGTTGGGCCGTTTGCGCAACGAAGCTGAAGATTATCCCGGCGCGCGCACCGCGCTGGAAACGGTGATCGCGCATCCCAAGGCGGGCCCGTTTCTGCCGCAGGCAACCTACTATCTGGGCTGGGTTTCGCTGGCCGAAGGCAAGGTCGACGAAGCCAAGGATCATTTCACGACCGTGGCGGAAAAGTTTCCGAAGCACACGCTGGCGCCGGACTCGCTCTTTCAAAAGGCGTTCCTGCACCTGGAAACCGAGGAGCTGGCGGAAGCGGAGAAGGCCTGGCGAGCTTACCTGAAGGCGTACGCGGACAACCCGAAGGTCGAAGACGCTTCGTTTTACCTGGCAGCGACGCTCTCGCGCCGGGAACATTTCGACACGGCGATCGCGGCGGTGGAGGCGTTCATTGAAGCGTATCCGCAGTCGCACTACATTCCCCAGGCGCTGTACGAGTGGGCCTGGTCGGCTCGTAAGAAAGGCGACATCGCGACGGCGCGCCGGCAATACGCCGCCCTGGCCGATGCGACCCGCGACGAGGGCCTGCGCAATCGCGCGCACTTCGAGCTGGCCGAGCTGGAGTATTCAGAAAAGAACTACGCCAAGGCTCTGGAGCTGACGCACCGCCTGCTCTCGCGCGAGCTGCCCGACAGCATGCTGGAAAAGGTGCTCTACCGGCAGGCCTGGTGCCTGTTGGGCAAGGGTAACGAGGAGCCGGCGGCGCAGGCCTTTGAGCGTCTGTTGGCGGCCTTTCCTAAGACCGAGCACCGCATGGTAGCCGCGTACCAGGCCGGTGAAATTCGCCTGGCAAAGAAGACCTTTGAGGAGGCCTACCGGCACTTCACACACGCAGCGGCGTCACCGGGCGACCCGCGTTTGCGCGAGCAGGCCATCCTGCGCGTGGGCGAATGCGAAACCCTGACCAACCGCTGGAAGCAGGCGCAGGCCACCTTTACGAAGTTCTTGCAGGAACATCCCGAATCGGAGTTTCAGCGCCGCGCGCGGATGTGGCTGGGCTGGTCGCTGGAAAACCAGAAAGCCTTTGAGGAAGCCGCCGGGCACTACCGGCAAGTCATCGCCGGCGGCGAGCGCGACGAGTTGGCCGCCCGCAGCCAGTTCCAGCTGGGCGAGTGCCTCTTTGCCCTGGGTCAGCACGACGCGGCGATCAAGGAGCTGGTCAAAGTCGACGTGAATTACAACTACCCGCAGTGGAGTTCGCGCGCGATTTTGGAGATTGGCCAGGTGTTGGTGCGCCAAGGGCGCGACCCGCAGGCCTCGGAACGTTTTGAAGAGGTGGTGGTGCGTTTCCCCGGCACGCGCGAGGCGACCGCCGCCCAGGAAATCCTGAAGGAAACCAATCGTAACCGCTAACCACAGCCCCCTTTTGCACTTATGAAACCACGCCCAATGATAGTCCTTGCGCTGGCGGGCCTGAGCCTGGCCGGCACGGTCGCGGCCCTGGCCCAGGAAGGCGGCGGCCCGGCGGCGGCCCAGCAGACGAGCGACTCGGTCTTCTCGCTGCTGCTGCGCGGCGGCCCGGTGATGATTCCGCTGGCCATCTGTTCGATTCTGGCGGTGACGCTGAGTTTTGAGCGCCTGATCAGCTTGAGTCGTCCGCGTATCCTGCCGCCAAACCTGCGCGAATCCGTCTTCACGACCGTGGTGAAGGATGGCCAACGCCACTGGCGACACGGCATCGAACTGTGCGAGGAGCTGACCGCGCCCCTCTCGCGGGTCTTCCGCACCGGGTTGCTCAAACGCAGCGAGAGCCGCGCCTACGTGGAAAAGGCGATGAGCGACACGGCCGCGCTGGAGGTGGGCAAGTTACGCCGCAGCCTGCGTGGGCTCAAAATCATCGCGACGGTCTCGCCGCTGTTGGGCCTGCTCGGCACGGTGGCCGGGATGATCCGCAGTTTTCAGACGGTGGCGGCCTCCACGGGCAGCCTGGGCCGCGCGGAGATGCTCGCGCAAGGCATCTACGAGGCGATGGTGACCACGGCGACCGGCCTGAGCGTGGCCATCCCCGCACTGGTGGCCTACTCCTTTTTGTTCAACCGCGTGGACAAGTTTGCCGACGCGATTGAGGAGGAAGGCGACGCCTTTGCCGACCAGCTGCAAGCCACGCTGCACAACCGTGAGCTGAGCGACGCGGCGGATGCACCGCGCCCGGCTCCAAACGCAGAGGCCACCCCGGAGGAAGAGCGCCATGAATATTCCGCGGTCTGAAGACGGCGAGGAGACGGTCATCAACACGTCCTCTCTCGTCGATATCATGTTCATCCTGATCATCTTCTTTCTGGTGACGACTTCGTTCGCGCGCCAGGAACGCGACATCCTGGTGAACCTGCCCGAGACCGACACCACGCTGAGTTCGGCGGTCAAAGTGATCGTGATTAACGTGCGTGAAGACGGGGCCTATTTCCTGGGCGACCAGCGGCTGGATTTGGCCGGGTTGCAGTCCTCGCTGGCTGAGGCGGTGCAGGAGAACCCGGGGCAGAAGGTGCTCGTGCGCGGTGATCGCGAAGCGTTGCACGGTCAGGTGGCCTCGGCGATTTCGGCCTGCCGCCGGGCCGGCATTTACGAGGCCAATATCGCCTACCACGCCTCGACCGAGGGCGGTTGAGGCGGATACGAATCACTTTTCAATGACCGCAGGGCCCGCAGCGATTCTCGCCGCCACCCGCAAGGCTCGCCTCTGGCGGCTGGTGCGGCGTGTGCTCTTGTGGTCGTCGGCCTTTTGCGGCGTGGCCGCGTTGTCGCTGGCCCTGGCGCTGGGCTGGCTGAAGGTGTACACCGACGGCGCGCAAATCGAGCAACGCGCACATGAGGCGGTGCTGCGCAACGTGCTGTGGGAAGCACCGGTGGAGGTCGACGCGCGGGTCAACCGGGTGCGCGGCAACCGCGATGCGTGTCTCTCGCCCGACGGGCAGACGCTGGTATTCGCGCGGGAATTCAGTCCGGGCAACGTCGACTTGTTTGTGCAGCGCCGCATCGGCGAAGACTGGTCGGCCCCGCAACGCATGCAGGGGGTCAACTCCCTCTACAACGACCACAGCCCGGCCTTCAGCCCCGACGGCAACCAGCTCTTTCTGACATCGGATAGACCGGGCGGTTTTGGGGCGCTGGACATCTGGGTTACCCGGCGCGACGAGGACGGCTGGACGAAGGCGGAGAATCTGGGCGCGGCCATCAACACGACCTACGACGATCTGGCGCCCTCCCCTGATGCGGCCCGGCGCGGGTTATACTTCACCACAAACCGACCGGCAGGTACGGCAGGCACGAACACCTCGCGCAACATTTTCTTTGCGTACTACGATGAAGTCGACGCCGAGACGGGCGCGCCGATCGCCTTTCGCCCGGCCTTCGAGATGCGCGTGCTCAACTCGAAGTGGGACGAGGGCAAGGTGGTCTCGGCCTCGCGCGGGGATGTGCTGTACCTGGTCTCCGAGCGGGCCGGTGGCCTTGGCGGTCGCGACCTGTACCGCAGCCTGCGCGTGGAGGGCGATTTTCAGACACCGACCAACCTGGGGCAGCCGGTCAACTCGGTCCTGGACGAGAGCGCGCCTTCGGTGCATCCGGACGGCTTCCGGCTGTATTTCAACTCGAACCGGCTCAGCCGCACGGGCAACGACTACACGTTGTTTGAGGCGGTCTCGCGCGAAGTGCTGGTGCGCATCGACTATGATCTGCTGACGTACCTGCTGGTGTGCCTGCTGCTGGCGGCGATTGCGCTGTTGGCGATCAACCACCTGCTGCAGCTGTTCTTCAACTCGCAAAGCAGCCTGAAGCTGATTCCGCTGTGCCTCTTGGCCTCGCTGCTTTTTCACGTGCTGCTGCTGACCTTGTCGGGGATGTGGTACCTGCGCTCGAAGATTGAGCAGGCGCTGGAATCGAGCCCGCAGGAGATGACGATCAACGTCAACGCGCTGGCTCGAGAGAGTATCGGCCTGGCCATCCGCGAGAGCGTGGGTGCCTTGCCGGCGGTGCAGTCTTCGGCGTCCTCGGCGCTGCCCGCGCCGTCGTGGGAGTCGGCCAGTTCCTCGCCAGCTTCGGAGCCGACACCCGTGGCCGCCGGTTTGCCCGACGCCGGTGAATCCGCGCCCAGCCCCTTGCAGACCGAAGTTTTTCAGCAGGTGCGCGCGGCCAACCCCAGCGTGGCGGCCACCTCACCCCAGAACTTTCACGAGCCCTTTGAGATGGGTCCAACCGCCGTGACCATGGAGGAGATGCCGCGCGGGGCCAGCAGCGCGGGTTCGCCCAACGCCTCGGCCAGCGCGAGCGGATCGCCCACTTCTGAACTGGCCGAAGCCGCCGGCACGACGAGCCGACCCGCCTTGTTGGAAGGACCGCGCGGCAGCGGTCCGGAGTCGTTCAGCACGGCGCAAACCGGCTCGAGCGAGGCGGCTGAAACGGCGGTCAAGGATGGCGCAGGCGCTTCGGACGCGACGTCGTCGTGGAAAAGTCACTTGAACGCGAACCAGAACGACGGACAGCAGGAGTCGCGCACGGCGGACGCTCTGGCTGAGGCCACGGGCGCGCGTTCGCGCAGCAGCGCCGAGAGCAGCCTGGGCAGTTTCATTTTGCCGGTGGGGCTGGTTTTGGAAACGCCCGACGCCGGCGCGGGCGGGCGCGCAGCGGAGCTGGGCCTGCTGACCCAGGACCCGTACCGCATTGTGCCTACCGATCTGGAGACCATCGAGCGCCGACGCTGGCGGTTCAGTCAACTGCTGCGTGGCGGCTCTCTGGACGAAGTGACGCAAGCAGTGCTGGCGGCGTTCAAGCGCGTCGACCACGGCAAAGGCGGCTACGAGCCCGGGCGCGTGGGCGAAGTGGTGGCCGGTGCGGTGCCGGGGTTGCTGCTGCCGGCGGACTCCGAGCTGGAAGTGCCCGAGGCCTATTTGGATTAGGGCCTCAGCGTAGCACTCGTCGGCGAGGCTTGAGTTTGGCGAAGGCCGGACGTAGCCTGACAATCGTGACGCAAAGCACGCCGTTTGGAGGCAGGCAGCCATCGGTTCTTCTGATCGAGGACAACCCCGGAGACGTGTTGTTGATACAGCGCGCGTTCAACCAGTGTGACGATCGGATACTGCTGCGGGTGGTGCGCAACGGCACTGAAGCCGACAAGGAGCTGCGGGCCATCGATGCGAATTCGGTCTGGTTGCGTCCGGACCTCATCCTGCTCGACATCAGTCTGCCGGCGATCAACGGGCTTGAGCTGTTGCGCATCGCCAAGGAAGGCGACTCGCTGCGGCGTATCCCGCTGGTCATCCTGACCAACTCCAATTCGGATCGCGACCTGCGGACCGCCCTGGACCTGCACGCGAACACGTACCTGTGCAAGCCGCAGACCTATGACGAACTGCAGGGGATGGTACGGCGCCTGATCGACTACTGGTTCAACACCGCCTACCTCATTGAGAACCCTAGCCCGAGCGTCGCCTCATGAACGGCCCGTTGCCAGATTCGCCGGAGCCGGGGCAATTGATGACAGCCTACGACGCGGTGTTGTCGCAGTACATGCCGCCAAGCGTGCTGGTGGATGGCCAGGGGCGGATTGTGCACGTTTTTGGAGGGGCGGGCCGGTATTTGACGCGGTTGGCCGGTCGCCCGACGGCCGATGTGCTTCGGCGTTCAGAAGAACCGTTGCGCGCGGCCATGGCGGCCGGGCTCGAATCGTGGCGGCAAAAGCGCAAGGCGGTCGACTGCGGAGACGTCACCGTGTTGACCGAAGAGGGCCAAACGCGGCTGCGAGTTCGCCTGGAACCGTTGGAGCATCCTGACGCCCCGGCGGATTGGGTGCTTATTTGCCTCGAACCCGGCGCGGATACCGAGAGTATGCATCCCGACGCAGGTGCGCAGCAACGGCGACCTCCAACGGAACGCGAGCGTGAGCGCCTGCTGTTTCAGTTGAGCGCGCTGGTGCGCACGATTGGCCAGATGACGTTTCGCCACGACGCCGTGCGTGACCACATCACCTGGAGCGGAACCGAGTTACTGGGGGTGCCGCCCGAGTCAATGCCCGCCAACACCGCCGGCTGGCTTGAGCGTATCCATCCCGAAGACGTTGCGCAGGTGAAGCGCGCGTTGCAGGAAGCGCGCACGGGCAAGCCGATTTTCAGCCAGCGCTACCGGTTGCGGCACGCGGACGGTCATTACCTGAGTTTTCACGCACGTGGTGTGGTCTATCACAACGCCGACAAGCAATTGCAGCAGATCGTCGGCGTGCTCGAGGACATTACCCAGCGTGAATTGTATCAGCTTTGGCTGGAAGATCAGCGCACGCGCCTGGTGCGCTCCAACGAGGAACTGGAGCACTTTGCGCACGTGGCCTCGCATGACCTGCGCGAACCCCTGCGGATGGTCTCCAGCTACATTTCGCTGATTGAAAAAGAGTACGGCGACAAAATCGACGAAAGCGGTCACGAGTTTTTGCACTTTGCCATCGATGGAGCGCAGCGCATGAAGCGCCTGATCGACGACCTGCTCACCTACTCGCGCCTGACCTCGCGCAGCCACCGGAGCAAGGAGTTTGAACTGGAGGATGCGGTGTCGGTGGCCCTGCGGAATCTATCGGTGCAGATCGACGAGCGGGGCGGGATGGTGACCGTTGAGCCGCTGCCGCGCATCAAGGGCGACGAGGTGCGCCTGGTGCAATTGTTCCAGAACCTGATCGGCAACTCGCTGAAGTTTTGTGGCGACCAAAAGCCCAGTATCCGCGTCTCCGCGACGCAGGAAGAAACCTCCTGGCAGATTTGCGTGAGCGACAACGGCATCGGCATTGCGCCCGAGCAGTTCAGCAAGATCTTCGACGTGTTTCACCGACTGCACGGGCGCGAGGAGTACGACGGCACGGGCATCGGCCTGTCCATCTGCGAGAAAATTGTGCAAAACCACAGCGGGCGTATCTGGGTGGAAAGCGAGCCTGGCAAGGGGGCACGTTTTTACTTCACCCTGCCGTACCAAGAGCAGCCAACCGCCGCGAGCACTGAAACGGACCCACCCAGTCGACAAGCTTTACCGACCCGGACGACGGCCACGCCAGCGAACTAGCGCGCATACCAGGTCTGCATGAAAGTGGAGCCGGGGGACGGACTTGAACCGACGACCTGCCGCTTACAAGGCGGCTGCTCTACCAACTGAGCTAACCCGGCGTACCTCAAGATCCTACGCACGGTGCCTCAACGGGCAAGGCGGAAGTGGCGGTCGCCAGGCAACGTAAGAGACCGCCGATTGGGGTACCGGATGGAACCTACATGCGTTCGGTTCGTAGAAAAATTTCAAGCTTCCTGCGACTTCAAGTGCCAAGCCTACCCTGTGCGCTTGTGTGTTGCTGGCTCAAGGACCCGATGCAATGAGCTGCGGGGCAATGCCGTCAGGCCCTGCAGCCGGGCCATCGATTTGACACGGGTGGTCGCTCGTCACCGTGATGTGGAGCGGCTGACCCTCGGCGAGAGTGCTTTCGAAAGCCAAATCGTAGAGACGCAAATCCATGCCGTGGGGGATTCTGAATTCGCCCAACAGGCGTTCTTCCAGATGCAGCGTGACGGAAGCCTCACCCTCGCCCGGTGACATCTCGATGGCGAGATAGAGTTCATTCCAAGGGGCACCCGGCGGATTCGGGCCAAAGTCGAGTTCGACGGGGACACCCGGTTGCAGGTGGATCTGGCGCTGCCCTGCACGGTCGACGAGACCGCGATACGCAGCCAGAGGATCTGTTTTGGAAGAGCCGCCTTCCCGGGCGTGGCGAAAAATCGGCCGTCTCAGTTCCCGTTGCCAGACAGCCATGGCATCCGGAGCGAACGCCAGGCGAGAGTCGCCCCAATCCGACCAGGACCAAGCCCCCCAATTGCGATGGATAAAGTGAAAAGCCTTCACGTTGGGATGCCGGTACATGATGTTGAAGTACAGATGCATCCAGGCTTCCCATTGAGCCTGATCGTGCACACCCACGCCTTCAGGGGTGGATTCGGCGATATAGACAGGCTTTTGTCTCCGTGCCGCTTCGAGGATAAAATCATCGGTGTTGGGGCTTTTCAAAAACTGTGAGCTGAACAAATCGATGCTCCACCAATCAACCCACTCATCTCCTGGGTAAAACTCCATCAGTCGGCTGAGAGGGCTAATGGGGTGTGCGCACCATAGGGTGGCCACGTGCTCGCCCAGGTGTTTGCGCATGAGCGCGGCGTACCGGCGAAAGACGCGCTGATACTGGCCCGGGTTGTATACGTTCCAATGGCCATTAAACTCATAGCCGATGCGCACATACACCGGTGTCTGCAACTCCCCCAACGACTCGGCAAGCGCCTCGACGATTTCATCGTAATAACCCTCGTCTGCTTGCTCGCCAATACCGGTGTATTGCTTACCGGAAAAGCCGGTCCGATGGCCATCGAAGGAAAGGGAAACCTGCAAGCGCTTTTCGCCCGGGTAGCGACGCAAAGTAAGCGCCTGACGGGCGACAAATTCACGGGCATGCTGCGCGGTGAGTTCCGGATGCAGTTTGAAGTAATGCATCCAGATGAGCGGCTGCAGATCAGCCGGCATCGCCCCGCTGTAGTTGGCCATCGACAATTCACGTTTCTGTCCAACGCCATGCAAAATCACGTCCTCATCTTCGAGGGGTGCGCCAAAATTGCTACGCGGCTCCGGATCGCCGATGGGTACGATTGAAAGCGCCTCCGCACCCGGGAGACCCAAAGCCGCGCACACGCCAATCAAGGCTAACAGGAAGATGGGGCGGGCGGACTGAGTGCTGGCATTCGTTGACATGGGGCTACGAGATTCAGTCTGTTGGTTCAAACAGAACGCCCAAAGGTCAAGGAAAACGCACCACGCTGTAACGCGGCGAAATTCGAGAAAAGGGTTGTTGCGAAATTCGCGTAAAGGGTCGAAGGGGTCCTGGATGCATGTCTACACGAGCCGTGCTGGTGGCCTGCAGGAGGCTCTGCACATGTACTGCAGCGGCCCTGAACAGGGCTTCTTTAGGGCCAGAAAAGGGCCTCAGTCGTCCTGGGCGGCGTAGTTCTCAAACCGGGTGATGCGGCGATTGAAAGCCAGCGTGACCGTACCGATCGGGCCGTTGCGCTGCTTGGCAATAATCAAATCACGCCGGGGTGCCGGCTTGGCCTCTTCCTCTTCCTCGTTGGCGCGGCTGCACTTGGCCAGCAGCAAGACCACATCGGCGTCCTGCTCGATCGAGCCGGACTCGCGCAGGTCG
>JBHJGQ010000026.1:0-18582 GCA_050331595.1 Opitutales bacterium
CCGCCGCATCCTTCTTTCCTCCGGCGAGGCGGACGTCGAAACCACGCTTCCCCCCACCTCGCCTCCCAAAATCATCTCCGCCAGCATCCCGCACAAGCCCTACAACCCCGCCTTACCCCATCGCCATCGCTTGTGCCAACGCGGTCCCCCCGGGCGCTCACTCCCGCGCTCGCCTTTACCGCGATCCAACAAATCCCTGAAACGTATGGCCTCCATCTGCTCGCCTGTCTGCTTATGCCCTCACTTTACAGCGTTTTTACGCATCCCTTCCATCGGCCCTTTGCCGCCCGCCTATAGATGAACAGACACGTTAATCCGAGGCCCCTTCGTGCGATATCCGCCGCATGGTCCAATTCGCCCCGAATCCAAACGTAAGCTCCGCGAACGAATCCGCGCCCGCCGACGCCTTCACCCTCGCCATCGCTTCCTGTGACGACCTCTCCACCCGCATGGACGGCCTCAACCGCACCTGCGATGAACTCGGTCAGTCCATCGCCAGCCTCGCCAGCGACAGCCAGGCCATCGGCAAACTCGCCGAAACCATCCACGAGATCGCCCGCGAGACCAACCTCCTCGCCATCAACGCCTCCATCGAAGCCGCCAACGCAGGCGAGGCCGGGCGCTCCTTCGGCGTTGTTGCCGACGCCGTCGGTCGTCTTGCCGCGCGCTGCGCCGATTCCGTTGCCGAGGTCACCCGTCTGGTCGAGCAATCTTCCCAGGGCAGCAACCGCGCCGTCGAAATCAGCCAGCGCGTCGACCAATCCGTCCATGCTCTCCGCGATGCCCGCAACGGTCTCGAGCAGCACCTCACCCGCGCTCAGCACCAGCGCGGCAACGGCCTCGGCGCATCAACCGCGCACCGTCTGCCCGTCTTTGGCACCGACGCACCAGCCCAAACGCAGGCGTCCCGTCCCGCCACCGCCGCCGGCATTGTCCCGGCGGATCGGCCCCTCACCTTCGACGCTGCCACCATGGCCACCGGCGTGGACTCCGTCGACCAGCAGCACCGCACCCTCGTCGACGCCATCAACCGCCTCGACCAGGCCTGTCGCGAAGGCCAGGGCAAGGAAGCCGTCGGCAAGCTCCTCGACTTCCTGGCCGAGTACGTCGTCAACCACTTCAAGCACGAAGAGGCCATCATGGACGCCCAGAACGCGCCAAAGGCGGCCCAAAACAAAAAGGCCCACCGCCAGCTTCTCGACACCTACAGCCAATGGCGCGAGCAGTACGACAAATCCGGGGCCTCCCTCCAGATGGTCGGCGAACTCAACACCCTCCTGCGCGAATGGCTCGTCAGCCACATCTGCAGCGTCGACCGCTGCCTCAAGCGCGACACCAACCGCTGCGCCACTATCCATGGCCTCAAGCCAGCCAGACAGCCTATCACATAATCACATCCAGCCCGGCCTTCAGCCAACCACCCTGGACGATCGACTTTCGACCAACGACTCCGGACCGGCGACCAACGACTCCGGACCGGCGACCATCAACTCTGGTCCGGCGACCTTGGACCTTGGACTTTTTTACCAAAAGTCAAAAATCAAAGATTCACCACCTCGCCCGGCGTCGCCTCTTGCAGTTGTGGCGGCATCCGAAAATAACTGTCGAACAGGCCGATGTTCACGTCGACCGCGTCCCACTCCACCTGATTGTCCGGGTCGCCGTCGATTGTCGTCTGCAAGTGCTTTGGAAATGGAATGTCACTCTCGGCATCCGACAGCGGCACCATCACGCGCACCGTTTCCGAGTACGAATCCACGATCAGCACGTCGTCGTCCTCGGCTTCCGTCGGTCCTTCCTCGACCACCGTCGTGCGCACGATGCGGAAATCCTCCGCGTCCAGAAACAGATCCAGCTCCTTCACCAGATCGGTTTCCACGTTGAGCTGATAGGCCTCGCGCCCGTTCACCTGCGCTGTCCCCTTCAAGCCCACGCGCGTCAGCGGATCCATCAGCTGAAAGTACGGCCAGTCAAACTCCGCCTCGCGCCGGATCCGCGCCGCCTGCACGTCTTCCAAAATCTGCGCGTCCACCGGGATCCCCTCAAAATAGCGCTGCAGCCAGGCCCGCTCGCCGTCGTAGCCAAAGACCAGCCGGACGTCATCGCGCTTGAGCGAAAACCGCAGCAGGTTCGGGCGCTTGCGCGCCAGCACCAGCTCATACTCCGATTCCCCCTGCACCAGCGTGCCCAGCCAGCGCATCGAGGAAATGGCATTCCAGCCTTCGCGCGAACCATGCGCTTTTTCAAACTGCTGCACCACGGCACGCGCCGTTGTCAGCCGCGAGGCGTCCGCCACGCTCGTCAGCGCGGTCAGGACAAGGAAGGTGGCGACAACCGCTCGACGGCTGCCGCGGGCAAGGATGGGTTTCATAGGGCTTGGGATGTGTGAGACTGCGCAAGCGCGCAAAACGCCAAAATCGCAAACCGGCCCCCCGAAGTCAATGCGACGCCGCCCTACACGGGCGCCGGCCTCGGCGAAGCATCCGCCCAAAACGGCGTGAGGCTCAACGAATCGATCGAGCCGGTTGCGCTGTGCGCACTCACTGTCAGGCGTGCCGTCAGCGTGTTCCCCAGAAAATCGATGCTGCGCGTGTCCGCCTCCGTCCAAATCGATTGCGGGGCCAGCCCAAAACTGTATTCACCGCTCAAATCGAATTCGCCCAGGCTGACGTCGAGCGTGTACGTCCCGTCAAAGGGCGCGCTCAGCCGCGGATCGCCGATGCCCACACGCGCAGTGATCCCCAGCCCCACAGGCTCCTCAAAGGCACCGCTTTCGTAGCTCAACAACGGCCTGCCGCACACGCGCTCCACCCCCGCGGGCCGGCTCGGCAGCATCGAAAAACTGCGGGTCCCCCGCCCGGTTCCATTCACCGTCAGCGAGTAGGTCACGTCCACGCGTTCCATCAGCCAGTAGTGACGCGCCACCTCCGCGGGCACGAGCCCGCGCACCAGGGAATCGCTGTTCGCTGGCCGCGGACAGAAAGCCAGTGGCAAGCCTGCCGTGTTCACGGGCACCACAAATGGGTCAACCGGTGCCATCGCGCTTAGGCCGAAGCCGGGGGAAGCGGATCGAAGGGCGCGCTGGCCAATACCATGCGCTTGCGCAGCACGCCGCCGTCGCACACGTCTTCCTGCGTCAGTTGCACCGTCGGCGCCTCCACCGGCAGCGTCAGCGCGTCGATCACCACCCGCCGCAGCGGCTCATCGGGATCGGTCCACGTTGTGCGGCCGTACTTGCCGGGACCCTGGCTGGCGCTTTCCAAACGCCCGTGCGTGGACTGGTCCACAGGCGGGGCATCGTCGGGCTTGCCGCTGGTGCGCGTGCTGATGCGTCCGCTGGCGCGGCGTCGTCGGTTCACCCGCAGGCGCTCCACCATGTCGGCCGCGCCCAGGTGCTGCGCCGGCCCAAAAACAATGCGTGTGCGCCCGCGCTCCAAATCCTCGTCCACCTGCTGCACCTGTCCCCGCATCGTGGCCCACTCCGCGCGCAGCCCGGTCACGTTCAAGACGCGTCCCAGATAGGCCTGCGCACCGGCTTCCTCGGCTTCCAGTTCCACTTCGCCTTCGTATTGTAGCGGATTCAACGCCGCGTGCAGACGGGAGGCCACGCCACTGGGCGTCGGCTCCGGCGGAACGGACGAGATCAGCGTGCGGTAGGTGCGCGTGGATGCGTCGGTGGCGTTCAGCCGCAGCGTCACTTCGCGGTCGATCACTACCTCGTCATCGGCGATCCAAGAAAGCTTGGCCCGCACCACGTCCGCCTCCACCTCCACGTTCATCCATTCGGCCACATTGCCTTCGACCAGTTCGTTGGGCAGATCGCTCGTGCGTGACCAATCCTTCACCCGAATGTTCTCGATCGGAATGCCTTCGAGCGCCGGCAGGTGTTGCTTCCACCACTGGCGATTGCTTTCGCTGATCGGATCGACCACCAGCGGCTGCCGCAAAAAGTTTGCCCGGCGCCCGTCCAGCTCCACCGTCAGCACAATCGCTTTGAATTCCGTCCCGGTGGACTGCGGCGGAAAGGCGTCAGTCTCGGTCGTCGTCCAGACGGCTTCATCGCTGCGGTGCGTCTTTTCGTAGTGCACCACCACCGCGGGCGTGCGCAGATCCTCGCGCGGCAGCACCCGCAAACCGCGCACCTGCGACGAAGCCGCGGCACCGTTCAAGGTCACTGCGTTCATCACGCTACGCCGGCTCAAGTGCAACACCGGCAGGGGCGATGCGGTGTAGTCGAACCAGGCCACCACGTCCGGCGTCCAGCGCAACAAACGCTGAATCGCCTCCGCGCAGCTCAGGTCGCGTGCTTCCTCTGGCGGAAAGCTCACGCCGCCGTCGACCACGCCGGTGATGAAGGGTGCGCCCTGCGCGGTCGCGAAAGACAGCACCGACCGGATCGCCTGCCCGGTGGACTGACGGACACCGCTGTCATCCTGTCCCAGAATAACACTGCTTTTGCGCTGCGCTGCCAGGGCGCTGGAAGCGCTGTTAATGTCGACTGCCTCCTGCCACGATTGCTGGTACACGAGGTTTTCCAGGTGCCACCACGGCCCGGCCAGCACGTAATCGGCGTGCTCTTCCCCGCCGCGCCCCCGGCGGGGCGTGTCGACCACGATCCCACGAAAAAAGGGCACCCCGTCGCGAAAGACCTGCACCGTGCTCTCGGGCGCGAACAGTGGTTCGCCCTCGACACGCGCGCCCGGCTCGCGCAACCGCAGCGTATCCAGACTCTGGTTACGCAGGCGGCGGCGTGGCTCGGCCAGACCCCAGTCGGCCAGCGTCCGTGTTTGCTCGTTGTGTTGGAGTGTCCAGTCGATCATGCCGAGCCCTCGTTGCGGAGCTGGTTCAGGCGTGTTTCGAGCAGGTCGAGACGGCTCTGTAGCGTGAACAGGGACTCCTGCACCTCGCGCTGCAGGCGCTCCAGAGCCACCTCGTTTGCGCGCAGCTCCGCCGCGCTGGCCAGCGCCCCTTGATCAACCTCAAAGTCGCGCTCAACCGTCATTGTCGGCCTCCGTTGTCTCCGGGATGTAGTACAGCTCCGGATTGCTCACGCGCGACAGCTCCTCGGCCTCGAAATGCAGGGTCGCCCACGGCGTGGAGGCGGAACCGCGCACATTCTTGCCCTTGAAATCCGGTGGAAAGGCGTCGGCCAGATTCGCCGAATGCCCGCAGCCGCTCAAAAAGGGCAGAGCCCAAACCAGCGTGATGCCCGCGATCAAACCCGCGCGCCTCATGAAGGATTGGTTGAGTTTGCCGTCGTCGAGCAAGTCGCCCAGCAGGCGCACAGCTTGTAACAGCATTCCGGATACGGCGACGAGGATGGCCTGGACGTTGGCCGACAGGCCCAGGTCGCTCAGCAGGGGCAGACCGTCGACCGCGTGGGCCACCGGCGCCAGCAGCAGGCTGAGCATGGTCAGGATGGAGATGAGGTATTTCATATGTAGGGGTAGGGAGAATGAATAGATGAGGATAGGCCGCCGTTTGCGCTAGCCGTTGCCCAGCGGTTGCAATTGCAGCACAATCTCGATGATGCCGCCGTACGGAGTTGTCGGGCTCACGCGCAGTTCGCGGTGCGCGCCGTCGTTGGCCACTGCCAGGAGGCTGGCGGTGAATTCGCGCCACAGCGGCGTTACAGGCACTGCATCCAAAAAACGGTTCGGGTCGTTCTCGTCGCCGAGGTTGAGCGACGGGGTGGTCGGCGTGGCTTTGATCCACAGCTTGGCAATCACCCAGTCATCGCCCAGTACTTCGCCTGTGCCGATGTTTTGCGCCGCGTTCGAACCCGCGTAGGTCAAGCTCGCCTTCAAGCGCTTGGGCTGCGGAACCCAGCCGGTGTTTCCAGCGCCGCTTTCTTTGATGTAGAGGTGCGGATCGAGGGCGCCTGCGTCGGGGCGAAACGCCAAACTGCCCGGCTTCGCATCGAAGTTCACCGCCTTTGACCCGCCGATGCCCTCGGGCGACTGGCCGCTGGCGACAAAGAGCTTGGGCCGGTCCGCCAGGTTGCTGGGACCGATCAAAATGCGCTCGGGCAGCACGGATTCCTTCTGGTCGGGCCGCGCGGAAAAGGACGCGTAGGTAATGCTGCCGCTGCTGTTGCGCAGCTCCAGCATGCGCGTCAAATCCACCTGCAGGTCGGCGCCGAAGGTCGGGTCCGCAAACAGCTTCGCCGTGACCAGTTCGCTGGTCGACTTCTGGAACTGCAGCGTGCGCACCTTGTTCACCTTCGACGACGAGACTGTTTCCAGCGGGGCGATCGTGCGGCGCTGCGTGCTCTCGGCCAGGCCAGCCTGCTGCAAGAGCTTTTGCGCGCACCAAGCCCACTCCTTCGCGGTCAGGTGATTGACGTCGAAGGCCACGTCCGGATCGGTGGGCAGTCCGGCGATGAAGTCGTAATCGCCGCCGAGTGCCTTGTAGCAATCAAAGTACAGCCAGTTGGTGGACCCGGCACGTTGATAACCCCGCACCAGGTCCCGAATCGTGTCGCGCTGGGCCGCCGCGCCGCTGTCACCCAGGCCCAACGAACCGTTGGGGCTCACCGTCAGCACCAGCACCGCCGGGCGCAGCGCTGTTGTGTCCAGAGCGGCCTTGAGCTTGGCCAGACCCGTGGCGTTGTCCGCCGCGCTGTCGTTGTTCTGCCAGGTGATGAGGTCGGGCTGTAACTCGGTGATGAACGCGCCCAGCAGGTCGGCATCGGTCGTCGCCAGGTTTGCCGGGTTCCAGCTGCCGGCGCTGTTGCGGTGCACGCTGACCACGTTGTCGTTGCGGAACAGGTAAATGCCGAGCACCTTCACGTTGCCGCTGAGGCCGACCAGATTGAGGGCGCGGCGCGCGGCACTTTGCGAGAATGTCGCCACGCCCAGGGCCGTTTCCGTATGGCTGGCGGAGATGGTCGACGTGCCCGCACCCTCGGGCGTGACGTCCGCGAAGCCGCTGTACGGGGTGACCGTATCGGCCCCGTCGGACACCTGCACCTTGAACGTGCCCGCACCTGGCTCGCGCTGGTAAATTACCTTCGCCGTATCCCAATCGGGTGCGCCGTCGTTTCCGGTCAGGATATCGGCCACGCAGCTGCCGCCCGCGGTCAGGGCGATGTGGTTGCCCGAAGGCACGATGGTGTAATCGCTCTTGACGTTGACCGAAGCCCCGCCGGTGGCGGTGTAGCGCATGCGTTGCGGGCTGCCGTCGTCAAAACCGCTCTCGTTGCCCCGGGCCGAGCGCACGTTGAAGCCAAAACTCTCGCGGATGGCGTTGATCATCGGGTCGGTCACGCGCCAGGCCAGCGAATCACCCAGCACCAGGACGCGGATTTCGTTGTCCGTGCTGGTCAGGCCCGCCAGCGCGTTGTAGCCCTTGGCAAAGATGGGGAAGAAGGCGCCCTGAAAGAGGAATTGATCCTGCGCCTGGAAGTTTCGCTCCAGGTAGGCCTGGATCGATTGCTGCGAAGCCGCCTGCGTTGCCGACGCGCTGGCAAAGTCGTCCTCGTCGAGCAGCTCGAGACTGCCCCCGGACACAGAGGCGTAGACTTCCTGCAGAAAGCGCGAGCCGAACGTTTCCATAATGGCGAAGGTCAACTCGCGGCTGCCTCCGTCGGGAATGCTGTAGGTACCCAGCGTGATGCCTTCGCTGAGCAGCTGCACTTGTGTGCCGTTGGCCGTGCTGGTGAGCGATAGAAACAAGAACCCGCCCGGACGCGCGTTGCTGCTGTCCAGGGTAACCGTGTGCAGACCGCTGCTTGTAAAGATCATCGGCGCTCGGTACTGCACGCGGTTGGGCACAACGAGGGTGTCCCCATCGGCGAAGGCAAAGCCCGGACCTTCGAAGGCAAACAGGGTGTCCTCCACGCCGAGGTTGGCTCGCGCCGACGCGCGGTCGGCCACGTCCGACAGGTTTTGCGCCGGGTCCAGGCCCCCGCCAGTGCCGGAGATGCCCAGGTTGTTGCGGGCGGCGGCGGGGTCGGTCAAATCGGCCAGATTCTCGCTCACACGGCTGTAGCGCGCGTCGCTTTCAGTGGCGTTGAAAAAGGGCTGGCCTGCTTCGGGCGGCTCGGTCACCAGGCCGCCGCCGTCCTCCAGCACGCGAATGGGGCCAGCCGTCAGGGTGAGCCGACGCGCCGGATTGTCCGTGGTCAGGGCCTGCACCAGCAGCCAGTGGTCGCCGGCAACCACGTTGCTTTGCGGCGCGGTGAAATTGACGCGCGCATGGGCCCCGGTGCCGTCGTCCCAGCTTTGGGCGCTCAGCGAATCGTCCAGCGCAGATGCCTCGATCGTGGCCGTCATCAGCGGGGGCGTCGACGGCTCGGGCGGGCCCCCGTCACTGGCCCGCGCACGGATCTCCACGGTCAGGCTGGAGAGATTGGCCACACTCTGCAGTATCCGGTTGCTGAATACGGCAATCTCGAATTCCAGATCGTTCCCGCGCCAAAAGGCCGGGGTGGCGGCGGTTCGCTGGTCCAGGGGTGCGGTGAAGAGCGCGGCGTCGGCGGCCACGCGGATACGGTTGCGTGAAAGAGTCGGCATGATGGGTGGCGGTAGAGTAGGTGGGGTAGGGATCAGGAGTCGGAAGTGAGGGCTTGCGCGGGGCCGAGCCGGGTAAAGGCACCGCCCAAGAGCGTGTAGCGATGGCGCGTGATCAGGCCTTCGGGGCGCACCTCGGCTTCGCTGACGACGGCGTCGAGCAGGGCAAATCCCGCTTCGCGCCCGTTGGCTTCGGCAATGAAACGCACGGTGCCGTCGGCCGAGCGCAGCAGCGCGGCCTGCTCCAGGGCATGACGCGTGGCCTCTTCGGCGCTGACGTGGCGGCGGGTCACAGAGAAGCGCACCCGGTGGCGCAGGTTGCCGCGGTCGATGTGCTTCGCCGTTTCGGCGCGAAAGCGTTCGGCGGTCTGGACTTCGCGCTGAGCACGCAGGGTCAGGTCCGTTGGTGGCTCTTGGGCGGCGCTGCCGGCGGCCAGCACGAGTTTTCCAAGTTGGATGCGCATGGGTCGATGGGTGTCGTTAAAAAGTGGATACAGGCGAACCGGCGGGTCCGCGCACGTTCAACTCGATGCGCAGGCCCAGACGGTTGGGATGCGCGCGCTCGCGCAACTCGTTCCAGGGCCGACGCTCGGACAGGCGCAGGGGCTCGCTCCAGCCTTCCAGCGGAGGTACCCACAGGTGCAGGCGCGCGCTGGCGGCTCCGGCGGCGTCCAGCAGGGTCAATGTGTCCGTTCGCAGGGCAACGTTTTCGTACAGATCGATGGGCACGGAAAGCGTCTCGGCGATCGGCCCCGGAGCATCCGGCACGATACGCTCGGGCAGCGGATGACCGACGACCAGGCACAGACCTCGCCCGCGGTGAATCGCTTCGTTGATGCGGGCTTCCAGATCGCTTTGCGCGCGGGTCAGCACCGTTTGCGCGGAGAGCGCGGGGGAGGCAAGCAGGCGTTGAGTAATCGCTGCCTGGAGCTGGGAAAGCGTCGCGATCATGGCTCAAAGATGCTGCAGCGAGTCGCCGGTGAGGGTGCGCGGTCGGCTGCGTTCAACCTGGAGGGCACCGCTGTTTTGGAAGGTGTTCGCCGCCAGCGGATCGTCGGGGCGGGTGACCGCGAGTTGGCCGCGGGTGACATCGCGCAGGAGCCGGCGCGCTTCGACGGCGCGGCGCTGTTGGGCCCGCGTCAGTTCCAAATCCGGCAGGCGCAACCAGGCGGCTTCCAGAGCGAGAATGGCGGTGGTTTCGACCAGTTCCGGCGGCACTGAATGGGGCGTGGCACTGAGTTGATTACCCGCGAAGGCCGCCACGCTTGCGCGGACAAAGGCGGCGGTGGCCTCGATCAGGCGCGGCAGGGGATCGGTTTGGCCGCTGGCCAGCGCGGCGGTCTGCAGGGCTTCCAGTTGTGGGCCAGAAAGGTAGTCGCGCAGGGATTGCGGCGTGAGTTGTATCCAAGTTGGCATGACAGATGTAGAGCAGGGTTGAGGCGCGCCGGTCCCGTGCGGGAGGAGCCGAAAAAAAGTGGCTCGCTCCCGCCGGACGGTTTTGGGGCAGGCTTGGGGGAGGGTGTTTGCGCGCGGGGGCTAGCTGACGGCCAGTTCCGCCACGCCGAGGGTCGAGGTGGCCACGATCGTCGAGTAGTGCTCGACCGAGAGGTCGGTGAACTTGGAATGCTCCTCCAGGTACACGCGGAAGTTTCCGCCACCTTCGGCCGGGGTGACGAAGCGCTTGAGGTTGCTTGGCTCGTCCTTGGTCAGCCCGTCCTGGGCGTAGAAGGCGTAGACGCTGCTGCCGACGATCCCGGCCTTGCTCGCGGCGGCGTCCTGGTAACGGGCACCGGCCACGCGCACGCCTTCGAGCATCAGCTTGGCGGCCAGCTCGTCGGGGGAGAGGCTGGCCAGACGTAACGCGCCGCCCACCTCCTGGGCATCGTAGGCTTCCGCGCGCAGGTTCCAGGCGGCCTCGCCAAAGAGCAGGCGGTTCGGGCGCACGCCGGAAGAATCAGCGGCGTCCGTTAAGGCCGCGCGCACATCGGCGTCGGGGTTCGAGCTGGAGTTCCAGGTTTGGTTTGAGCTGGAGGCGGCGGCATCCAGCGCGGTCAGGGCGCGGCGCAGTTCATTGCGCAGGAGGCGCTGCATGAGCAGCGTCGTGTAGCGTTCGGCCCAGTCCTCGCCCACCACATCGTCGTGGTCGACGCGGATGGTCAGGCCCTTGTTGACCGTCTTTTCGTTGACGGAGGTGCCGCTGTACTCGACGCGCTTGAAGGCGGCGCCAATCGCGCGCACATCGTCGGTTTCCGACAGAAACGCCTCCGCGTTGTCGGCCTTTTTGAACTCAAAGCGTCGGCCCACCGGAATCGGCGGCGCCACGAAGTCGAGTAGCCCGGCCAGATCGCTGGGGTCGCTCCAGCCGACCGAAAAAGCGGTCAGGGGTTCGGAGAAATGCGCGCTGGTGAAGCGGGCCTCATTGGCCGCGCAGACCACGCCGCGCGGGGGGTTGCCGTCGTCGTGCGGCAGGAGGATCGGGTAGTGATGGTTCAGAGTATTCACGTTGTGGATACGGGTTTGAGGTTAGCTGACAACGCGCTGGTACGGCACGCAGGGGTCGAATTCGACAAGGCCGCCATTGGCCGCCGCGGTGATTGCCTGGCCGACGACAAAGTACGAGCCTGGGGCCGAGGGCAGCGCCACCACCTTGCCGGCGGTGCTGGCCACGATGAGCCGGCCAGCTGCAATGTTGCCGTTGGCGACGACGAGGCGGGTGGAGGCGGCCGAGCCCAGCAGGGCCACGTTGACGACATCGCCAATGGCGCCTTCGTCGGTGATGACGCCCACGGGCAGGTCGGTCGCGGTGCCGACAAGAATGCCGTCGGTGCCCGAGCCGGTGCGTGCCAGCAGGTAGCGCGTGGTGACGGCGGCCTCGAGCACCCGGGAGAGGTTTCCGGCGTGGGTGCCCTCGGCGATGTTACTGAGGATCGTTTCGTTCATGGGGTTGGGTTGCTTGGGGGTTGAAAAAGGGTTGGGGAAGTCGCTCAGCCAACGAGCGCCTCGTAGGCGCGGGGCTCGGCTTGCTTGAGCGCGCACCAGGCGGTGGCAAAATCCTCGCCGGTGTCGCGCATGCGGGCGTTGACCAGGGAGAGAAAGGACTGGCGCGAGGCAGCCGGGCTGCCAACATTGGCTGTCACCAAATGTTGGATACGGCTTTCGGTGTTGAGCGCAGAGGCTGTGTCAGCCGCGGGTTCCCGCAGTTCATGCAGGCCGGCGTCGAAGTCGGTCCGCAGGCCCTCGCGCCAGGCGTCGACTTCGTTGGCCGCAATTCGCCCCCGGCGCAGTGCCTCGGCAACCAGCAGCTCGATGCGCTGGTTGCGCTCGTTGTTGAAAGCATCGCGGCTGCGCTCTAGCGCTTCGTTGGCGGCGATGGCGAGCTTCTCGAGTCGAGCATTTTCCTCGGTCAGCTCGGCGGCACGGGCATCAAGTTCGGCGCTGCGTTGCGCGTTGGCAGCCAGCGTGGAGGCGGACTCCAGCAAGGCGTTTTCGGAGTCGGGGGCGGGGTCGAGCTGGAGGGCGTCTAGAAGTTTGCGGAACATGGCGGGTTCGTTCTGGGGGTTGATGGAATCGAGGAAAGCTTGAGCGCGGGCCTGCTGTTGGAGTTGCTGGTTGGCGATGGCCTCGCCGGGGATGTTAGGATGGTTGGTCAGGCCGACGGAGATGAGGCGAACGGGCGTCAGTGCGCCGTCGGGCTCGGGGCGCAGCGCCCAGCGCGGGGAAAGGAATTTGTAAAAGGCGTTTGCCAGCAGATGGCGGCCTTCCTCGGACCAGCGCGGAAGGATGTAAAGGCCATCGGGCCGGGCCTGCAGATCGCGAATCCAGGCGTAGGCGCGTGTATCCGTGTGGCCAGGACGTCCGGCAAAGTTCTCGTCGTCGGGGTGGCCCACATAAACGGGCAGCCCGCCAAAGCGGCGTGCCAAACGGCCCCGCAGGGAGCGGAAGTGCTCGACCATCGACCGGGCAGCATCACGGCTGAAGCGTTGCAGGCCGCCGCGGTGTGGCCACTCGCCGTATTCGGCCAGGCGCAGCCAGTGGGTGTTTGCGGTTGCGGGGGCATCCGCCGAGACGGGAGCTTCGGCGTCGGCTTCGATGGGGGAGGCGGGTCCGGGGAGGTTCATCGGGCGAAAAGGAGGACGTTGTGTTTGGTACTGAGTTCTTTGTTCTTGGTTAAAGGGGGGCGCTTTGGCGCTGTGTGTTGCGTTTCCGGTTCCTCGTTTGTCGTTCGTGGTTCTTCGTTCTTGATTATTAATACGTTGTACGAGATGGCTTCAATATTTGTGACGGCTTTGCAAGTGCCAGAAAATTCTGAAGCATTTAAAGACTTTGAAAGAAAGGTGCGATGAGGATGGATTGAAGGCTGTGGGGGGCGTCAGGCGGGTATGCCAAAGCGTTGACGCAGATAGGGTTCGGGGATCGTGACGCCCATCTCGCGCAGGCCGCGCAGGATTTCGAGTTCGTCGCGCAGGTCGCGATGTGGCGGCGGCTTGAGGCGGAAATAGGCTTTGCCGCGCTCGATGCCGAAGCGATGCCGCAGCACGATGCGGTCGACCTGGGCGTTGAGCGTTTCGGAAATGAGGGCGGCGTCGTCTTCCTCGATCAATCGGGTTTCGCCGGCCTGGGCGGTGGTGCCGAGACCGTTGCTGTGCGAAAGCGTGGACAGGTCGCCGCCTCGCCACAGGGCGATCAACGCGCGGTCCATGCGCTCGATGAGCGGCGGGTAGGGGAGTTCGCTGCGCGAAGACAGATCGATGGCTTCGATTTCCGTGCCGCGCGACATGAGCGCATGGAATTCGGCCCCGAAGTCGCGCACGGCTTCGCGGGCGGCGTTCCATTCGGGTGAGTTGGGCGGGGCATCCGTCACGCCGCGTACACCAGGCATGCCGTTGCGCTCGCAGTAGATGAGCCAGTCGCGCAGGGGCAGGGTTTTGAAAAGGTAGGCGATGGCGGAGGACTCCATCAAGCCGTCGCCGGTGGTGATGAGCCAGGAGTCGGCTTGAAGCGACTGGCCTGGAGCGCCTGGCGTATCCACGAAATGCAGACAGCCGTTGCGGTGCTCGAAATGCCAGAGGGGAACGAAGTTAAAGGTCGCGGTGAGCGGGCTGTCCGTGCGGGGGCCTGGCTGAAAAACAATTTCGTGGACGGCGTAGCGTTTGCCGATGGCGTCCATCATTTGCTTGATGAGCAGGCTGAGGCCACCGGACTGGTTGCGGTCGAGCGCGTGGGTGGCGGTGAGGTTGTTGTAGAAGGCGCGCAGGGTGTCGGCGTGGGCCTGGGCTTCGGTGGAATCGTCGAGGGTGAGGACTTCCCAATCGAGGCGGGCGGCGGCTTTCTTACGCTTGGAGATGAGGCCCTGGAGGAGATCGTCGCGGCGTTCGATTTGGTCGAAGAGAAGGGCGGCCTGCTGGAGACGGCCGGCGTTGAAGGCGTCGAGGATGCGTCCGAGGGTTTCGGCGTTGAGGTTGCGCACGGGGCTGAAACGGGCGCGCTGAGACAGGCCGTGCAAGCGGGCGAGCGGAAGGGCGGAGGCGGTTTTCATAGGGAGGGTTGGGCGAAATGGGGACTGAATACGTTGCGCGAACGCTAAGAGCTAGGAAGCGGCGGCGAGGGATTCGTAGTGGGCGGCACGGGCCACGGGAGCGCGGGCGGCGTGGAGCGCGAGCGCCAGTGCCCAGAAGCGGTCGGCATGGCCGTTTTTGCCGCGGTCGGCGGTGAAGCGGATGCGACCGGCGGTGGAGGTTTCGCGGCGGATGGCCCGCAGGTCAGCACGGATGGCCTTGGTTTGCGGGATGCGCAGGCGGCGATCCTCAAAGGCGATGCGCACGGTGTAGGCGAGCTGTTCCTTGAGGCTTTGAGTGAAGGTGAGGCCGGTGGCGCGGCGGCTGCCGAAGCGCTCGGCGGCGCGCTCGGCAAACTGGCGACCGATGCCCGTTTGGTCGATGCAGGCGGTGACGCGCGGCAGGCTGAGGATGTGCTCGAGGATGGCTTCCTGGTCGGAGAAGGGCAGGCCCTGCAGCTCGATGATCTGGCGGGTGAGGTGAATGTCTTCGACGGACTCGAGCACCCAGATGACGGTGAGATCGTGGTCGCGGCCGACATCGACGCCGACGTGGAAGGTGCGTTGGGCCCAATCGCGCCGCGTCGGGTGGTTGGGGTCGGCGAGGTCGAGCTGCCAGGAAGGGGGCCTGTGGGCGTTGTCCTGAGATTGTGGATACTCACAGGCGGCGATGAGGTCGCCGGGGAGGAAGGCGGCGGCGTCGTCGGCGGGCTGGCACATGTACTCCTGCAGGAAGGACTCGCGGTCGGGACAGGCGGCCTGGATGTGATCGAAGTAGGCCTGACGGTCCATGGCGCAGCGCGGATCCTCCGGCGGGAGCTTGGACTGGAGCCGCTCCAGCAGGCCTTCGTCGAGGGCGTCCTCGAGGGTGACGCGGTGGTGGCTGAAGCCCTTGGGGTTGCCGCCTTCGGTGATCTCGCGGATCAGGTGGTTGAAGTAGTTTTCGCCGCCGCGGTGGGTTGAGATGATCTCCAGCTGGCCGCCCCAGGTGATGCCGGGCAGGGCGATGGCGTAGAGGTGGCGCGGGTCGGGGTGCAGGGCGAATTCGTCGAGCAGACGCGGGCCGCGTTTGCCGGCCTGGGCGTCGGCGTTGGAGGAGAGCGAGTGAATGCGGCGTGTATTGGTGAACTCAATACAGGCGGCGGCGGTACGGCCGGAATCGCCGAGGATGGGTTCCTGGAGCTGGGCGGCGGCGAGGTTGAGAATTTGGGCGAAGTGCAGGCAGTCTTCCACAAAGAGCCTGGCTTGAATGTCATCGCGCGAGGCGACCCAGGCATCGAGGCTGGCGTCCCGGGCGCTTTGCCGGCGCACGAGGGCGTAGGCGGCGGTCCAGGACATGCCGATCTGCCGCGACTTCTCCATCAGCTTGAGACGGGAGCGGTCGTTGATCCAGCGACGTTGGAAGGGAAGAAAGAGCACGGGCAGTGGGAATGGGAAATCAGAATGTAGAAGGCTGCAGCGAGGACTGGGAAGGGTAATGAAGACAGCTGTTTCTTAAGCTGATTGTAAATTAGCTGCTAAAGGTGATGATAATGGGAATAAACAATCGGGGATGTGTCGACGGTGGTTGGTATAAGTTTAGATAAAAATAAGGGGTCTGATTGACGTTTTCGATCAGGGAAACTATGTAGAAGGCATGCTTAAAGCCATCACCCCCTCACTGGGCGGCCGCACGCTGGGCATTCTGGCTGCGGTGGCTCTCTTCACATCTTTTGGAATTACGGCGCAGGCGCGTACGCTCGGCGATGTGCCGCTGCCCAGCCAGCGCCTGCAATTGACGCCGCTCAACGGAACCGGAAACTCCGAGGGCAATGAGCTGCCTGGCGGTTCGGCGGCAGAGTTTGTGGGCCGCGCCAGCCCGGACGGCAGCTTTTTGCCGGTGACGGAGGCGGACCTGCAGCGTGTGCAGCGCGTGGAGCGTGCGCGGATACCGTTGCGGTTCCAATACGAGCGCATTGGCGACCTGATGGTGCGTCTGGACACGACGTCGGGAGACGTGGCGTTTCTGCGCATTGTGGGTAACCAGGCGATCTGGGAAAACGTACTCATTGATGAAACCCTGATTGGACCGCGTAACGCGAACTACGCGCGCTATGTGCAGGCCCTGGCGAAGGGCGAATAAGCTCGAACAAAGATTTTTTGGTTCTTGGAAGGCCGGCGGACCTGTGATGGGTTCGCCGGTTTTGTTTGGAAGGGTCTGGGTGTTGTCAGCGAGTTAAAGGAGGGCGAGGCGGGCTTCGATTTCGGCGATGGTATCGGGGGAGAGGCCGGGGCTGGTAGAAGTGGATTGCTCGAGGGATTTGCGGACGGCTTCCTTGGCTTCGGTGCGCTCTTCGACCTTCACTTGCTGGTCAGCGATCTTGTGTTCGAGGGCCTTGAAGGCGGCGTTGGAAGAGACCATGCGCTGGATGGCGGAGGAAAGTTTGCCGAGGGCGTCGACATCGTAGTCGGTTTGGGTGGCGGCGCAGAGGTGGTCAAAGATGGCTTCCCAGAGAATGCCGATGACGGCTTCGGCGGCGTTGTGTCCCGGGGAGAGCGTCTCGGCGATTTGGTCTGCCTGGCGCTTGGCTTTACGAATGTGCTCAATGCGGGCGTCGAGAGACATGGGCGAGGGAAGCAAGGAAATGGAGGTGCTGGAATTAGGAATAAAGCAGGTAGAATGGGAATGGCATGGCCTCAGAAGTGAGTGGAAGGAATCTTGTTAACAAAGGTCATGGTTGAGGCGGCTGAGTTGACTGGGAACGCCTTAGGCGAAGCCTTCGCCGGCGAGGTAGTCGCGGCCCTGGGCGGTGATGCGGAAGCGGAGTCTGGCGGGGTCGAGCGAGGCGGCCTGGCGGTTGATGAGTTGCTTGTCGCCGAGGTAGTCGAGCTCGGTGAGGAGCCGGTTGTTGTTGAGGTTGGCGTAACCGGCCAGGCGCAGGCCATCGAGGAGCGTTTCGGGTGGCAGGGAGGCGGGCTGGGCGGCCTCCAGTTGGAGCAGGATGGCGCGGCGGAGGAGGAGCATGTTTTTATGGAAGGTTCTTGGTTCTTTGTTCTTCGTTGGTGGGGCTTTGGTTGTTGGGAAAGGAGTTGGGAGAAGATTGCGTTCAGGGGTCGGGTCAGGTGTTGGGGTGACGGCAGGGGGGGCGTTGGAGGATGCGGTCGGTTTTGAGGGCGAGTTCGGAGAGGCGCTGGGAGATGGCCTGGGTTTGCGCGATGAGGGCGGCGACGTGCTCGGCGTTTTTCTGGATGAGTGCGTGGGTGTTGCTGGCGTGGCTGGTGAGGCGGCGATTCATCTCGATGTGTTCAGACTGAAATTCGGTGCGAAGGCGCTCGATGTCGGTGCGCGACTGGGCTTGGAGGGTTTCGATGCGGTTGCGTGTTTTCTCGAGTTCTGAGCGCGTGGCGTAGGTGAGCTTGGGGTCGGGCTTTTCGGTGAAGAACTCACGAATGCGGAGGATGCCGAGGTAGCCGGCGAGGAGGGCGAGGATGGCGAGAACGAAGGGCCCGAGGAGGTGGGTGTCGGTGGGGGGCACGATGAGTGGATGAAGCTAGAAACCAGAAACGAGACGCTAAGCTGAAGCGAAGAGGCTACAGGGGGTTGAGCGTTTGGGTAGAGTGTGGTTGTGGTTTGAACGACAGAGGCACAGAGGGCGGAGGCGCGTTGCCGCAGCTATCGGTTTGAGGGATGGGTTGTCCTACGTCTCACGGTTCACTCACACGCTGCTCTGTCTCTGTGCACGGGGCTTTGTTTGGGGGATGGGGCGGTGTGCTGCGTTTGGGTAGGGGCGTGGCGGGTCTCCGCGTGCTCTGTGACTCTGTGGTTCAAACGGGGGTTGTTGTCGGTTGTTGGTGGCTCGTTCCCTGTTCTTGGTTCTTGGTTGATTCGGGTTGGTGTTGGCGGGGCGAGGGGGGTTGGACGATGTGCAGAGGATAGCGGAAAAGATGTGACAGCGCAAATGATAGGTTGGGTAGCCGTGTTAGGATGGTGAGAAAATTTTGCCAGCGTGAGAATCGCTGTGTTGAAGCGGGCTGAGGGGCCAAAGTTTTTTCGGCCCGGCTTTGATGGGTTGGATTGGGAGGTTCTTCGCTCTTTGGACGAAGCGCTCAGGACCTCGCCTGGATAGCGACGGTGCTTTTCGCCCCTTCGACTTCGCTCAGGGCATGCTCGCAATGACGAAGGGTGTGCTCGCAATGACGTGTGGCCTGACTGCCACGGGACGCAGGTGCTGGCGCACCTGGTTGGGGTAAGCCCGTGGGGGTGCGCAAGCGAGTGGGCTTGCCCTCAAACCCGATCCTGAGAGGGACCGGCGCGTGCAGTGCGAAACTGCCTGGATTGCGAGGTTGGTTTGCTGGACTGCATCAGGCTCAGGGACTGCTTTGTGGCATGACTGCCACGGGACGCAGGTGCTGGCGCACCTGGTTGGGGGGTAAGCCCGTGGGGGTGCGCAAGCGAGTGGGCTTGCCCTCAAACCCGATCCTGAGAGGGACCGGCGCGTGCAGTGCGAAACTGCCTGGATTGCGAGGTTGGTTTGC
>JBHJGQ010000027.1:0-27523 GCA_050331595.1 Opitutales bacterium
GTACCTTTCCACGCATACGGATCATTGCCTGCAATCATCACAATGTCGCGGTAGTCGGCGATGCCCATGCCCTCGCCTTCCTTGGGTGGGCGCCTGGGCAGTAGCGACTGAGCGCTCATGTAGTGGTTGACCAGCACGCGCCGGTAGCCGCCACGGGCTCGGTTGGGCAACGATCGGTGCAGCAGGTATCCGTTGAAAAAGACGATGCTCCCGCGCGGTACCTCCACCGCAACGGCGTCCTCGTCACGGTACGGAAAGTCGTAGGCCTCCTCCGCGCAGTCGAAGCGCGGGTCAGCGTGCGGATACTGCGGCCACAAAATACCGTGCCGGTGCGAACCGGGCAGAATCCACAGGCAGCCGTTCTCGACCGTCGCATCGTCCAGCGCAATCCACGCGCCCGCCAGCGAGCGATCACGTGTGGGGATGTAATCCTCGTCCTGGTGCCAGGCCTGCCCGGGTTTGCCCGCCGCCTTCACAAACAGCATCGACTGCATGCACTTTACGTTGGGTCCAATCACCCCGGTCAGTACCTCGCGAATCGCGGGATGGCCAAGGTTGCGCCGCATCACCTCCGAAATCTTGTGCGGCTGGTGCAGGCACAAAAACTGGCGAATGACCGCGTCATCGTCGAGGTCGGCGTAATCGGTGTCCACCGCCTCGTGCGATTCCAGATAAACCTCGCCGCGCTGCCCCCGGCAGATGGCGACCGTTTCGGCCAGCATCGCGTCGACCTCATCCGCTGCGACCGCGTCGACCACCACCAGGAAGCCCTGCTCGCGGTAAAACGCATTCGAGGCCTCGCCAAGTTCTCCGCGCGTAAAATAGCCGGGACGGTTCACTGATATGTCTGCGCTTTGCATAACCGATGCTGTTAGGATTGTGAAGCAATGATGATAGCCTGAAGGACCCGGTTTGACAATGGCCTCAGGGCTCAAAAACATATCCCACATGCACATCATCCCGGAAGATACCGCTTTTTTCGTCGGCGATGTTGTCTACCAGAAATCCGGCACCTTTGGGCCACGGCGCCAGCAATGGTTCCAGACGGTCTTCCTTCACCATGGGCAAGCCACCTTTGCGTCGGAGAGGCACTCATTCACCCTCAGGGCACATCAAGCCTGCTTCCTCCTGCCCGGGCACACCTATCGCATCGCCTTTTCTACACGCGAACAAACGCGTCACGGCTGGATCGACACCCTCAATTTCGCGCCTCCGCCCAGCTTGAAGGAGCGCCTTTTGGCCCTCCCCTGCGTCTTCACAGCCTCCGAGCGCCTCTTCCAGCTCTCCTCCCTGGCGCTGGGCGTGCCCCAGCCGCTAGCAGGTGCCGCCGAGCGTTTGTATCACGACCTCGCACGCGCCGCCTTCTCCGAGGCGTTTCTCCAAGCGGGTCTGGAGGAGGTCGCCGCCCCGCTCCTGCCCACGCCGGTGACGAAAGCGCAGGCGTTCCTGCAAGGCCACTTCGCCGAGTCGCTGGAACTGGCTTCGATCGCCCACGCCGCGGGCGTCAGCCGCACCCACCTCATCCGCCTCTTCAAGCAGCACCTCCACACCACGCCCGTGCAGCGGCTCTGGCAAGTCCGCCTGCAGGAAGGTTGTCGCCTGCTACAGCAAACCGGATTGAGCGTGGGCGAAATCGCCGCGCGCTGCGGCTTTCAAACGCCCTACCACTTTTCGCGGCGGGTGCGTCGTCACACCGGCTTGCCCCCGCGCGCTTACCGTCTGCGGCACTGGGGATCGTCGCCCAGCCCTTAGCGAGCGTTCAGAACCACGACGTCCACAGCGACGCAACCGTAACGCGGCAACCGCCTCCACCCACGTCGCCGAAAAACGTCTACTCCTCGTCTTCGTTCGAACCGCCGCGTCCAAAGCCGGGCAGGCGCCCAAGTGCTTCGTTGACCCGACCGGTGCCTTCCTCCAGCAACGCTCCGGCTTCGCCGAGGGCCTCCGTGGCACGGTCGAGCGCGGCCCCGGTGAGGTCCTCGATTTTGCCGTATGCGGCCATCGCCTTATCGCCCACCTCGCTGCCCAGCGTGTCGGCCAGCTGCCCGATGCCGGCAATCACCTGGCCCGGAATCTGATCGATGATCTGCACGACCACGTCGGCCATGATCGCTTCGGTGATCATCTCGGTAAACTCATCCGGGGTCACGCCCGTCTCCCCGCCTACGTTCTTCATTTCCAGGCGCGGCACGGTGATCTCGGCCGCCTCCGGCATCAGTGGCGTCTTTACTTTCACACGCGCGCCTTCCAGCACAAACACATCCATGATGATGCGCTGCTCCGGTGCCGGTTCGGCAGGGGCCGGCGCCTCCTGCTCGGTCTCGCCCGGACCTGTTTCAGAAGGTGCCTGCGCGCCCCCCGAGGCCTTCTCGACGTTTTCCTGGACCACCGTAAAATTGTTCAGCGTCTGGCGGGTTTCGGGATCTTTGACTTCCAGAAAGGTGATGTAGGGATTCTTGATCGTGAGCTTGTGGATGCGCACCACGTCCCCGGTCAGACTCCAGGGGTCCACCGCCAGCTCCACCTGGTCCACGCGAAAGAGCGTCTCGTCCTCGGTAAAGATCTCGGGATTGCCGATGAAAAACTTTTCGATCGAACCCTCCTTGGACAGGAGCGAAAGGTTGACCTTGTCGACCGTCACCGGCGTACCGGTGTAGCGCGGCCCGTAGTCCTCCACCGCCGACTTCAGCAAGGGGTCCAGATAGAAATTCAGGAAGGCCCAGCCCCCAATGCCCAACAGTAAAACAATCGCCAACAGGCCGCCGCCTCCGATCACGAGCAACTTCTTCATGACAGCCTTGTAGGCACCTTCACCGCCCGAGGCAAGGCCCGGACCCAGCGTCTTCAAGAGAATCACCGCGCCCATTTCGGGCTGGCTCGAACCCCCGCCTTGCACCGAAACTGACCGCTGACAGCCCATGGACGCTCTGCCCAACATCCTCGCCCAGCGCTACGCCTCCAAGGCCATGCGCCACCTCTGGTCCCCCGTCGGACGCATCGTGCGCGAACGCCAACTTTGGCTGGCCGTCCTCCACGCCCAAAAGAACCATGGCATCGCCATCCCCGAGGGCGCGATCGAAGCCTACACCGCCCAACTCGAACAGGTTGACCTCGACGACATCCAGCGCCGCGAACGCATCAGCCGCCACGACGTCAAGGCGCGCATCGAATCGTTCAACGCGCAGGCCGGTTTCGAGTGTATCCACCAGGGCATGACAAGCCGCGACCTGACCGAAAACGTCGAGCAACTCCTCCTGCGCGCGGCCCTCCAACTGCTCCGGGAAAAAGCCGTGGCCGCGCTGCTCGCACTGGGTGCGAAGGCGCAAGCCTTCAAGGAACTCCGGCTGACCGCGCGCACCCACAACGTCCCTGCGCAGTCCACTACCCTGGGCCGGCGCTTCGCCATGTGGGGCGAGGAGCTGCGACTGGCCCTCGAAGGTCTCGACGCCTTCATCGAGCCTTACCCACTGCGCGGGCTCAAGGGCGCCGTCGGCACCCAGACTGACCCCGCCAACCTCTTTGACCAGCAACTCGAAAAAGTCGCCCCCTACGAAGCCGCCGTCACCGACGGGCTGGGTTTCAACGCCCTGCTGCAAACGCCCGGTCAGGTCTATCCGCGCAGCCTCGATTGCCTCGCCCTCAGCCACCTCTACGCCCTCGGCAGTGCCCCGGCCAGCTTCGCCAAAACCTGGCGGCTCATGTCCGGACAGGGTCTCGTCAGCGAGGGCTTTGCCAAGGGTCAGACGGGCTCCTCTGCCATGCCGCACAAGGTCAATGCGCGCTCCTGCGAACGCCTGAACGGCCTGCACGTCATCCTGCGCGGCTACCTCACCATGGCCGAGGGGCTGGCCGGCGACCAATGGAACGAGGGCGATGTCTCCTGCTCGGTTGTCCGGCGCGTCGCCCTGCCCGACGCCTGCTTCGCCCTCGACGGCCTGCTCGAGACCTTCCTCACTGTCCTCGGCCAGCTGGAGGTCTTCGAACGCGCCATCACCGAGGAGTACAACCGGCAGGTGCCCTTCCTCTTGACCACAGGCGTCCTCATGCAGGCGGTCAAAGCCGGGGTGGGCCGCGAGACCGCCCACGAGGCCATCAAGCAACACGCCCTCAACGCCGCTCAGGCCCTGCGCGAAGGCGCCACTCTAAACCCCTTGTTCGACGCCCTCGCACGCGACGATCGCCTCCAGCTCTCCGCCGCCGATCTGCAATCCATTCTGGACGACAACCGAGACTTCGTCGGCCTGGCCCGCGAGCAAACCGACACCTTCCTGAACTCCCTGGCACCCTGGCGTACGCGCTTCCCCAACGCCGCCGCCTACGCCCCCGAACCCAGCCTGTAGCCCGTTGACGCAGCACATCGCTTACTTCATCCCGAGATTAGGGCACCTGACGAACTCCCAGAACGCATTACCAAACGCTCGCTCAGTGCGCGCGAGCAGCTTGAGCATTACGTCGACTTGATTGCGGCCTGCGAAGCAGGCTCGGCAAAGATTCAAGGCAAGGCGGCAGCGGAGTTCTTTGGAATTTGAAGCGACCATGATGCGCTTACACATTCCACAGAGTTCGTTCGCCATCTGCGTCAGTCCGATTGGAACGACCGGCCGCTTCGACCGTGACCTTCGTCGATACGGATGTTCTGATCCATTTTGGCAGGGGTGAACTTACGGCACGCCAACATCTGGACACTTTGCGACAGCAAGCGGAAGAAGCATCTATCTAGGTCATCACGCAGATGGAGCTTATCGTCTGCTGCCGAAACAAAACGGAACTCGCGGCGCTCGAGACGTTTCTGGCGGACTTCACAAGTGTCCACGTCGGTCTGGAAGCGAGCCGCGCCGCGGTCGACCTGCTGAAGACGTTTCGACCCAGCCACAACCTGCGGATCGACGACGCCCTGATCGCAGCGAGTGTGCTCACGGCGGAGGCTTTCCTGCTTTCGAAGAACCAGCGCGATTACAGGTTCATCCCCGGGCTCAAGCTGCTCCCATATCCCCGCCCGCGGTAGGCCCCGCCCGCTTCCGCCTTGCCATCCCCGGCATGGCCGCCACAGCGTGAAGGTTTTCCGTTCATCGCTTTAACTTCTCGCCAAAGGCCACCGCTATGACCACCTACCCGGACCTCCCCGCCAAAATTCCCTTCGAAGGACCCGACTCCAAAAACCCCCTTGCCTTCAAGCACTACGAGCGCGATGCCGTGGTCCTCGGCCGCCCGATGAAGGACTGGCTGCGATTTGGCGCGGCCTACTGGCACTGCATGCGCAACCCGCTGCACGATCCCTTCGGCGTGGGCACCGCGCAATTTCCCTGGGACGACGGCTCCGACTCCGTCGAAAACGCCCAGAACCGCGCCCGCGTTTTCTTCGACTTTCTCGACAAGATCGGCATCGACTTCTACTGCTTCCACGACCGCGACATCGCCCCCGAGGCCGACTCCCTCGCCCAGACCAACAAGAACCTCGACGCCGTTGCCGACACCTTCGAGGAACTCCAAAAAGCCCACGGCAAGACGCTTCTGTGGGGCACCGCCTGCCTCTTCGCGCACCCGCGCTATCACTCCGGCGCGGCCACTTCGCCCGACGCCCGCGTCTACGCCTACGCCGGTGCCCAGGTCAAAAAAGCCATGGAGGTGACCCATCGCCTCGGTGGCCTCGGCTACACCTTCTGGGGCGGGCGCGAGGGCTACGGCTCGCTCATCAACAGCGACATGCCCGCCGAACTCGACCGCCTCGCGCGCTTCCTGCACCTGGCCGTCGACTTCAAAAAGCAGATCGGCTTCACCGGACAGTTCTACATCGAGCCCAAGCCCCAGGAGCCCACCACCCACCAGTACGACTACGACGCGGCCACCTGCCTGTATTTCCTCAAGCACTACGACCTCTGGGAGCACTTCCAGCTCAACCTGGAGACCAACCACGTCACCCTGGCCGGCCACACCATGGGGCACGACCTCGTCACCGCCGCTTCGGTCGGCAAGCTCGGCTCTCTCGACGCCAACCAGGGCACACCCAACGTCGGCTGGGACACCGACCAGTTCCCCTCCGACATCTACCTGACCACCCAAATCGCTGCCACCATCATCGACATGGGCGGCTTCAAGACCGGCGGCCTCAACTTCGACGCCAAGCGCCGCCGCGAATCCTATGAACCCGTCGACCTGGCCTACGCACACATCGGCGGCATGGACGCCTTTGCCCGCGGCTTGAAAATCGCCGCCACAATCAAGGAAGACGGATCGTTCGAGCAGATGCTTAAAGAACGCTACGCCACCTGGCAGGACGACCTCGGCAAAAAGATCGACGCCGGCCAGGCCTCCCTCGCCGACCTCGAGCAATGGGCCCTCAACAACCCTGACCCGATCCCCGCCTCCGGCCGCCAGGAACGCTTCGAAAACCTCCTCAACGACTACATCCGCTAGGCTGCCAGGCTCCATCAAATCGCGCGCGTAGCGAGCCTGTCGGCATGAAGATTCGACAACTCAAGTAGGGTGCGGACGCGGTCCACAGAGTTCACAGATCCTCACAGATTGTTGCCATGTATCGGCGAGCGCAGACCCGGAGACCCACAGCCTTATTGGAGCCGCCATGGCGATCCACAGGGAATTGGGGCACGGTGTTCTAGAGTGGGTCTACCACGAAGCACTCGTGATTGAATTCCAGAGCCGTGGCATTGCCGTACGCCACGAGAGCGAACTTCCTGTTTTCTATCAGGGAGCGAGGCTCAACGCCAACTACAGGGCCGATTTTATCTGCCTTGAATCAGTGATTGTTGAGATCAAAGCGACCTTGGCCCTGAGTGATGCAGACCTCGGACAAATGCTGAATTACCTGAAAGCCAGCGGCTTAAAACGAGGCCTATTGTTGAATTTCGGGGCTCAGTGTCTCGAGCTTCGGCGAGTCGTATTCGAACTGACCGGTTTCCAGCGGTGGAGGGCACAGGACCGCCTCAATCTGTGCAAATCTCCCAAATCTGTGGATCGATTTTACGGTCTTGCCTTAACCCACGCTTAAATATCCAGCACCGCGTCGTCGTCGGCCAGAGGGCCGGTAGGCAGGCGCTCGCCGGGGTTGTGCCGGCGGAAATGCTCGAAGCAGCGGTCGGCCTGGGCCCGCAAGCCCAGCGCTTCGTAACTGGTGCCCAGGGCGCCCTGCGTGTTCGCCCATTCCTCGGTATGCTCCGTCTCGGTCAAGACCGTCAGTGCCTGCGTAAAGGCCTCCACCGACGCCTCCAGCAGCATATCCGATTCGGTCGAGCCCTCCTCCAGGAACAGTCCGTGAGCCTGGTACGTCAGGCCCAGGGAAACCTGCGTACTGGCCCACATCTCCGCCGCGGCTCCACGCGTCCAGATGGTCAATGCGCGGCGCAGCGCCAAGGCACTTTCGCGAAAGTAAACAACCTCCTCGGCCCGGTCCGGCGTCAGCTGCGCCAGCGCACGCGTCACCGTTCCGCGATGACTCTGCAACTGCGCCCAGCGAAAGGCATCGACCCGCCGGCCGTACACCGTCAACGCGCTTTCCGTGGCGGCCAGCGCCTGCAACCAGTAAGCCTCGGCGTCGATTGGGTCCAGCGTCTCGCTGGCCGCGGCGCCGTAAGCACCGCCCAGATAAAATTGCGCGTTGCCCCACAGGTAGGGCGCCGATCTGCGGTCGTACGTTGCCAGCGCCGCTTTCAGATGCTCAACGGCCTCCAAGGCGATCCCCGTCGCATCACCGCTCGCGTCGACCGCGTAGTGCAGGCCCAACAGGGCCTCTCCCAGCGAGTAGCGGACCCAGGCGTGATCCATCGGGCGCAACTCTTGGGGATGTAGCCGCAAGGCCTCGTGAAACCCATCGATCGCCTGCTCCAGCAGCGGTACCTTGGCCTCCGACGCGTCCGTCAGCGTGGCCAGCGCGTACCGGCACATCGCCGCCGAAACCCATGACTGCGCCTCTTCGCGAATCTGGTCCGGCTCCCAGGTCTTCGCCAACTCGGCATAGTCCTCCGCCGCCTGTTTCAGGTACATCAGTTTCTGTTCGACGGGCATTGTCTCCTGCACCAGCACTTCGCGAGCGGCCGATGCCCGGCCCAGCAAGAAGCCCTGCACGTCCTGAGGCGTCAGCGGACCCGGCGGAAAATCCAGGCCCTCATTGAACGCCTGAAAGGCGCTCTCGAACTGCCCCTCCAACAGCCACGCATCGCCCTCCAAGAGTTTGGCCTCGGCCCACAGAGCATCGTCGTCTTCGGCGGCCAGTCCGGCTTCCTCGGCCGCCTGGGCTCGCTTGCCGTAAACAAGCAGCGCACGCGCGCGCTCCACGCGGGGCGTCGCATCGTCGGCCAGTTGCGCATTAGTCCATGCCTGCACGCTCCGCGAAAACGCCCGCGCCGGAACCTTCGCCGCTCTGGCCGCTTCGGAAAAATAACGCACCGGACGTACCTCCTCCGGCGGATTCACCAGAAACGCGCGCAGCTTGTTTCCCCGCAACTCCGCCTCCAGTTCCTGAGCCTGCTCGGCGTCAAAGTTCCATACAGCCTCATACCCACGGCCAAAGCCAATCCCGCCGGAGTCCGCCCGCCGGGGACGCTCCGGTCGGCTGTCGCTGCGCTGACGGTCCCGCTCACGGGCTTGCGAGGAATCGTCGATAGCTTCGTCCGCGCCTCCTTCCCAGGGCGCCACCTGCACCAATATCGCCAGCACCGGCAGCACGCACAAGACCCCCGCCATCGTCGACGCCCGGTTCCACATCAGCCAGCGTGCGAGCAAATCCGCCGGCCACAAGAGCAACAGGCCCGCCAGAACCACCCACAGACCGGCGTAGTCCGCCAGTAGGGAGCCTAATGGCAATATTAAAAAATCATCTGCTACGTCCATTTAACTTAAATTTGTAGCACTTTTCATACGCGGTGCGAGAACCCTCATTGGACAAAAAAGCCTTTCCAACTTCCACGCCAGCCTCAAACGTGACCCGATGCCGACTTATCTGCTGGGCATGGACGTGGGAACCTCCTCCTTGAAGGCGGTGCTGATCGACGAGACAGGCACGGTCATCGCCACGGCCCAACCTGAATACCCCTTCCAAACGCCGCGCCCTCTGTGGGCCGAAAGTGACCCGCTGGATTGGTGGCAGGCCTGCCTCAGCGCCATCCGCGAAATCCTGCAGACCAGCGCCGTCGCCCCGCGCGACATCGCCGGCATCGGCCTGTCTGGTCAGATGCACGGGCTCGTCATGCTCGACGCCCTGGGCAACGTGCTGCGCCCCTGCATCATGTGGAACGATCAGCGCACCGCCGCACAGTGCCAGCGCCTTACCCTCAAGGTCGGCTCCAAGAAAGTCCTCGAGCTGACCGGTAACCCGATCCTCCCTGGCTTCACCGCGCCCAAAATTGTCTGGGTTCACGCCAACGAACCCGACGTCTTCGAGCAGTGCGACAAAATCCTCCTGCCCAAGGACTACGTGCGTTACCGCCTCAGCGGCGAGTTTTACACCGACGTCTCCGACGCCTCCGGCATGTCCCTGCTCAACGTCGGCAAACGCCAGTGGGAGCCAGAAATGCTCGAAGCCTGCGGCATCACCCGTGAGCACCTGGCCACCGTCACCGAGTCCACAGAGGCCTCCACCCGCCTCTCCCGCCAGGCCGCCGAACTTACCGGCTTGCTCGAAGGCACGCCCATCGTGGCCGGCGGTGGGGACCAAGCTGCCCAGGCCGTCGGCTCCGGCATTGTCCGCGAGGGACTGGTTTCCTGCACCCTCGGCACCAGCGGCGTGGTCTTCGCGCATTCCTCGCAGTTCCGGGTCGAGGAAGAAGGCCGCCTGCACGCCTTTTGCGCAGCCGTGCCCGGCGAATGGCACCTGATGGGTGTCATGCTCTCGGCCGCGGGCTCCTATCAGTGGTTCCGTGACCATCTGGGCCAGGAAGAAATGCGCCGTGAGAAAGATACCGGCACCGACGCCTACGCCTTCCTCGACGAAGCCGCCCGGCAGGCACCCGCCGGTTGCGAAGGTCTGCTCTTTCTGCCCTACCTTTCGGGGGAACGCACCCCGCACCCCGACCCGAACGCACGCGGCGTGTTCTTCGGGCTCACCCTGCGGCACGGTAAGGCTCACCTCACGCGTTCGGTCCTCGAAGGCGTCACCTTCGGCCTGCGCGATTCTCTCGAGCTGATGCGCACGTTGGGCGTTCGCCCGTCCAAGGTCATTGCCTCCGGCGGCGGCGCGCGCAGCCCCTTCTGGCGGCACCTGTTGGCCAACATTTTCCAGGTCGACATCGCCACGGTCAATGTGACGGAAGGTGCCGCATTCGGTGCCTGTCTGCTGGCCGGCGTGGGGGCCGACGTCTTCCCTTCCGTCGCCGAAGCCTGCAAACGCACCATTCGTGAAGAACCCGCCGGCACCCCTGAGGGCGATGCCATTGCCTACGAGGATTTCTATCGCCACTACCGCGCACTCTACCCGCTGCTTAAAGACGAATTCCAGCGCCTGGCCAAAACCGTCGAAAAACACCTCGACAAGGGCTGAACCCAAAGCGACCTGAGCCCTTGCTTTTAAGTATTCGGCGTTGCTCCGCAGCTGAATCTCCGCAGACCACGAGTCATTTCAGTTGACCTTGGAAGTGGTCGTGACGATTAGGCGCAGGTCCGAAATTTTCGGACGTTCGACCACGACATCCTCATCTGGCAAGTAAACAAAAGCTCCATTTTTAAGTTTGAGCTTGAGTAGAACGATATCGCGCCGCTTGTCGCCTACGATCGTAAAGCTGTTGTCAGCTCGCAATAACTGTGAAGCAAGCGTATTCTCGACAATCCAAGAATGAAGAATCTGGGCACCCGATTCGAGGTGATTCTGCCAATTTGCTTGAGCCACTTCAAAGGCACGTGTCTGGGCAAGTGCGGCCTGCTCACGTCTGGCAACCAACAGACGCTGTCGGCTCAGCGAACGAATGGCATCCAACAGCCAATCCACCGTCAATTGTTCGTCGTTGACCAGTACGGGGTCCGAGCTTGGATTCCGAGCCACGCGCTCCTTCATGTTTTCCAGATCCACGTTCATCTCTTCGAGCAATTGCTCAAGCTGAGTGACGCGTTCCCCCGTTCCCAACGCTTGAATGGCATCGGTATAGCGGCGATAAATCACATTCCGCATGCGGCCACGCTCATTCACCGCCGGGGGCGGTAATTCGATCTCGGGCAAATCTGAAAGTAGCTCTTGTCGCAGTCCATAATGCCTCATCAATGAGCGAACTGTCATCGTTTCCCGATACAGGATCTCCTTCTCTTCGTAAGGAATAATCGGAACCAGCACGATTTCGGGCTGAAAGCTGGTGTCGAGGAACCCATCCATGGCTCCGAAACTTGCCTGGCCCGTATGCGCGTACGCCGAAGAGTTCGCGACGGTATGCGATGTCGTCTGAGTCGCCTGGACTTCCACATTCGCGGCCACGGTTACTGGCTCAACCGCCGGTGTTTCGATTGCCTCAGCGTCCTGCTGCGCCGCAGTTTCATTTGTGAGAATATGAGCGTCAACCTTGGAGGCGGATTCGGCTTGCGAGGCCGTCTTCGATTCCGACTCGCCCTTGGAATCGTCTGCCTCCGTGGGCCAAAGCGAATAAGCGATTGCGCCTACGCTTACCAAAAAAACCAATACCAGAATCAGCGTGCGACCGCCCGAGCCCTTGGGCGGAGGCAGGGGCTCCATCGATGCACTGGACGGCGACTCCCGTTCTGGAGCCGACTCCGGATCAGGTTCAGAGGAGGGAGTCGAAAGCCGCGGGGGCTTTCCGGGTGAACCGAGTGGATTTTTCCGGGGCACAAGGCAGAACTGCCGGACTCACCCAAAATCGGCAAGATCAATGAATCGTAACACTGTGCCGTGCTAAAAGATTGCATCAGGACTGCACCCTGTCATTTGCGATGCTTCTGCCGCGCACGCCATTCACGCAACTGCTAGGCAGACCTGCTGCCCGAAAGCTCAGACGAGCACACTCACTCCATGGCTCGCAGCGCCGCGGTAAAGCATGGCTGAGTGTTCTGGCTTGGCGCATCCGTTCGACTCCAGAAAAAAGTGTGCGCGTTAGGTCGACGGGGCAGGGGGAACCTCGGATTCTGGAACCGACTTCCGAGTCACGGGCGAAAGGCTCAGATCACGCCTTAGCTCGATTCCTTTCACAGCACTCTGCTCGAAAAGGTAGACCGGGTCGCCGTTGCTCAACTGCAGCCGCACCAGCGCCATCGCATTAGGACCGACCAGTCGAAAGCTTCCGTCAGCCAACAGTGTTCCTTGCGTAATCACGTTGGTTTCAATCCAACGCCGCAGTTCCACCGCTTCAAATGTCTGAAATGCGCGCCAGTCATTTTGTGCCGCTTCAAAGCGGCTTCGGGCTTCATGGGCATCCAGCCCCATCAAGTCTTCGTGGTAACGCGCCATCAATCTCAGCGCCTCCGAAATCCACTCGGAGGAGAGTCGGTCGGCGTTCACCAGCACCGGATCCGCAGCCGGGTTGTTGGCCACCCGCTGATCAAAAATCCGTTTATCCTCCAGCATATCTTTCGCCATGGCTTCTAATCGCGTCAGGGCTTCCGGTCCCTGGACTTTCGCCGCGGCCTCCACGTACCGGCTGTAGACGACATGGCGCATCTCTCCACGCGGGTTTTCGAGTGGTGCAGGCAATTGCAGCCGGGGCCGGCCCGAAGATGAGCGTGCCATTGCGGAACTCGATTCAACAACTGCTTGCAACAGGTCAATCTGCGTTTTCAGGTGATCTTGTATCGCTTTCGGAGGCCGCTGCACCAGCAAAGCCTCAGGCTGGACGCTGGGGTCAACGGAAGCCTGCACCGCATCAAAGCGGGCTGTTGCCGAATAGATCATGGGCCCACCGATCGAGGCCTGCATGTCTTCGGCGACCTCCGCTACGCCTTCGATCATCCCGTCAAAGATGCCTCGCTGCCAGAGGATGTAGCCTACCAGACCGAGCGCGCCCATGAACAGCAGCAGCAAACTCAATGTTCGCACCGCATTACCCGAGCGCTTCACCGGCACGTCGCTGCGACGGTAGCGTTCCTCGATGGCCTGTGCCCGCGGATCGGGACCCGCCACCGGCGCGCGCGACTCCGACGCGGGCGCAATCTTGGGAGGGCGATCCTCCGGCGAACCAAGGGGATTTTTTGCTGCCACAAAATCGGACTGACACACACCGCCACCACTGACAAGATCTTGCGCTTGCATTGAAGAATTTCAGGCAAGGCTTAACCTTGTATTGAACACCCCATAAGCGATGCTTTCGTCCACCCAAAATGCCTTGGAGGCACTCGGCCAGCGTCGGCCCGATCTGGAGATCCGCACCGGCGAGACGGACCGCTTCCAGGCCTCGCTGGACAACGCGCGACTGTCGTTCATGCCCGAAGCGGTCTTGCGAGTGCACGCGGCGGAGCAGGTACAGCCCATCCTGGAGCTGGCCAATGCTCACCACGTTCCGATCACCGCGCGCGGTGCCGGCTCGGCCACGACCGGGGCAACCTCGCCGGTACGCGGGGGTTGGGTCCTGGATCTCTCCGGCCTGAAGCATCTGCGCATCGACGCGGAACTTGGCCTGGCGACCGTCGGACCGGGGGCGACGGTCGAGGCCATCGACCAGGCGGCGGCAGCGCACGGCTGGTTGTTTCCGCCGGACCCTTCTTCGAAGAAGCATGCAACCGCGGGCGGGATCGTGAGCACAAACGCAGGCGGCATGCGCGGCGCCAAGTACGGCGTCACCCGCGACTCTGTGCTCGCGCTCAAAGGCAATCTGCCCACCGGTGAGCCGGTTCAGTGGGGTGCCCCGCTGCGCAAATTCGTCTCGGGCTACAACCTGCGCGACCTTTGGGTGGGTGCCGAGGGAACGCTCGGGGTCATCACCGAGATCACATTCCGTTTGGTGCCGCGACCCGAAGCACGCCACACCTTTCTCGCCGCCTACGCCGACGAAGACACCGCCCTCGAGGCCGTGCGCACGATTGCCACCGCCCGGTTGCTCCCATCGGTGCTTGAGTTCCTCGACAGCCAGACCGTCGCCTGCATCGAAGCCCGCCATGGCCCGATGACAGAGCGCGAAGATGGCGCGGCGGTGCCGACCCTGCTCCTGGCGGAGGTCGATGGCGACGCCGCGGCCGTCCAGCGTCAGCGCGCGCAATTGCAGCCGATTTTGGCCGAGGGCGCGGTCTTTGTGCGGGACACCGCCGACACCGCTGAGGCCGAGCAGCTCTGGCAGACTCGCCGCCAATGCTCCCAGGCGATGTTCGCGCTGGGCGACACCAAGCTCAACGAGGATGTCGTCGTGCCGCCGGAGGCCTACAGAGCGCTGCTGGCCTACACGCGGCGTCTGCGCGACGAAACCGGCCTGGCCACACCGACTTTTGGGCACGCTGCCGACGGCAATTTTCACGTGCACCTGATGTTCAATCGCGGCGACCCGGCACAAGCGGCAAAAGCGGAAGTGGGCGTGCGCGCGCTGATGCGCGAGGTCGTTCGGCTGGGTGGCTGCATCACGGGCGAACATGGGATTGGCCTGGCCAAGTCGCCGTTCCTGCACCTGCAACACTCGCCGGCAGAGATTGCGGCGATGCAAGCGGTCAAGCGGGCGCTCGACCCCAACGGCATCTTGAATCCGGGAAAAATCTTCGAGCCTTTCAACGTTTGGGAAGTCGAACCAGTACAAGTCCGCCTGCCTTGGGACCATTAGCCGCTCTGCGGACCCGTATCGTGCACCGCCGTCATGATGAGCAGGGGGACGGATTAAACACCTTCGTCATCGTCGAAGACCTGAACGAAAGTCCCCTTCGGCGAAACGACGATGTGGTCGCGGGTGGGCACGAGGTATTCCTTGCCGCTTGCGGTGACGATCGTGAACGGCTGGCCACTGGCCATGGCATCTTCAATCTGGGCTTTGTTCATTGTAAAGGTGGTTGGTGTTTGTTGGAGAATTCTACCACAAAATGGACTCGGGCGGAAGCGATGCGTTGGCTCGAAGGGTTCGGTGGGGCAGAAACTTCGCAACGCCCATGAGGCCCAGGAAGAAACCACAGGCGCTTCTTGGGTCGGTTGGCCGCGTACCCTGCTGATGGATCGTGGCGCCGTTCGACACACTCGGAACCGGCAACGGCGCGAACGCTTGGAAGCCGCACGAAAGATACCAGGAGCGGATTGCGTCCAACAACGCTAGAGACAATCCAGCACTGCCTTCAGCGGGGCGCAGGCCAGGCCGATGCACGTGTCGCAGGCGCCGTAGTACAGCCAGATGTAAGGTGCGTCGCCGGTTGCGCCGTCGAAATCTGCCTCGCGCAGCAAGGCTGACGTGGGAAAGACCACGTTGGGAATGTAGGCCCCCGTCCGTTCGTAATAAGCCTGCGGTTCGAAGAGCGGCTGCGTGGCACGGGCCAGCACGCGGGTGGGGTCCTCCAAATCCAGCAGCACGGCACCCATGCGGTAGCACACGTGGCGCACCTGAGCGTCCAGCGTCTGCACGCCATGGTAGAAGACCAACCAGCCTTGCTCGGTGCGAATGGGCGGCGTGGATCCGCCAATGCGGTTGTCCTCCCAGGGGAGTTCGGCTGCCAGGAGCGGCTCCGGGTCTGTCCAGGTAAGGAGGTCATCGGACCAACTGAGCTGGATGCCCGGGTGCGCTGCGTGATTGGCCTGCGTGCCCACGAAGGTCGAGGGACGCCGCAGCACCGCGTAGCGCCCGCCGATTTTCTGCGGAAAGAGAATGACATTGCGGTCGTCGATGGTTGGGTCGGTCACCCAGCCATGGAGCCTCCAAGTGCGCAGGTCCGCGGACACGGCCAGACCCGAGCGCGTCTGGTTGTCGGCGTCGTTGCCGGAAAAGCCCGGAAAGTCGACCTGATGCGACTCGGGCACGCCGACCCCGGTGGGGTGGCTGGCCCAGGCGTACGGGCGGAAGGCGAAGCTCAGGTAAAATAAGCCGTCGAGGGCCACCACGCGCGGATCCTGTACGCTGCCGTGGACGCTGCCCGCCATTTCCGGCGTGAAAACGGGGCGGTCGCCAACTTGCGAAAAGTGTCTGCCATCCGCACTGTGCTGCAGGGCGATGGCGCAATGAAAGGGGCGGAAGCCGCCCGCCACGCGTTCCAGAAGCGCCCAGCCGCCAGCGGGATCGGCAATCACGGCGGGATTGAATGCGACCGCCCGCCGCCACGCGGGTCCACCGGGCTGCACAATGGGATTACCGGGGTGGCGGCGAAACAAGTCCATGGGCACACAGTGGGGCGCGATCTCGCATTTCAGGCAACGCCGGATCCGCCGATGAAGTACATTTTAGTGAAAACCGGACCCGCCGCGGCGGCTCGATGGAGCCTGTCGGGTTGGGGCCCTGCCAACGTGAATCGACGCTACCTACACCCATCATGAGTGAACCGGACGCCATGTCCTCGCCCTCGCATGCGAGCCTGACCGAAGCCATGCGCGGCTTCTCCTCGCACCTGGCCCACGACCTCAACAACCAGCTGGCCACCATCCGGCTGGGCACGCAGATGCTGGAACGCTCGGTGGAGACCGACGCAGGGCTGGAAGTCCTGCGCATGGTCAACCGCAGTATCGACCGGGCCACCCGTTTGGTCTCGGACCTGGGCATTTACGCCAGCGGCGTGCGCGGCGAACCCGAGCCCGTAGCCCTGAGCCCCTTTCTGGAAACGCTGGTCGATGAGGTGAACGAGGAACTGCCGAGCGGAGCCCGCTTACAGGCCGATTTTCCACCCGACCTGCCGCAGCTGGACCTGCACCGCGACGCCTTGGGGCGTTCGCTGCGGCTGTTGCTGAGCTTTCTCGGCGGACGCCTGACAGATGCCTCGGAAGCCGGCGGTAGGGTCGAGTTGGTGGCCATCCTGGAGTCCGAGCACCTGCTCCTGCGTATCGAAGCACCGCTCTCGCTGGTCGAGGGTGACGCCGGCGCGGAAGCCTTTGTCCCGTTTTTTAACAAAGGGACGACCTCGCGGGGCACCGGCATGGCTCTGGCCGTGCTCGACCGGGTCTTTCGCGATCACGGCGGCGCGGTGGAAGTCACGGGCCCGGCCAAAGATCAGACCGTCATCGAACTGCGACTGCCCCTGCTGCTGCACGGGAGCGGTTCGGCTCTGCCCCCGGTCGGGAGTGCCGAAGCCGTTGCAAGCAGCCCGGAGCTGGAGGGTTCGCAAACCATCCTGATCATCGACGACGAGGAGCCCCTGCTGGACATGGTGGGTGGCATTCTGCGCGCGCAAAAGGCCAACGTGCTGCTAGCCTCAAGCGCGGTGGAGGGCATGAAACAATTCAAGCGCAATCAGGAGGCCATCGACCTGCTGATCTGCGACGTCAAGCTGCCGGGGCTGCCCGGAGGCGAGCTGGTGGCGGCGGTGCGCTCCGTGCGCGAGGCCCTGCCGGTGCTCTTCCTGTCGGGAGCGGAGCCGGCGGAAGTCGGGCAGCTGCCCGAAAACTGCCAGTTTCTGGGCAAACCCTTTGGCGAGGCGGACCTGCTCGAGGCTATCGGGCAACTCACCTGCGGCGTCCCCTCGGGGTAATCGGAACTCAAGTGCTACCAGCACCGGACGAATTCTGTAGGTGCTGACTTTTCAGTTCCAACGCTGCCATGCCTGCTGACCCGCCCCTGCCCGCGTCTTCCGACGGGGCTGCCCCCGAGGCCCCGCCTTGCCGTATCCTGCTCGTCGACGACGACCGGGCGACGCGCATGCTCATTCACAATGTGCTCAAGGGCAACGGCTTCGAGGTTCAAGAAGCCGCCTCGGGCGAAGAAGCCGTGAAGCTCCTGGGGGCCGGTTGCCCTGACATTGTTTTGCTGGACGTGTTGATGGAGGGCATGGACGGGTTTGAAGCCTGCCCGGCCCTCAAAAAGCTGCCGGGCATGAAGGATGTACCGATCATTTTTCTGACCGGGCGCTCCGACACCAAGGCAGTTCTGGAGGGGTTCAAGGCCGGGGCAAGCGACTACATCACCAAGCCTTTTCGCCCGCCTGAGGCGCTTGCGCGCATCCGCACCCACCTCAAGGTGCGCGACCTGATTCGGCAGCAGCGCCAGAACATGGCCGATCTGGAAAAAGCCAATCAGGCCAAAAACAAGATGATGAGCGTGGTCTCGCACGATCTGAAGAACCCGATCGGCGCGATTCGCGGCCTGGCGGAGTTTCTGCAGGACGGCTCCTTTGGCGAGTTGAGCAAGGAACAAAAAGAGATGGTGCGCAGCATTCACTCCGCCGCCGACGCCATGTTTGGCCTGGTGAAGGATTTGCTGGATGTATCCCTGATGGATAACGACGCCATCTCGCTGAATTTTGCCGAAACGGATTTCTGCAGCCTCGTGATCGACGCGGTGAACCTGCATCAGGTCAGTGCCGAGAAAAAGAAGATTGAGATTCGCTACGACGGGCCCCGGGAAGGCACGCCGATTCTGTGTGACCGCACGCAGGCCCGTCGGGTGTTGGACAATCTGGTGACCAACGCGCTGAAGTTCTCGCCCTCGGGCACCACGGTGCGCGTTGAGTTGGTGGACGCTGGCGAGGATTTCTTACTCAGCGTCTGCGACCAGGGTCCGGGTGTCCCCGAGGACGAAAAGGACCAGCTGTTCAAGCACCTGGGCCGCACGTCCAACCGACCCACGGGTGGGGAGCAGTCGACGGGTCTGGGGCTGGCCATCTGCAAAAAGATCGTCGAGGCGCACGGCGGCTCGATCGGCTTTGAAAATCAGGAGACCGGTGGCGCACGCTTCCATGCGAGCTTCCCGCTGGCCCCGCCGAAAGGGTTTTACGCCCGCGACGACATCCCGGAACCGGTGGAGACCGAAGACAGCCGCCGCAAGGGTGAGGCCCTGCGCCGCATGACTGCTTCGCGTCCGCCGTTCCGTCTGGCCGGCAAGGCCCCGACGCAGCCGCCCGTGAGCGTCAAAAACGCTGGCTGAGTCGGACCGGTTTCCCAGCGATGTCAGAGCCCAGAAGTCGCGCCATGACGGGCGCCGTCACTATCGACGGTGAACGGGGCCTGCCTCAGCCGATCTGGAAGTCGCCCAGCTTGCGCTGCACGCGGTTGCGGGCCAGCGTGATGAACTTGGGCACGCCGTTCTCGAAGGGCACGGTGACCTCGCCCTGAATGAGCGGGAGGGCGTACTTGGTGAACTGGAAATTCAGGCTGACGCCGTCGTCGTTGATCCAGTTGGCGGGCAGCGCCTTGACGCCGTTGGCCACTTCGCTGAGGTCGGCCAGACCGGTCTCGCAGGAGTAGGTGTCGGTTTCACCGCGCACCAGGGTGACCATTTTGCCGGTCACTCCGCGCACGGCCTCGCGCACAGCCGCCTGACCGCAGAGAAAGGCCTCGTCGTTGTCGGTCTGTGACGAACAACTGGCGGCGGCACGCTGGGAAATCCCAAGGGTGGCCGAGCGGGCTTTGATGCCCAGGCGCTCCTGCACGATCCGCTGCAAATACGCGCCCACACCGCCCAGCTGGCTATGGCCGAAGGCGTCGGTGCCGGCGCCTTCGGTATTGAGGTAATTGCCGTCGGGGTCGACCAGGCCCTCGCCCACCACGATCATGCAGTAGGGATGCTTTTTGAGCACTTCGCTGACCTGGAAGACGTACTGCTCCTCGGAAAACGGCACCTCGGGCAGGTAAATGAGGTGGGGCGGATCCTCGGGGCGGTTGCGCCCCTTGGCCAGGGAGGCCCCGGCGGCGATCCAGCCGGCCGAGCGGCCCATCACCTCGAGGATGGAGACCAGATCGTGCTGGCCCATGCCTTCGTGGTCGAGGCACATCTCCTTGACGGTCTTGGAGATGTGCTTGATGACGCTGCCGTAGCCGGGGCAGTGGTCCGTGGCGACGAGGTCGTTGTCGATGGTCTTCGGGATGCCCACCACGCGCAGTTCGTAGCCCTTGGCCGTGGCCAGTTCGGCGATGCGATTGGCCGTGTCCATCGAGGCGTTGCCGCCGATGTAGCAAAAGTAGCGGATGTTGTGCGCCTGAAAGACGTCGAGGATGCGTTCGTACTCGGCGTCGCGCTTAAGCTTGTGGCGGCACGTGCCCAAGGCCGAGGCCGGGGTGTAGCGCAAGCCACGGATGGTCTGCTGAGACTCTTCGGCCAGGTCGACCAGGTCTTCGCGCAAGATGCCGAGCACACCGTTAAGGCCGCCGTAAATCTCCTCGATGCAGCCGTGGTTGAGGGCTTCGGTAATCGCGCCCGCGAGGCTCGCGTTGATCACGGCGGTCGGGCCGCCGGATTGCGCAACGAGGATGTTGCCGATGAGTTCTTCTGCCATGTGCGCTCTGCGTCTGCTTGGTTACAAAGATAAAGGCGAGAAATGGAGCCTGCCGCCTGACAACGCAACCGATTTCTTGGCAGGGTTGAAACGCGCCCATCGAAGGCCTATGATTGAAGTCGGAAAGGTCGAAAGACGGTGATAGACTCACACTGAGAGGGCAGAAGCGTTTGAGGCGCCCGTGTAACTGCGATGGCTCAACCGGGGTTCTTCATCTGAACAGCATGCAACAAAAGTACATCGTGCGCGCCTTGTTTCTGGCCGCTCTGGGCGTCCTGTTCTGGGGTCTGACACAGATGAAAGAACCTGGCGCACCCGAAGCTCAACCGGTCGCCCTGCCACGCTCGAGCGGGCTCTCCGGCGATGGCGCAGCAGCTGGCAGTGCTGCACGGGCGGGTTCCGCCTTTGAGACCGACGAAACGCTCGCCTACGCTACGGCAGCGCAACGGGCGGCCCTCACGGTGCCCGGCGAGGTTCTCCTGCGCTTTGCCTCGCGCGAAGCCTACAACGCCTTTCTAGCCGAAGCCCGCCGCCAGGGCCTGACCATTCTGGGCGAGCAGCCCCGCCTCAATACCCTGCGCCTTCTCGGCGATCCGGATGAATTTGGCCCGTGGTACGAACCGTTCCAGCGCGATGCCGAAGCCTTCGTGAACGTCCCTGTGCTCCTGCCGCCCTTTGCCGAGGACACCAACCTGCCTGAATTTGGCGATGGCAGCGGCGCGGGCAGTTTCGGCACATCCGCCTTGAGCGCCATAGGCGTTCCCAGCGACAACGCCGGCTGGGGGGCAGGCGTGACCGTTGCGGTCCTGGACATGCTGGTGGGTCCGCACTCCGCTCTGGAGGGCGCGCAGGTGACGTACCTGGATCCAATACCCGCGGGGGCCAGCCCCATCGACGGCGGGCACGGTACCGCGGTCGCCTCGCTGGTGCTGGGCAACGGCACGCTGGGCATCAACGGCGTGGCTCCAAGCGCCACCGTGCTGAGCCTGCCTGTGCTGGACGCTGAGGGCAACGGCGACGCCTTTACCCTGGCCAACGCGATCGTACGCGCGGTCGACGCCGGGGCCGACATTATCAACATGAGCCTGGGCTCCTACGCGGACAGCCCCGTGATTCTCGATGCCGTGCGTTATGCCGCCGACCGCGATGTGGTGCTGGTCGCTGCCGCCGGCAACGATGGGTCGGGCGCCCTGCTCTACCCTGCCGCCTACGACGAGGTGATCAGCGTGGCCGCCGCCGACGTGAACGAGCAGGCCGCCTTTTTCTCGAATTTCGGGGTCGGCTTGGATGTGACCGCGCCAGGCGTTGGCGTGATTGCCGGCGGCACGGGCGATGACGCCACACTTTTCTCCGGCAGCAGCGCGGGCGCGCCTCTCGTGTCGGGGCTGGCCGCGCGCATCCTTGAAGTGGAACCCACCGCCAGCGCCGAGGACGTTGCCGAGTTGATCGTGAGCTTTGCCAACGACACCGGTCCGCCCGGCGTGGACATTCAAAGCGGGGGCGGCTTCGTCAACGCGCAGACCATCTTCGAGCGTGAGACGCCGGGGATCTTCGACGCGGCCGTCGCCGACATCTACGTGGATCCGGTTGAGTCGACCGAAACGGTGGCGGCGCTCACCTTCACCGTCCAGAATCGCGGCACCGAACCGCTCCGGGACGTGGAGCTGATCACCGTCGTCGATGGCCTTGAGGTGCCCTTCTTCTTTGAGGAACTCATCCCCGGCCAGACGGATTTGCGCATCCTTGAACTCGACCGCGCCACCCTGACCGACGAAGACGGAGCCCGCATCGAGGCCGTCGCCCTGCCGGCCGACCGCGTCGACGACCGCCGCTCCAACAACCTCCGCGCCACGCAGCTACGCCTCATTGAGACCGCAGCCGAGTGACCTCGGCGGGACGGTGGCGTGACCGCCACGGGACGCAAGTGCTGCGCACTGGGTTGGGGGCAAGCCCGCAGGTGGACGCTAAGCCGGGATTGTCCGTGTCGCAAAGGCCATGACACGACGGCAGTCCTCTGGATTGCCGCGCTCAGTGCGTTCGCTCGCAATGACGAAGGCGGGGAGCATGGCCGAGTGACGTTAATTGTCGCGGATTGGTGGGTCAGGCTGACTCTTGTCAGGCAAGCAGGCGCGTCGTAGATCGTATCGCCGCGAGTTTCCCCCTGCAGGAAAAGCTGGTGCGAGCACTCCTGAAGGCGTTTGAGCTTGGCGACCGCCGCCTGACTCGACCCATCTTTCGGGAGGGAGCTCTGGATATCTTGGATTATTAGCTCGTGATATTTGAGTCCCTGCAATACGTTGCTTTCGTAACCCCACCTACCTGCAGCTTCCCTCAAAGCGTACAGCGCCGTCGAGCGAGCCCTGCCACAGGAGCAGGACGCAGACGAGACCATGAAGCCACAGCCTGTAGTTCGTACGCATGAAGCGAGCTTACCCCTTCGTGCGCCCGCCGTCGGCAAGCTGCTGGGCGAGCATGGAGAGTTCGGCGGCCTTGAAGGCGCGGTGTTGGGTCATGGCGTTTTCGGTGCGCTGGAGGCAGTCGAGGATCAGCTTGCCGTAGAAAGGGTAGCCGACCTTGCCATTGACGTCGAGGACCTGCTCGGACTCGGCGTTGGTGAAGAACATGACCGAGTTGTCGCCGCGGCCTACGTCAAAGTACTTGCGGATTTCCAGCGTGCCCTGGGTGCCGACAATGAAGGTGCGCCCATCGCCCCAGCCCCGCTGACCGTCGGGGGTGAACCAGTCCACGCGCGAGTAGGCGCTGGGCTCGGTCTTGCCGGCGAGCGCATCGAGGGTGAGCGAGGCCTCGCCAAAGTCCTCCAGCTCGGGTTTGTCAGCGTTGGCAAAGTTGTCCACCCGAGCGAAGTTGACGCTGCCCTCGTCGGCGTTGGCGTAGACCAGGAACTGATAGAACTGGTGCGAGGCGATGTCGGTCAGGATGCCGCCGTAGTGCTGTTTCTCAAAAAACCAGGCGGGGCGCTTGGCCTTGGAAAGGCGGTGGGGGCCGGTGATGGCCATGTGCACGATGTCACCGAGCGCGCCTTGCTGGATAAGTTCCCAGGCGTACCAGGAGCACTCGGTGTGCGTGAACTCGGAGTAGTCGACCAGGTACTTGCGGCCGGTACGCGCCACGGCCTGGCGGGCGTCGGCCAGCTGGCCCAGCATGGTGAAGGGGCACTTGTCGGTCAGGTAGTCCTTGCCGTGGTCCATCGCCTGGATGCCGATGGAGCCGCGGTCGCTGGGGATGGCGGCGGCCGCCACGAGCGTCACCTCGGGGTCGTCGAGGATCTGCTGATAACAGGTGGCGGGCTGGGCCTCGGGGTATTGTTGGCAAAAGGCCTTGAGGCGCTCGGGCTGCGGGTCCCAGGCCCACTTGAGCGTGCCGCCGGCCTCACGCAGGCCGTTGGTCTGGCCGTAGATGTGGCCGTGGTCAAAGAAGGCGCTGGCGAAGACAAATTCGCCCGGCTGCACCACCGCCTGGGGCAGGCTGGAGGTGGGCGCCCAGTTCATTCCGTCACTTTGGGGCATGCATCAGTCCGTGGTTGTGGGTTTTGGGTCCGGAGCCATGGCACGTGACTGTGTGAAGGGCGTCAGGCGCTGGCAAGAGGAAGTGGCGCGGGTGGGCGAACGCTGGCCGCGGCGCACCCGTCTACTCGGTGGGGTTGGGCGGGTCGAGGGGCTCGAGGGGGTCGCCGGGCTGCCACGCGCGGCCCAGCCTGGCCATGAGGGCGGCGTAGTTTGTTTCAGCGCCTTGAGCGTTGAGGGGGTTGGGCGCGTGCTCACGGTAGATCCAAAGCGCACGACGCATCAGCGGCTCGGCCTCCGCCAGGCGATTGGTGGCTTTCAGCAATTGGGCCAGGTTGCTGAGCGCGGTGGCAAGCTCGGGAGTGTCGTCCCGTGACTTGGCTTGGTTGGCTTTCACGAGCGCGCGGAAAGCGGCCTCGGCCTGGGTCCAGTTCGCCAGTTCGAGTTGGACCAGCCCCAGTCTGTTGAGGGCATCCAGGTTGTCCGGGTGGGCCTTCTGGAGTGCCTGCAAAAGGCCCAGCGCTTCCTTGTGTTTGGCATCGCGCAGGAACAGATCCGCCTCGGCCAGTTGGGCTTCCAGGCTTTCCTCGTACTGCTTGCCCTTGGTACGCAGTTCTGTGACCTCGGCCTTGTAGGTCTCCAGCGCCTTGCGTAACTCCGCGATCGCTTGGGCCTGTTGGGGGGTCGGTTCCGCTTTGAGGTCGTTCGGAGTATTGACCTCGGCAGCCGGGCGCTGCTGTTCAATCTTGTGCTCGATGCGTTTGAGTGTCGCTCGGTCCTCGTCACCAAGCTGCCCCTTCCGGCGGTTGTAGAGAAGGAAAACACCCGTAACCAACGCTGCCATTACAGTGCCCCCGGCCAAGATCCACGCGGCATTTACTTCGGCCTCCATCACGGTCAGAGATAGCAGATGACATGCCCAGGCGAAGCCAAAAGGCGGGCTGGGCTGGGAGTTGCGCCGGGTGCTCGATTGGGCGAAGTTGGGTTAGCCGTGAGTGAGGTCGAGCAACCGATTTTGTTTTTCGATGGGGTGTGCAACCTGTGCAACGCAGCTGTGCGGGTGGTGCTGCGCCTGGACCGGCGAGGGCGGCTGTTGCTGGCGCCGCTGCAGGGAGCAGCCGCGCGCGCACACCTGCCGGAGGAATTGCGCGACGTGGGCGAGCATGGCTCGCTCGTGCTCTGGCGTCCGGCGGGCCGGGATTACGCCGAGGCGGGGACGTTTGTGCGTTCGGACGCGGTGCTGGAAGTCGCGCGGCAGCTTAGCTGGCCCTGGAAAGCGGCGCGGGTTTTGCGGGTTGTGCCGCGGCCCTGGCGCGATGCGGTGTATCGCTGGGTGGCGCGGAATCGGTACGCGTGGTTTGGGCGAGCCGAGGCCTGTCGCCTGCCCACTCCCGAGGAACGCGCTCGGTTTTTAGACTGACCCAGCGCCCGCCGTGGAGGGATACAACGTCACGCTGAAGTTCCGGCGTAGTCGAAGGTGGGCTCAAAGAGGGCTTTGACTCCGGTTGGCAAAGGGCATGTGGATGAAGGCGGTGCAGGCGCGCAATGGCTAACGAATCCAAACCGCAGGGGCTACGTTTCAAGGCGTGGTGCTCGTACGATGGGACGGACTTTGAGGGGTGGCAGAGCCAGCGCGGCGGCAACACCATCCAGGACCACATCGAGGCGCGGCTGGCCGAGGTCTTCAAAAAGCCGGTGCGCATTCACGGCAGCGGGCGCACCGACAGCGGCGTGCACGCCAGTGGGCAGGTCTTTCATTTTGACGCGCCCAACTGGCCCCACCCCGTCGGCAAGCTCGAGCGGGCGCTGCGCGTCGGGCTGCCGGAAACGATCCAAATCTGGAAGGTGCGACCGGCGCCGGCGGGGTTTCACGGGCGCTACAGCGCCGTACGTAAGCGCTATGTGTACCGGTTGTACGAGGGGCAGGCCCCACCGACGCAACTGCGCTACTGCTGGTCACTGGGCGACCGTATCGGAAAACTGGATACCGACGCCATGAACGCGGCGGCGCAGCGGCTCCTGGGCGCGCATGACTTTTCGGCCTTTGGGGCCAGCCGCCGCGACGGCTCCAACGAAACGGAGAACCCCGTCAAAGACCTACAGCGCCTGGAGGTGACGCGCCGGGGGAAGGGGCTGACCCTGACGACGGAGGCCAGCGGCTATTTGTACAAGATGGTGCGCTCGCTGGCGGGTGCGCTGGTAGAGGTGGGCCGCGGCAAGCTGACCGCGGACGAACTGGCGGCCATCCTGGAACGTAAAAAGCGTATTCAAAAAATCCCGACAGCCCCGGCGCGCGGGCTGTGTCTGGCGCGCGTGTGGTATCGCTGAGCGCGGGCCGCGTCAGGGGGTTGGCTGCAGGATTGGGCCGTCCTGCAGGTGGCTTTCGCTGGGAAGAACGTGGCCGAAGAGGCGCTCCATCACCTCGCCGACGAGGTAGAGCGAGCCCGTCACCACGATGGGCTGGTCCGGGCGGCCCACCGTGCAGATGCCTTCCCGGGGAAAGACGTCGTCCATCTCGCCGCGTTGTATCAAACCTTTGAATACAGGCTGAAGGGCGGTTTCCATCGCCTCGAAAGTGCAGGCACGCAGCTGTTGCGGGCGCAGCAACACGACCGATTCGGCATAGCGCGCGATAACGGGAAAAAGCGCGCCGGCGCGGCCTTCGCCCAGCACCCCGGTGATCACGATCGGCGGCTGCCCGGTCTCCTCGACCAAGCGCTGCAGGGCGGGCGCGAGGACCGTGGCGCCCGGCTCGTTGTGGGTTGTATCCAAAATTAGCAGACGCCCGTCTGCCAGCCGAACGCGTTGCCAGCGCGCGGCCCACTCCACGGCTCGCAAGCCCTGGGCAATCGCGTCGTCGGTTATAGTTTGCGCCCACGCAGCGGCGTAGTGATCGCGCAGAGTACGCACGACGAGCTGGGCGAGGGCGGCGTTCGCGCGCTGGTGTTCGCCTTCCAGCGCGGTTTCCGGAAAGGTGTCCTGACCTTTTGGATACGCCTCCTGAACTGAATACACCGGCGCGTTGCGGGAGGCGGCGATTTCGCGAATGGCCCGCTCGGCTTCCACCGGCATGAGGCCGATGAACACAGGCCGCTGCGGTTTGATGATGCCGGCTTTTTCGCGCGCGATCTTTTCCAGCGTATCGCCGAGGATTTCGGTGTGGTCGTAGCCGATGGACACGATGACCGAGGCGGCGGGTTGCTCGATGACGTTGGTGGCGTCGAGGCGACCGCCCAACCCGACTTCGACCAGCGCCACGTCAACGTTCGCCTGGGCGAAGCGAAGGAAGCCGATGGCGGTGAGGAACTCGAAAAAGGACGGATGGTCGTCGGGATTCGCCGCGCCGATGGATTCGGCCAGAGCTCGCAGGTGGGTACATTCGGCGGCGATGGCTTCGGGCGCCAGCACCTCGCGGTTGACCTGCACGCGTTCGCCCAGGAAGACCAGATGCGGCGAGGTGAACAGGCCCGTGGTCAGGCCGGCGGCGCGGGCGACGGACTCCAGCATGGCGCAGACCGAGCCCTTGCCGTTTGTACCGGCAACATGGATACACGGATAGCGTCTTTCAGGATGGTCCAGGCGCTCGGCCAGCAGCTGCATACGCTCGATGCCGTACTTGGCGCCGTGGTACTTCAGCCCGTACAGGTAGGCCTTGGTCTGTGCGTAGTCCATGGGGGTCGGGGCGCGTGCGGGGGGCAACGCGAAAAGGACGGCGCAGCAGGCCCTAGTTCTGGCTGTTGTCGCGC
>JBHJGQ010000028.1:0-16350 GCA_050331595.1 Opitutales bacterium
AAGTGCATGCAATCTATGCTCTTCGTCAAGGCAGCCGGGAAACCGGGCCAGGCCTGGCACCAGGATGAGGATTACATCCCTACGCGCGACCGCTCTCTCGCCGGCGCCTGGATCGCAATGGACGATGCCACGGTCGAGAACGGCTGCCTGTGGATTATCCCTGGCTCCCACAAGCCCGGTATCCTCTGGCCACAATATCCGCACGATGACCCGCGCTTTGATTGCGCCGAGGAGTCCTACGATTTTCCCTATACCGAGAATGACGAAGTGCCGGTCGAAGTGCCCGCCGGGGCGATCGTCTTTTTCAATGGCTATCTTCTCCACCGTTCTCTCCCGAACAAGGCGAAAAGCGGTTTCCGGCGTGTTCTCGTCAACCACTACATGAGCGCGGAGAGTTACCTGCCCTGGCGCTACGAAGAGGGCAGGGCAATGGCGCGGCAGGACAGTCGTGACATCGTGATGATCGCGGGCACGGACCCCTACGCCTGGAAAGGTATCACCGACCAGTACAAGCCTTACGTGCGGCGCGACGGCAAAGGCGGCTGCGGCGATGGCCGGCTCGACCTGGACACGTTCAAGGCGACCCTTGGCAAGGCCAACCACAAGAGCGGCTAGGATAAGTGCCGCCGCTGCGTGAGGCACAGGGCCTGAACGGGTGGTCCGCCGACCTCGCCCGGGCAGGCATTTTTGCATCGGCCCTGCGGCGAAGTCGAAACGGGCCGGGATTTTGCCCTTGCTTCGGGAAGGCGCGCAGGGTGTTTAATCCAGTTCCGAGATACCCCTGCCACAGCCCATGTCCAAACAGAACCGAAAATACCTCATCGCAGGTAACTGGAAAATGAACAAGACCGCCGATGAGGGGGCGGAACTGGTGCGCGACATCGCGGCCGAGGTCGGCAAGCAGACCGAGGTGGGGGTGACCGTGTGCCCGCCCTTCACCGCGCTGGAGGCCTGCGGCAAAGCCATTGGCGAGACCACGCTCAACCTGGGTGCGCAAAACATGCACCCGCAGCCCTCGGGCGCGTACACCGGTGAGGTTTCGGCGGCGATGCTCCGTCAGCTCTTTGTGACCTACGTCATTCTCGGTCACAGCGAGCGGCGGGAGTACTTCAAGGAGTCCGACGCTTTCATCAACGAGAAGGTGCTGGCGGCGCTGGAGAGTTCGCTGCGCCCGATCCTGTGCGTGGGCGAAACCATCGAGCAGCGCGAAGCCGGCGAGGTGGAGGCGGTGCTGAGGCGTCAGATTCGCGAGGGTCTGGTCAACGTGAAGGCCAGCGACGCCGAGAGCGTGGTGATCGCGTATGAGCCGGTTTGGGCGATCGGGACGGGCAAAACCGCCACGCCCGAAATCGCGCAGGAAGCGCATGCCTTCATTCGCGCGCAGCTCACGGAGGTGTTCGACGCGTCCACGGCGGGGAAGATTCGTATTTTGTACGGTGGCTCGATGAAGCCGGCCAACGCCGACGAGTTACTGGCGCAGCCCGACATTGACGGGGGCCTGATCGGCGGTGCGTCGCTGGAAGCCAAGAGTTTCGTCAAGCTGGTGCAAAGCGCGCTCGCCAAAGTGGTGGCCTAGCAGCCGACGGGTCCGGGCCATGGCATGATGGAGGGCATACAGGCAGAGATCAGCGGGCTGCCTGAACGCGTTTTCAAGGCGGGCGAGACGGTGATCGCCGAAGACAAACCCGCCGAGGGTCTGTTCTTTCTGGTCAGCGGCACGGTTGAGGTCAGCAAGCAAGGCATGCGGATCACCCGTGTAAAAGAACCCGGGGCGGTCTTTGGCGAGATGTCGGTGATCCTTGGGCGCGCGCCCACGGCGACCGTCGTCGCGGTCAACGAGTGCGTCTTCAAGCTGGCGACGGGCAGCTTGGAATTGCTCAAGGCGAATCCGCAGGTGGCCTTCTACGTGTCGACGGTGCTGGCGCAGCGACTCAACGCGCTGAATCGGTACCTGGTGGACCTGAAAACACAGTTCCAAGATCGGAGCGACCACCTGGGCTTCGTCGACGAGATACTGGACGCGATCATGAACTCGCACCCGGTTGAGTCCGCCGGGGACGAGCGTCGGCGCGCGTCCTTCGACGAAGACTGACGGCGATTAGGTAGCCGGGGCCGCGGGTGCCGGCGTGTGGGCAGTGTCGGGACGGTCGAGCTGGATTGCTTCGTGTCCGGCCAGGGACAGCCACTGCACTTCCTGAATGCCGAGGTCGATGGTGAGGCAGGTCGGGAGTCCGCCCAGCTGACGTCCGGCGTTGAAAACCCAGCTTTCGCCAATGCGGTCGTTCCAAGAGCCCCCCTGGCGGAAGGGCGCGTTGTGAACGTGGCCGCAGAGGACAATCTGCGGCTGATGCGTTTGGATGAAGCGGCGCAGGTGCGGGTCGCCAACGTCTCGTTTGCCGGTCCAGCTGGTGGGCGATGCGCTGGGCGGGGCATGGTTGATGAGGAACCAATTCTGTTTCGCCTTGTGCGCTTCAGCCTGGAGGAAGGCGTCGACGGCTTCGCGGGTAACCGGTCCGTCCCACCACGGGCAGATGGTGAAGTGCCACTCGTCGCAGTCGAAGCTGCTCCCATCGGCCCGCAGGGTCTCGTCTTGTACATCCTGGAGCCAGGAGGCGACGTACTCGCCGTCGGCGTTTTTGCGGTCACCATCGTGGTTGCCAGAGCAGACGAAGAGACGGGCCTGGTCGCGCAACTTGTCGAGGTACTTGGAGACGACGAGGATCTGCGTGCTGATGTCGACGTGACCGGCGATGTCGAGGAGGTCGCCAGCAAGAATGAGGCAGTCGGACTGCGCAGCAACCTGTAGAAGCCAGTCAAACTGCTTGAGGTTGTAGTGCAAGTCGCCGACCGCGAGGATTTTCATCAGACGTGTGGAAGGTGCGGACGCCAAGTAAAAGGAAAGGCGGGCCCGCAAGCGAAGGTGGAAGCGTGGGATTGTTCGCCGGTTGAAGCAAACTCGGAGACGGGCGAACGAGGTTGCCGTAATCAGGCGGGAGCAGGGGCGTTGGGCGGCGCATCCGGGCTCCGGCCAAAGCCGCGAATGAACCACCAGAGCAGGCCGAGGGCGGCGTAGAAGATCACGATGCCGACGGTGTCGTGCATCAGCTGATACTGCGAGTGCGGCAGCAGCGGGGCAACCAGCACGATGACCAGGATGCGCAGCGCGTTGGCGGCGAGCGCCCCGGTGATGGCCGCGGCCATCAGGAGGGCACGGTCGGTCCAGTCAACGCGTCGGTAGATCAGCAGCAGGAGCGTGAGCAGGATGGAGGCGCTGAGCAGGCCAAAGCCGTTGCACTCCTGGGCAACGTTGAAGAGGCGCCCCTCGACCTCGAGCAAGAGCATGGGCTGGCCGCCGGGGACCGTGCCCAGCCGGGAGGTGACGCCCAGCGTTTGCAACAGCCAGAGCGACCACTCGCCGGCGATACGACGCAGGGGCCAGTCGTACACCGGCAGAACCAGCGCGAGTGCCAGGTAGGCGAAAAAGGCGATGAGCAAGCCCTGAGACGCACGCGCGGCCTTGGCTCCCAAAAGGAAACGAATCAAAGAGCCCAGCGCCAGGCAGGGGCCCGCCAGGAGGAGCGCCAGCTGCACCAGATTCCAGCCCGGCGGCGCAAAGGCCTGCATCACCCAGCCGAGAACAAAGCTCGTGTAGGCACCGATCAGCAGCCAGCGGGAGGGGTCATCGAGTTCGAGGCGCAGGCGCAGTTTTTCGCGGTTGTCGACGATCAGCCAGATGCCGGCTCCGGCCAGAATGACAAAGGCCAGGTGCAGTTGCTCGCGGGCAACGGTTTGCTGCAGGGCCCAGACCAGCAGCGGCGCGAAGAGAATCACCACCCCCGCGTAGGCCACCAGCGCCAGGCGCACGTCGGTGTCCTTCAGGCGTTCGGGCCAGCGCACATCAAGCAGAGCGGGTGGATTGTCTTTGGCAGGCATGGAGGTGAAAGGCGTCGCGAAGTACCCTGCCAGACAAGCGGACCGGCCACGAACGCAAAACGACCCTGGACGGGGCGAGCGGTTGCGTTGCGGTCAGGCCGAGGCGGCGCTGAGGCCCCGGGCCCGCTCCTGTTTCTGCTCCATCCATTTGGGCAGGTTGCGCTTCGGTGCTGGGGCGGGCTCGACTTGCAGGCCGAGGACGGCCGGGTGCTTGCGCAGTTCGGCGAAGGCGTCCAGGTCGAGTTCGAGTTTGAGCCCCTCAGCCAGTTCCAGTTGAAGCAGGCGCCAGCGTTCGGAGGCAGCCGAGGACGCGCTGAGATCGGCTTCGTCGTCCGCGTCGGCTTGGTCGTCGATGGGCGTGGAGGCGGTGTTGGAATCCAATGCGATGGCCGGGAGCAGGCGGGTGTTGCCGGGGTGTTCGCGGAAGAAGGCGTCGAGCTTTTCGAGGAAGTCGTCGAGGGGCTCGGAGTCGGGTTTGAGAAGGAGGCAAAGCGTTTTGGTCAGGGCGCGGATGCGTTCGGGCAAGGGAAAGAGGGCATTGGCGGTGAGGGCGACTTCGCTGCGTTCCTCGCGCCAGCGCAGTTCGCCCTCGACGGCGAGCAGCGTGCCCTCCTCCAGCCGCGCGTGGTAGGTCTCGTAGGCGTCGGGGAAGAGGTTGACGGCGAAGCTGGCGGCGCGGGTGGAGAGCTGGAAGCTGGCCCAGGGGCGGTTGTCCTTTTTGGTGTAGCGGCGGGTGATGTTGCTGGCCACGCCGCAAAGGCGAAAGGCCTCCGGCGTACTTTCGCGAAACTCGGGGATGGCCGCTTCCTCGTGGGTGTTGAGGGCAACGTCGAAGCCACGATAGGGGTTGAGCGGGTGGCCCGAGACGTAGAAGCCCAGCAGCTCGCGTTCGAAGCCGAGCTTGTCCATCATGGCCAGGGTGGGGCCGCTGCGCTTGAGCAGGTCGACCGCTTCGACCTCGTCGCCAAAGAGGCTGGCTTGACCGGCGGCGCGGTCCTTGGCGTTGGAGGCGGCGTCGGCGAGCACACCGTCGAGGGAGTCCAGCAAGTGCTGGCGGTCGAAGGCGGTGCGACCGTCGCCAGACTCGTCGAAGGCGCCGGCCTTGACCAGGCACTCGAGGGCACGGCGGTTAACCGCGCCCGTGTCCACGCGGCGGGAAAAATCGACCAGGTCGGCGAAGGAGCCGTCGCGTTCGCGCTCGAAAATGATGGCGTGCGCCGCGCCGTCGCCCACGCCCTTGATGGCGGCCAGCCCGAAGCGGATGGAGCCACCGCTCTCATCGAGAACCGGCGTGAAGGCCTCGCGCGATTCATTGACCGAGGGCCCCAGCACGCGAATGCCCAGCGCGCCGCACTCGTCGATGAAGTGCGAGACCTTGTCGGCGTTGCCCAATTCAGAGGAGAGCAGCGCGGCCATGAACTCGACCGGGTAGTTGGCCTTGAGGTAGGCGGTGCGGTAACTGAGCATCGCATAGGCGGCCGAGTGAGACTTGATGAAGCCGTACTGCGCGAATTTTTCGAGAATGCCGAAGAGGCGTTCGGCTTCGCTCTTGCCGATGTCGTTGGTGTGCTTGGCGCCTTTGACGAAGGCTTCCTTTTGCGCCTCCATGATGGCGGCCACCTTTTTGCCCATGGCGCGCCGGAGGATGTCGGCACCGCCGAGAGTGAAGCCGGCGACGATGCGGGCGGCCTCCATCACCTGCTCCTGGTAGACGAGGACACCGTAGGTTTCTGTGACCAATTCCGTGAGCAGCGGGTGGGGGATTTCGATCTTGGAAGGATCTTTTTTTCCGGCCACGTACTGCGGGATGAATTGCATCGGACCGGGCCGGTAGAGGGCGATCAGCGCGACGATTTCGTCGATACTGGAAACGCCGAGCTGGCGGCAGAGCGCCTGCATGCCGGCTGACTCCAGCTGAAACACGCCGACGGTGCGCGCGCGGCCCAGCAGGCGAAAGGTCTCCGGGTCGTCGAGGGGCACCTGCTCGATGTCGAAGCTGGGGAGGTTGCGGGTGCGGCGGACGTTTTCCTGCGCGTCGGCGATGACGGTCAGCGTCTTCAGGCCGAGGAAGTCCATCTTGAGCAGACCCAGGTCCTCAACCGGCCCCTTGGCGTACTGGGTGGTCAGGTCGCCTTCCTGGAGGGTGACGGGGACCAGCTCGGTCAGCGGGCGGTCGCCGATAATGATGCCGCAGGCGTGCTTGCCGGTGTTGCGGACCATGCCCTCGATGACCTTGCCCTGCTCGACGATCTGCCGGGCAACGTCGTTGCGCTTGACCTCGGCGGCCAGATCAGCGGAGCGGTTGACGGCGTCGGCCAGGGAGATATTGAGTTCGTCCGGCACCATCTTGGCCAGGCGGTCGGCGTCGGCGAAGGGCAGGTCGTTGATGCGGGCCAGGTCGCGCACAATCATTTTCGCCCCGAAGGTGCCGAAGGTGATGATGTTGGCCACGCGATCTTCGCCGTATTTTTCGCGCACATAGCCGACGACTTCGTCGCGGCGGCGCATGCAAAAATCGATGTCGAAGTCCGGCGGGGAGACGCGCTCGGGGTTGAGCATGCGCTCGAAGAGCAGACCGAAGCGCAGCGGGTCCACGTCGGTGATCTGCAGGACGTAGGCGACCATGCAGCCCGCGCCCGAACCGCGCCCGGGGCCAACGGGGATGTCGCGCTGGCGAGCCCAGGCGATGAAATCCCAGACGATCAGGAAGTAGTCGGTGAAGCCCGTTCCGGCGATGATGGACAGCTCGTAGTCGATGCGCTGGACCAGCTGCGGGGCGAAGTCTTCGTCCTGGTCGGCGGCGGGCTGGAAGGATTCGGGGTGGTCGTAGTCGACGCCGTAGCGCAGCTTCAGGCCGCGCTTACACTGCTCCAGCAGGTAGGGCAGTTTTTCCCGGATGGAGGCGCGCTGGTTCTCTTCGAGCGCAAAGTCGGCGGGCTTGCCGGCGAGGGTGTTGAGTTCGTTTTTGAGGGTGACGAAGGCATCCAGGAGGGTGTCGACTTTGATGTCGTCGCGCGGGAGGGTGACCTCGACGGGCGGCTGGTAGACCGGGTAGTGGTTTTCGTCAAAGGGCAGGCGGCAGTCGCACATGTCGGCGACGTGGCGGGTGTTGGGAATGATCTCGGGCGTTTCGGGAAAGATCTGGTGCATTTCCGCCTCGGTCTTCAGCCAGAACTGCTGGGCGTCGTAGCGCATGCGCTTTTCGTCGCCGAGACGGCTGCCGGTCTGGATGCACAGTAGCGAGTCGTGCGGCATGCAGTCGCTGGACTGGACGTAGTGGACGTCGTTGGAGGCGACGACTTTGAGGTCGAACTCGCCGGCGAGCTTGAGCAGGTCGCGATTGAGGCTGGATTGGCCGTCGATGCCATGGTCCTGCAACTCCACGAAAAAGCGCTCGGTAGTGAAGATGTCGACGAAGACGCCGCAGGCCTCGCGGGCGGCTTCGAAATCCCCGCGCATCAGGGCTTGCGGAATGACCCCCTGCATGCAGCCGGAGAAGCCGAGCAGCCCGTCGCTGTGGCGGGCCAGACAGTCGCGGTCGACCCGTGGTCGGTAGTACATGCCATGCAGGTGTGCCTCGGAGACCATGCGGGTGAGGTTGCGATAGCCCTCGAAGCTCTGCGCGAGCAGACCCATGTGGTGGATCTTGTGCTGGGAGCGCTCGGGGCGGTCTGTCAGCGCGTGGTCCCAGACGAGGTAGATCTCGCAGCCCAGCAGGGGCTTCACGCCGTTCTTTTCGCAGGCGCGGGCGAACTGCGGCAGGCCGAAAAGGTTGCCGTGGTCGGTGATGGCGAGGGCCGGCATCCCCAACTCGGCGGCCCGGGCGGTCAGTTTGTCGATGCGCGAGCAGCCGTCGAGCAGCGAGTAGTCCGTATGTACATGCAGGTGAACGAAATCCGACATTTTTTTACAGGGCTAGGGGGCTTCGGCGCCTTCCGAAAGCCGGCTCTGGGCGCACACTAGCTGAAGGTGCACGGCCTCACAAGCGGGAGTTGTCCACACGAGCTTGCGGCGGTTGCGAAGATGCGGCAGTGCTTGTGCATCGTGCGGTTTGGACGGTTTCAGGAGCGCTCGCCCAACGTGAAGCGGCTGAAAGCGGTGGCCCAGGCGCAGCGGGCCGGCGCGCTTTGTGTGCTGGCTTCGCTGGTGGCGCAGCTGGTCTTCGCACTGGTGATTCAGACGACCTCCCTCGGCGCCCTTGAAGTGTTCATCATGGGCAATGCGCTGGTCGGGATCGTGGCCGGCTTTGCTTCGCTGCGGATCGAGGACCAGCTGCGGTTCGCGCGCGGTATCATCCAACACACGCCGGATGGCACCTGGGTGACGGCAGCCAAACTTTGTCCGGTTATTGGGCTGGTCTACCTGTATTACCTGTGCAAGGAGGCCCGGCTGTACTTGGTCGAGCACGGGGTCGAAGTGGGTTTGCTGGGGGCATCGATGGCGCAGTTCACCACCCGGGCGATCAAGGAAGTGAAGGGATGACGGTGGCCTGGAGCCGCGCGCGGGGAAATTTCAGGCTTTGAAGTCCGGGCAGGCTTCCGATGTGCTTTAAGCCGTCACGTCTCATGTCTGTCGATCCTGTCCATCCCCCCGCCTCAGCCTCGGAACCCACCGTGCCGGAAACGATGCCGCGCCGCACGATCCTAGGGATCCGCTTTCTGGTGGGGACCCTGGAGAATGGACTCGAAGCGGCCCACGCCGGCGGGCTGATCGTGGTGCCTTCGGGGCCCAACCTGGCCGACATGCGCGAGGACCGCGAGTACACCGAGGCCGTGGTCAATGCCGATTGGGCGATCACCGACAGCGGTTACATGGTGCTGCTGTGGTGGCTGAAGCGTCGCGAAAAGCTGGAGCGGCTCAGCGGGCTGCGGTTTTTGCGCGGCATCCTGGAGGACGCGAAGTTCCGTCAGCGTGTGTCGTCGGGCGAAGGCATGTTTTGGGTGATGCCTTCGCAGGCCGAGGCGCAGTCCAACCGCGCTTATCTGGAGTCCATCGGGCTGCCTTTGGCCGATGAGGACAGCTACGTGGCACCGTTTTACCCGATGGAGGGCCTGGAGGATCCGGCGCTTTTGGAGCGTCTGCGCGCCCGCCAGCCGGCGTATGTGTTTTTGTGCGTGGCCGGGGGCAAACAGGAGAAGCTGGGGTACTACCTGCGGCGCAATCTGGAGTACAAGCCCGCCATCATGGGCATAGGCGCGGCCATCGCGTTTTTGACAGGCGCGCAGGCGGGCATCCCCCCCTGGGCGGACAAGCTCTACTTGGGGTGGCTGTGGCGCTGCTTTCAGAACCCGAAGAAGTTCGTGGCGCGCTACTGGCGGGCGAAGAAGCTCGCCGGGCTTCTGCTGAGATACGGCGAGCGCTGCCCGATCGACGTGACGCGATTGTAGCTGTGGGGATCTGTACCCAAGCAAGCGCAGGCATCCAAGGCTGCAGATTTGAACAGGAGATCGCGCAGGCCGCAGAGGTTCTCGCTGGATTTTCGGTTATCCTGTCCCAGAAATTTGTCAGCGCGCACCTCGGTTAGGAATCTGAATTCAGATTCCTGGGGCAGCTTCCGTTAAACAGGCTCTCCTATAGGCCGGGGAAGCCGCCTTTGCCGCCGCCGAGGGATCCTAGATCGAGGTCGGGCATGCCGCCGCCGCCCTTGCGGGCCATCTGCTTCATGGCTTTGCGACCTTTGGAGGATCGCATCATTTTCATCATCTTGCGCATCTGGCTGAACTGTTTGATCAGCTGGTTGACGTCGCGCACCTCCATGCCGGAGCCGCGGGCGATGCGGGCGCGTCGGCTGCCGTTGAGTATCTGGGGGTTGCGGCGCTCCTGCACGGTCATGGAGAGAATGAGGGCTTCGGTGTGGCGCATCTTGTCTTCCTCGGCGTCGCCGATCTTCATCCCGCTCATACCGGGGACCATCCCCATCAGCCCCGAAAGCGGACCCATCTTTTTGATTTGGCGCATCTGCCCGAGAAAGTCCTCGAAATTGAAGTCGCCCTTTTGCATGCGCGCGGCCAGGCGCTCGGCTTCGTTCTGGTCGATGGTCTCCTGGGCTTTTTCGACCAGCGAAACCACGTCGCCCATGCCAAGGATGCGCTGGGCCAGTCGGTCGGGGTGAAAGGGCTCGAAGTTCTCAGCCTTTTCGCCGGTGCCCATGAACTTGATGGGCACACCGGTGACCTCCTTCATCGAGAGGGCGGCCCCCCCGCGGGCGTCGCCGTCGAGCTTGGTCAGCACAATGCCGGAAAGGTCGACGGCTTCGTGGAAATGCTTGGCCACGTTGACCGCCTCCTGGCCTAAGGCGCTGTCGGCCACCAGCAGGACTTCGTCGGGGATGATCTTCTGGCGCAGGTCCTTGATTTCCTCGATCAGGTCGTGATCGATTTGGAGCCGCCCAGCCGTGTCGAAAACGATCAGCGAAGCGCCGTTGGCCTTGGCGAAGTCCATGCCTGCGCGGCCAATTTTGGGGACGTCCTGACTGTTACGGTCGCAGTAGAACAGGCAGTCCTCCTTCTGGGCGCGCTGCTCCAGTTGGTCGATGGCGGCGGGGCGATAAACGTCGCAGGCAACCAGGCACGGCGTGTATCCCTGTTTCTTGAGGTAGCGCGCGAGTTTGGCCGAGGTGGTGGTTTTACCCGAGCCATGCAGGCCCACCATCATGATGCGCAGGGGCTTCTTTTCGGCGAGATTGGCGGTGCCTTCGCCCAGCAGGTGGACCAGTTCGTCGTTGATGATCTTGACCAGCTGCTGGCCCGGCGAAACCGACTGGATGACCTTTTGGCCCACCGAGGCTTCTTTAACGCGCTCGGTGAACTGGCGAGCCACCTTGAAGTGCACGTCGGCACCCAGCAGGGCCTGGCGCACTTCCTTGAGCGCCTCGGCCATGTTTTCCTCGGTCAACTTGCCCTGGCCGCGCAGATTGCGCAGGGCGTTGCCCATCTTCTCGGTCAGCGATTCGAGCATCGATGCAGTTGATTGAACAGAAGGTATCGAAGGAATCGAAGGAAAAGACAAATCGGAACCGGCGGCCACCGAAGACTCAGATCATTGAGAAAAAGCAGGACAGAGAATTTTCGGATGGGGCGGGTGATTGCAGGTGGGATCGGGGTATTCGTCTTGCGGTTCGTCTCCTCTACATACTTCGCGACCTTCTGTTGGGAATTTTTTTAAAGAAGGGCGCGAAGGTCTGAGGCATTCAGGGTTGGGGCCCTTCGAAGGTGTACATGGGGAGGGCTGTGATGTCACTTTGTCACCGCAGCCCGGATGCCTCCCTCGAATCTTCTCAATCTTTGTCCCTGTCTTCCGTCTTTCCTTCGGTGACGTTGCTCCCTTGGGTTCAACAAGGGAGGGCCGGCAGGCGCCGGCAAAAACCCGGTTGCGTCGATGGGGTGGCGGGTGTTTGCTCCTCGGTTTCCCGCTCACTGATTCCTGTCAGAAACCCAGACTGATGAAAGTACTCGTAGCCGACAAAATCTCTCCCATCGGCGTGGATTTTTTCAAACGCCAGGAAGGCCTGGAGGTGATCGAGGCCTACGGTTCCCCGCCTGAGAAAATCCTGGAGCTGGTGACCGACGTGGCCGCGATCGTGGTGCGCTCGGAGACGAAGGTGACGGCTGACGTCATCGCCGCGGCGCCCCAGTTGAAAGCCGTTGGGCGCGCCGGGGTGGGCGTGGACAACATCGACATCGAGGCGGCCACCGAGCGCGGCATCGTCGTGATGAACACCCCAGGCGGCAACACCGTCGCCACGGCCGAGCTGACCTTCACGCACATGCTTTGTGGCACCCGTCCGATCACGCAGGCGGCGTCTTCCATGCGCGAGGGACGCTGGGACCGCAAAAAGTTTCCCGGCGTGGAATTGTTTGGCAAGACGGTGGGCATACTCGGGCTGGGACGCATCGGGCGCGAGGTGGCCGAACGCGCGCAGGCCTTCGGCATGAAGGTCTTGGCCTACGATCCCTTCCTCACCGAGGCGCGCGCACGCGACCTGCGGGTGGAACCCGTGAGCAAGGAAGCGATTTTTGAACGGGCCGACTACATCACCGTGCACATGCCCCTGACCGACGAAACGCGCTACATGGTCGACGCCAAGGCGATTGCGATGATGAAGGACGGGGTGCGGTTGTTTAATTGCGCGCGCGGTGGCATCATTGAGGAGGCGGCGCTGCTGGAGGGGCTGCGTTCGGGCAAGGTTGCCGCCGCCGGTTTGGACGTTTATGAAGACGAGCCGCTGGCCGAGGATTCGCCGCTGCGCTCGATGGACAACGTGGTGCTCACGCCGCACCTGGGCGCGTCGACAAAAGAAGCACAGGAGTCGGTAGGCCTGGAGATTGCCGAAAACATCACGCAGGTGCTGCAGACGGGCGAGATTCGCAACGCCGTCAACATGCCCTCGGTCGACGCGCGCACGCTGGCGATTCTGCGGCCCTACCTGCGCTTGGGCGAGCAACTGGGCACGCTGGTCCAGCAACTGGCGCCCGACCAGGTGCAGAAGCTGCGCATCACCTACTGGGGCAAAGCGGCTGAGCTCGACGCCATGCCCTTGAACCGGGCGGTGCAACGCGGGTTTTTGCGCGAGATTTCGGGCGACGAGGTCAACGACGTCAACGCGCCCAAGCGCCTGCGCGAGCTGGGCGTGGAGGTCGAGGTGATCAAGTCCAACAGTGAGGCCGATTACACCGAGCTGGTGCAGGTGGAGGGATTTTGCCGCGGCGGAGAGAGCGTATTGTCGGCGGGCACGTTGATCGGCAAGGCGCAGAGTCCGCGCGTGGTGAAGGTGAAGGAGTACGCGGTGGAGTTCGAGCCGTGCGGGGTGCTGCTGTTTTTGAAGAACCGCGACCAGCCGGGCATCGTGGCGCACCTGGGCACGGTGCTGGCCGAGGAGCAGGTCAATATCGCTAATCTTTCGTTGGCGCGCCACCCGGACGATCGCGCCGGTCCGGTCCGGGCGGTGTACACGCTGGATTCGGAACCGACGCCGGCCGGCCTCGAAAAAATCAAACAGCACGTAGGTGTGCTGGGTGTCCAGGTGGTGCGGCTGTAGCGACGCACGCAATGTTCTATGGACTTTTGGGTTGGTCTGCCGGTCGCTGCGCTCGTCGGGTATCTGCTCGGTTCGCTGCCATTTGCCGTGTTCATCGCGCGGGCCAAGGGGGTGGATATCTTCAACGAGGGCAGTGGCAACCCGGGGGCGACCAACGTCAAGCGCGTGCTGGGCAAGGGGCCGGGCAACCTCTGCTTTGCGTTGGATTGCGCCAAGGGGCTGATCGCGACGCTCTGGCCGGCTCTGGTGCCGTTTGCCGAGCCGCACGCGGTGGCCAATCCCAAAGAGTTGGGTGCGATTGTCGGCTTGGTCGGGGCGCTTTTAGGGCATAGCTTTTCGGTGTTTCTGCACTTTCGTGGGGGCAAGGGCGTGGCCGTGACGATTGGCGGGGTAGGGGTTCTCTACACGCCGGTGATGGTGGTGGCGCTGCTGGTCTGGCTGGGGGTGTTTTACTCAACACGGGTGGTCGCGCTGGCGAGCATCGCCCTTGCGCTGGCGCTGCCGGTCGCCAACCTGGGGCTTTGGTTTGCCGACGCGAACAGCCTGCTTGTGCCTGGGGGCTGGGCTTCGCATGGCATCATGGTTTTATTGGCTCTGGTGATCGTTTTGCGCCACCGGGGCAACCTGCGCCGCCTGCGCGAAGGCAAGGAGCACGCGTTCAAGCGCGAGTGAGAACGGCGCGGTTTTGCGCTGATGTTCGGCCGATTTTCCTTTATTTCAAAAAAATGCGTGCAGTCATAACTTGGTGGAAAGCGCCAGACGGACGCTTTCTTGGATACCTCAATGCGTATCCGGAGCACTGGACTCAAGGCGATGACCTGAATGCGCACCTGCGCGATCGGCATGCGGAGTTTTCCAAGGGAGACCTTCCCGGGTCTCGCCGTGTGGCCAGCTGAAGTCTGAGCGGGCTGAGATTCTGACTTTGCCAAGCGGGCGACTTCTGCTACGAGTGGGGGTTTTTCCGCTACGTGAAGTCCAAACGCACCATACGCATCGGTTTTATCGGTCTGGGGGTCGTCGGTCAGGGGGTCTGGAAGCACCTCACCGCCAACGTCGACCGGCTGGAGCCGCGCCTGGGTGCACGGCTGGAGCTGACGCGTGCGTGCGTACGCGACCTCAAGAAAAAGCGCTCGGTGCGCATCCCCGCCAGCCGCCTGACGACCAATCCCGAGGATGTGCTGGACGACCCGAAGATCGACATCGTCTGCGAGTTGGCCGGCGGCATCGAGGACGCGCGCGCCTACACGCTCAAGGCGTTGCAGGCGGGCAAGGTGGTCGTGTCGGCGAACAAGGCGTTGATTTGCGAGCATGGCGCGGAGTTATTTGCGGCGGCGCGCAAAAGCGGCGGGCACTACTTTTTCGAGGCCTCGGTGGCCGGCGGCATCCCGATCATCAAGGCGCTGCGCGAGGGGCTGGTGGCCAATCGCTTTTCGCTGATTCACGGGATCCTCAACGGCACGTCCAACTACATCCTGACGCGCATGGAGCGCGAGGGCCTGAGCTTTGAGGAGACCGTCGGTGACGCGCGCAAGCTGGGTTACGTGGAGGCGGACGAAGCGCTCGACCTCGACGGGATCGACGCCGCCCACAAGGCCGTGATCCTGGCTTACCTGGCGCACGGCAAATGGATTCCGCTGTCGAAAATGCTGGTCGAGGGCATCCGCGAGATCACCGCCGAAGACATCGGTTTCGCCTCGCAGCTGGGGTACAAGATCAAGCTGCTGGCGGTCATCGCGCGCGACTTCGAGAAGCACACGGTTTTTGCGACGGTTCATCCGGCGCTGATTGCCAAGGAAGCCCGCCTGGCCAGCGTCGATGGCGTTTACAATGGCGTCAGTTTGCGCGGTGACGTTGTCGGAACGACGCTGCTGGTGGGGCGGGGTGCGGGCCAGGATGCCACCGCCAGCGCCGTTATTTCCGACATTGCCGACGCGGTCTTTGCGCTGCTCGGCGCGCCCGAGCCGGTCGTGTCGGAAGAGGACGCGGACTTTTACAGCGAGATGGCGCGGGGCCTGAAGCTGGCACGGCTGTCGGACGTGCAGGGGCGCTTTTACCTGCGCCTGCATGTGCAGGACCAGCCGGGGGTGCTGTCGCGGATTGCCGCCAGCCTGGCGCGGCACAACGTGTCGGTTGCCCGACTGATTCAGTTGGAAGGCGGCCAACCGGCAACCGCCCCACTCGTGTTGACCACCCACCGCACAAACGAGGCCGACATTGCCAGGGTCTGCCGCGAGCTGGAGCGCCAGGCCATCGTTCTGGGCAAGCCGTTTTTGCTGCGCATCTTCGAGGAGCCCGAGGATTGATCCCACAAAACAAAGGCACACAGGTGGCGCACAGCACACGCAGCTTTTTGGGTTGCCATCTTGGGGAGCGATGGAAGGTCGACACGAGGCTGGGCTTACGCTGGAGAAACGCATCGGGCCGGCGCGCAGCGTCCACCTCGGGTTGCTCCCTCTGGGCAGTGTGTTGCGCAAAGCGTCTTTGCGCCTTTGGGGTCATCGGACTTAAGCCATGCTGATCGTCCAGAAATACGGTGGCACTTCGGTGCGCGACGTGGAGCGCATCCAAAACGTGGCCGCGAGGGTTCAGTCCTTCCGCAATGAGGGGCACGATGTCGTGGTCGTCGTGTCCGCCCGGGGTGGGGTGACCAACGAGTTGATCGCCCGGGCGCGGGCCCTCAATCCCACACCCGACGAGCGCGAGATGGACATGCTCCTGACCGTGGGCGAACAGGAAACGATCGCGCTGACGGCCATTGCGCTGCATGCGCTGGGCCTGCCGGCGGTTTCGCGGACCGGGCCGCAGGCGGGCATTCTGACGAGTCCATCGCACGGGCGGGCGCGAATACTTTCCATCTCCGGCGGCGATATCCTGCAGCAGGTAAAGCAAGGACGTGTGGTCATTGTGGCGGGTTTTCAGGGGCTCAACGAGGACGGGCAGATCACCACGCTGGGCCGGGGCGGCTCGGACCTTTCGGCGATCGCGCTGGCAGCGGCACTGGAGGCAGACCTGTGCCAGATTTTTACGGATGTGGACGGGGTCTTCACGGCCGATCCGCGCGTGGTGACGTCGGCTCGTAAACTGGAGGAGATCGCCTACGATGAAATGCTTGAGCTGGCCTCCATGGGCTCCAAGGTCATGCAGGCCCGGGCCGTTGAATTCGCCAACAAGTTCAACGTCGTCTTCGAAGTGCGCTCCAGTTTCAACGACCAGCCCGGAACCCTCGTGAAAGCCGAAGTCCCCTCCATGGAAGATGTCGTCGTCAGCGGCGTCGCCCTCGACCGCAATCAGGCCAAGATCACCGTGTCGGACATTCCGGACCGCCCGGGCGTGGCTTCCAGCATCTTTCAGAGCATCGGCGAACGAAACGTTTCCGTCGA
>JBHJGQ010000029.1:0-38832 GCA_050331595.1 Opitutales bacterium
CTTGTCGAGGCCTGACCCCTTTTGCTCTCCTTTTGCTCTTAATCCCAGCACGGAGCGCGCACAAACTACATACGGAGGCTCGGATATCCTTTACCTAAGTTTCGCAACAACCCTTTTCTCGAATTTCGCCGCGTTACGGTGGTGTTTGACATGGGTGAGGACTGCCTTTTTGCGGGCACAGGGTCTGCTTGAGTGCCTGCATGCTCAAGAGACTTTTAGGATTTCTGACGTTTGTCGTGGCCTTGCTGCCAGCGCTGCAGGGGAGTGACCACGCGGTGCAGCGCGTATTGGTTCTGGGTGCGGTCCCTCAGGAGGTCACGGTCATTACGGATGCCCTCGAAGACGCCGAATCCAGGATGCTGCGGGGTATCGAATACACACGCGGGAGCCTCGGCGAAAAAGAGGTGATCGTGTCGGTCACGGGCGTCGGCAAAACCTTTACCGGCATGGTCACCACGCTGTTTCTCACGGAGTTCGAGCCCGACATGGCCTTCATGACCGGTACGGGCGCGCGCATCAACCCGGAGCTGTCCACCGGGGATGTCATCGTGGCCGACACCATCTTCTTCCACGATTACGGAAGCATGACCGAACATGATATCGCCTGGCACTACCATGATCCCTCCGGTGTCATGGCCAACGAGCCGTATTTTTCGCATCCCGCGCCGACCGAGCTGCGCCAGGCCGCGGCGATTCTGGAGGGTTACACGCCGCACACGGTGGTGGTCGACGGCGAGGAGCGCACCGTGACGATTGAGCGTGGCACCGTGACTTCCGGCGACCTTTTCGGGGTAAACGCCCGGCGCATCGCCAAGCTGCGCAAGGCCGAAGCCGACATCATGGAAATGGAGTCGGCGGGCTTTGCCCAAATCTGCGAGCAGTTCGAGGTGCCTTATCTGGTGATCCGTTCCGGGAGCAACCAGGCCCAGCCCACCCCGAACGACGATTACAAGATTTACGGGCCCATCGCCGCACGCTCCGCTGCCACGGTCACGCTGCACCTCATCCAAAACTGGGAGCTGTGAGCCCATGAGCCCGTGGCCGGGCCGGACAATCTGGTGAAACAAGATGGTAGTTGAGACGACGTGGCTTTGACCGTGGACCTCGGTGACCTGCCAGCCTAAGCCAGGCAACTGTACCGGCTTAAACTGAAACGCTCGCGCGGAGCGCCTGGCGGTAGCCGCCGCAGAAGGCGTTGAAGACTTTGTGGATCTCGTCGCGGATGCGGCGGAAGGCATCCATTTCGCTTTCATCAGGGCGGACGGCTTTCGGCGGGTCCTCGAAGGGGAAGTGGTAGCGGTTCACTTTGCCGGGGAAGATCGGGCACTCCTTGTCGGCGTTGTCGCAGACGGTGATGACCGTGTCGATGCCGGCATCCAGGAACTGGTCTAAATGCTTGGAGGTGTGGCTCGAAATATCGATGCCGAGTTCCTGGAGCGCTTCGATGGCCCTGGGGTGGACGTAGCCCGCCGGCTTGGAGCCCGCACTGTGAATTTCGAAGAGGTCGCCGGCGGCTTCGCGCAGGATGCCTTCGGCCATGTGACTGCGGCAGGAATTGCCGGTGCAAAGGATGAGGAGCTTGGGTTTTTGCATGGCCGGCAAGTCAGGCAGCCAACGCGGGCGATGGCAAGGGCGCGGGGGGGCGGCTCAGGCGGGGTCACCCGGCATTCGGTGGCGGTTGAAGATGAGATGCTCGGGGGCCCAGGCCGGCGCGCAAACGACCAGCAGGCGCAGTTCCTCGTGGGTATGATTGGTGATGTTGTGCCACTGATGCGGGGCCAGCACGACGCTCTGGCCCGCCCGGACAACTCGGGTCTCGTCTTCGACGCGCATCGTGCCCTCCCCCGCCACAATGTGGTAGACCTCCTCCATCACGTGGTGGTGCGGCACAACCTCGACGCCGGCGGGAATCTTGATGGCGGCGATGCTCATGGCGCGGGCTTTGGAATTACGCGGGCTGGCCAATTCGCGGGCCACGGCGCGGTCGCGGGCTTCGTACCAGGGCTGCTCGTCCAGGGTAATCACCTGCAAGACGGGATGGTTCGTAGTGGACGGCTCGGCTGTCTGCGCGGACAAGCGCACTTTTCCCAGACACAGGGCTGAGGCCCCCAGCGCGCAGACGCGGATTAGGTGACGGCGTTGCATGGAGAAAGCGCTTTAATTCAGCGGAACGTGAAGGTTGTCGCGGCGGGCGATGTAGGCGGTGGAGAGTTCGCCGTAGGCTGCGTCGAGGTGCTGGACCGCCGCGGTGAGGGGCTCGGGGTTGGCGAGGTCGCGCACCAGCTGCCGCAGCGCGTAACAGCGCCAATAGGCGTTGGCGTGGGCGTAGCCACTGGGCGGCAACTTGAAGACCTCCTTCAGGATGCGGGCGTCGTGGGGAATTGAAAAAGCCTCGCCGAGGTCCTCCTGCTCGAAGAAATAAAAGAAGTTGTCGAAGCCCGCCCAGGTGACGGCGGACAGGCACATGGTGCAGCATTCGTGCGTGGTGAGGAAGTAGCAGTCGGTCGGCTTGGGGCGCTCGGCAAAGGGTATGGCGTGAAACTGCCGGATGGTCTGCATCTCGCCGTGCCAGAGGGCGCTTTCCTGCTCCTGGTTGGTGCCGGCGGTGACGACGGAGAGGTCGGCCTTTTTGAGAATTGCCGCGCCGAAGACCTTGTTGCCCTGGGCGACGCCCTCGCGGGTCAGGGGCAAGATGTCGTGCTCGATAACCTCGAGAAAGCGTGCGACCAGCGCGTTCAAGTCGGTGCCGGGGGGAATGGGTTCGGGCGGGCGCATGACCGGTGAGGTAAGCGGGAATCAGGCCAGTTGACCAGCGCGGACGAGGCGGATGGGTTTGGCCTTGCTCCTGCTGCCGGCACGCTCAATGACCGGCCCGGAGACCCCCCAGATTCTCTTTCCGCACAACGCGCGGATGCCCCCGCTGCAGGCGCTGATGGCGGGCTTTTTGCAGGTGGCCGCGATGTTTGTGGGCTGCATCACCCCGGCGCTGATTTTTTGCGCGGCGGTGGACGTGCCGGACGGCGCCCAGGGGTATCTGTTGTCGATGGCGCTGTTGACGGCGGGCCTTGGCACGTTCTTGCAAGCGCGGCGTTTGGGGCCGATCGGCTCGGGCTTGCTCTCAGTCAACGGCACCAGCTTTGCCTACGTGACGCTGGTGGTGACGGCCGGTCAGCAAGGCGGGATCGCGCTGGCCTGCGGGATGGCGCTGGCGGCGGTGCCGGTGCAATTCGTGCTGGCGTTTTTCCTGCCATTTCTAAGCCGGGTGATTTCGCCGCTGGTGGCCGGCACGGTCGTGATGATCATCGGGCTTAGCCTGATTCCCGCGGTGGCCGGACGCTACCTGGCGTGGGACCTGGGCGAGGGTTTTACCTGGCACACAAATGTGCTGCTGGCCGGCGTGGTGCTGGGGGTGCTGGTGGTGGCGCAGCTTTCGCGCAACCCGTACATCCGCACTGGCGGGCCGCTGCTGGCGCTGCTGGCGGGTTACGTGATCGCCGGCGTTCTCGGTCTGATTCAATGGGGCGCCCCGCCGACTTCGGACCGGTGGATTATGCTGCCGCAGTGGATGCCCTACGGCCTGGCCTTTGACTGGACGCTGCTGCTGCCCTTTGCGATTGTGTACTTGATTTCGTCACTGGAGGCGATTGGCGATTTGTCGGCGACGGCGCACTTGTCGGGCATGCAAACAGGGACGCCCGCCTTTTGGAAGCGCCTGCGCGGGGGCATTTTTTCGGACGCCATCACCAGCACTCTGGCCGCGCTGGTGAACATCTTCCCCACGGCCACCTTCAGTCAGAACAATGGCGTGATTCAGATGACCGGCGTAGGCGCGCGGCAGGTCGGCTACTACGTGGCGGGCATCCTGGTGCTGTGCGCGCTGCTGCCGCAGACCAGTTATTTGTTCGGGCTGATTCCGCGTCCGGTGCTGGGCGCGGTCATGCTGATGCTCTTTGGTCTGGTCTTCACCGCCGGGTTGCGGATGGTGCTGAGCACGCCGCTGGGCACGCGTGAACTGACCGTGCTGGCCCTGAGCCTGGGAGCGGCCTTTTCGATTCCGAGCCAACCGGAATTCATCGCGCAGCTGCCGGCCTGGATGGGATCGGTGCTGGAGTCCAGCGTGGCCACCGGCGGGCTGGTGGTGGTGGTGCTCAACCTCCTGCTGCTGACGCCCTGGCGCCACGCCGCGACCCAGGACAAAATCGTGGTGCCCGGCGGCGAGCCGTCGCAGGGTCCGATGGTCGCCCGGGGCACGGAGATCGGTTTGGAGCGCTAGCAAAGCTATCCCGCTTTAAGGGACGCGGGCGTCGTTGAAAGGGTCGCCGGTGGTGAACTCAGCGATGACGCTCTCGCGGTAGGTCTCGCCGGGTTTCAGGAACGTTGAGGTGTAGCTTTCGACGTGTTGCTGATTGGGCGAATCGGGAAAGGCCTGCGGTTCGAGGACGAGGCCGTCATACTGCTCGTAGGCCACGCCGCCTTTGCCGACGTAGCGCCCGTTGAGCCCCTGGCCGGAATAAATCTGGAAGCCCCGGTGGGTGCTGGACAGCCGCATCGCGATGCCGGTTTGCGGCGAGAAGAAGGTGGCCGCGCCGTTGAACATGAACTGGCTGCGCATGACCCAATTGTGGTCAATGCCGCCGCCGATCCGCAGCTGCGGATGGTCCATAGACAACACGTCGTGCAGGCGTACCGGATCGCGCAGGTCAAAGGGCGTGCCATCCACGGGCTCGATACCCGTCGGGATCAACGTGCGGTCCACCGGGTTGTAGGCGTCCGCCTCCAACCGCAGCACGTGATTCAAAACCGGTTCGCCCGAGGCTGCGCCGTTGAGGTTGACGTACGGGTGGTGGGTCAGGTTGACGGGTGTGGCCTGGTCGGTGGTGGCCTCGTAGGCGATGCTGAAAACGGAGCGGTCGTGGAAAATGCCTGCAGGGGGCATAGACACTGAGACATTGACCTGAAGGTTGCCGGGATAACCTTCTTCGCCGTCTGGGCTGAGCCTGGAAAGCTTGAGCACGGTGTGGCCATTCGCATCGACGTAGCTCTCGGAATCCCAGACGTGCTTGTGAAATCCGTTGGGACCGCCATGCAGGTGATTGGGACCATTGTTCTTGGCCAGTTGGTGCGTTTCGCCATCGAGTTGAAAGGTGCCGCCGGCGATGCGGTTGGCGTGGCGTCCGACGATGCAGCCGAAGTAGGGATGACCCTTCAAATAGGCATCGAGGTTGTCGAAGCCTAGGACGACGTCGATGCGGTTACCCGAGGCATCGGGCACGAGGATCTCCGTTACGATGCAGCCGTAGTTGGTGACCTTGACGGTGAAGCCGCTGGGCGCCGTCATGGTATAGAGGTAGACGGGCTGACCGTCGACCTCGCCCCAATCCTGGCGGGTCACCGTGGCCTGTTGTCCGGAGAGACAGGGCGGCAATAGACCCAAGACAGCCAAGAAGCAAAAACTCCATCGCATGCATCCTGCTAGCGAATGCGGGGAAGGCAGGGCGAGGCCAAAGGCATTGAGCCGCCGGAAGGGCCTGCGTAACGTTATAGAAAGCATTGAAGGCGTTTGAAACAAACCGCGGCGTTTAAAACGCAAAAGTGAATCGCGCAGCCTTGCGCGCACTGGGCATTCGGGCATTATCTGCGTTCTATCAAACGTTTCATTCAAATCATCGTTGCACTGGTCATCGTCGCCGGCATTGCAGGATTGCTGATCGGGATGAAGGCCCTGCAGATCACGGATTTGATCGCCGCCGGCGAAGCCATGCAGCCTCCGCCGATCGCCGTTACGGTGGCCGAGGTCGAACCCGACGTGTGGCCGCAGTCGATCCGCGTGGTCGGTACATTGGAAGCGGTCAACGGGGTCTTCGTCGAGGCCGAGCGCGCGGGCAAAATCAAACAAATCCGCTTCAAGCCCGGCCAGGATGTGACGCAGGATGCGGTGCTGGTGATTCAAGATGCTTCGGCCGAAGAAGCGCGCCTGCGCTCGCTGGAGGCCACCGCCGAACTGGCTCGGCTGGAGTTCGAGCGCTCCACGCAGCTGATGCGCGAGGACACCATTGCACAGTCGGAGTTCGACCAGTCCAAAGCCGAATACGACATCGCGGTGGCCGACGTTGAGAACCAGCGCGAGGAAGTGGCCAAGCGGGTGATCAAAGCGCCCTTTGCCGGACGGCTCGGCGTGCGCCTGGTCAACCTCGGCCAGATTCTGGAGTCGGGCACGCAGATCGTTTCGTTGCAGTCGCTGGACCCGATCTACGTCAATTTCAGCCTGCCGCAGCAGGAGCTTTCGCGGGTTGCACCGGGCATGACCGTGGCGGTGCGCAACCCCACCCTGGGCGCGGACGGTAAAGCCACGGGCACGATCACCACGATCAACCCCGAGGTCGACACCCGCACGCGGAACGTTCTGGTGCAAGCCACCCTGGCCAACTCGGATGGGACGCTGCGCCCAGGCATGTTCGTGAACGTCGAGGTCAAGCTACCCAACGACCTCAACGTGCTACGCATCCCGCAGACGGCGGTGCTCTCGGCGCCCTACGGCGACTCGGTCTTTATCCTAGAGGAAGGCGAGGCGCAAAAGACCGTGCGGCAGGAATTCGTACGGCTGGGCCAGCGCCGGGGCGACTTCGTTGAGGTCCTCAAGGGCCTGGACGCAGGCGAAACCGTCGTTTCGACCGCAGTATTCCGTCTGCGCAACAACGTGGGCGTACGGGTCGTCGACGACAAGGAGCCTACGCAGGAACTGTCCCCCATCGTGGCGGACAACTGATCGCCACCGCTCGCTCCGCATCGCCATGGGCTTCACCGACCTGTTCATCCGCCGTCCCGTGTTGGCCATCGTGGTCAACTGCGTGATCGTGATCGCAGGCTTGCAGGCGATCACCTCGCTGACGGTGCGGCAGTATCCGCGCAACGACAACGCCTCGGTCACCATCACGACGGTTTACGTCGGGGCCAGCGCCGACCTGGTGCGCGGATTCGTGACGACGCCGATCGAGCGCGCCATCAACGCCGCTGACGGCATCGACTACATCGAGTCGCAAAGCGCGCAGGGCGTCTCGACCATCACCGCGCGCCTCGAGCTGAATTACGACCCAACCAAGGCGCTTTCGGACATCAGCTCGAAGGTCGACCAGGTGCGCAACGATTTGCCGCCCGAGGCGGAGGTCCCGGTCATCGACATCGTGACCGCCGACAGCGAGTTTGCGGCGGCCTACCTCAGCTTCACTTCGGAGCGTCTCGAACAAAACGAAATTACCGACTACCTGGTGCGGGTGGTGCAGCCGCGGCTATCCTCGCTGGACGGCGTGCAGCGCGCGGAGATTCTGGGTGCGCGGACCTTTGCCATGCGCGTCTGGCTGGACCCGGCGCGGATGGCCGCGCTGAACATCAGCCCGGCAGAGGTTCAAGCGGCGCTTTCCAACAACAATTTTCTGGCCGCCGTCGGGCAGACCAAGGGCAACCTCGTACAGGTCAACCTGAGCGCCAACACCGACTTGCAGACACCCCAGCAGTTTGAGCAGCTGGTCGTTCGTAACAATGGCGACACGCTGATTCGCCTCGGTGAAATCGCCCGGGTCGAGCTGGGCGCGGAGAGCTACGAGACGGAGATCCGATCGACTGGCGAGACGGGCGTCTTCATGGGGATTTTTCCGCTGCCCACGGCAAACTCACTCGACGTGATGAAGCTGGTGCGCGCGGAGATGGATCGCATCACGGCGGAATTACCCGAGGGTCTGCAGGCGCAGATCAACTACGATGCCACCGAGTACATCGAGGGCGCGATCGAGGAGGTCGTCACGACCTTGTCGGAAACGCTGCTCATCGTGGTGGTCGTGATCTTCCTGTTCATGGGCTCGGTGCGCTCGGTGATCGTGCCGGTGGTGGCGATTCCGCTTTCGCTGATCGGCGGCATTTTTCTGATGCAGCTCTTCGGCTTCTCGCTGAACCTGCTCACGCTGCTGTCGATCGTGCTGGCCGTGGGGCTGGTGGTGGACGACGCCATCATCGTGGTCGAAAACATCGAGCGACGCATCGGCGAGGGTATGTCGCGCATCGACGCCGCGATCAAGGGCACGCGCGAACTGGTCGGGCCCGTTATCGCAACGACCATCACGCTGGCCTCGGTCTACGCGCCCATCGGTCTGCAAGGCGGGCTGACCGGGTCCTTCTTCCGCGAGTTTGCCTTCACCCTGACAGGCGCGGTGGTCGTTTCCAGCGTAGTGGCGCTGACGCTCTCGCCGATGATGAGTTCGCGCCTGTTGCGCAAGGACGCCGAACCGCGCGGCTTCGCCAAGGCGGTCAACGGCTTCTTCGACCGGCTGCGCCGCGTTTATTCGCGTTGGCTGGGCTGTGCGCTGAATAACCGCCTGGCCGTCTACATCATCTGGATTGCGCTTGGGCTGCTGGCCATTCCGATGTTCAAGATTTCCTCGGACTCCAGCGAGCTGGCCCCACAGGAGGACCAGGGCGTGATCTTCGGCATCGTCGAGGCCCCGGCCAACAACACCATCGACCAGACCAGCCACTTTGCCAAGCAGGTCAACGAGGCCTTCCTCAGCATCGAGGAGACACGTTTTACGTTCCAGATCACGTTTCCGTCGGAGGGTTTCGGGGGGATGGTGCTCAAGCCCTGGGCCGAGCGCGACCGGACGGTTTTCGAGGTCATGCCGGAGGTCGCGCAGAAGCTGGGCCAGATTCCCGGGCTGCAACTAACGCCGATCACCCCGGCGGCCTTGCCCGGTGGGGGCGATTTTCCGGTGGAGTTCGTCATCTCCGCCACCGCCGAGCACGAGCAGATCCTGGAGCAGGCGCAGGCGCTCCAGGCCAAGGCGATCGAGAGCGGCTTGTTCGCCTTCCCGCCGCTGATCGACGTGAAGATCGATCAGCCGGAGTTTGAAGTCGTCATCGACCGCGAATTGGCCGCCGCCCTCGATCTGGACATGGCGCAAGTGGGCCAGGACCTGGGCGTGCTCTACAGCGACGACTTCGTCAACCGCTTCAACATCGAGGGGCGCAGCTACAAAGTGATCCCGCAGATTCAGCGCGCGCAGCGGCTCAATCCCGAGCAACTCAACGAGGTTTACGTGAGTGGACCGGACGAGGAACTGATCCCGCTGTCCACCTTTGCCCGGTTGGAGCCCAAAACCGTGCCGCGTTCGCTCAACCGCTTCGAGCAGCTCAACTCGGTCAAAATCAGCGGCGTGCCCATCCGGCCGCTGGGCGAGGTGCTGACCTTCCTCGAAGACGAGGCCGCGCAAATCCTGCCCGAGGGTTACCAGATTGGCTACACCGGCGAATCGCGTCAGCTGCGGGTGGAGGGCTCGAACTTTTTGCCAACCCTGGCGCTGGCCATGACGCTCATTTTCCTGACGCTGGCCGCGCAGTTCAACAGCTTCCGCGACCCGCTGATCATCCTGCTGGGCTCGGTGCCGCTGGCCATGTTCGGCGCGCTCATCTTCACCTTTTTGAAGATGCCCAACCCGGAACTGGCCTACTGGACCGACGGCTGGACCACGAGCCTGAACATCTACTCGCAGGTGGGCATTGTGACGCTCGTCGGGCTGGTCGCCAAGAACGGGATCTTGATCGTGGATTTTGCCAACGCCGCCCAGCGCGATGGCCTGAGCAAGCTGGCCGCCATCGAAGCCGCTTCGCTGACGCGCCTGCGCCCCATCCTGATGACGAGCGTGGCCACCATCGCCGGGCACTTCCCGCTGGTTTTGGTAACCGGAGCCGGTGCCGAAGCGCGCAACTCCATCGGCCTGGTGCTGGTGGGCGGCATGGCCATCGGCACCGTGTTCACCCTGTTCATCGTGCCAGCGATTTACATGCTGATCGCCCGTAACATGGAGAAGGAACGCAAGGCCAAGACTGAAGAGGATGCGGCCCCTGCGTCGCCCGAATCCACGGACGAGGAAGCTGCCGAGGAGGCGCCCGCACCCACGCCTGTTTCGCCACGGCTGCCGCCCAAGACTGTCCCCGAACCCGCATGAGCCCCCTGATCCCCACGCTGCTGCTGGCGAGCCTGACCGGTTTGCTCGCCGCGCAGGACGACCTCGATCCGTACGGCGAGCCGAGCACGCGGAGCGACGCGCTTGCCTTCGACCTGGATGCGGCTCTGCGCTTTGCGCTCGAAAACAATTTTGCTATCGCCCGCGCCCGCGAAGCCATCGAGGAGCAACACGGCCTGTTCATTCGCGCCCGGGCCGAAGGGCGCCCCGAGGTGAACCTCATCGGGTCGTACTCGCGGGTAGCCGCCAACCGGCTGGAAGAGTTTGGCCCCGGCAATCTGGGTGCGCAGAACAACTGGGCAATCAACGTCGAGGTGCGTCAGACCCTGTACGCCGGCGGACGGATTCAGTCCACCATCGAGAGCCAGAAACTGTTGCAGGAAGCCGCCCTGCTGGAGTGGCGCAGCATCGTGCACAACGAACTGCTGCGGGTGCGCGAGAGCTTTTTTGAAGTGCAGGTGTCCCAGGCTCGCATCGCCGTGGAGGAGGAAGCGCTCAAGCTTTTGGAAGAGCAGCTGCGCGATGTGCAGCAACGCTTTGACGTGGGCCGAGCCCCGCGCTTTGACCTGTTGCGGGCCCGCGTCGCGGTGGCCAACCAAAAGCCCGCGCTCATCCGCGCGCGCAACGATATGCGCGTGGCGCTGGTGGAATTGCGCGAAGCCGTCGGGCTGCAAACGGGGCGGGACGGCCTGCGCGCGGCCGAAAAGCCGCTGCGTATCCTGGGTGAAATGACCTACCAGGCGGGAAACTTTACGCTGGAAGAGGCCCTGCGCACCGCGCGCAACCAACGCATCGAGCTGGATTTTCTGGAAACCGTGGAGGGTTCGCAGACCGAAAATCTGAAGTCGCAGCAAGCCGCGTTTTTGCCGGAAGTCGATCTGGTGGCCGGCTACGGCGTGGAGCAATCCAGCTTTGCCGAGAGCCTGGGGGACACCATCCGCGGCTGGACGGTGGGGGCTAACGTGACCTGGTCCATCTGGGCGGGCGGCGCGCGCGATGGGCGTATCCTCGAGGCACGCTCGCAGCTCAATCAAGCCCGCCTGAACACCCAGGAGCAGCGCCTGATCATCGACGTGGAGGTTCGTCGGGCTTTTTCGGATTGGCAGGAAGCCGAGGAACTGGTGCTGGCCTCGCGGCAGGTCGTCGAGGAAGCCGACGAAGCGCTGCGCCTGGCCGAAGCCCGTCAGCGCGCTGGCAGTGCCACCCAGCTGGACCTGCTGGAAGCCCGTGTGGAACTGACCGAAGCCCGCACCAACGAGGTCGAGGCGCTCTTCAGCCACAACGTCGCGCTGGCGCAGTTGCTGCGGGCGATGGGCATCGCCGACCCCTTTGTCGCGCAACCGGAGGTGTCCTTTCGCGTCACCCCGGAGGAGACATCGAGCGACGAAACCGGTCTTGCTACCCCCTAGTCGCATCGGGGACCGGGCACCCGAGCGAGTTTGTCGGAGGTCGCAGGGAGGTTTTGTTGAGCCGCTGCTCTCATCTTCGCCAAACCTGAGGCGCCTTCAGGTATTAGCGTTGCTTACGTGGCCTCACCCTCACGATAAGGTCTCTCCGAAGATGCTTGATGGCAGCTGCTTGCGGCTTTGCATTTCATCCAGCGCGACAAGGTCTATTCACAAGCGCACTCGATTCCAAGGAAGCAATCGGGGGGTCCAGGGGTGCGCCGGCGAATGCCCTTGCCGGGCTGACAGGGATTCCGCTATGTTTTAAACGCGCACGGAAGGCTAATTTCCCTCCCTGCTAAGAACCTCCATCCTTGGTCGTAATCGATGCAACGGACGCCCTCGTTCGCATGCCTTCTGTCTGATGTCTTCTGAAACTTCCCCTCCTCCCGATCCGCAAACCCTCACTGAACCAACCGCTGAACCTGTCCGCGTCGTGCTTTCGCAGCGCGACCTGAAGACGGCCTACGCCAACGGTTTCCAGACGCATCATCTCAACGAGGAGTTGATCGTGGACTTCGGGCTGCAGTTGCCTGTGCGCGACGAAAACGCCGAGGGCAAGGTGGCCGTCTCTTTTGAATTGGGCCAGCGGATCATCATGAACTACCCGACCGCGGCCCGCCTGGCCAACGCCCTGGCCCAAGCCGTTCAGTCCCGTCGTGCCCAGCTCAATCCGGCCGGCGGGTCCTCTCCAGCCCCCGCTTCGTCCCCCGAGGCTTGATCGTCCTTTCCGTCCCGCCACAGGCCGCTCCAACGGCCACCTTCCCCGCTCTGTCTCCCCATGCACACCGGACTTGATTTTCTCCGGCGTCAGTACGTGCAGGTCTTGCAACGCTGCCGCTGGCTCAACGCTGTCTTCGCTTTCTCCACCACTGTGCTGGCGCTGCCCGTGCAGGCGCAATCGATTGTGGCGGACGGTCGCACCGCCACGACGGTTGCTAGCCAGGGGGCGGTCACGGACGTGCGCACCGAGAGCGTGCGTGGGATCAACGCCTACAACTCGTTCAGCCGCTTCAACGTGGAAGCGGCGCAAACGGTCAACCTGCACCTGCCCGGCGGCACGCGAAACCTGGTCAACGTGGTCCACCAGGAAGCCACGAGTATCGACGGCATCCTCAACAGCTACCGCGACGGCTCGATTGGCGGGAACGTATTCTTCCTCAACCCGCACGGCATCGTGGTCGGTGAAAGCGGCGTCTTGAACGTCGGCTCGCTCGCTCTGGTCACGCCGACGCAGGAATTCGCCGAGCAGCTGATCCGCCAAGGCGGCCTGATCGACGATGCGCTGACGCGGCAGGTGCTGGACGGGCAGGTACCGCTCACGCCGACGGGACTGATCTCCATTCGCGGCACCATCCAGGCGTCTGGCAGCGTGCGCGTGGAAGGCGGCAGCGTGGACGTGGCCCGCGGCGGCGTTGTGCATACCGGCGTTGTCCACGATGCACCGGTCGCCGTCGTGCAGGCAAGTTTCGGGGATCTGGTGAACGTGCAGGGGCTGCAAACCGCCAGCGCGGCGGTGGTGCAAACCGACGGGACCATTTCGCTGCGGAGCCTAGGCAACGTCGATGTGGCCGGTTCGCTGGTCGCGAGCGGGGCCAGCGCACCGATCTCAATCGATTCAAGCACGATTGAATTGACCGGCGCGGGGGATGATCAGTTCAGCAGCGGCAGTGACATCGAACTCTTCGCCAGTGAATCAATCACCCTGACCGACGTGGTCCTGTCCACGCGGCAGGTGGCCGGTTCAGGGCGAACAGCGCACCGCAACGGGGCATCGACGGGCGACTCCGGCAACCTCAGCCTGACCGCTCCGCAGATCAACGTGATCGCCTCTGAGTTGCTGGCTCAGGGCACGGGCGGATTCGCCGGAGGGGACGTCACGCTGCTGGCTCGCACGGAGCAAAACCTTCCGTTCCTGGGCAGTTTCGACACGGCGCACTCCACCATCGACGTGCGCAACTCGACGATTCAGGGGGAGAACGTGCGGGTGGAAGCGATCGCCGACGATGTCTTTGAATGGGACGAAACGGCCATCGACACCATCTTTGGCGTTGCCGGGTTCGCCGGGCTGCCGACCGACTTTTTTGCCGATGTCACCTTCTCCTCGGCCACCGCCGACGTGATTGTGCAGGGCACCAGCGTGATCGACGCCGCAGGTACGCTCGACGTGCTCTCGACGGCCCAGACCGAGGCCAGCATGCGGGTGCTTTCGCTGTTGGCGGGCGTGGGTTACGGCGAGGCCGACTCTCAGTCGCGCGTCCTGATCAGCGGGGCGAACCTGACCTCCGGCGGGAACATGACGCTGGGATCCACGGCGGACGCCAACGTCAGCGTGGAGGTCTCGACGGTCAGCACCGGCCTGACCAATCCGCTGCTGGGCTCGGCCAGCCAGTACGCCGAACTGACGCTGGCGCTGGGCGTGGGCAAAATCGACGCTGAGACGACCGTCACCAACGGCAGCTCCATCAACAGCGGCGGCACCCTCGAGGTAAACGCACTCGGGCTGAAGGAGAACAACGTCACGGGCGATTCGAGCAACTTCGACGACGGCACGGCGGCGGTGTCCATCGCGCTGTCCTTTTTCGACACCGAGGTGACCGCCGAGCTCGGCGGCAACGTCACGGCGAATGCCATCAACCTTTCCAGTGAACTGCTGTCCGAGAACAACGGCCTGAGCACCCGCGCCGGGGCCGGCGCGCCCGGCGTTGTCGACACCTTCCGGCGCCTGTCCGAGCCGGATCAGCTGCTGGTGGAAACGCTTAGCGGCTGGGTGCTCGATCCGGCCCAGTCCTCGGTGGATTCCCGCGCGAGCAACAGCAAACTGGGCTTGAGCGCTGGCTTTATTTACGCCGACCACGCAAACATCGTGGATGCGCGCATTGGCGACAACGCGCGGATCATCAGCAACAACGCCTTGCGGATCGCGGCCGAAGCCAGTGACCAGCTCAACTACTACGCCGGCGCGAAGGTCAATGCCGGCACGCTCAACGGCCAGCCCAACAAAAAAGAAACGGCGCTCTCCTCCTCCATCGCGATCGTCAACCTCAAGAACGAGGTGACGGCAGAGATCGGCGAGAACGCCCGCGTCAACTCCAGCGGACTGATCGACGTTTACGCGCTGGCAAAGGTTCCCTCGCCCCTGGACCGGTTCCGGGACTGGGAGTCGATTGAGGATTTTGAAGACTTCGGCAACCGCATCGGCGACATCCTCGGCAGCCCGACCTTTTCGCTGCTGACGGGCTGGGTGCAGAACGAAGCGCAGAGCGAGAAGTTCGCGCTCTCGGGTGCGTTCAACACGCTCAACATCGAGAACACGGCTGAAGCGCGCATCGCTACGGGCGCGATTCTCAACGACCAACTCGCCCCTATCGGCGAGAGCCAGGACGTTTCGGTGCGTGCCCTGGCGCAAGCGGACGTGATCAACCTTTCCGGGATCTTCGGCTTCACCAATCCGCTGGGGCTCAGTTCGGACACCGGCTTTGGCGGCTCGTATGTGAACACCGGGATCCGCGGCGGGGCCTCGGCGATCATCGAGACCGGGGCCACCGTTGCCGCCAACAACCTGTACCTCGACGCCTTCACCAACCACGACTATGTGGGCATCGCTCAGGCGGGTGGCAACGGCGGGCGGTTCACGATCATTGGCTCGGTTGCGATCTCACGCATCGACAACACGACTCTGGCCCAGATTCAGGGGGGCGCGCAGGTGGACGTTCAGGATGCCTGGATCCGTTCGCGCGACACGGCGGATGTGGTGGCGATTGCCGGGGGCATCGTGCGCAGTTCGGGCGCGGGCATCGGGGTGTCGGCAGCGGTCAACGAGATCGAACGCGACACGCGTGCGGTGATGGGCAATGCCCAGGGCGAGAGCTTTACGGGCGGCAGCTTCGACGCCGCGGGCAACCTGCGCATGGAAGCGCACTCGGACGGTTTCCTGGTCTCAGCCTCACTGGCGGCGGCGATGCAGGCTCCGAAAAACCCGAGCGATACCGGCGGCCAGGGCAAGCAAAGCGCGAGTTCGAAGGGCAGTGGCGGCTTTGGCCTGTCGGCGGATATTTCGATCAACACCGTCCGCAGCACTGCCATGGCGCGCGTGGCCGACGGCTTCAACGTGACCCAACGGGGCGACAGCGCGCTTGGGTCCCTCTTCGCCATCGATCTCGACGGCGACCTCCTACAAGACATCACGACCACGCTCGAGCCGGGTATCGCCCTGGCGGCGGCGGACTCCACCTGGAGCTTTGCCTTTGGCGGGGCGATCACCCTTGCCACCGGCAAGAACAGCACGGGGCTGGCGGGTGCCTACGGCGACAACGACTTTGTCAAAATCACCGAGGCCTCCATTGGGGACAGCCTCGTTACGATCACCAACGGCGGTGCGCTCAACCTGTCGGCGGAAAACAGCGGGCGCATGTGGGCCGTCACGGTCAGCGGCTCGGGCGGGGGCCGAGCGGGCGCGGCAGGCTCCTTCAGCATCAACGGCATCAACAACGAAACCACCGCGGCCCTCGACGGTACCGAAGTTACGGGGGCGGGCGACGTCACCCTGAGCGCCGAAGACCTTTCCGAGATTCGCTCGGTGGCCGGAGCGGTGGCCGGTGGCGGCAAGGCCGGATTCGGGGCCTCGGTCGGGATCAACAAGATTGCCAACCAGACGGAGGCGCGGCTCATCGACGCGCAGTTGACCGACGTGTCGACGGTCATGGTGGACGCGCTCAACGACAATTTCATCCTGGGCTTTTCTGCCGGCGGTGCCTTTGGCGGAGGGTTGACCGTGTCGGGCAGCCTGGCCGTCAACACGATCGACAATCGCACCGAGGCCAAGCTCGAAAACTCGACCGTGGAGAATGCCGGCGCGGTGCGGGCGCAGGCGCGTGACATCTCCGACATGGATGCGACCACGGGCGCGGTTTCCGGAGCCAGCGGCAACGCCTTTGGCCTGAGCGGTTCCTACAACGAGATCACCTCACAGACGCGTGCGAGAATGTCCGGGGGGAGCGTGCTGGAGGCCACTGGCTTGAGCCTCAGCGCCCTCCGCGACAACCGGATCGACGCCATCGCGATCGGCGCCAGCATCGGCGGCGGCAGCGCCGGCGGGGGCAGCATCGTCATCAACGACCTCAACGGCACCACCGAGGCGATCCTCGAGGACGACGCGCAGGTCAGCGTGACCGGCAACGTGGCGGTTCTGGCCGACAGCGTGGGCACCATCAACGCGTTCGCCGGGGGTGTCGGCGGCGGTGGCGGTAGCGCTGGCGTGGGCGCGGGCATCGCCACGAATTTGATTGGCGATACGACCCGCGCACAAATTCTGGGAGCGGGTACGTTGGTCGATTCGCGCGGCTTGGAGCCTTCACTGAGCGCCTTTGACGGTACGTTGAGCGAGGCTGATGACTCGGTGGCCGCGCGTCGCGAAACGGAAGCACTGCGCGGGGTGGCGGTCATTGCCTCGTCGGTCGCCGACAGCGAATCGCTGGCCCTGTCGATTGGCGGCAGTTCGGGCGTAGGCGTCGCTGGCAGCCTCGTCATTGACATTCTTTCAGGCAGCACCGAGGCCCAGGTCGTGGATGCCGCCGTGCGCAGCCCCGCGCTCACTTTCGGTACCGCCAGCGGCCTGCGAGTGGGCGCGTACAGCCATACGGGGCTGGCCGCCGACACCGGGAACGCGGCCATCGCGGGCAGCAACGCGGCGGGCGGAGCGATTCACACCGCGTTCATCGACAACACGACCGAGGCGCTGGTCGAGAACGCAACGGTCGACCTGCGCGGTGCCATTGGCGTGAACGCGCGCAGTACCCAGGAAATCGAGACCCGGCAAATCGGCGCGGCCGCCGGCGGCGCACCGTCGCTGCAAGCGTCGATCGGAGCGACCAAGGTGACCAACGCCACCTCGGCCCTGGTGCGTGACAGCGACCTGGACTCCGAAGAGGACATCGAGATCGCAGCGGATTCGCTGACCGATATCGAGCACTTTGGCGGCGGTTTCGCGGGCAGTTTGAGCATCGGCGTGGGGGCGACCGCCGGCATCCTCCTGGTGGACGATTCCGTCCTGGCGGCGACCGAGGGCGCGACCAGCATCGACACCCCGGCAACCACGTCCATCCGCGCCGAACGCACCCTTAACGTGGACTCCACAAAGGTGACCGGCGCGCTGGCGGCGGGCACGGGCATCGCGGGCTCGTTGGGGGTCAACATTCTCGAGGGTCAGATTTCAGCCCGTGTGAGCGGCGACACCGAGATCAATCAGAACGCCAGTGGGGCCGCGCAGGATGTGGAGGTGCTGGCCACCAACAACCTGACCGGGACCAGTTTCGCGGGCGCGGCGTCCTTTGCCCTGTCCGGTGCGATTGGGGCCGGCATCGACATCAATCTGGTGCGCACGAGCACGCTGGTGGAAGTCGAGTCGGGCGCGCGGATCGACGCCGAGCGCGATTTGACCCTGCAGGCACAAAGCACGCGCGACGTCACTTCGCGTGGTGCCGCGCTTGCTGTCGACCCGCTGACCGCGGGTGTGAGCGGCGGCGTTTCGGTGGTGCACCTGGGCGGCACGCTCAACGAAACCGCCTCCGACGAAACGGCCAGCACCACGCAGTTCTTCGACGACATTTTATCCGATTCGCTGGTCGCCGACCAGTTGGACACGGGCGAGGATTCGGCGACGGGTGCGCGCGACACAGTCAACCAGCGCAGTGGCGATCTCGACCTACAGGACAACGTGGATGCGGTCGTGCCCGACAACAACTTTACGGTGGCCGTCCGCGTCGGCGCGGGGGCCGAACTCGAGAGCGGCCGCGACCTCAATGCGACGGCAGGCAGCGCGTCCAAAATCGTCGCCGAAGGCGATGCGGCGGGCGTGGGGCTGGCCGCCGGGATCGGCGGCGGGGTGGCGGTGCTCACCCACGACGACGCGATCGACGTTTCGGTGGGCGGCATGCTGTTGGCCGGTCGAGACCTGACCTTGCAGGCCCAGGACATTCAGATGGAAGCCTCGCTGGCTGAAACCGTGGCGGGCGGTGGCGGGATCGTCGGACTGGGTGCCTCGGTGGCGCGGGCCAACCAGCACAGCAGCGTCGACGTGAACCTGCTGGGCGGCTCCAGCCTGACGGCATTGGGCAACATCGATGTAGGCGCCGCGCTCGAACACAAGATCAAGGCCGACGCGCTGGGCGGCTCGCTGGGTCTGGGGGCGATCGGGGTTGCCTCGGGCCGGGCTCAGGCCGACGGAACAGCTCGGGTCGATGTGGGCGCGGGCGTGACCTTGCAAGGCGGCGATGTCCGCGTCGATGCCACGGTGGTGACCGACGTGGAGTCGGACGCGCAGGCCGTCAGCGCGGGCATTCTCGCGGGCAACGGTTCGGAAGCTTTTTCGACGGACGAGACGTCCGCCGTGGTCACTCTGGGCGAGGGCTCGCAGGTTACGGGCACCGGGGAAGTGGTGATTCTGGCGCAGGTGCAGCCGGAAGTGGACGCCGAAGCAACCGGCGTTATTCCGATTGCAGGCGCGGGTATCGGCGCTTCGGTGGCCGACGCCGACACCACCGCCACCGCGACATTGACCTCTGCCGAAAATGTGCAGATCAGCGGGGGCGACGTGACGCTCAGCGCGAACGTGGCGGGGATCGAGGATCGTCAATCGACGCGGGCCCGAGCCGCTGCTTCAGCCGGAGGATTGTCCCTGGCCGTGACCGGTGCCGAAGCGCGCGCGGACTTCAACCCGACCAGCCTGCTGGAATTGGGCGGCGCCAATCTTCTCAACGCCACCGGCGGTTTGAACCTGCTCTCGGAAATCAGCGGCAGCAGTTGGGCCAACGGAACCAGCCGTGCTTTTGGCGGCATTCTGGGCATAGGCGGCACGGGGGCGTACGCCAATGTTCATTCCGATGCACGGGCGATCCTTGGTGAAGGTTTGGTCGGCAACGCAGGCGGGTTGCTGCGCATCGCCGCCACCACCGACACACGCCTGTACTCCGAAACGGTGGCGGGGTCGGGCTCGTTGACCGCCGGCGTTGCCGCGGCCATCACCCGCACCAACAACGAAGCCGACGCGCGCGTACAGTTTGGTCGCAACGGCGACGCGGCGGATGTTCTGCTTTCCAGCGACGAGGCCAACGTGCTGGCGCAAAACAGCGCCACCTTTGACGGACGCACCGACAGCACCGCGGCCGGTTTGGTGGGCGGCAGCGGCGCGGATATGCGCCACCGCTCCAACGCGAATGCGGTCGTCGAATCCCGCCGCGTGCCTTTGTCCCTGACGAGTCAGGGCGACCTCACCGTGGCCGCGCTTAATCACGTGGAAAACCTGGCCGTGGACGAGGCCGAGGTGACCGCCGGATCCGGAGGTGCCGTTGCGGGAGCCGCCGCGCTCAGCCGCACCGACTTCGAGAATTTCGCCACCATCCTTCTGGGAACAAATACCACGCTGGTCACGCTGGACGAGGGTTCAGAACTGGCCATCACCGCGCGTAACAACGTGCGGGCCGACGAGCAGGTGAGCCTGGACGCGGGCGGCGCCATTACCGGTACGGGCGTGGAAACGCTCCTGCGCGCGCTGACCAACGAGGCGCTGGTCGACGTTTTTGGCGGCAGCCGCATTGAATCCGCCGGCAACCTCACCGTGACCGCCCGCGCGTTGATCGACCTCAACGCCGAGGCCCGCGCCAAGACCTACGGACTGGCCAGCGGCATGGGTGGCACGACCCTGGCCGACGCGGCCATGGAAAACACCGTGCGCATCCGCTCGGGCGCGGTACTGACCGCCTTTGAAGACCTGCGTCTGGCCGCCGGCGAGGACGACATCTTCTCGGCCAACGTCTCGCTCTTCGCCGACACGCGTCTGTGGAACCGCTCGGTGGTGCCGATCTCGGTCGACGACGCCGTCTCGCGTATCGACCAGACCAATACACTGGAGATTCAGACCGGGGCCATCGCCGAAGCCGTTCAGGACATCGAGCTGGTGTCTGCGCCGGGCAGCGTCTTCGTCAGCGCCTTCGCGTTGGACAAATCCATTTACGATGAAGCCGCCGATGCGGTGGACGATTTCTTCCGGGGCATCCTCGGGGGCGAGCCGTCGTTGGACCAGTTTGGGGGCGAGCGCATCGAGAGCAGCGACTCCGGCATCGTGGCCGATGGCATCGTGCGCTCGGGGATTCAGAACTTCCAGTTCCTCCACATCACCACGGTCGAGGACCCGAACAACCCCGGCCAAAACGTCATCCAGACGGAAACCTCCGACGGGGTCAGCTTCACCATTTCCGACCCGCAGCCGATCGCCAACCTGCTGGCCGAGCGCATCATCTTCCTGCGCGAGCGCGCCGCCGAGTACGACGGACTTGACGTGGCCCTGGCCTTTGAATCGGAGGCGAATTTCCTGCAGGGTCAGCTGGACGAGCTGCAAGGGCGCGATCCGGAGGTGCCCTTTGTCGAGATTGACCCGATCGTGGCCTCTCCCGGCAATGTCTTCATCACCGGCGACTATCTGATCGGCGGCGGCGAGCTACGCGCGCCCGGAGACGCGGTCATCGAAGTGACCAACGATACGCCGCTCTTTTTGGAGTTCTCCAGCCTCTTCATCCCGGACCAGTCGGGCGGACGCGTGACCTTCAACGAAGCGCCCGTTTCCAGCGCCGCCGACATCAACGCACGCAACGGCCAGGGGCGCACCACGGCCGTCACGGTGGTCGACGCGACCGGCTCACCCGAACCGCGTATCACGATTCTCAATACGTACCAGGGTGAGAACACTCCCGGCGACGTCAACGGGCAGGGCGCGGTCTTCCTGTTGCCCTCCGAAGTTATCCTAAACGGCGACACCGAGAACCGCCGTGGCCCGGTCGACATCAATAGCCGGGGCTCCATCCGGGTGCTGGGCAACATTGACGCGGCGACCATCCGCTTGGCCTCCGACGGCGACTTCGTCAAGAGCTTCACTTTTGGCTTCGACCACCAGGCCGGCAACCCCGAGGAGATTTTCCAAAACCTGCAGGATGAGTCCGAAGCCGGACGCCGCAACCGTACCCTGACCCGTTCGCAGGTCGAGGCGCGTGGCGACCTGGGCAACAAAGGCAGCCGCATCTTTGGCGGAAGCATTTTCATCAGCGCCGACAAGCTCAACGTCAACGGACTGATCCAGAGCGGTTTCGCTGACCAGTCGCTCTTCATTGGGGCGTCCGAGCAGGCGCAGATCAACAGCTTCGAGCAGACTTACAACCTGCAGCGTGTCTTCAACCCGGGCATCAGCCCGCTGTTCCGCATCGACACGGGACCGGCGGGCACGGGCGACGGCAACCTGCCGCTGTTCTACAACGCTGAGCTGGACCGGCTCGAGGTGGACAGTTCTGCCGCGCTGGGAGGCTACATCGAGTTGTTCGGCGACATCTTCAGCACCGGCGGAGGCCAGCTGGTCGCCCTGGACGGCTTCAGCCAGTTCAGCATCGACAACCAGACGGCGCTGCCGTTGTTCGTGCGCGGGCTGGACTCGGGCACGGGCGTGGAGGGCGTCATCCGCATCACCGACACCGCGCGCCGGGTCTTTGACGGCCAGGTCTTTGACATCAACGCGCTGCCCGGCGGCGTTGACCGGGGCGACACCGTGCCGCTGACCACGCAGTACGCGCGCATTGGCGGACAGGTGCAGGTGACCGATTCGCGCGAGTTGGACGCCAACGGTCTGCCGATGTTCGATACCGGCGGCAACGGCGCGGTTTATCAGCCACTGGACGGCCGTCGTTACGTCTGGGTGACCGGGCAGAACTTCAGCACGCGGCGCACGCAGGTCAGGGCCAACCGCTCCCGGACCTTCTTCGGCGCAAACCTGGGCGTGATTGGCGACTGGCTGGCGACCGACCCGGACACCGTCACCACCTCGACCACGGTCGCGCTCGACCGCGAGCCGCTACTGGAAGGTTCCGCGCTCATTTTCGAAGGCGGCAGCGCATTCTACACCTACCAGTTCAGCAGCCAGGCGACGCAGGCCGAGCGCCAGGTGGGTCAGCCGATTTACCGTGACCGTTGCGTCGACACGGACTCATTCCTGGGGATCAGCTGGTGCGCCGAGCGCGAGTACAGCGAGACCACCATCTTCGACAGTGGCCGCAAGGATTTCCACCGCCACACCCTGCAGGCCGACATTCCGATTGAGATTGCCTTCCTCGGCAACGAGACCGGCGGTATCGACATCACCAGCATTGGCGACGTCTACATCGGCGGTGTCCTGCGAGCCGGCGACGGCACCGCCTCCGTGCGCTCGACTGGCGGCAGCGTACTGGACGCCAACGGCGCCGGTCGCGTGCTGGCCAGCAGCGTGAGGCTGGATGGACTCGGCGGCAGCGTCGGCACGTCCACCGAGGCGATCGACATCGACACCAGCGCGACCGGGAGCTTTTCCGCCTCGGCCCGCGATTTCCTGGCCGTCAACGAGATCACCGGCGACTTGCGGCTGGGCACGGTCAACGTCTCGCAAGGCCAGGCGAACCTCTTTGCCGATGGCTCGGTGGTGAATGCAACGCCGGGTACGGGCGCGGTCATCACCGCCGAGGGCCTCAACCTGCAGGCGCGTAACGGCAGCATTGGCGGCAGCGAGTTTCTCCGGGTACACTCCACCGGCGAGGCGGGCGTGTCCGCGCGCGCGGCCACCGATATCCGCATCTTGGAAACGACGGATGACCTGCACGTTGACCGCATCCAAAGCGGCAGCGGCGACGTCTTCCTGACCACGCTCAACGGCGACTTAATCGACGCGAATCCGGACGAGGTGCGCGACCCCAAGACAGAGGCCGAGCTGCTCGGGCTGTGGGAAGACAATCGCCTCATCGGCGAGTTTGCCGAGGAGAGCCGCCGCGACACCGTAGCCGACATTTATGAGCGCTACTGGCGTGAGGCGCGCAACCTTCGCTTTGACGAAAACGGCGACCCGATTCCCAGCATCAGCGATCCCAACGTCGTCTTCAACTTCACAGCGACCGAACGCGCCGCGCTGCTCAATCAGGGCTTGAGCCTGGAGGAAATCGGTGAGCGCGAACTGGAACTGACGGGGGCCTGGCGCGAAATCGCCCGGAACCCCTACTCCACCACCTTCGAGACCGACGGCACGCTGGCTACGCTGGCCACCTCCGAGGCGTTTGCCGGCATCAGCGACGGTTATCTCTGGCAGCAAAGCGATCTGGAAACGAGCATCAGCGCCGCCCTCATCCAGGGCACCAGCGACACCGACGCCCGTATCGAGGACCCGAACATTATCGGGCGCAACGTGACCATCGTAGCCAACGGCCAGGTGGGCTCGACCCGGGGCGACCTCTTCATCGAGCGCGGCCCCGAGCCCAGGGAACTCACCGAAGAGATCAAACTGGCCCTCTCCAGTGCCGAGCGCGACGACATCGAAGTGACCGACGACTTTGTGCGCATCGCCCAGCGCGAGGACGTCGACATCGACGTGGACGTGGACAACGGTGGCACCCTCAGCGTTACGGCGCTCAATCAGATTTTTGTCGGCTCGGAAGAGGACATCAACATCGAGCGCGCCAGCACCGTCAGCGACGTGCGCTTCAAGGTGGAGGGCGGCATCTTCGCCGCGCCGATCGCCCCCGGCACCAGCCACATCACGGCCAACGCTCTGGTGCTGGAAGCGGCCAACGGCTTCATCGGCACGGTCGACAATCCGCTGCACGTGAGCCTCGGCGGAACGCTGACCGCGCGCGCCCTGCAGGACATTCACCTGAGGCAACTGGGCGGCGACCTCGCCATCGATTTCGTCTTCTCGGGCCGCGACGTCTTCCTCGACGTGGAGGGCTCCGTGCTCGACGCCTTCGATGATGACCAGAACAACGTCGAAGCGCGCGAAGTCGTCATCACCAACGTCGACAGTGTGGGCACCGCTACCAACGCGCTTGAAATCGCGTTGAACAGCGCCTTCAGCGCGACGGTCAGCGGCGGGGTCTTCCTGCAAAGCCTGGGCGACCTGCAAGTGGGCCTGATCAACGCTGACGCGGACGTCGAACTGCTCAGCACCAGCTCCATTGAAAACGCTGGCCGCGGCGCGCAGGTGCGTTCCACCAACGGAACCCTGGCGCTGACGGCGCTGGACGGTATCGGCAACAACGGCGCGCTCGAGGTCTTCGCCACCGAGGTGAATTTCCGAGTCGTCGGCACCGGCGATGTGAACCTGTTTAACCGCGCGACCGGTGCCACTCTGGTTGGCTCCACGGCCAACGGCGGGATCGCCTACGGCCAGCAAGGCAATCTGGACGTGATGCAGGTTTCCGCAAACGGCGGCAGCGCCTGGCTCAGCGCCGAGGGCGACCTCAACGTGGACCTCGCCCATGCAAGCGAAACGCTGTTCCTCATCGCGCAGGGCGATCTCAACGAGCTGAGCCCGAGCACAAACGGCTTTGCTGCGCTCGAGGGCCAGAAGATTTGGCTCGTTTCGACCAACGGTAACATCGGCACCCAGAGCGATCCCTTCCTCATCGACAGCCAAGGTACCTTGGACGTATTTGCCGCCGAGGATGTCATTCTCGAAGAGATTGTGGGCGAGCTGAACGTCGACCGCCTGATCAGCCGTGACGGGGCGCTCGACGTGACGGCAAACGACGGCGACCTGAATATCGACTACATCTTTGCCAGCACGGGCATGGCGCTGGAGTCCAGCGGTTCGGCCTCGGTCTCGCGCTTTGGCTCGGAGGAAACCTTCAGCCTCCCGCTGGGCTTCACCGACGCCAACCCGCAGGCCTTCGTCGCCTTTAGCGAAACCGTGGGCGGCGGCACCGCTGGGGGCACCATCGCCCTGGACGCACCCGGTGCGCGGCTGTCGATCGATTCGCTCACCCTCAGCAGCGAGCTGAACATCCGGGCCGACTTTATAGAGCTGGGCGTCAATCACGCGGGCGAGGGCGAGGCGATGCGCCTGGGTCTGCAAGGCGGTGCCGGACGCGCGGCCCAGTCGATTGTGCTCGATGTGGACAGCGAGGTGCCGGTCGTGCTGACACTGCTGCGCGCGGAGGATGCCGACGTGTTCTTCAACGCGCCGTCGTTTGGCGTGGAGGAAGGCTGGGCCGGGGAGAAGGCCGTCTTCGAGTCACCCAACACGGTGATGCGCGTCGACACCGAAGACCGCACGCCGCGGCCGATCAACCATCGCCTCTTCACCCTCGACAACGGCTACGCCTTCGTCCTGTCCGGGCCCGAGCTGATCACCGAAAACCTCGTCATCAGCTACACCCTGGATCGGATTATCAACGACGCCTTCAGCGACGAGAACAGCCTGCTGCTGCTACGCCAGAAGTTCTTCCAGCTCGAGGAGAACGATGTCTTCAACGGCAAGGAGATGCTCGTCTCGGGCTCGCAGTTCGACGACCTCGTCATCAACGTGCGGGCCATCCTCGCAGCGGCTCAGTCCCAGCCGGAGATGCCGACCTTCGACACGCAGTTTGACCAGATGCTGGCCGGCCAGTGGAACCTTCCGGGTGTTCTGGATGAGACCATCCCGGGCGTGCCCGCCGGACCCGCCCGATCCGACCAACCCGAGGACGACGGCGCTTCCGGTGCACCGACCGAAAGCTCGCTTCCTCCCGACGACGTCTTGTAGCCCCGATTCATCCCGCGCATGCGCTTTCCCCCACTGTTTACGGCGACCCTACTTTTGCTGGGCGCCCTTCCCGCCGGTCTTGCCCAGGTCGTTCCTCCGGGCGCAACGCCGGGCGGCATTCAGCAACGCGAACGCGAGGCGCGTGAGCGTTTCCGCATCGAGCAGGCCCTGCGCGAAGGACGCCTGGAGGTGCGCATCGAGGCGCCCGACCGCGACCCCACCCAGCAGATCGAGGGTGGGGATGAACCGCTGATGCCGCTGGAGCGCCTACTCTTTGAGCCGCCCAGCGAGATTCTCGACGAGGCCTTCCTCAACGAAGTGCGCACGACGTGGGAGGGCCGCATCGTCAGCCTCAACGAGCTGCTCTCGATCATCGACACCCTCAACGGGCGTTACGACGCGCTGGGCTTCCCGACCGCGCGCGCCGTCTTGCCGCCGCAGGACGTCGATAACGGCGAGGTGCGGATCCAACTGGTGGAGGGCCGCGTAGGGATGATCGAACTGCAGGGATCCGGCTCCGAACGCTACGATGCCTACGTACGACGCCGCCTGGGGCTGGCGCCCGGCGAACTTGTTTCGATCGACCAGCTCGAAGAGGGCCTGGTGCGTTTCAACCGCCTCAACGAAAGCCGTCTGCGCGCCGAACTGGCTCCGGGCGCGGAGTTCGGCACGACCGACCTCTTCCTCAACCTGGCTCCGCCACAGCGCCTGCGCGCCTCCGTTTTCGTCGACAACCTGGGACGCGAAACCAACGGCGAGATTCGCCTCGGTGCGTTTGCCCAGGGGCGCGGCCTGATCTTTGCCGGCGACACCGCGCTGGCCGTGGCCACCTTCAGCAACGGGACCGAATCGTTTTCCGGAGCCTACAGCGTACCGATCACGCAATGGGACACCGTACTTGAACTAGCCGCCACCACCGGCGACACCGAGATCATCGAAGGCGCCTTTGAGCCGCTCGACATAAATGGTGACTCCCGCGACCTGACCATCGGCCTGCTGCAGCCGGTCTACGTGTCGGCCAGTCAGGAATGGGCTGTTTTCGCCCGGTTCAGTTCGCGCGAGTCGTTGTCGTTTTTCGGCGGTGTGTTGCAGGAAGACATCGACCTGGCAGTCTTCTCGTTTGGCGGCACGGGTCAGGTCAGCCAGGGCAACGGCGTCTGGTTCACCGAGCAGCGCGCCAACGTCGGTATGGGCAGCGGCTTTTTGGGCGGGGAGGAAGCCTTCTTCGCCTACCGCGGCACGCTCAGCCGACTTCAACGCCTGGGCAGCAGCCGATTCAGCATCGCCGTGAACACGGCCTGGCAACTCTCCGACGACGCCGACCTGCCGCCCTCCGAACAGTTTCAGATCGGCGGTTCCTTCACGGTGCGCGGTGCCAGCGAAGGTCTGCTGGCGGCCCGGCGCGGGTATTTTGCGAGCGTTGAGCTCATCGCCTCGTTGCGCTCTCCCTTTGAGCCGAAAGAAACCGGTCTGCTGGGCCCGCGCGATCGCCTCGACGTCTTTGCCTTTGCCGATCATGGCGGCACCTTCCCCTTCAAAGGCGGTGGCGAGAGCATCGACTCGAACGACTTCCTGCAGAGCGTCGGCGTGGGCTCGCGTTTTGAATTCACAAAGCACCTGACCGGGCGCATTGCGGTGGCCGTGCCGCTGGGCCAAAACGACCGCGAGATTGAGGGCAACGACGTCTTCGTGCACTTCGCCGCGCAGATCAATATCTTCTAACAGGCGCGATTCGGCGCAGCGGCGAGCGCTCGGAAAGACTACTGTCAAAGAGCGGTTCGGGCTTTGCGTTTGTGCTCGGGGGTGCTTAGCACCAGCCCATGCAACAAGACCTACGCACGCTGTCACCGGGGGCGGCTTACCGTCTGCTGGCCGGCCTGGTGGTGCCTCGCCCCATCGCCTGGGTCACCACGCAAGCTGCCGATGGCACGCTCAACGCCGCGCCCTACAGCTTTTTCAACGTGATGGGGGCCAATCCGCCCACGGTCGTTTTCGCGCCCGGGAACCGCGGACCCGACGTAGCCAAGGACACCGCCGCCAACGTCGCCCAGACGCGTGAATTCGTGGTCAACCTGGTCGACGAAGCCCACGCCAAGGCCATGAACGTGACCGCCGGGGACTTCCCCAGCGACGTCAGCGAAGTCGAAGTGGCCGGTCTGGGAACGGAGCCCTCCGTCGTGGTCAAGCCGCCACGCATCCAAAACGCGCTGGCCGCGCTGGAATGCATCGAGCACCAAACGCTGTTGGTCGGCGGCAACCGGCTGGTCATCGGCATTGTGCAGTACGCCCACGTGCGTGACGGCGTGCTCGACCCGGAGAGCTTTCTGGTCAAGGTCGAGGACTACCCCATCATCGGCCGCATGCAGAGCCCCGACTACTATACCCGCACGCACGAGCGGTTCCAGATGCCGCGCCTGCCCGGTGAGGCCGAGGCCGCCCGCCAGTGGATGGAGCAAACCGAACTTTTTGATTAGACCCCAGGCCCCAACCCACAACTTCTCCCCATGATTCAAGGACTGCACCACGTCACCGCCATTGCCCGCGACCCGCAAACCAACCTGAGCTTCTACCGCGATGTGCTGGGGATGCGCTTCATCAAGAAAACGGTCAATTTCGACGACCCCAGCGTGTATCACTTTTACTTCGCGGATGCGAACGCCTCGCCCGGCTGCGTCCTGACTTTTTTCCCCTGGCCCAACGCGGTGAAAGGCGTGCTGGGGGCAGGTCAAGTCGCCACGCTGGCCTTCGCCGTGCGCACGGATTCGCTGGACTTTTGGAAAGCCCGCCTCGCCGACCATGGCATTGAGGCCACAGCGATTGCGGACCGTTTCGGGCAACCCGGCCTGGGCTTTGACGATCCCGAAGGCCTGCCGCTGGAACTGCTCGGCACGAACGAGAACACGGGGCTGACCGGCCGGGCTACCGATGCCATCATCCAGGAGCAGGCAATCCAGTGCCTCGCGCCCCCCACCCTTCTGACGCAGCACCGCGCGCCCACCGTGCGTTTTCTGGAGGAGACCGTCGGGGCGAAGGTCTCGGCCGAGCAGGGCCAGCGCACCCGGCTGAGCTTCGATGTGTCCGGACCACGCAACAGCATCGACGTGGTCGAGGACCCGCAGGCCAGTGTCGGCAGGCAGGGCTACGGGAGCGTTCACCATGTTGCGTTTGCGATTGAGGATGACGCCACACAGCAGACGCTGCGCGCACACATTGCGGGGGCTGGCCACACCGTCACCCCCATGCGCGACCGCCAGTACTTTCATTCGATCTATTTCCCCGAACCCTCGGGCGTGCTCTGCGAAGTGGCCACCAACGGCCCCGGTTTCGCCATCGACGAAGCGCCCGAGGCCTTGGGAACGAAGCTGATGCTGCCTGCGTTCTTGGAAAACCGCCGCGACGAAATCGAAGCGATACTGCCGCCGGTGCAGTAGGCGATTGTGCGATGGGGTCGTTCGGACAGCAGGTGCGCGCGGTCCTCGACCTGCTGCGCCTGCCCAACGCGCCGACGGTCTGGAGCAATGTCGTGGCCGCGTGGATCCTGAGCGGCGGCGACCCGCTGGCCTGGCAACTGCCGGTGCTCTGTCTGGGGGGCACCTTACTGTACTTCGGCGGGACGATCCTCAACGACGCCTTCGACGCCGACTGGGACGCCCGACACCGCCCCGAGCGCCCCATCCCCAGCGGCCGCCTTGCCCGCAGCACCGTGTGGGGGCTCGGCTACGGCGGCTTGGGCTTCGGGTCCATCGCGTTGCTCATCGGCGGTTGTCACGGCTGGCTCATCACCGCGCTGACCGCGACCATCGTTGCCTACGACTGGCTGCACAAAAAGACCGCCTGGTCGGTCACGCTGATGGGTGGGTGTCGGACGCTGCTTTACCTTGTCGTTGGAATCCCCTGGCCCGAATCGAACAAGGAGATGCTCGATGCACAGTGGCCGAATCCGGCTCTCTTTGGCGGTTTGCTGGGGATTTACATCATCAGTCTCAGCCTTTTCGCTCGGGGCGAGGCGACCGGTCGCAAGGGCTCGGGCATATGGATACTCGGCCTGCTGCCGGCTCCGCTGCTGATCCTGCTGATTCTGCAAAAGCCGCCGAGCCTCTGGGTACCCGGAACCAAAACCAGCGAGTGGATCGACCTGTTGCCGGGGTTACTCGCTTTGGCAATGGCCCTGTGGTGTGTCGCTGCGGTGCGGTTGCCACTACGCCCCGGTTCCAAACCCGCTGACATCGGCCGCTGTGTCTCGCGCCTGCTCGCGGGGATTGTACTCTTCGACGCGATGCTCGTTTCGGTCGTTCATCCCACCGCCGGACTTGCGCTGTTGATCCTCTTTCCCTTGGCCCTGTTGCTGCAGAAAAAGTTCGCCGCCACCTAGCCCGCGCGTCGAGAACAGCACCTCATGGCAGCCGTGCGCCGAACCGCCCTGCTCAACATCGTTGGGCTGACCCCCCGCCTGCTGGGCGAGCATACGCCCTACCTCACCGACTTCGCCCGCCGGCGCGGCCTGCGCACGATTGAGCCGATATTGCCCGCGGTCACCTGCACGGCGCAGGCCACTTACCTGACCGGCCAGCCGCCCTCGGTTCACGGCATCGTGGCCAACGGCTGGTACGACCGGCAGTTCGCCGAGCATCGTTTCTGGAAGCAGAGCAACCGCATCGTCGAAGCGCCCAAGCTGTGGGAAAGCGCCCGGCAGCAACGCCCGGATTTTGCCTGCGCCCAGCTCTTCTGGTGGTTCAACATGTATTCGTCGGTCAACTACAGCGTGACGCCGCGCCCGTTGTACTTTGCCGACGGCAAGAAGGTCTTCGACATCCATACCCAGCCGATGGCTCTGCGCGAGAGCCTGAAGACGGAGCTGGGGCCCTTTCCCTTTCGCTACTTCTGGGGGCCAGCCTCGGGCCTACCCTCTTCGGAATGGATTGCCGCCTGCGCACGTTGGATCGAACAAAAGCGCAGCCCGCACCTCTCGCTCGTGTACCTGCCGCACCTCGACTACAACCTCCAGCGCCTTGGACCCAACCACCCCGACCTTGCCCAGGATTTGCGCGCCATCGACACCGTCGTCAACGAGCTGGTCGCCTTCCTGGAAACACGCGGGGTAACGGTGGGCTTCATCTCCGAGTATGGTATCACTCCGGTGGATACACCCGTCCACCTCAACCGCCTCTTCCTACGCGAGCGCTGGCTCTCGTTGAAGGACGAAGGCGGCACAGAAACCCTCGATCTGGGGAGCTGCCGCGCCTTCGCGATTGCCGACCATCAGGTGGCGCACATCTACGTTTCGGAGGAATCCCTGCGCCCCAAGGTTATTGCGCTCTTAGAAAAAACCGAGGGCGTCGGGCAAGTCCTCCACGGCGACTCCCTGGCGGCGGCCGAGCTGAATCACCCTCGCGCGGGCGACATTGTGGCCATCGCCGCGCCCAACGCCTGGTTCACCTACTACTACTGGGAGGACGATACAAAGGCGCCCGACTTTGCCCGCTGCGTCGACATCCACCGCAAGCCCGGCTTCGACCCGGTGGAGCTGTTCATCGACCCCGACCTGCGTTTCCCCAAGCTGCACCTCGCCCGTCGCCTCTTGCAGAAAAAGCTCGGTTTTCGCATGTTGATGGACGTCATCCCGCTGCGCGCCGAACTCGTCAAGGGCTCCCACGGACACCGCCCGGACGATCCGCAGGACTGGCCGATCCTCGCCGGCGACTTCGACTTTCCCGGTACCTCCAGCATCGCGGCCACCGACGTCCACGCGCAGCTGCTCAGTTGGTGCTTGTGAGGTCCTGGAACGTGGCCTAGCCTGTGATGTTCTCTCGAGTTATCGCCGGGAACGTACCGACGACCGGAAGCTCACCCGCGTAACGCCCTGCCCGACAACACCATGGCCCAAGAGGAGCCCCACCCCGCCGATTCACCCGAGACCGCCTCGACCGAGGTCGAAACTGCCGAGGTCGCCGCGCAGGCACCCTCTGCCGAAGCGAGCGAAGCCGACCTGCAGGCCGTCGACGATTTGGCCGAGGCCTACGGCAACATTCGCCAGGAACTGAGCAAGGTAATCGTCGGGCAGGAAGACGTCATCGACGAGGTGCTGATGGCCATTTTCACCCGCACGCACGCGCTGCTGATGGGCGTTCCCGGCCTGGCCAAAACGCTGCTCATTTCCTCGCTCGCGAAGACGCTGCACCTGGGCTTCAAGCGTATTCAGTTCACGCCCGACCTGATGCCCAGCGACATCACCGGTACCGAGGTCATGTACCAGGACCCGGCCACCGGTGAGCGTAGCACGAAGTTCCTGAAGGGACCGATCTTCGCCAACATTGTCCTGGCCGACGAGATCAACCGCACGCCGCCCAAGACACAGGCCGCGCTGCTGGAAGCAATGCAGGAGCGCCAGGTGACCGTCGGCGGTGAAGACTACGCTTTGCCCAAACCGTTCTTTGTTCTGGCCACACAAAACCCGCTCGAGCAGGAGGGCACCTACACCCTGCCCGAAGCCCAGCTGGACCGCTTCATGTTCCTCATCAAGGTGGACTACCCGTCCGCCGAGGAGGAAATCCAGATCATGAAGATGGCAACCAACCCGACCCACGAGGAGCCCCAGCCCATCCTCGACCGCGAGGCCATCCTTCAACTGCAGGCCACCGTGCGCAAGGTGCCCGTGGCCGACCACGTTTTTCAGTACGCCGAGCAAATTGTGCGCATGACCCGCGCCAGCGCCGACGCCTCGCCCACCGACAACTGGGCCAAGCGCTACCTGAGCTGGGGGGCCGGCCCACGCGCCAGCATCAGCCTGATCACCGCGGCCAAAGCCCGCGCCATGCTCGCCGGCAACTTTTACGTGTCATGCGAGGACGTCGCCGCCGTCGCCCTGCCCGTGCTACGCCACCGCATTGTACCCAACTTCCAGGCCCAGAGCGAGGGTATCACCTCCGAGCATTTAATCTCACAAATTCTGCAGGCCGTCCCGCAGAGCTGAGAACGAACTGGCGAATCCGCCTATGCCCCTGCGTCGTAAAAAGGGCCGGACCGCCCGCAGCGTTGCCATCTCCAAGGCGAGCCAGAAAAACGCGCCGCCCGAGCAGCGTCTGCTTGATTCCGACACCATTGGCCGCGCCGAAAACCTCGGCCTGCACGCGCGCAAGATCGTCGAGGGTTCGATGGCCGGGCGTTACAAGTCGCCCTTCACCGGTTTCGCCATCGAGTTCAACCAGCACCGCGAGTACACCGCCGGCGACGATCTGCGCCACCTCGACTGGAAGCTCTTTGGCCGCACCGACCGCTACTACATCAAGCAGTACGAGCAGGAGACCAACTTCGACGCACACCTGCTGCTGGACGGCTCCAAGTCGATGCAGTACGGCTCCGGGGCGACGACGAAACTCGACTTCGGGCGCGTGCTGGCGGCCTGCCTGGCCTACCTCATCCTGACCGAGCGCAATGGCTGCGCCCTCGGTGTATTCGATACGCAACTACGCAGCTTCCACCCCAAAACCAGCACCCCGCGCGCCCTCACCAACCTCTGCCGCACGTTGGTCGACTTCCAGCCCGCCGACCAGTCGAGCATCGGCAAGGTGCTCCACGACATGGCCAACCAGGTGCGCCGGCGCGGCCTCGTCATCGTCATCAGCGACTTTTTTGACGACCCGACCGACATCCTCGACAGCTTGCGGCACTTTGCTTTCGCCAAGCACGACGTGGTCGTCTTCCACGTGATGGACCCGTACGAGCTGGAGTTCCCCTTCGACGGCACGGTGGAGTTCGAAGGCCTGGAGGTGCCCGAAAAGCTCCTGCTGCAGCCCTGGAACATCCGCCAGAGTTACCTCGACGAGGTGAAGCAATTCCTCGACACGCTGCGCGTGGGCTGCGAGCAGGCCGACATCAGCTACAATCTGGTCAACACGGCCGAAAGCCCCAATGAGGTGCTCAATCGCTACCTGGCCGCGCGCCTGCGCACCACCGGGCGGTAGGCATTCGGCACTGTTCCCATGAAGGCCTCCAACAACCAAGATGACGCGGGACTACCGGATTCCTCGAACCTTTGGACCAATCCTCGCGTCATGGAGCTGTTGCGATTGAACCCCAAATACCCAGTTTTCCGGTTATTTTGTCTCTGTCTCCCCTGAGCGCACTTCGCCCCCTCCTGTTCATGCTTCTGCCGCTTCGATGACCTTCCTCAACGCCATCTTGCTGGGCGGGGCCGCCTCGATTGCGATCCCCATCCTGCTGGAGCTGCTCAACCGCACGCGCATCCAAAAAGTGCCTTGGGCGGCCATGCAGTTCCTCAAGAACAGCGTGCTGAAAAACCAGAAAAAGCTGCGCATCCAGGACCTGCTGCTCCTGTTGATCCGCTGCCTGATTCTGGCGTTGCTGGCCTTTGCCTTGGCCCGACCCATTTTGCCGAGCGCGAACTTCCTTGGGCTGTCTGGCACCAACGCCGTCTTGCTGGTCGACAACTCGTACTCGATGGGGCTTTCCGACGGCGGCGAAACCCGCCTGGCCCGCGCCCGCGCCGCCGCCGAGAGCATTCTCGACGCGCTGCCCTCGGGCTCGGAAGCTGCCCTGCACCTGGTGGCCGACGACATCGACGCGGTCATTCCGCTGCCGACTCCCGACCTCGCCCTCGTGCGCAGCCGCCTGCGTTCGTTCGCCGGTTCGGACCAAGCCACCAGCCTGGCCGGCCCGTATCAGAACGCGCTCGAGATGCTCGAGTCCAGCGCGCCCGCGGGTGAAATCTACATCCTCACCGACGGTCAGAACATCGGCTTCAGCAACTTTGGGCAGATGCTCAACACGCTGGAGGGCGCTAAAAACCGCTACCCCACCACTTTCGTTTTTCTGGGCCAGGGCACCGAGCCCAACCTGGCCGTCAGCAACCTGCGCCCTGACGCCGAAATCATCACCACCGCCCGTCCGCTGCGCGTGGAGGTCGCCCTGACCAACCACGGCCTCACGCCCTTCCGCGATGTGCCCGTCAACCTCAGCGTGAACGACGAGCCGCCGCGCGTGCAGGAAATCGTGCCCTTGGTCGAAGCCGGGACGACCACCACCGTCACGCTTGAAGTGCGCCTGCGCGAAGGGGGCCTGCATACGCTGACCGCGTCCGTGCCCGATGACCGCCTGCCCGCCGACAATCGACGATCGCTGGCCATCGAGGTCAACGAGGCGGTCGACGTGCTTGTGGTGGAAGGCAACCCCGGCGAACGTCTACTGGAGAGCTCGGCATTCTTTTTGACGAACGCGCTCCAGCCGGTGCCCGCGGCGCAGCGGCCCGCGTTTTTCCTGCAGGCGCGCACCGTCGCTGCCAGCGCCTTTCGCGCTACCGATTTGGCTAACGCTGACGTGGTTTTTCTGAGCGAAGTCTCGGCGCTGCCCAGGAGTCTGGTGGCCTCGCTGGCAGACTTTGTGGCCACCGGCGGCGGGCTGGTCGTCTTTCCTGGGGCCCAACTCGACGCCGGCTTCTACAACGGCCAGCTGCACGATGAGTGGGGCTTGCTGCCGGCTCGGCTGGGTTCCCCGGCCGAGTCCGAGGACAATCTGCGCAACTTCCAAGCGCTTCAAACCGACAACTTCGAGCACCCCATCCCCAGCCTCTTTTCCGAGCGCGAGTCCGGCAGCCTGGGACTGGCGCGATTCTACAACCACCGCCCACTGATCGAGGAAGCTTGGCCGCTGGACGCATCCAGCCGCTTCAACGAACAGGCGCGGGCGAACGCGGGCCCTCCGGCGGCGGTGCTGCGCTTTGAGGACGGCTCTCCGGCGGTGATGGAACGCCGCTGGGGGCAGGGCCGCGTCATCGCTTTTTCCAGCACGGCCAGCACGCGCTGGAACGACTTCCCCCTGCGCGCGGTGTACCTGCCCTTTGTGCACCGCACCGTCGGTTACCTGCTGCAGCGCCAGGGCGAGCGGCTGAACCTGTCCGTTGGCCAGCCGCTGGTGGTCAACCTTGACGATCGTTTGCTGAACCGGGAGGCGCGTATTCGTCAATTGGATACGCCCAACGTCGACGGCGTCACCCCGCAAGCAACCCTGGAGCTGGCGGGCGGACGTGTGCAGCTGCGTACCGACAAGCTGCGTCAGGCCGGTGCCTACGAAGCGCGGATCAACGCGCAACCCAAAACCGTACTGCGCTTCGCGGTGCAGCCGGACACGGTGGAGTCCTCGCCGCAGTTGCTGCCCGATGCGCAGAAAGAAACCCTCGCGCGCTCGGCTCGCGTCATCCACTGGAGCGACGACCTTGACCTGGCTGCACGGGTCACCGCCGAACGCACCGGTGCCGAACTGTCGGCCTGGTTCATCTACGCGGTGCTCCTGCTTGTCATCGCCGAAACCATCCTGGCCCAGCGCTTCAGCCGCTCCCGCTAGCCGTGTCCTTCGTTGACGCCATCGTCCGCTTTCTGCTCGGCCTGCCCGGGGACCAGACCGCGCGCCTGAGCGATGCCGAATGGAGCCTGCAAACGCCCATCGGCACCTGGACGCTGATTTTTCTGTGCAGCGTGCTTTTCGGTGCTGTTGTGTACCTGTACCGGCGCACCGAACGCCGCATCACCCCCGCGCGCCGGCTCACCCTGATGGGGCTGCGCATCGCCGTTATCGCCTACGTTCTGGCTCTGCTGCAGCAGCCGCTCTTGACGCTATACGTCGAGGACGCCATCCGGCGGCTGCTCGTCATCGGCGTGGACAACAGCAGCTCGCTCAAGATCGAGGACAAGCGCACCACTCAGGACGCCCTGCGCGTGGCCCTGGCCCTCGATGCGATCGACCCCACTCGCGGGTTATCCCAAAACGTGACCGGCAGTACCGATCGCTTCAATTCCGTCTCCCGCCTGGAAGTGGTCCGCGCCGTCCTTAGCAACGAGCGCATGGACCTGCTGCCGCGGCTTGAGGAAAAGTTCGACCTGGCCTTCTTCAGCTTCGGCGAGCGCTTGCAGGAGATGACCACGCCGACGTTCGAGGACGACGACCGACCGCTGACGGATTTCGCCGCCGAGAGCCCACGCACGTACCTGGGAACCAGCGTCCGCGAAATCCTCAACCGCAAGCGCGGCCAGCCCGTGGCAGGTCTTTTCCTGCTGACGGACGGTGCCAGCAACGGCGGCTTGCCGCCCGACAGCGCCGCCGCGCAAGCAGCCGAAGAAGCGGTCCCACTGTACCTGTACGGGGTGGGTGTGACCACGCCGCGCGACATCGTGGTGAGCCAGCTCTTCGTGCCGGAGGTTGCCACGGTCGATGATGCCGTCGTGGCCAGCATCCGTTTTCGCGGCCAGGATTTACAGTACTTTCCGGCGACGGTGGAACTGCGCCTGGACGGGCGGGTGATCGCTTCGCAGCAAGTGGAGTTTACCGGCCAGGAGCAGTCGCTCGAACTGGAGTTTGTTCCGCGTCAGACCGGCGACTTCAATCTGGAGGCCCGCATCGCGCCCATCGCCGATGAAACCAGCCCGGAGAACAACGCGCAGAAGGCACGTATCCGTGTGATTGATACGCAGATCAACGTGCTGCTGGTCGAGAGGGCGCCGCGCTGGGAGTTTCGCTACCTGGAGGCGCTGCTCGCGCGCGACCGCCGCATCGACCTGGACATCTTCCTGCTCGAAGCGCATCCCTCGCTGGCCGACGACGCGAACTCGCCCTACATCACCACGTTGCCGGAGCGGCGCGAGGATCTCTTTGAGTACGACGTCATCATTCTTGGCGACGTGCCTCCGGAAACCCTGGGCGAGGCGCAGCTCAACGCCATCAAGGACTGGGTTTCGCAGTTCGGCGGCGGACTGGTCCTGCTGGCAGGCCGGCAGCACAACCCCTGGGCGTATACCCGCGGCCCGATCGCCGAGTTGCTGCCGGTCGAATTGGGGACCGATCGCCCCGGGCAGGCCGGCTCCTTTTTCGACCAACCCGTAGCGCTCAACATCACGCCCGCGGGCGAGCAAAACCCCATGCTCCAGCTGCAATCTGGAGGCGCCGCCAATCTCGATTACTGGAACACCCTGCCCCCGCTGTTTTGGGTGGCCAACGTCAGCCAGGCCAAGCCGACCGCCGAAGTGCTCGCGGTCGATCCCTCACTCGTCCGTGCCACGCGTTTTGGGCCGATGCCGGTGGTCGCGCTGCAGGGCTTTGGGCTGGGGGCCGCGCTCTACGTGGGCACCGACAACCTCTGGCGATGGCGCGCGCAAGACGGCGGCGAGCCGCACGTGCGCTTCTGGAGCAAGGTCGTTCAGCGCATGGCCCTCACCCGCCTGCTGACCTCCTCCGAACTGAGCCAGGTCAACTTTCAGCGCAACGATTACGTGGCCGGTGAAAGCCTGCAGGTGTTCGCGCGGCTCTTCCGTCCGGGTTACCTGCCCTTTCGCGAGCCGCAAGTACCGGTCACGGTGAGTTACACACCCTTACCCGATGCCGCCGACTTGGAACCGCGTCAGTGGCAGGTTTTCCTGCAACCGGTCGCCGGTCAGGAGGGCCGCTATCAGCAGCAGATTGTCGCGACGCAGCCGGGCACCTACGCCGTCTCCGTCGACCACGACCCCGAAGCCCGCGTCGAAACCCTCGTCACCCAGCCGCTGTTTGAGTTGGGCGAAACCTCCATGAACGAAGCGCTGCTGCGCCGCATGGCCGAAACCTCCGGCGGTCGTTTCTTCCGGGAGGAGGACCTCCATCGCCTGCCCGACCTGCTCAACGCGGAGGCCGAAAAAGTCCGCACCCCCGTCGACGTGGAAGTGTGGGCTTCGCCCTAGAGTTTCCTCCTCCTGCTCCTGCTGATAAGCAGCGAGAGGATACAGAGCAAACTTTACGGCCATAAATGACGGCCCACCCA
>JBHJGQ010000030.1:0-23147 GCA_050331595.1 Opitutales bacterium
CAGTGTGATTTCCATGTCGCTGGGGTGAGGCGGTTCGTCGGGGAGGCCGGTGTTCGTCTCAAGGACCTGCCGTGTGGGTTCGTATCCGTCGGCGTGCCAGCTGTGGGGCAGCGGTACCAGCTCCAGGGGTCCATCGTTGGCGATGCCGCGCTCGTACCAGTGCTGGAACTCGCCGGCGACGTCGCCGGTGATCTCGCCGATCTCAAAGTTGTGCAAGACGACCACACGGACGGGGATGGGCGACTCTGCGGAAGCGTTGGACATGAGGGAAACGGCTAGAAGAAAGCCAGAGAGATGTCGAAGGGGTTTGAGACGAACCATCGCTCTGAGGCGGCAAGAAACATGCCAGCGGATTGGACAGGGGCGCCGGCAGATGTGGTGGGTGGTCATCCCGATCGGCGCTGGGCCGGGGGCCCAAAGGAGCGTCTGCCAGGCAGTCAAGCTGGACGGGCGCAAGGGGGTGTGTGGTGCCCGGGGCGGGACTCGAACCCGCACGAGCCGAAGCTCACTGGATCCTAAGTCCAGTGCGTCTGCCAGTTCCGCCACCCGGGCCTTGAGGGAGCGCTGGCGTCCTGCGAAGCCGACAACTTTGAAGCAGCTTGCGGGCGGGGTCCAGCGGCAAAGCGGCGATCCTTTACCGACTAGCTGGCTTGCTCGACCAGCAGGTGGCGGGCGGCTTGGAGACTGATTGTCTGGTCGGGCTTTTTCGTGCGGGGTCGTTTCAGGGTGAGGGTGCCGCCCTGCGGATCGAGGGTGTCGAGGCTGAAGCGTGTGCCGGGCTTGAAGCCGCGCTCGTGCAGCCAGTTGAGGAAGGGAGCGTCTTCACCCAACACGCGCACGACGCGGTAGTTGCCGGGGCCGCACTCGGAAAGCGGACGCGATTCCTCCAGGGGCAGTTGGCCGAGCGCGTCAGGAATCGGGTCGCCGTGGGGGTCGTGGGTGGGGCTGCCGAGCATTTCGTCCATGCGCGCGAGCAGCGCATCGGAGACGGCGTGCTCGAGGGCTTCGGCTTCGACGTGCACCTCGGCCCAGTCGACTTTCATCACGCGCACCAGGAAGAGTTCGATGATGCGGTGGCGACGCAGGATTTGAATCGCAGCCTCGCGCCCGCTCGAGGAAAGGGTGACCCCGCGCCGCGGCTGATAGTCCACCAGGCCATGCTTTTGCAGGTGGCGCATCATGGTGGTGACCGTGCCGGGGGTGACGCCGAGGCGCTCGGAAAGCAGGCCCAACGAGACTTGCTGGGCGCAGTGAGTGCCCGAGTCTTCGCTGAGGGTCCAGATGGCCTTCAGGTAATCTTCGACGGTGCTGGTGATGCTGTGGAGGATGGCACGCTTAGTTTGACGCGTCAAAGTAATTCGGCGCATAGCCTAAAAACAAGTTGACAGGCAGGGCGTAAGTGGGCAGCTTTCTTTACTTTGATAAATCAAAGATGGTAGTTCGGTTCGTAAATTTGTGTGTTCTCGCGGTGGTCGGTGCGCTGGGCTTTCTGCTGAGCGGTTGCACGCCGGCACCGTCGGGAAGCGACGGCCCTTCGGGTTACCCGTACAAGGTGACCGCGACCGTCGGGATGGTGGCCGACATCACCCGGGCAGTGGCCGGGGACAAGGCGAAGGTGTCGAACATCATCGGCGAGGGGGTGGACCCGCACCTCTACAAGCCCACGCGGGCCGACATTGTGGCCCTCAGCGAGGCCGACGTAATTGTGTACAACGGGCTGACGCTGGAGGGGAAGATGGGCGATGTGCTCGTGAAGATGGCCGGCGAGGGGAAACCTGTTCTGGCCGTGACCGAGCGCATCCTGGAGCAGGGCGACTACGTGATGACCGACGCCGAGGATCACTTCGACCCGCATGTGTGGATGGATGTGCGCGGCTGGATGCGCGGCGTGGAGGTGGTGCGCGACCGCTTATCCGCCTGGGACCCGGACAATGCCGAAGCCTACGCGTCGAACGCGTCGGCTTATCTGGCGCAGTTGGAGGCGCTGGACGCGTACGCGCGCCAGGCGCTGGGCTCGATTCCGGAAGGGCAGCGTTTTTTGGTGACGGCGCATGACGCTTTTGGCTACCTGGGCCGGGCCTACGGCCTGGAAGTACATGGCATCCAGGGGCTGAGTACCGAGTCGGAGGCGGGCGTGCGCGACATCGAGGCACTGGTTCGTTTTCTTGTGGAACGCGACATCCCGGCGGTGTTCGCCGAAACCTCGGTGGCTGACAAAAACGTGCGGGCGCTGCTGGAAGGCACCCAGGCGCGCGGTCACACGGTGCGCATTGGCGGGGAGTTGTTCTCCGACGCAATGGGCGCAGCCGGTACGTACGAAGGCACGTACATCGGCATGATCGATCACAACGTCACAACGATCGCCCGGGCCTTGGGCGGTACCGCGCCTGCCCGCGGCTTCCAGGGCAAGCTGAATCCGGCGAACTGATCCCAACGGCGCAACGAACCGAATTTCCTGAAATGAGCATGCAACCTCCTTTTGAAGCGACTGTGTCCGCCACCGCGTCCCCGGCGGCGACCCACGCGCCGACCTATCCGCTGGCGATCGACGATTTGACCGTGGCTTACCAGCGCAAGCCGGTCTTGTGGGACGTTGACCTGGACATTCCCGAAGGCAAGCTGGTGGGTATCATCGGCCCCAACGGCGCGGGCAAGAGCACGTTGATCAAGGCCTGCCTGGACCTGGTGCCGAAGGCCTCGGGCCGGGTGCACGTGTACGGTAAGCCGTACCGGCGGCAGCGCTCGCGGGTGGGCTACGTGCCGCAGCGCGAAAGCGTCGACTGGGATTTTCCGGTGAGCGCGCTGGACGTCGTTGCGATGGGATTGTACGCGAAGATCGGTTGGCTGCGTCCAGTGGGGCGTCCGCATCGGGAAAAGGCGCGCGGGGCGTTGGAGCGTGTGGGCATCGGGCATTTGGCCGACCGGCAGATCAGCCAGCTTTCGGGCGGTCAGCAGCAGCGGGTCTTTCTGGCGCGGGCGCTGGCTCAGGAAGCGCAACTGTACTTCATGGACGAGCCGTTTGCGGCGGTGGACGCGGCGACTGAGCGGGCGATCGTGGCGCTGTTGCACGAATTGAAGGAAAACGGGCGCACCTGCCTGGTGGTGCACCATGACCTGGCCACGGTGGCGCAATACTTTGACTGGGTCATCCTGCTGAACATGCGGGTCGTCGCCGCCGGGCCGACCGAGGAGGTGTTTACGCGCGAGAACCTGAAGGCGACCTACGGCGGCAAGCTCACCCTGCTGGAAGAAGCCGCGCAGGCGCTCAAGCAGGCGGGTCGCGCCTCGTGAGGGCGGCGGCAGGCTTGGTGGCGTTGCTGGGTTGGCTGCTCAGCGGCAGTTCGGTATGGGCGAGTGACTCGTTGGCGCGGTCGCGGATCGACTGGCCGAGCTGGGGCGGGGTCGCCGAGGTGCTGCTCCTAGCCAATCACAACACGCGCCTGGTTGTCTTGAGCACACTGGTGCTGGGCGTGGCCTCCGGTTTGATTGGGAGCTTTCTGCTGCTGCGCAAACGCTCGCTGATGGGCGATGCGCTTTCACACGCGTGCCTGCCGGGGATTGGGCTGGCCTTCGCGGTGCTGGTGGCCCTGGGAGGCAGCGGCAAGAGCCTGCCGGTGCTGCTGTTGGGGGCGACGCTGACGGGCCTGTTAGGGGTGGGCCTGGTCATGGCGATGCGACGCACCACGCGGATTAAAGACGACGCAGCCATGGGGATTGTGCTGAGCGTGTTTTTTGGCGGCGGGGTGGCGATTCTCGGGTTGGTGCAAACGCTGCCGGGAGCCAGCGCGGCGGGGCTGGAGTCGTTCATTTACGGCAAGGCGGCCTCGATGGTCCTGGCGGATTTCGTGTTGATCTGCGGGGTGGCCTTTGGCGCGGTGCTGGGGACGTTTCTGCTGCTGAAGGAGTTGACGCTGATGGCCTTTGACGAGGGCTACGCCACGGCGCAGGGGATGTCGGTGACGCTAGTGGACGCGCTGCTGATGGGGCTGGTGACGGCGGTCACGGTGGTGGGGCTGCAGGCGGTGGGGCTCATCCTGATCATCGCGTTTTTGATCACGCCGGCGGCGGCCGCGCGTTTCTGGACGAACGACCTGCGCTGGATGCTCGTGCTGGCTGGGATCATCGGCGGGGTGAGCGGTTGGCTGGGAGCCTCGGTCAGCGCGCTGCTGGCAGGGTTGCCGGCAGGTTCGGTGATCGTGTTGACGGCGGCGGGGATCTTCGGGGTCAGTCTGGTCTTCGGGCCGGCGCGGGGTGTCTTACGGCGTGTGCTGCGACACCGGCAACTACGGCGCAAGGTGGGTCGGCAGCACCTGTTGCGGGCGGTTTACGAAGTGCTGGAACAGCACGCGCGCAACGAAGGTGCGCCCCTGAGCAATCGCCCGGTGCCGTACGCGGAGGTGCTGGCGCTGCGGTCCTGGAGTGACGCGACCTTGCGGCGTTTGATCGATACCGCCCGCACGGAGGACCACGTTGACCGCTTCGATGGCGTGCACCTGGGCTTGTCTGAAGCTGGCTTTGGCGAGGCCACGCGAACGACGCGTAATCACCGGCTGTGGGAGCTGTACCTGATCACGCATGCGGAGGTGGCGCCGGCGCATGTCGACCGCGACGCCGACGCGGTGGAGCACGTGTTGAGCCCGGAGATGGTGCGCGAGTTGGAGGCGCAGGTGCAGGCGCGCTGGCCGTCGAACGCTGTACCCGGCAGTCCGCACCGGCTGGCCACGGAGGGCCCGGCGAGATGACGTGGCTGGTGGCCGATACGTGGATTGTCGTGGTGGGTGCGTTGTGCGCGGTGGCCTGCGCCTTGCCGGGGTGTTTTCTGGTGCTGCGGCAAATGAGCCTGATGGGCGACGCGATCAGCCACGCGGTGCTGCCTGGGCTGGCGGTGGCGTTTCTGCTGACGGGTAGCCGGTCGAGCCTGACGATGTTTGTCGGCGCGGCGGTGGTGGGCGTGTTGACGGCGGTCTTTGTGCAGGCGATCAGCCATTGGGGGCGCGTGGAGCGGGGCGCGGCGATGGGAATTGTGTTCACCACGCTGTTCGCGCTGGGCCTGCTGTTGATCGTGCAGGCGGCGGACTACGTGGACCTCGATCCGGGCTGCGTTCTGTACGGCGCGATCGAGTGGACCTACACCGACGTGTTATTCGCGATCCCGATGGGTGAGGGCGCGGTGATCGCGGTGCCGCGGGCGGCGGTGGTGATGGGGGTGGTGTTGCTGGTCAACTTGGCGATCATCGTCCTGCTCTTCAAGGAACTGCGGATCAGCGCGTTCGACCCGGAACTGGCCTCCGCCATGGGGATCCATGCCGGCGTGATGCACTACCTGCTGATGACGATGGTGGCGGTGACGACGGTGGCGGCGTTTGAGGTGGTCGGCAGCATCATCGTGATCGCGATGCTGATTGTGCCGGGGGCGACGGCGCTGCTCCTGACGAACCGGCTGTGGGCGATGCTGGTGATCAGCGCGGTCTTCGCGGTGTTGTCCGCCGTGTTGGGTCACCTGGCGGCGCTGCTGACGCCCGGGCTGCTCAACGCGCTGGTGGGCATCTTCAATCCGCAGTGGGCGGCCTTTTCCGGCACCAGCACGGCAGGCATGATCGCAGTGGTGTCGGGGGTGCTGTTTGCCGTGGCGTGGGGGTTTTCGCTACGGGAGAGGGTCCAGGGTCCAGGGTCGTTGGTCCGGGGTCGGGCAGAGTGAGTGGTCGTTGGTCCAGGGTCGTTGGTCCAGGGGGGGCGTCCACGGTGGGTGGTCCGAGCAAGTGGAGGCGCCTGCTGTGTGCGCGCGCGGTTGTGCTCGTACGGGAAGGCGACGACGGAATCGGTGCTTAGCTGGATTGCTTCGAGGCCTTCTGTTTCAAGATGGGAGCCCTAGATGCCCGAGGGGCGCATGGGCCGAGCGTCGGAGCCGGTGCCGGAGACGGGCTCGTACTCGGGCAGATCGATGCGGTCGACTTCGATGTTTTCGAGGAAGCGCCCGAAGCCGCGGGCCTCGAGGGAGTGGACCAGCGCGCGGGTGTCATCGCGCAGGGCGCGGCGCAGGGCCGGGTAGTACAGCTCGGTGAGGTAGAAGAGCTTGGCCACGTCGGCGTCGATCAGGAAGTTGCGGTCGGACTGCTCCTCGGCGTTTGGCAGGAGCAGCAGGCGGCCGTGGGTGAAGTTGTCCAGCGTGAGCGATTTGCGGTTGGCATTGAGTTCAACGGCCTGCTTGAGAACGATGGCGCGCTTCAGGCGGGTGATGTTGCTGGGGTGGCCGAGGATGATGGTGTTGCGCTCGCGGCCAAATTCGTCGGGCTGGTTCAGCTCCCAGAGGCGGCGGGCCCAGGCGTCGCCGTCGGGGATGTGCTCAAGGCGGATTTCGGGCACCGGTTCAGAGAGAATGTCCTGGCTGCGCAGGCTGGTGCGCTGCGGGTAATAGGTCATGACGACGGCCATGCCGTCCATGGCGGCGAAGGGGTTGGCGTGGGATGCGTGGCTGTCATCGGTGCGGGTGCCGCCGGTGCGCAGCGTCGCGCCCTGGCGCCGGGGACCGGCGGCAATGACCGACGGACTGACGGTGGCGTCGTCGTTGTCTTCGGCGCCGGCCACGCCTTGCAGGTAGCGGTCGAGGAAACGCACGCTGAAGCCGGACTCGCTTTGCTCATCCGGCACGAAAAAGAGGATTTGGTCGCTCTCCAGGCTCTTGCTGAGCTGGCGGCGCTTGATGACTTCGTAGATTTGGCGGCAGACGAGGATTTCCTCGCCGGGTAGGCGGCCGCCGGCAAAGCGGTTGTACGGGTAGGAATCGGCCAGGCTGTCGTCGCCCAGCAGGACGCGATCGGTCAGGTCCTGCAGCTGGCGCAGGGGCACGTTTTGGGTGAGGAAGGCCAGGTCGAAGACGTCCTCGGAGCGGATGCGGTAGGCGTCGCGGAAAAGCTGGTGGCCGAAGCTGTCGAAGGCGTCCTCGTCGCGCGGAAGGTTGCGCCCGGCCACCTGACCCTCGGGCAGGATGAAGGGGGTGATGACGATGATGACTTCGCGCTTGAGGCGTTCGGCGGTGTCCGAGCGGAAGGCGGTGCCGACAAGGGGCAGGCGGCCCAGCACGGGCACGCGGTCCTGCTGCTTGACGATGTCTTTGGCAATGAGCCCGCCGATGATGAAGGGGGTGTTGTTGGCGACGATGGAGTAGGTCTGAACGCGGCGGGTGGAGATGCGCGGGGCGCGTCCGATTTCGTCGCCATCGTTGTTGAAGACAACCAGTTCCTCGTTGGGCACCTCGGCGGAGATGATGCCGTCGAGCTGCAGGCTGATCTCCTCGGCGGTGGCGCTCATGCGCGGGCGAATGTTCAGAAGAATGCCCACGGGGATGTACTCAAAGTCCAGCTGGATGTTGTCGCCCTGGTTGGCGCCGCGTACCGAGGTGGCCACGGGAATGTCCTCGCCCACGCGGATGGAGGCCTGGCGACCGTCGAGGGTCAGCACGCTGGGCCGAGACAGGATTTCGGCCTGGCCGTCGCGCACGAGGGCTTCCACGCGCACCTCGAACTCGCCCAGGATGCGGGCGGCGTCGAGAACGGCGGCGGGGTTGGTGGCCACGGGCAGGGGCGGGATCGAGCCGAGCTCCAAGTTGGTGATACGGATACCGCCGGCTTCCTTACTCCACTGCACGCCGAGGGTGTCCAGGCCGGTTTCGGAGACCTCGAGCACCATGGCTTCGATCAGAATCTGGCGGGCCGGACGGTCGATGTAGTTCTCGACCATCCCCTTGAGTTGGGCGAACTGGTCGGGACGCGCGGGATTGTAAAAGACCAGCAGCTCCATCATGGCCCCGGCGGCGGTCATCTGGGGGAGCTCCTCGGCGACGCTGGGGGAGATGGTCAGGCCAAAGGCGCTCTTGGTGGCCTTGCTGCCGCCGACCAGGTCGATGCCGTCGCTGGCGGGCATGGAGACAACGACGGGCAGCTTGTCGGTGTTGGGCTTGGTGGCGGGCTCGATGAGCTTGGCCTTGCCGACGCTTTTGCCGGAGTCCTTAAACTCGACGCAATTGTAGCCCATCGTCTTCAAGATGGCCATGGCGCGGTCGGCTTCGATGTAGCTGAGCTTGATGTGGCCGATGGCGAGGTCGGCAAAATCCATGTTTTCGCGAACGGTGGCGGCTTGCGCACGCGATTCCTCGACGATTTGCAGGATTTTCTGGACGTCGGCGGTGTTGGCCTCGTCGGCGCCGGGTTTCATGATCTTGCCGTAGACCCACAGGTGCGGTGGCTGGCTGATGAAGCTGGCGTGACCCATCTGCAGGATGTAGGTGCCCTCGTTGGTCGGCTTGGTCAGGCAGATGAGGCTGCGGACTTTTTCGGGGGTGACCGCGACGGGCATCTTGAAGGCGCCCTGCGCGTCGGCGTAACCGTCCTCGGACTTGAGGCGGGTAGCGGCGATCTCGATGATCTCCTGCAACTCGACGGCGGAGAGGCCCTCCTGCGGCAGAAAACGCCCGGCGTTGGGCACGGAGCCGTTTTGCGCGTGCACGCAGGCCGTCAACGCGCACCAGAGGGCGACCGGCGCAAGGCACGTTAGAAGGGTACGGAGACGGAGGAGCGGACGGGGATGCTGCATGGGTCAACTGGACAGAGTCGGGACGACGGCGCGGGTGGGACCAAATTGCGAGATGCGCCCTTCGCGCACCTCCATCACGCGGTCGGCATGGCGGAGCATGTCCTGACGGTGCGTGATCATGAGGGTGGTTTTTCCCTGCATGAGGTCCATGATAATCGGAATGAGTTCCTCCTCGCGCGCCTTGTCGATGGAGGCGGTGGCCTCGGCGAGGATGAGGATTTTCGGGTCTTTGAGCATGGCGCGGGTCACGGTGATCATCTGCTTTTGGCCGCGCGAGAGGGTGATGCCGCGGTCGCCGACGACGGTGTCGTAGCCGCCGGGCAGGTTGCGGATGAACTCGTCCGCCTTGGTGCGCTCGCAAATTTCCCGAATCTCCTGGCGCGAGGCCGAGGGGCGGGCGTAGCGGAGGTTTTCCAGGATGGAGGCACTGAAGAGGAACGTTTCCTGAAAAACCACGCCGATGTTGGAGCGCAGATAGCGCAGGTCGAACTCGCGGATGTCCACGCCGTCGATGAGGACGGCCCCGCCAATGGGCTCGAGGAAGCGTGGCACCATGTTGACCAGGGTGCTCTTGCCGCTGCCGCTGGGACCGACGATGCCGATGACTTCGCCGGGCATGGCCTCAAACTGAATGGATTTGAGGACGGGGACCCGGTCTTCGTAGGCAAAGCGGACATCGCGAAACTCCAGCCGTCCTTCTATCGGCGGTTTGCGGCGGGCGATGAAGGTCAGCTCAGTGCCCTCGTCGTCGAGGATTTCGAAGCAGCGCTCGATGCTGGCGGTGGTTTTGGTCAGCTTGGCGAAGCCGCTCATCAACTCGGCGACGGTGGGATAGAGCATACGCACAAAGAGCAGGAAGCTGACGAACTCGCCCACCTGCATCGCCTCGCGGGCGGGTTTGCCGATGACCTGATAAGCGCCAAAGACCAGCAGCACGACCGTGGCCAGGCCGATGAGCAGGTCGGCCACGACCTTTTGGCGCACGTGGTGGCGCATGCCTTCCAGGCGGCTCTGGCGGGAGCGGTCGATGGCTTGCTCAAAGGCATGCTTTTCGCGCTCCTCGCCGGTGAAGCCCTTGACGACTTCGATGCCGAGGAATTTTTCGAGGAGATTGCCGCTGGCCTCGGCGAGGTTTTCCTGGGCGTTGCGGCTGGCTGCTTTGATGGGCCGGCGAAAGTAGTGAAACGTGAGCAGGTGCAGGGGCAGGATGATGGTGGCGGCTAAGGCCAGCTGCCAGCTCATCGCGTAAATCACCGCCAGAATGCCCAAAAACAGCAGGACAGACTGCATCAGGGTGGGGTACTCGTCCTGGATGAATCCCTGGATGATGTTGGTGTCGTTCATCACCCGGCTGGAGAGCTTGCCGGGGTTGTTGCGGCGGTAATAGACCAGGCTCATCTGCTGCATGCGCTCGAAGAGCTTCTTGCGCAGGTTGAAGCAGACGTTCTCGCCGATAATGACGGACTGAATCTTTGAGACGTAGTAGAAGGCGTTACGCAGGATAAAGATGCCTACAATCGCTCCTAGAATCAGTGCCAGCAGCGACCAATCGCGCGTGACGAAGACCTCGTCGAGGATCACCCCGATGATGCGCGGCAGGGCGAGGTTGACCAGGGTGAGGGCAATCAGCAGCAAGAGGACCAGCGTGAACGGGCGCCAATGGGGTTGAATCAGTTCCCACAGCCGGACCAGTGCGCTGTTTTCCTCTGTCTTCATCGGCCCGCCTGTGTGCGCAGGCGCAAGCGCGAAACGCCTTCGACACGCTCCGTGACCCTGGAAGCCATTACACGCACAACCACACTCACCCCGTTAGACTCGTCGTATGGCAATTAGGGAAACGCTTCCAGATCAAAGGTTCCGGTAATTGTGTGTTACGGTGCGGTAACGGGACACCGGGCACCCAAACGAGGCAGTTTGGCGTTTTCTTTGGTGCCGCGCCACTGTTGAGTGAATTCCCGGATGCCAACGCCCGCCAACGCCCCGCTGAAACGCCTCGACCAGAAACTGGCCGCCATACGTGCGGACCCGTCGGGCTGCCGCGACTTCATTCTGGCCGATGCGAAGGACGCGGACATGGCCTTTGGGCTGACCGCTCCGGGGCCCGACCGCAAGAACCGGCGTCAGTGGCCGTATGGCGAGTCGGTGGGCTGCTGGAAGAGCCTGGAGGATTATCGCGCGCAGATTCGGGCGGTGATCGCGCAGGACCTCGTGGACATCATGCTGCTGTCGGCCTCCAACGTGGAGCAGATCGTGATCAAAGAGGGGTGCTTGAAACACTCGGCGATCACGCCGGCGGCCCGGGCCAACGATACGACCGACATCTGGGCGGTGCGCGGTGGCTCGTATCCGGCGCAGGCTTCGCGGGCCTTTCGCACGGCGACCCTGGAGCACATCAAGTACGGGCGCATCGACGCCGATTGCCGAGAGCCCCACGTGGGCGCGGACCTGGGGCTGTACTCGATCACCTTCACCAACGACCTGGACTGGGATTACCGCGCGCTGGCGGATTTTCGCGACTTCCGGCTGGAGGCCGAACGGAAGGGCTTCCGGTACTTTCTGGAGGTCTTCAATCCCAACGTGGACCCGGGCATCCCGAGCAAGGAGGTGGGCGCGTTCATCAATGACCACATCGTGCGTGCGCTGGCCGGGGTGACCGAGCGGGGGCGTCCGCTTTTCCTGAAGGTGCCCTACAATGGGCCGCAGCCGCTGGAGGAGTTGGTCGCTTACGATGCGCAGCTGGTCGTAGGCATCATGGGCGGCAGCGCCGGCACGACCTTCGATGCGTTTTCGCTGATCCACGAGGCGAAGAAATACGGCGCGCGCGCAGCGCTCTTCGGGCGTAAGATCAACCTGTCGGAGCACCCGCTGACCTTCATTGAGATGCTGCGCCGGATCATCGACGGGCAGCTCTCACCGACCGAAGCGGTGAAAGCGTACCATGGCGTCCTTCAGTGCCTGAAAATCAAGCCGCTGCGCTCGCTCCAGCAGGATTTGCAGCCGACCCGGCAAACGATGCGATATGGGTGAGGGGAGGATCATCGATGAAAGTTACATGGGTTGATTTTGGCACTGTTTGGTGCGGCATACGACTCGTGCTTTATTAAGGATGAAATCGGATCTTAGATCGCCCAACTGGGGCAACTGAGAGCATCTCCGGACGAGCGCTTTCACCTCCGGAGAAATCAATGGGATGCTTCAGGCGGCATCGCAGACATCGAAATATCGGCTTCCGACGCAGTGGAAGATGAGGATCTGGTCTCCGATGGACCGCCCCCTCGTGATCGATTCTTGGTCTATTGGTTGCCGGCTTGATTTAACGTGTCACGCGTGACACACTCGATGGATGAGCGAAGTCGAACAGCGGGTGAGTTTGAGGGAACTGCATAGCCGAACGGGCCATTATGTACGGCAGGCGCGGCAACACAGGATAGTGGTGACAGACAACGGTGAACCGATTGCGGAGATTCGGTCTTTGACTGGGGGTGGTGAGGATGCGCCCTATTTTGCAAATCGTAAGCTTCTGCCAAAGTACAAGAAGCTGCAAAAATCAGGCGCCCTGCGACCACGCGTGGGCCGCCGTGATATCACCGAATTGATCAGCGAAGACCGGGATGCACGCTGATGTACTTTGACGCGGCTTACCTGGTGCGTCTGTATCTTTGCGACCGCGGCTTTGAGGACGTTCGTGACCTGGCAAAAACCGCTTCGCTCGCGTGTTCGTTACACGGAAAAGCAGAAGTCCTGGCCGCGTTTCATCGATCCTGGCGCGAGGGCAACCTTACCGAAGCGGCTTACCGAGCGGTGCGCAGCCAGTTTGAGGGTGAGGACAAGGCAGGTGCCTTTCATTGGCTGGCGGTGAGCGAGGGTGTCATCGATACCCTCGATACGGTGCTTTTGTCGTGTCCGAAACGCGTTTTCATTCGCGCGGCAGATGCGCTGCACTTGGCAAGTGCGAAGTATAATCGCTTCCGGGAGATTTATTCCAATGACCAACGGTTGCTGGAAGCGGCGAAGCATTTTGGTTTGAAGGGTGTTGACGTGATTGCGTAGCGCCTGCGGTCCATGGACCCTTGTGATTTTGGACATCGGATGTCCGTCTAATTGTAGGATCGCCTAGGCCAGCGGGTTTCAGACGAGGGTGAAGCCAAAGCCGGTGAAGTCCTTCGTGTTGGCGGTGGCAAAGTGGGTGACGCCGTGGTGGCTGGATTTTGCAGCTGCATCCACACCTCGAAAAGAACGTGCTGCCCCATAACGAGGTCGGTGCGCCGATTGCATTTGTTGAGGAAGGCAAGCGCACGAGCGTTGAAAGGAGAAGCGGGATTGGCGGCGTAGACCAGCAAGTCGGTGTCAATGGAGGTCACTTCGTTGAGCGCTTGGAACTTGGCTTAGCCTTCGGCATCTTTGTGCGAGCAAGAATTGCCTCCACTTCGCAATTGACCGTCTCCGGCGGCTGAAGGAAGTCACCGCCAAGGTCGAGCGGTTCAGGCAGTTTGTACTCGCTGGCTTTGCCGCGCTTTGCCGGGTGCTGGTCGGCCTAGCGTTCGGTGGCGCGCCGAACAACCTCGGCGAAAGGCCAGTCTTTTTGCCGGGCAATTTCCTTCAGGCGCTTGTACAGCGGTTCAGGAAACTGGACCTGCGTGCGAATCATACATCACATTCACATCGCCACCACATTGATGTCAATGCGGGCTGAAGGGGGTGCCAACGAAGAGCTCACGCCCGGCCTTCGTGGAGAGCGACGGTGCCGAAAGTGAGGGCGCGAGCGGTGACGTGTTGGAAGCCGGCGGCTTGGAGTTCGGCGGTGATCTGGGCGCGGGTGGGGAAGGACTCGATGGAGCCGGCGAGGTAGTGATAGGCGTCCTTTTTGCCGGTGAGGCGTCCGGCCAGGAGCGGCAGGAGCGTTTTCAGGTAGGCGTAGTAGAAGGGCTTGAACCAGGCGTAGGGCTGGGAGAATTCCAGGGCAAGGAGGGAGCCTCCAGGCTTGAGGATACGGCGCATTTCAGTGAGGCCGCGGTGGCGGTCCTCGAGGTTGCGCAGGCCGAAAGCAATGGTCACGACGTCGACGGAGGCGTCCTTCAGGGGCAGGTCGAGGCAGTCGCCGGTGGTGAACGTCAGGCGGTTGGCAGCCCAATCGGGAAGGTCGGTTTGCTTACGGCGGGCTTCGTCGAGCATCGGCTCGCAGAAGTCGGAGGCCAGGATGGTCGCCTCGGGCGCAAGCGCCTTGCGCAAGGCAAACGCGACGTCGCCGCTGCCGGTGGCCAGGTCGGCTACGACGGAGGGTTGGCGCTCAATGACCCGGCGCACGAGCGCGCGACGCCAGAGAAAATCGATGCCGCCCGAGAGCAGGTGATTGGCGCGGTCGTAGCGTCCGGCAATGCCGGCAAACATAGATCGAACAGCGGCGGAAGCAGGCATGTGCTTGAAGGAATTTAGAAGTCGGAAGTCAGAAGCTCGAAGGCGGCGCCGATGGGTCCTTGGAGGTAGCGTTCAGTTTTCGCCAGATTGGCCGTGGAAGCGCGAAGTCAGCAGCCTGTCGTCGGTCAAAGAACCCGCAAGCGAGCACACAGAGCACGGTCGACACTGGGCTAGTTGGGGCTATCGGTGTCGGCAGGTTTGTTTTCCTCGGCCTGCTTGAAGGAGGCGACAACCCATTGCGAGAGTACTTTGTCGGGGTTGGCGGCGGTGTCGGCGTCGATGGCGAAGCGCGCCTGGCCGGTGTTGCGGTGAATGATGTGCAGGCCGTGCTGGAAGTCCTTGAACTTCTCCTCGCAGATGGTGCGGATCATTTTGTCGCGCTCGATGGCGTCGGCGATGAGGACTTCGGCGGCCTCGTCGGAGAAGTCCAGCTGGAGTTCGTGCCGGCGTTTGAACTCATCGGCAAAGCGCTTGAGGTCGTTAAGGTAGACGCCGCGTTGCAGGTGCTGGTTTTCAACGAGGAGCTGCTTGAGCTGGGCGAGCGGATCGCGGACGGCTTCAGTTGTGATTTCAAAGGACTGGATGGCGGTGGAAGGCAGCTCAAACTTGTATGGGCGAAAGACGCGCTCGAGCACGGTCATCAAGCCGCGGGCCCCGGTGTTTTCGCGGTAGGCCTGGTCGGCGACTTCGCTCACGGCCTCGGGGGTGATCTCGAAGTCGATGCCATAGCCCTTGAAGTCGCCCTGGTACTGGTTGAGGAGCGACCCTTCGGAAGTGGTGAGGATGTTGGCCAGGTCGCTGGTGGTGAGCGCATCGCAGGCCACGCGCACGGGCAGGCGGCCGATGAACTCAGGCTCGAAGCCGTACTCGATGAGGTCCTGGCTTTCGACGCGGTGCAGGTAGCTGGAGAGGTGCTGGTCGCCGCTGCCAGGGGTGCTGGCAAAGCCGATGGCCGAGTGGTCGACGCGGCGCTTGACCTTCTCGGCCAGCTTGTCGAAGGCGCCGCTGACGATGAACAGGATGTGGCGCGTGGAGATGGACTTTTTGGCCGAATCGCGCCCGCTGCGCCCGCCCATCATCATGGCCTGCATCTGGCCCATCATGTCGTTGGGCGAGAAGGGGGAGACCTCGGAGTCTTCCATCAGCTTGAGCAGGTTGACCTGGACGCCGCGTCCGGAGACGTCGCGCCCGACTTCGCCGACACTGGCGATTTTGTCGATCTCGTCGATGTAGATGATGCCGTACTCGGCCAATTCGATGTTGCCGTTGGCAGCTTTGACCAGGTCACGGACGAGGTCCTCGACATCGCTGCCCACGTAACCGGTTTCGGAAAACTTGGTGGCATCGGCCTTGACGAAGGGCACGCCGATGAGGCGCGCGATGGTGCGCATCAGATAGGTTTTGCCCACGCCGGTGGGGCCCAGCAGAAGGATGTTCTGCTTGCTGTACTCGCGCTGAAGCAGTTCGGGTTTTTCGAGGCAGCGGCGCACATGATTGTAATGGTCACAAATAGCGACAGAGAGTACCTTCTTTGCTTCAGCCTGTTGGATGACGAAGCGATCCAGGTAGTCGCGCACCTCGCGTGGTTTGAACGAAAACTCGCGGATACGGCGCAGGATTTCATCTTGGGTTTCATCGGGTTCGGCGGTTTCCGCGGGCGTGCTGGAGCCGGCGGATGCGGCCGCACCGGCGACGTTGGAAAAGTGCGTGCCGCCCCCTTGTTGGATGATTTTCTGGAGCTGTTTTTGCAGCTCTTCGAAGGGATTTTTGCCGTCGTTATCGCTCATGGAAAATAGGGTTTGACTTGGGGTAGGTCCTCAGAAACATCGCATAGTATACAACTTTCAGAGTTGTGTCCCTCCCCTGGAATCTGAATTTTTGGCTGCTGAAATGGCTGGTAACCTCACCAAGCGGGATATCGTCCTGGAAATATACGAGAAGACGGGATTTCCGCAAAAGGAAGTTCGTGAGACGGTCCAGCTGACCCTCGATGCGATTGCTCAGGCGCTGTCGCAAGGTCGAAACGTGGAGCTGCGCAACTTTGGGGTTTTTGAGGTGCAGGTGCGCAAGAGTCGCATCGGGCGCAACCCGAACAAACCCGAGACCGATGTGGTCATTCCCAAGCGAGCGGTGATCAAGTTCAAGGCCGGCAAGGAGCTGAAAGCCGACCTGAAGGCGCTCGACCTGGAGGGGATCGACAGCGAGGAACCGCTGTAAATCACGTGTGGGGCGTGCGATGCGCGCCCGCTGGACGATGTTCGAAACCCTACCCGGCTTTCGGGAATTCTATCCCGAGGACTACGCTGTCCGTTCCTTCATTTTCGGCCAGTGGCGGCGTCTGGCGCGGGCCTTTGGCTTCAGCGAGTATGAGCCGCCGGTGCTGGAACCGCTGGAGTTGATCACGGCCAAGAGCGGGGATGAAATCGTTTCCCAGCTCTTCAACTTTGAGGACAAAGGCGAGCGGGCGGTGACCTTGCGGCCCGAGCTGACCCCATCGATGGCGCGGATGGTCGGCGCGCGGGCCAACAGCCTCAAGCGCCCCGTGCGCTGGTATGCCATCGGCGAAAACTTTCGCTACGAGAAACCGCAGAAAGGGCGGTTGCGGTCGCACTTTCAGCTGAACGCCGACCTGCTGGGGGAGCCTGGACCGGCTGCGGATGCCGAGGTCATCGCCCTGCTGGTGCAGACCCTGCAGAGCTTTGGCCTGGGGGCGGGAGACTTCGCTATCCGCCTGAGTGACCGCACCTTGTGGATGGCTTACCTGGAATCCCTCGGGCTGGAGGAAGCCGCACGTGTTCACGTGCTCGGGGTGATCGACAAGCTGGAGCGGTTGGAGCCCGAGGCGGTGGTGAAGCAGTTGGCACCGCATTTCAGCGAGGATGCCGCTGCGGATTTCCTGGCCCGGGTGACCGAGCTGACGAGTATCCGCGATTTGGATACGCTGGAGAGATTTTTTTCGGCGCATGCGAGTGTCGAACACGTGAGCCAGCGCCTGGAGGCGTGGCGCAGGCTCTTGGGGTTGCTCGATGCGTTTGGCGTGAGCGAGTTGATCCGCATCGATTTGGGCATCGTGCGCGGGCTGGCTTACTACACGGGCTTTGTCTTCGAGGCGTTTCAGACGGTGGGCAAGGGGCGCGCTTTGGCCGGCGGGGGGCGTTACGACCACCTGGTGGAGAAGCTGGGCGGGCCTTCGCTGCCGGCGGTCGGCTTCGGCATGGGCGACGTCACGCTGCGCGATTTGCTCGAGGAGAAAAAGCTGCTGCCGCCGCTCTTGGAGGTGGCCGACGTGTTTGTCATTGCGGCGGACGAGGCTACGCGCACCGCCGCCCTGCGCGACGTGATGTTGCTGCGTTCGGCCGGTTACCGGACGTTGTACGCGCTCAAGCCCACGGGATTTTCCAAGCAGCTGAAGCAAGCCGACCAGGCCGGGGCGCGGCTGGCGCTCATTTACGGCGAGGAAGAACTCCAGGCAGGTACGGTGAAGGTGCGCCATCTGGCGGCACGACGCGAATCGGCCTTTCCGCGGGCGCGACTACTGGAAGCGGTCGCGCAGGTGCTCGAAGAGGGTCTGCCGGAAGCAAGTGAGTGACCCAGGCGGTTTGAAAAAGGCAGGACGTGCGGGGGGGAGCACGACCTCGCTCGTCTAGCGCGGAAGGCCTCAGCCGCATCCCTGGCAAGGGCCGTTAAGGTAGCAATCCCTAGGCTTTGAGCGGCTCGTGCGCCTGGAGTTTCTTGAACAAATTGGCGAAGATCGGGTTGCGCCAGAGGCCGCGCCCCACGCGGATCTTGCGTGGTGAATCCTCGGGGGCGAGGACCCAGGTGCGTTCGTCGCTGAGGGTTGGGCGCGACCAGATTTCGCTGGGCATGGCCTGGGGGTTGATCAGCCAGCCGCCCGGAGCGAGGTCCCAAATCTCTTTGGCCCAGGCGAAGTGGTCCTCGTGGTAGGTGCGAAAGGTTTCAAGCAGGTAGTCGCAAAGTGGGCCGCGCCCGGACAGGTGCGCTTCCAACTCGTAGATAGTGGTCAGGAGTTTGCCGGCGACGCAGCCGCAAGGGCACAGGATGAGCGGCACGTCGTTAGCGAAGAGGAGTTGGGAGGCTTTCAAGTCGCCGTTGAGGTTGAACTCGCGCGCCGACCGGGCGGAGAGCGGCTGCCCGCCTAGCCAGACAACGATGATGCGTTCGGCCAGGGACGGCTCCTGCAGCAGGGCCGAGGCAATGTTGGTCAAGGCACCCAGAGCGATGACGTACAGAGGTTGTTCGTCGGACTTGGCCAGTTCGATGAGCGAGTCAACCGCGTCGCAGGCCACTGGCGTTTGGCGGTCGGGGAGCCACGCGTCCGCGCCGCGAAAAACCTTGGGCGTGCGATCGGCGGGCAGGTCGATGCGCTCGAGCAAACGCAAGATTTCGTCGTAGCTCTTGTGCATGCCGTCAGACGGACCTTCGGAGCGGGCGTTGTGAAAGGGCGCGGCGTGGATGGCCTCGACCTGAAACCGTTCTGGGCTGAGCAGAGCGTGGGCAACGGCAAACTGGTCGTCGATTTCGTTGTAGGTGTCGGTGTCGATGACGACGCGCACAATGCCTTCGGGCGGGTCGAGTCGGGGGTCGTGTTCCGGTGTATCCATAAAGTGGTTACAGATTGCGAATGGCCTTGCAGAGGATCTCGGCGGTTTGCTGCAGGTCCTCGCGGGTGTGGGCCAGGCTGATGAAGCAGGTTTCAAAGGGCGAAGGCGGCAGGTAGACGCCGTGCTCCAGCGCGTATTGAAAGACGGCGCCAAACTGGCTGCGGTCGGTGCGCAGCGCGTCGTCGAAGTTGCGCACGGGCCCTTCGCAAAAAAACAGGCTGAACATGGAGCCCGTCTGCGGCACCTGCAGCGGCAGGCCCTTGGCGCGTGCCTCGACCTCGAGCGAGGCGTGCAGGAGGTGGCCTTTTTGGTGGAGTTGGCCGTAGGGCTCGACTTCGCGCAGGCGTTTGAGCGAGGCGATGCCCGCGGCCATGGCGAGGGGATTGCCGCTGAGTGTGCCTGCCTGGTAAACCGGCCCGTCGGGCGCGAGGCGGTCCATGATCTCCGCGCGTCCGCCAAAGGCACCCACCGGCAGCCCGCCGCCGATGATTTTCCCAAAGCAGGACAGGTCCGGGCGGACGGATTCCGCCTGTTGCACGCCGCCCAAGCTGATGCGGAAACCAGTCATAACTTCGTCGAAGATCAGCACCGCGCCATGGTCGGTGCAGAGCTGGCGAAGTTTGCTGAGAAAGTCGTCGACGGGCAGAAGCAGTCCGCAGTTGGCCGGGTAAGGTTCGATGATGACGCCTGCGATTTCGTACCCACGCTCCTCAAAGCACTCCTGCAGCAATTGGCCGTGGTTGTACGGCAGCACGATGGTTTCGGCGGCAAAGCCGGCCGGCACCCCGGCGCTGTCGGGGTTGCCCAAGGTGACCGCGCCCGAGCCGGCCTGCACCAGCAGCGAGTCGACGTGGCCATGGTAGCAGCCGGCAAACTTGACGATTTTGTCGCGCCCGGTGAAGCCGCGCGCCAGGCGGATGGCGCTCATGGTGGCTTCGGTGCCGCTGTTGACCATGCGCACTTTTTCCAGCGAGGGAACCAGCTCGGTGAGCAGTTCGGCCATCTCGACCTCGTATGGATTGGGTGTGCCAAAGCTGGTCCCGCGCTCGAGTGCCTTCATGACAGCGTCCCGCACCACGGGGTGGTTGTGGCCGTGGATGGCCGGGCCCCAGGTGCAAACGTAGTCGATCAGCGCGCGACCATCTACGGTGTGCAGGCGGCTACCTTCGGCGCGCTCAGTGAAAAAGGGTTCGCCGCCCACTGAGCGAAAGGCGCGTACCGGCGAGTTCACGCCGCCAGGTATTCGGCGCAGCGCGCGGTCAAAGAGAGTATGCGAGGTTTGCGTCAACGTCACCCCGAGTGCATGGACCAAGCCGCGCGCGGAAGCAAGGCTGGCGGACACTTGCGCTGGGTGGCGCTTGGCGACAGGTTTACGGGATGGACTTGAGCCAACTGCAAGGAAAGCGCCTCGTCGTGCTGGGCGCGGGGTACGTTGGGGGGCTGGTGGCGCGGCAGGCGGCAAAGGCCGGGGCCGACGTGGTCGCGTTGACGCGAAATCCGGATACGGCGGCGGACTTGGAGCGCGATGGCGTGGCATGCCTGGTGGCACCTTTGCACGAAAACGGGTGGCATTCCGCGATCGAGCCGCGGGCGGACTTTGTGGTGAACACGGTCAGTTCGGCGGGCGGCGGGATGGACGGTTACCGACTGTCCTACGTGCAGGGGCAGGCGTCGCTGGTGCAGTGGGCGCGCCAAGGTGCGATCGGAAGGTCAATTTTCACCAGCGCAACGAGCGTCTACCCGCAGAGCGAGGGCGAGTGGGTGGATGAATCCAGCCCGACGGCTGGCTGCTCGCAGGCGGGGCAACTCCTGTTGGAGTCTGAGCGGGTTTTGCTGGAAGCCGATGCGCCCATCCAGCGGCGCTGCGTGCTGCGGCTGGCGGGTATCTACGGGCCCGGTCGGCATCTGTACCTCAATCAGCTGCAGGCCGGTGAATGCACCTTTCAAACCGATGCCGACGGCTACCTGAACTTGATTCATCAGGAAGACGCGGCCACCGCGATTCTGGCGGCGTTGTTGGCCCCGGAGTTGCCCGAGCAAAGCGTGTACAACGTGGCCGACGGCCAGCCGGCAGCCAAGCGTACCATCGTTACCTGGCTTGCCGCGCAAGTCGGTCTCGGCGCGGCAACGCTAGCGTTTGAGGCTCCGGCTCAATCGTCTCGGCGGCGGCTGCCCAACGGGCAGTTGCCCAATCGGCGTGTACGGGTCGACCGGGCGCGTGCGGAGCTGGGTTGGTCGCCGAAGTTCGCGGATTTTCGCCAAGGTTACCGGGCGATTCTGAGCCGTCTGCAGGCGGCGTCGTCCGACCTTACGCCTTGACTCCACTGGGGACGAGGCGGAGCGTTCGCGCAGCGTAGACAACGACCAACAACGACGGGAAAGGCAGCACGATGGCGATGGGCGTGGGCAAAATGATGAAGCAGCTGGCGAAGGTCCAGAAGCAGATGACTGAAGCGCAGGAGTCTCTGGCCGAGGAGATCATCGAGGTCTCCAGCGGTGGGGGCGCGGTGCAGCTGAAGATCAACGGGCAGGGCGAGTTCAAGGGTTTGGCGCTTGACCCCGAGTTTCTGAAGGAGGACCCCGAGTTTGTGCAGGAGACGTTGCTGGCCGCCGTTCAGGAAGCCGCCGAAAAGGCTAAGTCCCGCAACGAGGCGGTGATGGGCGAGATCCAGTCCGGCATGCAGATTCCGGGGATGATGTAGGGCGTTCGTGTCCTGCGTATCCAAAAAACTATGACGCCTGCCTTCGACCGGCTGCATGCGCTGTTGAAGCAATTGCCGGGGCTGGGCAGTCGTTCGGCCGAGCGGCTTGCGCTGCACCTGCTGGTGGAGAAGCCCGAGCGTCTGGGGCCACTCCTGGAGGCGCTACAGGGAGCCGCTGGGGTTCTAGGTCCGTGCAAGATTTGCGGGAGCCTGTCCCAGGGTGAAATCTGCGCCATTTGTCTGGACGAGTCGCGCAACGCAGAGCAGCTGTGCGTGGTCGAGTCGGTGCCGGAAGTGCTCGCGCTGGAACGGGCAGACGTCTTTCGTGGGCGCTACCATGTGCTGCATGGGCGCCTTTCGCCGCTGCACGACATCGGGCCGGATCAGCTCAACCTGAAACGCCTGTACGAGCGTCTGCGCGAAGAGCCCATCGACGAGCTCATTCTGGCGTTGAGCAACGACATCGAGGGCGAGGCGACCTGCCATTACATCCAGGAGGAGTTGCTGCCAACGGACCGCGAGGTGCGCGTGTCGCGGATCGGCTTTGGGCTGCCCAGCGGCGGCGGGCTCGGCCTGGCGGATGCCGCCACCGTGCGCAGCGCTCTGGAAGGCCGACGCAGCTACTGAGAGGCAGCCAAAACGTTTGAATGAACTTTACTTTGGGCGTCTGCAGGCTGATCCTCGACCATCACAGAGACCGGCCCAACCGGCGGGCGTAGTACAACGGCCAGTATGCGGGCTTCCCAAGCCTGAGATGGGGGTTCGATTCCCCCCGCCCGCACCAGGAATGTAAAATACCGAAGGGCAACGTGCTAAAGACTGAAGATGCAGTCCGACGGTGCGAACGTCATAGCTGAGTCATAGCTCCTTTGAGCTACGTCAGATGAGTGATGGACGAGTTTTGGGGAAAGCGAAAGGGGCCAGGCCTCCGCAGTCGTTGGCTTAATGTGCGGTAGCGTAGAGTTTCTTGCCAAGGCCTGACCCCTTATGGTGTTTCTTATGGTGTTTCCTACGAGGCAGTTGTAAACGGTAATCTGCTGTATAAGTTTTCATCGACAAGCAACGGACCTGGCGTAAATTTAACTCAATGGCAACTTTTTTCAGCCGGATGGGAAGCTTATGAAGAGTGAGTGTCGTTCAAGCCTTAAGGCTTTTTATATAGCTTCTTTTTGCCTTCTGCTTCTGGCAGCATGCAACATGAATCGCAGCAAAGATGTTGTATATAAATTGCCATCTAAATTTATTGGAGTGGTCTTAGTGAAAGAGGATTTGTCTTCGAATATTGAGCCAGAAATTATTGATTCAATTACATACATAACGGTTCCCGAAAGTGGAGTTGTTGCAGTAAAGGATGTGAGCTTTTTAAATGAGTGGCATACACCCTCTGGGAGCTATCCCGATGGAAGTTCAATACCCGGTGCTAAGCTTCCTGAGTATAGCTACCCAATCACCCTAACGAACCTTGGTTATCTCGGAAGCATGGGTCACTTTCGGTTCGTTGGTACTAGAGAACAATATGAAATTGTATCGGCTATCGAGCTTCATGACATAAAGGTTGGACGATGGTCCGATGATGATTTTAGGCGTGTTCAAAATTCATCCACGGCAGAACCATAGAGGTTAGAGCGTTGCCTGCCTCCTTCACTTTTAGGATCAGCCCAGTGAACAAGCGGCTTGACGGCCGATTCTCGATTTCGGATCATTCATGGATTGAACACGCAAGTCCAGATCTGGTGCGGCAACGCCATTTGCCCGTGCTTGGGCCCCCAAAGCTTGGTCCGAGTTGATTGACTGTTTTGCGGCCTTTTGAAAGGACGAA
>JBHJGQ010000031.1:0-52786 GCA_050331595.1 Opitutales bacterium
TTTGTCTCGATGGAGGCGATGCAGGAGGAAGCCGCTCAGGAGACTTCCCAGCAGGAAAGCGCCGAGGGCGATGAGGGCGGCGATGAGGGGGTCTGGCATGGTGGCGCGTTTGGGAGGAAATAGCTGATGCGCGCGTTGACCTTCCTGCAGACAACAGAAGGGTTAATGGTCATCAACTTTTGAGGCAACCATGACGACATAGCGAATTGTTCTGATCACTGGTGCGTACAAGGGCCTGGGTGCCGAAACCTCACGCCAACTGGCCGCTGCAGGCTTTCACGTTGTTATCACGGCCCGCCAGGTGGACAAGGCGCAGCCAACGGCCTCGAAGATTGCCGAGGCGGGCGGCTCGGCTGAGGCGCTGGCGCTCGACGTGTCCAACAATGCCTCGGTACAGGCGGCTCTCGACGCGGTCACGGTAAAGCATGGTCGCCTCGATGTCCTGATCAACAATGCGGGCGTCAACCCGGAGTTTGCAGCGGGTTCCACGCCGACCACGTTGTCTGTCGAATTGATGCAGACGGTTTACGAGGCCAATGTTTTTGGGCCCTTGCGGGTGATTCTGGCAGCCCGGCCACTGCTGGCGAAAGGAACGGATGCCCGCATTGTCAATGTGTCCTCGACGCTGGGCTCGCTTGGTGCGCTGTCCGACCCGGAGAACCCCTACTACGCCATCAACACGCCGGCCTACAATTCGTCGAAGACGGCGCTCAACGCCTTAACCGTGGCGTACGCAAAGGCCCTGGCTGCCGATGGTGTCGCGGTAATCTCCATTTGTCCAGGTTGGGTGAAGACTGATATTGGGACAGAGGCCGCCTTCAGCACGGTGGAAGAAGGCGTCGAGATTATCGTGAAGATGGCGTCGGTGGCGAAACCGCCCACGGGCACCTTTGTCGACAAGGCCGGACCGGTCGCCTGGTAGGCCCCGTCAGGTTGGCTGAGGTGCGTGCCCCGGCCCGCCACCCGCACCGCTGCACGTTCGGGGTGGCTGCTGTTCTGCACTCGCATCGGCGCACAGGAGGTCGTAACACAGAGGGCTTGCAGGGGGAACTCCATTGCTGGGCGGGAGGTCAAAACGGAGATGTGGTCACACGTGAGGACGGGCCGTAGAGGGCGCTTGCGCAGAGCTGGACGCGGGGGGAGCTGTGGCCGGTGGTTGGGCTTTTGTGCCGGCGCGGTCTGGGCGACAACGTTGAGCGGTCAGACGGTTTCCTCGGCGGTGGACCCGCTGGACCCCGACCGTCCCGAGGCCCAGCGGATGCGTTTTGAGGATCCGGTGCCGGAGCCACGGCTGGGGTTGCTGGGCGATGCTGAGCACGCCTTTGCCCTGGCCGCGATCGAAGCGGGCCTGCGCGCCGCAGCCCTGGAAGCGCTGCAGGCGAAGGCAGCGGCCCCGCGGTTGCGTTCGTTGCCGATTGTCAGCGAGGGCGAGACGCGACGGCGGGATGCGTTGGGGCGGTTTTTCGAGTTGGGCGTGGATGGACTGGTGCTGCGCCCGCACGTGGCGGAGACGCGGTTTCAGTCGATGCTGGATGCGCTGGTGAACGACGGCACGGCGCTGGTCTTTTTGTTTGAGGCCCACCCGGAGGCTGCGTCACTGGCGGTGCTGCGGGTGAACGAAGCGGAACTGGGCCGTCGGGCCGCGCAGACCGTCCTGGCCGCGTTGCCCACGGGCGCGCCGGTCAAGGTGGGCGTGTGGGCGACGATGGGGGGCGACCTGGCGCAGGCCAGCCGTTTGGTGGCGGCGGTCGAGACGTTGAAGGGAGCCGACGCGGTGGCGGATGTCGTCCTGGTCGAAAGCGCGCCGGAGCCGGGCAGCGCGGTGGAGGCGCTCGCGCGGGTCACGCAGGAAGACCTCGATGACGAGATCGCTGCCTGGGTGTTTTTGGGACCGTGGCCGTTGTTGGGCGGCGACGACCTGCCTTGGCCAGCGGGAGAAAAGTTTGTGGTGTCCGTGGGGGCGCGGCCTGATCTGTTGCCGGCGATGCAGGCGGGCTCGGTCGATGCGCTGGTGGCCCCGGACTTTTTTGGCTGGGGTCGGCTGGCGGGGCGGATCTTGCTGGGCCACCTGGTGGAGGCGGTTGAAGCGCCGGATGAAAGCGGGGATTTGCAGGGGCCCAATCAGGTGATCCGCGCGGGCGAATTTGACGTGACCCTGGAGCGTTGGGGCCAGTGGCTGCGATGAGCGAGGCGGCAGCAGCAGCAACCTCCGGGGCCTCGGCGGAGCGTCGGGCCGTCTCCGTGGAGGTGGAGGACCTGCACGTGTCCTTTGGGCGGCAAGCGGTTTTGCGCGGGCTGACTTTTGCGGTGGAGCCGGGAGAGATTTTTGCGCTGATGGGCCCGAGCGGTTCAGGCAAGAGCGTGCTCCTGCGCACGGTGATGGGGTTGATGCGGGCGGACCGCGGGCGGGTGCGCATCGATGGGCGCGACGCCAGCGACCCGGCAACGCACCGATCGATCGTGACCTCGATGGTCTTTCAGGCCGGGGCGCTGTTTAACTCGCTGAGCGTGTTCGACAACCTGGCCTTTTACCCGCGCGAGCATCGCCTGTGCGACGCGGCCACGCTGCGGCAAAAGGTCGAGCGCTGTTTGGAAGTGTTCAATCTGGCGGACGCCGCGCGGAAAACGCCGGCAGAACTGTCGGGGGGCATGCGCAAGCGCGTGGCGATCGCCCGGGCGCTGATGATGGAGCCGCAGCTGATCCTTTACGATGAGCCCACCAGCGAGCTGGACCCGGTGACGGCGGCCAACATCGCCGAGGTGATCGCGCTGCTGAAGGAGCAGTTTGCCGTGACCAGCGTGGTGGTGACGCACGATCGCGACCTGGCGCTGTCGATCTGCCAGCGCGTCGGGGTGATTTTTGAGGGTGAACTGGCGGCGCTGGAAACGCCCGCGGATTTGCGCGAACTGGATAATGCGCGCCTGCAAGACTTTCTGGACCCGGCCATCGACCCGCGCCATCCTCGCTTCAAGCAAGCCGGGCGCAACGGTGGCGGAGAGGAGCGGTAAGCCAATGCAGCGAAACTATCAGTATGTGGGCGTGGGCCTGTTCTTTCTCTTTGGGCTGGCGCTGTTGTGGAGCGTGTTTGAGACGCTGGGCCAGGGTTCGGTGGAGACCGAAACAGGATTTGAGGTGACGGCGCGTTTCGCGGATTTGAAGGCGGTCAAGATCGGCGATCCGGTGCAGGTGGCGGGCTTGCGGGTGGGCCTGGTGCGGGACGCGCAGTTGGTCGACAACCGGGCCGAGGTGACCTTTTTGCTCGAGCAGGGGATATCCGTGCCGGTGGATTCGGTGGCGATGATCCGCGCCTCCGGAGTGTTGGGCAGCAGCTACGTGGACATTGTCCCGGGGGCCAGTTCGCAGGCGCTGAGCCATGGCGACACGGTGGAAACGGTGGAGCGTCCAGGGCTCAACGACGTGGCGCCGGTGGTGTCGGAACTGGCCGAGGAATTGACCCGTACCCTGCGCGGACTGGAAGGGAGCGAGGCCGGTGGCGCGGGCAGCGCATTGGGGGCCGGACTTTCCGATGGCATTCGCGCGCTGGGGACGCTGGGGGCGGTCCTCGATGAAAACCGCGCAAATTTGAAAGCGATTTCGACCAACCTGAGCGCGGTGACCGGGCAACTCGCCCGCGGCGAAGGCACGCTGGGCAAACTCCTGGCCGAGGAGGCAGCTTACGACGAATTGCGCGCGCTGCTGGCGGAAGCGCACCGCGCGGTGGCGACGTTTGGGCGGCTGGGCAGCGAGGCCGAAGGTTTGTTGGCGGACTTGCAGGCGGGCCAGGGTGCAGCCGGGCTCTTGCTGGCCGACGCGGCGACCGAGGCACAGGTCAAAGCAATTCTGGCCAACGTGCAGGCGTTCTCGGAGGCGCTCAACGCGGAGGATTCGACGGTGGGGCGGCTGTTGCGCGACGACCGGCTGTACCGGCAGCTGGAAGCGGCGATCGAGGGCGTTCAGGAGGCCGTCGGCGCATTGGATGAGACGGGACCGGCCAGCGCGGCCGGCGTGGTCGGCGGCGCACTGTTTTAGGTAAGGCCCAGCACGTGCGCTCCGGTAATCTGGGAGCAGATCTACCGCCTGCTGGACGAAACCGAGGGCTGACTTGAGGAACGCCTGCGGCAGGCTCGTGAAGCGACTCTGCACTTGCTGGATGTCAACGTGTGGATTGCCCTGCTGGGCGGGCTGCACGTGCATCACGATCGGGCGGTCTCCTGATTTGGCTGTGAAAGCGCGCAGGGCTGGGCTACGTGCCCCATCACTGAGAACGGCTGCCAGCGGGTGGTGGGCAGCGTACGCTATCCTGGCGGCCCGGGTCAATTGGCACCGATCCGAGGCTTGCGGCGTCGTTTGCAGCTGAAGCCGGGCTACCATTTTTGGCCGGACGAGGTAGCGCACTGTGCACCCGCGCTGGTGATACCTTTGGGCGCGTCTTCGACGGTCACCGACCTGTATTTGCGGAGGCTGGCCGTACCGCGCAGTGGGCTGCTCATCACCCTGGATGCGCGGATTGAGGCCAACGCGGTACTGGGCGGGCCAGCGCGGCCTACCGGGTGCTGTCCGTCTAGGCGCTGCGGACGAAGTTTTTGCGCGTCACCACGGTTCAGTCGGGGTGTTCTTTGGGGGCGATGAACTTTTTTTGAACGGATGGGCGAGGGGGTGCGTCTGAGTTAGCAAAGACCCACATTCCGCACCGTGAGTGTGTGCTCTTCGTTTAGTTTCAGTCTTGTTTGTAGTTTGCATTTAGAGAACGGCTCCGATGGTTGCGGGGCCGTTTTCTTTTGGGTGATTGCCAGGGAACTTTCGGGTTGAGAACGCGCGTCCGGTGCTTGACCTGAGGCCTCGGGCGCGAGTGCATGGCGGCATGGCTGGGCCGCGTTGTTTTGTGGAGGGGGTGTTGCGCGCCGGGGAGACCCTGACGCTTTCGGCGGAGGAGCGACACCACTTGACCCGGGTGCTGCGCGTGCGCGAAGGCGGCGCGGTCACCCTTCTCAATGGCGCGGGGGCGGTGGCGCAGGGAGTTCTGGTTGCGGACGGTAGAGGGGCTTCGGTGTCGGTGGAGGCAGTGCAAACGCGCCCGCCGCCTGCCGTTGCGCTGCATTGGCTGCAAGCGCTGCCAAAGGGTCGGCTGATGGACACGCTGGTGCGTCAGGCGGTGGAACTGGGGGTGAGGCGCATCGTGCCGGTCACCAGCGACCACTGCGACGTGCGGCTGGAGGCGGACTCCAAGCGCCCGCAAGCCAAGCGCGAGCGCTGGCGACAGGCGGCGATTGAGGCGATGAAGCAATCGGGCACGGCGTGGCTCCCGGCGATTGAGCCCGTGCAACCGTTGAAGACCTTTCTGGCGTCGCGGCGTGCGTCGACCGCGGGTGAGGCGCTGCTTGTGGCCAGCCTGGAAGCCGGAGCCGAGCGGCTCGCAGGCGTTTTGGCTCAGCTGCCCAGGACAACGACGGCGGTGACGGTGGCGGTTGGGCCCGAGGGGGATTTTTCGCGGGAGGAATACGCTGCGCTGCGCCTGCAGGGCGGGTTGCCGGTGCGGTTGGGCGAATCGGTGCTGCGGGTTGAAACGGCGGCGGTCTACGCGCTTAGTGTCGCCGACCAGTGGCGCTGTTCGCATGCAGACGCCAGTATTGGGGAATAAAGTCTGGGCGTCCGGCTCCGATCTGTGGGGAGGGCGCGTACATACTGCCCCGGAAGGATTTCAACGCATGTTTCTCTTTGCCAACAAACTTTTCATTGCGCTGGTGGTGCTCAGCGGGGCGGTGCTGACGGCTTATTTCGTCCAGCGCGAAAGCCCGGCCATCGCCGCCGAACCCGCCGCGGAAGGCGATTGGCTGACATCCTGGGGGGAGGCCTCGATGCTGGCCTCGGACCTGGATCGCCCGGTTTTCATGCTCTTCACCGGCTCGGAGTGGTGTCCGCCGTGCGTGTATCTGGAAAACAACGCGCTGAACACGCAGACCTTTGTGGATTACGCCGATGCCAGCCTCGTTTTGCTCAAGTACGATTTTCCTCAGCGCGGCACGATCACCGACGAGATGCAGCGCATGGCGCAGAAGTATGACGGCGGTCGCCTGCCGACGTGGGTGCTGGTGCGATCCGACGGCACGGAGCTCGGACGCGGGCTGGGCGTACCTCGCGGAGGCGCCGACGAGTTGCTTGAACGACTCCATGGCTTTGGGAAGTAGGCCCCCAGTACAAGCCATTTGCCTGGGGTGAAAGGCTTTTGCGAAGATTTCTGACGGCGAGCGTGACGCGGGATTGACGAGAGCGATGCCCCTTGCGCATCTTCGACGCGCTGTTTTGCCTGAGATGAAAGCCTTTTTGCTGCGCCACGCCGACGCTGAAAACACCCTGCCCGACGAGTCGCGAGTCCTTTCGCCCAAGGGGCGGCAGCAGGTGTCCGAGCTGGCCTCGTTTTTAAAGCGTAAGCTGCTGGCGGACGTGACGGAGATTCGGCACAGCCCGTACCTGCGCGCACGCGAGACGGCGGAATTGCTCAAGGAGCAACGCCCGTTGGAAGCGCCGCTGGTGCAGGCCTCCGGGCTCCTGCCGTCGGACGACCCGCTGGAAACAGCGCACGAGCTGGCCGTGCTGGAGAAGGACATCCTGCTGGTGGGTCACAACTTTCACATCGAGGAGCTGGCCTCGTGCCTGTTGACCGGGCGCACGACCGAGCCGGCGGTGCGGTTCAAAAAATGCGGGCTGCTGTGCGTGGAACGCGCCAATGCGCCGACCACGAATCATCCCTTCGGCTTGTGGGTGCTGCGCTGGTACATTGTGCCGAAGTTGCTGTAGGCGGCCTTGCTGGCGGCCGCGGCCCCGCGGGCTTGCTGCAAGGCGAGCGCTGTGCTTGCTTCGGGGATGACGATAGAGGCTTTGCACGCCGATGAGGCACGACGCCGGGAGCAGTTTCCGGTGGCGGCCAACGAGATTTTTCTGGCCAACGCGGCGGTCTGTTCGCTGCCGGGGCCGGTGGCCCAGGCGATGGCGGACTATTGCGTGAGCGCCACGCAAGGCGACCAGGAGGTGCGCTTTCCGGTGCAGTTGTTCGGCGAAGTGCGCCAGCGTGCCGGACAACTGCTAGCAGTCGATCCGCGAGACATCGCGCTGGTGGGGCCGACGTCGGTGGGCCTGTCGGTGATCGCCAACGGCTTGGCCTGGGAGGCAGGGGACAACGTGGTTTTCGCCCCGGATGACTACCCGTCCAACGCCGTGGTCTGGATGCACCTACAGAAGCGCGGGGTGCAGCTGCGGCCGATTGTGCCGCGGACGCCCGGGGCGATCACGCTGGAGGACGTGCAGGCGCAGGTCGATGCACGGACGCGTTTGGTCGCGCTGTCCTCGGCGCATTTCATCACGGGCTACCGGCTGGACGTGGAGGCGATCGGTCGGTGGCTGCGTGGGCAGGATGTGCTTTTTTCGCTCGATGCGATTCAGACGCTGGGCGCGCTGCGGACCCCGCTGGAGTGGGTGGACTTTGCGCCGGCGGACGCGCACAAATGGATGCTGGGCCCGTGCGGGACGGGCATTCTTTACGTGTCGGAACGCGGGCGGGCGTTTCTGGAGCCGACGCTGCTGGGCTGGGCCAACGTGGAATGCCCGGACTTTGTCACGCCCGAGACGATTCGCTTCAAGCCGGACGCGCGGCGTTACGAGGCGGGTTCGCAGGGGCTGGTCGGCGTGGTGGGTTTGCACGCGGCGCTGGGCATGCTGCTGGACTTTGGGCTGGATGGCATCGAGCGCACGATCTTGGGGCACACGCGCAAGCTGCGCGCGGCGCTGACGGCGCTGGGCTTTCAACTGGGCAGTGCGGACGACGCGCACCTCAGCGGCATCACGAGCTTTCGCAAGGAAGGCGTCGAACTGGCCGAGTTGCACCAGCGCTTGCGCGACAACGGGGTGGTGGCCTCGCTGCGCTCAACGCGTGACCGCCGGAAGTGGATTCGGTTTTCGCCGCATGTGTTCAACACTGCGGCCGAGCTGGATCGCGCCCTGGAGTTGCTGGAGCCCGTCAATGTCTAGTTGTTTGATGAAGGTAGCGGGTTGGACTTGGACCGGATCACAGAACAACGGGAGAGGCGTTTTGCACAGAAGGGAGCGAAGGCATCGAAGGGTTAACATTTTAAGATGGGGACACAGTTACAGAATGAACGCATGGGGGCTGTAGGTCTCGTTCGTTTCTAAATCTCTATCTTCTCTGTGGCCTGCTGTTTGATTTCGTGCGGGTAAGCTATTGGATACCTTGGATGCTTTCAGTGAAGATTTTTTGGCGGGTGTTTGGTGCGGCGGTGACAGATTTGATTGAAGCAAGGCGCCAGAACTGGCGGGGTGTCACCATGAAGAAGGCGTTGCTGTTGAGTGTCGGGGTTGGATTGGGAGTGCTGGTGTGTGGCGGCTGTGCGTCGGGGGGAGGCGCGGCGGCGTCTTCAGTGCAAGCGTCGGCTCCGGCCAAGGGCGCGAAGCTGCTCGATATCGCAGTTTTGCCCGAGGGCGACTACGTGGTCGACCACGCGCGGATGGATGCAATGACGCTGCGCCGCTTTTTGTACGACATGCAGAGCGACTTGCAGGTGCGAGTGGTGGATGCCTCCGGCGGCAACACCGATGCGGTGGAGCAGCTGCACATTCTGCTGGAGCAAAAGGGGATCACGCCGGTGGAAGTCGTGGCGGTGCCGTAACTTTTTGGGTTCTTGGTTCGTCGTTTTAGGTTCGTTGGTCGTTGGTTGTAACGACGGCTTGAACGCGGCGGCAGCCAGGGTTAACACGAGCAGGTCACGCGGCACGTTTGGGCACGTTTGCTGGAGGTGAATGCCGTTGTTGGCGACATTCGGCCCGTGGTGAACGACGAATCACGAACCAGACGGGTGCCTAGATCAGCAGCCGGGTGATGAAGTAGTCGCTGAGGAGGATCGCGACCATGGACCAGACGACGGCGCGGGTGACGGCGGCGCCGATCTCACGCGGGCCCCCGGAGGTGCGCAGGCCCTCGGCGCAGACGATGGTCATGACCAGGAGCCCAAAAGCCTCGGCCTTGATCATGCCGTCGATGACTTCGTGGATGGTGACCAGTTCCTCGAGGCTGTTCCAGTAACGTTCGGGGGAGATGCCGATAAAGCTGATGGTGGTGGCCGTGAGGGCGCCGCCGAGCCAGCCAGAGAAGATCGAGATGAGCGCGAGCAGCGGCATGACCAGGGCAACGGCGACCAGGCGCGGCATGATGAGGATACGCTCGGGCGGGATGTTCATGGTGCGCAGGGCGTCGATTTCGCTGTAGACTTTCATCGAAGCGAGCTCGGCGGTGGTGGCCGAACCGACGCGACCGGCCAAGAGAAAGGCGGTCATGACCGGGCCGAGTTCGCGCGCGAGGGACAGGCCCACGATGCCGCCCATGATGTCGTTGGCGCCGGAGGCCAGCTGGTTGAGCCCCTCGCCGGTTTGCAGGGCCAGCACCGCGCCGATGAACACACTCAGCAGCGCAACGATCGGCAGGGTGGCCACGCTCATCTCGAAGGCGTAGTCGACGAAACGGGGAAACTGGCGCGGCAGCGCGGGCAGCCAATACATCGCGCGAAAGAAAAGAACGATGGCCCCGCCGATGGTTTCGAGCACGTAGGCCATGCCGTCCAGGGGCGGACGGAGAAAAGCGATCAGCGTGGTCCAGAGTCGGGACATGCGGGCGGTGCGTCGTCAGCGGCGCGGGCCAAAGCGGGGTCGGCCCACGTTGCGCCAGCGTGAATCCCGGGGCAAGTCGATCCCGAACAGGCGTAGAGAGCGTTGGCCATCGGGGTCGCTGGCAAAGACGAAGGCACCGCCGAACAGCTCGAGCCGCTCCGACGCGGTTGCCCCAGTCGTTGCGCGGGACCAGGTGCCCAGGAACCAGAGGCGGTCGGTGGTGGTGCCATCCTGGCGGGTGCGCGTGAAGAGGTCCCACAGCAGCGAGTGGTGCTTGAACGCGCCGTGCTCGCGGGATTCGTAGCGGTAGAGGGTGAGCAGCGGCGTGTAGAGGCGCTGGACCGGGCGGTCGCCGGGGAAGAACGGTGCAAGCAGGCTGGGAAACTGCGCCTGGCGCACCCCCGCGCCATTGTCGACGGCCGTCAGCAGCGGCCACAGGTCGTAGCGTTTGGCGGTGAAGGCTTCGGGCGGTTGACTGGCCAGGGTGCGCGTTTCAGCGCGAAAGAGAAAGTACAGGAACTGCTCGCGTTGCAGGCGGATTTCGCCGCGGGTTTCCTCGCGCACGTTCAAAAGGGGGAAGAGGAACCAGCGGTTCTGGTCGCCGTCCTCGAAGGTCGTGTGCGCGTAGAAGGGCAGCCAGCGGTTGACGTTTTTTTTGCCGCGTCCTTGCACCCACAACGGCCAGAAGTAGCGCTGCTGGCGGTAGGCAGGGTCGAGTTCGCGGCGCCAGCCAAAGAAGGGGTAGAGGAAGGTGACGTCGCGGACGTTGGCCGAGCGCTCGTGCGCGTAAAAGGGGAGGATGCCCTCGACGCGGCGCGTTTCCTGGCCGGAGGGCGCGTATTCACTGCGTCGATACAGCAACGGCCACAGCAGGTAACGGAAATCGGTCAGCCCGGAGCGGGTGCGCTGGTGCAGATGACCGATGAGCGGCCAGAGTGCCCCGCCGCCCTCGCCGTTGCCGCGCTGCCATTGGACGAAGGGGAAAGGCATATAACGTCGGGTGACGCCGCCGCGTTTAGTGTGCGCGTAAAGCGGGAAGAGCGCCCAGCTCAGTTCGTCGTAAAAGAGGAAGTCCTTCACGGTGCCGCCAAAGGGCAGGACGCCGAAGTAATCGCCTTTGGGGTCATCAAAGTGGCGGTAGTAAACGAAGGGGAAGGCGCGCAGGTAGGTGTAGGCGGGGCGGTCGTCGGTGGCGTCGCGGTGGACGTAGGTCAGGGTGTCGAGCAGGGCCGTGTAGCGGACCAGGCCTGGCCGCTGCTGACGTTGAACCAGCGGGTAAAGATAGTGGTCGGTGCGGAGGGTTTGCCCGGCGTTTTGGGTCCGCAGCCAGAGGGGGCGAACAACGACCCAGTGATTGCCGGCGAAGGGATCAGGGGCGAAGGTGGCCTGTTCAAGCACGGGGCCGAACCAGCGCCGCCGCTCGCGAAAGCCCCTTTCTTCGACGAAGACCGGCCAGAAGCGGTTCTCCACGGTGGAAGCAAGGGCGCGCTGCCGCGGTTGAACGCTTGGCGCGATCTCTGGTTTCGTTTGCTCGTGCGCTTCTTTGGGGCGCGCGAAAGCTTCGGCGGTGCGCGGGTCGAGGGCAGGCGTGGCTTGGACAGGCGGATCGACGGCGAGGTCCTCAGCGATGAGCTGGGACGCGAGGGCGGTGGCCAGCGTCGCGGTCAGCAGCCGAGGGTTGCCCAAGCCTCGGGGACGGCTTCGCTGCACTTTTGCGCACCCTTTCAAGGCGGTCACGATAGGTGCGAATCGGTTGGGATGTAAAAACAAAGCGAAAATGTGGGTGGGCTTTACGGCGGAGTCACCGGGGTGCCGATAATGAGGGTGGCGCAGTCGTCGCTACGGCTGTGCCGCCGTTTCTTCACGCAGTCCATGTCGCCTGGGACGCCGTGCCGGGTTCAGCCGACACGCCAAAGGCCGATGCTGTTCAAACGATGACGCTCTCGCAGTTCATCTCGAGTTTTTCCGAGCTGATGGCCCGCCTGGTTGGTCACAGTCAAGGCGAGTCCTTTTTCTGGCCGGTGGCCGGGGCGGGGCTAGGCGTGTTTTTCGTGTTGAGCTGGGTGCTCGCGCGCACGGCCTTTGGCAACGACACCAGCATGGGCACCTCGCTGATGGTCTTTGGCATTCAACTGGGGTTGGGATTGGTTCTGGCGGCCGTGGCCGGACCGCTGGCTCATGAGCACGTGGCCAACCCCTCCTGGGATCTGCCGATTGTGTTGGCCGCGGGTATTGGCGGCTGCGTGCTCTTTGGGATGGTGCTGAACCGGATTTTTCTGGGGATGAAGTTCACCGCGACGGTGTTTGTGCTGGGACTTGCGCTGAGCCTGAGCTGGGTGGCGATGGCCGGCGCGCGCATGAGCGTGGACCTGTTTGAGGCGGGCGCGGCAAACGTGCAGGTCAACAAAGAGCGCAAGGACAGCCGAATTCCAAAGCGCTAGGTGTATGGGTATGTTGATGGGTTCTTGGTTCCTTGTTCTTGGTTTTTGAGTACAGGCCCGGAGCCTGAGGGCGTTGGGGTCGTTGGTCTAAGGTCTGGGGTCGATTGGGCGGAGGCCAGATCGACGCAGGTGGCCTGAGGCGCATCGGTATTGCTTAGAAGGAAGCAGGAAGGCTTGCGCGGCGACGGGGAACGGGCTAGCGCTGAGCCTGTCTACTGATTGGCGCTGTCCGCGCGAACACGCAGGGCGGCGACCGGTTGTCTGCGAACCCCGTAATCGTTGCTTGTGATGAAGGAATGGCGTTGCTTGGGCCGGTCTGTCGGACCGGTATTGGCTGGATTGGCGTGTGCGTTGCCGCTGTCGGCGGAAACCGTCTGGGTGGAGGGCGAGGATTTTCGCGAGTCCTCGGCCATCGGGCACAGCTGGTACAGTGGCCAGATTGACGATTCGAAGCTTTCCGGCGGCAGTTTTGTGGCGCACTGGTTCGATGGCGTGCCGGCGGAGGTCGAATACGCCGTGCGCATTCCCGAAGATGGCACCTACGACTTCTGGGTGCGGGCCAACCCGACGCAAAGTTCGCTGTCGTACCGGATTGGGCGCAGCGGGGAGTGGACGAAGATTTTCACAAACTCGGCCAGCGACAGGGTGAACATTGCCAGCAATGGGGCCAACGACCTGCGCCACCTCGGCTGGATGAACGCAGGGCGGCTGGAGTTGGAGGAAGGGCTGGTGCGGATCACCTTCCTGATGGATTCGGCCAACCACAATCACGGCAGCATCGATGCGTTCACGCTGACCACCGAGCGCTTCATCCCCTCGGGTACACTGAAGCCCGGCGAAGGCGGCGGGCTCGAACTGGCGACCGAGGAGGGCTCGTGGGCGTTTGACTGGGCGCAGGATTCGTTTCGTGACGACGCGCTGCTGGACCTGCGCTGGCTCAACGAGGAGGAATCCGGCCAGACGGGCTTTGTGCGGTTGTCCGAGGATGGGATGCAGTTTGTGCGCGGCGACGGGCAGCCGATCCGGTTCTGGTCGGTCGTGGGCGGTATGGTCGGCAAGGATCCGAAGGCGCAGGAAGCGCACTTTCGCTGGCTGGCCAAGCTGGGCGTGAACATGGTGCGCCTGCACCAGAACATTGCCGGCAAGAACGAAGGCCAGCCGATCACCGCCGTCAACGAAGGGCAGATCGACGGGATTTTCCGCGCGGTGGCTGCGGCCAAGAAGGCCGGGATTTATCTGACGGTCTCGCCGTATTGGTACCATCACAAGATGCCCCAAAGCTGGGAGTCGGCGCTCAAAGGCTGGAAAGCCGGACAGATGCCGACGGGCTCGCTGTTCTTCAATCCCGTCTTCATCGAGGCCTACAAGGGCTGGGTGAAGGAGCTGTACACGCGGCGCAATCCGTACACGGGCCTGGCGATCAAGGACGACCCGACCGTGGCCATTATCCAGGTCAAAAACGAGGACAGCCTGCTCTTTTACACCTTCGACCGGATTCCGCCCGAGCAGAAAGCCATCCTCGGTGAGCAGTTTGTGGCGTGGCTCAAGGGCAAGTACGGCTCGCTGGAAGCGGCCATCGACGCCTGGAGCGGTCACAGGATCGACGGCGATGACTTCGACGCCGAGCAGCTGGCCTTTGAGATTACCTGGGAAATGACGCAGGAGCGCTCCGGTGGACGGGCCGTGCGGCTGGATGATCAATTCGAGTTTCTGGTGACCACGCAGCGCAATTTTTATGCGGAAATCGATCGGTACCTCAAAGAGGATCTGGGCATTCGGCAGCTGACCAATTCGATGAACTGGAAGAGCGCTGACAAGCTCAACACCGACGACGGCGAGCGCTACACCTACACGGCGCAGGATGTCATCGCGGTGAACCGCTACACCGGCGCCTCACGTCATCTGGGCCAAAACAACGGCTATCGCATCGACCCGAAGCACGAGGTGACCTTCGACTCGACCCTGCGTCAGCCGCTGGGCCTGCCCTTCAATTTGAAGCAGCCGGTGGGGCACCCGATGATCATCACCGAGAGCGCCTGGGTGAAGCCGGCGCGCTATCAATCCGAGGGGCCGTTTTTGACCTCGGCCTACATGTCGCTCAACGGCGTGGACAGCCTCTACTGGTTTGCCTACGGGGAGCCGGGCTACCTGACGGACCCGCGGCGGCGCTTTTGGAGTGTGATACCCGGTGAGGAGACGGGCTACGCGCTGGACAAGTGGTCGGGCGCGCATCCGATGCAGGCCGGGCTCCTGCCGGCCAACGCGCTGATTTTCCGGCTGGGTTACGTGAAGCCCGGCCAGGAGGTCGTGCGCGAGGTACGCTCGCTGGAGTCGGTGTACCAACGGGAGCGACCGATCATCGCCGAGACGGAGACCTTCGATCCGAACCGCGACACCGAAGACCTGCGGGGGCACTCGGGCGCGGACGCCACCGACGTCAGCCGACTGGCGTTTCTGGTTGGGCCGGTGCACGTAGATTTCGACGGCGAGCCCGAGGAAACGACGGTGGCGGATCTCTCGCCCTTCATCGACGCCGCCAGCGGGGTGGTGCGCTCGAACACCGGCGAGCTGATGCTGGACTACAAGAAGGGCTACGCAACGATGCAGACGCCCTTTGCCCAGGGGGTGACCGGATTTTTGCAGGAGGCTGGCGGGCGCTTTGTTCTGCCGGACGTGGCCATCCTGTCGCAAAACGAGTATGCAGCGATTCAGGTGGTCTCGATGGACCGCAAGCCGCTGCGGCAGTCGGGTCAGGTGCTGGTGCAGGTGGGCACGCAGGCGCAGTTGACCGGTTGGGCCGTGCGTGAGAAGCGCCTGCGCAGCGGCAACGAGCAGCTGGAGGGTTACGAGATTGTGCGGACGGGTAAGCCGCCGTATCAAATTCGCGAAACGCAGGCCCGCGTGGCGATCAAGAACACGAGCCTGCGCGAGGCGGTGGTGCTGGATTCAGCCGGTTACGAGCGCGAGAAGCTGCCCTTGGAATCGGTCAGCGGCGGCGTGATGCTGGAGTTGCCGCCGGACGCGCTGTACGTGGTCTTGCGGTAGTCGGGCAGGGGCGCGTCGCAAAGGGCGCTTCGGGCTTGGTTCTTGGAGCTTGGTGTGTGAACGTGCACGCAAGCGGGGTGGCTTGTGAGCAATGCCCTCCAACCAGGAACTACGAACGAAGAACCAAGAACAATCGAAACGTGCACCCCCCGCAGCGAAAAACCCCGGCCGACAAACACCTGCAACTGATGGCGACCTGCCTGTGCGACGGCTTTTTTGCCGACGTGGCGCGGGCGACGGTGGAAGTGCTGGAGCACGTGGGCTGCACCATCGATTTTCCGCCGGACCAGACCTGTTGCGGGCAGCCGCCGTTCAACGCAGGCGACTGGAATGCCTCGCGCAAGGTGGTGCGGCACATGACGGGCGTTTTCACGGGCGAGCAGCCGGTGGTGGTGCCCTCAGGATCGTGCGCGGCGATGGTCTTTCACGGTGCGCCCTTGGAGTTTGAGGACCAGCCCGAAAACGAACGCACCGCCGTGGCCGGATTGGCCGGGCGCACCTGGGAACTGGCCGACTACCTGGTCAACGGGCTGGGCATCGAGCGCTGGGAGGGACGTTTCGACAAAAAGGTGGCCTTCCATCGTTCATGCCACTCGCGCGGCACGCTCAGCGGAGACGCATCGCTGCAGTTGCTGCAATCCATCGACGGGCTCGAGCTGGTTTCTTTTGGTGAGGGGGAGCAGTGCTGCGGGTTTGGCGGGGCATTTTCGGTGAGTTTTCCGAACGTGTCCGCGCGCATGGGCGAGTTGAAGATCGAGCACGTGACGGCAGTCGAGCCCGACGTGCTGGTTTCCGGCGACATGGGCTGCATGCTGCATCTGGGCGGCATGATCGACAAGTGCAAGGTGGCACTGCCGCGCCTGCACGTGGCGCAGGTGTTGCGCGATGCGCTACACGCGCGTTGAGGCAACGCACTACGGGGCCGGGGCGTGGGCAGCTGCAAGGAAGGCCCTGGAGCGCTGCCCCTGAATGTGCACAACGCCAAGTTTCTCACGGGGGTGAACGCTGGAGCGGTTGGGCCGTCGAAAGATTGATGAGGGTTGATCGATGGGGGATTGTGTGGTGTTGGCTGGCGGGAGCGGTTCTTTGCGGGGCGGCGGAAAACGGGCCGGGCGCGCGACTGTTGTATTTGGTAACTGAATACGGGACACCGCGTTTCGCGCTGGTCAACCACACACAGGAGGCGCTGACGATTCCCGCGTTCGCGGCCAGCGACAAGCGCCCGCTGCACCCTCAGCTGCGGTATCAAGTGCTCGCATCCACTGGCCGCTGGCAGCATCCGAGCCGTGCGCTGACCCTGCGCCTGGCGGCGTCCGGCGAGCCAACGCAACACGTGCTGGAGCCGAACGACCGTCTCGTGTGGGAAGGGGATTGGCTGGAGCCGGGCGTGTATCGGGCGGGGCTCAGCGTGGATGGGCTGAACGGGTCGGCCCGGCTGCAGACGGCGCCCTTCGCGGTGCGGCGCGACTGGGGCCATGGTCTGGACGAGGCCGTTTTTGTCGAAGGCGAGGCGAGTTTCTTTTATCTGGATGCGGTGCGCGGGTATGCCGGACTGGCCTGGCGGGACGGGGTGGCCGTGCCGTTCGTGGTGCTCAAGGCCTATCCGGACGCGGTCAAGCAGCCGCGGGTCCGCCTGCGCGCGTTGGACCCGGACGAGTATGCCGCGCGCCTGCAGGACGTGGAGGACGGCGTGCAGTCGGGCTTTCGCTTGCAGGGGCTGACGCCGCTGTGGCTCACTTATGAGACCGCCAGCGGACGCGTGACCGGCCACGCCATCGTTGGCGCGGATTGGGTGGGCAAGACTGGTGGGTATGATTCGCCGGGCAATTTGCTGGAGAATTTTCTGCACCGCCGCTCAAGGATGAAGCTCAGCCCGCGCCCGGCCTTCGACTACCGCTGCGCTTTGGCCGAAGAACTGCCGCTGGACGTTCTGCCCGAGGGCAAGTAGCCGCGCCGAAGCTGACCGGGACGAATGGTCGGGGAGCGGGTCAGCTGCCCATGCCCATTTCGGCCATGCGCTTCTGCATTTCCTCGGGGGAGACGTCTTCGATGTGTTTGCTCATGCACCAGCGGTAGCCAAAGGGGTCGCGTACGGTGCCGCTGCGCTCGCCCCAGAATTGGTCGGCCATGGGCATGAGCACCTCGCAACCGGCGGCAACCGCCTGGTTGAAGAGTGCGTCGCAATCGTCGGTACGGAGTGAAAGCAGGACCGGGCAGCCGCTTTCGGCAGGGGTTGGTGCGTGCCATTCCTCGCAGGCGTCGGACAGCATGAGGATGCTGTCGGCAAACTGCATTTCGGCGTGCATCATGGCCCCGTTAGGCGCTTCGACGCGGAAGCGCTCCACCGCGCCAAAAGCCTTCGTGTAGAAGTCGATGGCCTCGGCAGTATTTTTGAAATTCAGTGAGGGGGTGATAAAGCGATAGTCTTGGCCAGGTTCGGTGCTCATGCGAACACCGTCGTATGTCGAGCCATTGGGCGCAAGTCTGTTTTTGGCGCTCATTGTTAAATCCCTGTGACGCGGGGATTTCTGATACGATTGCAAGGGTAGCGGCACTGAGATTTCTCCATCCTGGCCGGATTGGCCGACGGAGGATTGAACCGGCAGGGGCGCGCGCCTAGGGTGCGGGTGTATGGCATTGGAGCAAGCAGGGCGGGCGTCGCTGGCGCCGATTGATTTTCGCGCGGAGTTGAACCCGGAGCAGTACGCGGCGGTGGTGGCGCCCCCGGGGCCCTCTCTGGTGCTGGCGGGGGCAGGCTCGGGTAAGACGCGCACGCTGACCTACCGCGTCGCCTGGCTGCTGAGCGAGCAAGGCCTGCGGCCGTGGGAAATTCTGTTGCTGACGTTTACCAACAAGGCCGCGCGCGAAATGCTTGAACGGGTGGAGGACCTGACCGGCGAACGGCGCGAGCGTTTTTGGGGCGGTACCTTTCACAGCATCGGCCAGCGAATTTTGCGCCGGCACGGCAGCGCGCTGGGCCTGGAGCCAGGCTTCACCATTCTGGACGACGGCGAATCCGAATCGCTGTTGGGCGATGCCATCCGGACGGTCGATGGCGACTTCCTCAAGAACAAGGAGAACCCCAAGGCGCGGGTGGTCAGCGATATCATCAGCTACGCGCGCAACACCTGTCAGAGCGTGAAAGCGGTGGTGGAGGCGCGTTTCCCGTGGTTTAACGACTTGGCCGACAAGCTGACGCAGTTTCAACGAACCTATCAGGAACGCAAGCTGGCCCAGCAGGTGGCCGACTACGACGACTTGCTGGAGTACTGGCTGCGCCTGTTGCAGGAGGAGCCCGACGTGCGGGCGGAGTTTCAGGCGCGCTTCCGGCACATCCTGGTGGACGAGTACCAGGACACGAACCGCCTGCAGGCGAGCATCCTCAATCTGCTGGCCCAGGAGCACGCCAACATCACCATCGTGGGTGACAACTGGCAGTGCATCTACACCTGGCGCGGGGCCGAATTCGCCAACATGGCCGACTTTGCCGAGCTCTTCCCTCAGCGCCAGATTTACAAGATCGAAACGAATTACCGCTCCTCGCCGGAGATCCTGCACTTTGCCAACGAGCTGATGCAGGTGCACCCGCCGGTGGACGGCTACCCGCTGGTGCTGCGCCCGGACAAGCCGGCCAACCAGAAGCCGTACTTCATTCCCTCGACGGATACGCGCCAGCAGGCTGCGCTGGTGGTCAAACGGATCGAGGGCCTGCTCAACGAAGGCTACGCGCCCAACGATATCGCCGTATTGTACCGGGCGCACTTTCACGCGATGGACCTGCAGATGGAGCTGTCGCGGCTGGGGGTGGCCTACACCATCACCAGTGGCGTGCGTTTCTTTGAGCAGGCGCACATTCGCGACCTGGTGGCGATGCTGCGTTTTGCCTACAACCCGCGCGACGGCATCGCCTTCCAGCGTTTTACGGGGCTGCTGCCCAAGGTGGGCCCGCGCACCTCCGAGCGTTTGCTCAAGCTGGCCGGGCAACTGGCCGCGAAGCAGGGCGTGTCGCTGATCCAGGCGATTGCGCTGGAGGAAGTGGCGGCGAAGGCACCCGAGCCGGCGCGGGAAGATTTCAAGGCGATGGCGGCGTCGCTGGTGCAGTTGGAGGCGGGGTTGCGCATCCCCGAGCCCGAGGGCGTTCGGCGCACACCGGCCCAACGTCAGGCGCAGGGCGACAGCGATTTGTTTGACGCGCCTGGTGCGTCCAAAGGCCTGGGGGCGCAGATTCAGGCGGCCAGCGCCCGGGCCACCGAGGCCAACGCCAAAGGTGCCGACGCCTTCGAGCCGCTGATGCCCGAGGAGATTGTGGAACTGGCCGTGGAGGGTTGGTACGGCGATTACCTGCGCAGCGCCTACGCCAACTGGACCACCCGGCGTGACGACCTCGACAGCCTGGCGGGCTTCGCCTCGCGCTACGACGACTTTGGGGAGCTGCTGGCGCAGCTGGTCCTGCTCAATTCGGAGACAAGCGACCGCTCGGCCGAGCCTGACCAGGCGTCCATCCGCCTGACCACGGTGCACCAGGCCAAGGGGCTGGAGTTTCCGGTGGTTTTCGTCATCGGGCTGGCCGACGGGCTCTTTCCGCTCAAGCGCGCGATTGAGGAGGGCGACATCGAGGAGGAGCGCCGGCTGTTTTACGTGGCCGTGACACGGGCCAAGGACGAGCTGTACCTGCTGTATCCGCGGGTGAGTTTGCAGGGCGGGCCGCCGCAGATGCTGCAGCCCAGCCGGTTCTTCCAGACGGTGCCCGAGGACTGCTTCGAGATTCTGCGGGCCCAGGCCAGCGCCTACTGAAAAATCGCCTTCGTCCAAAAGCGTTGGCCAACGGTCCTAAACTGAGCGCGGCGCGGGTCGATTTGAAGGGCTGAACCTTGCTCGAAGATGCCGCCCGCGACCGCCCCGACCACGCTGATCGAAGACCGCTTTTTGAAGGGCCTGCTGGCCAAGAGCATTGGGCACGTCCTTGAGAGTAACGTCGGCCGCAAGTCGAGCATCGCGGCGCATTTGGATGCGGATTCGCTGGCTCTGGCGCAGAACTCGTTGGGGGAGCGGCTGTACTCGTGCTTCATATTGTTCGACCGCGCCTACCCGGGCACGATGTGCTTGCAGATGCCGCATACGCTGGCGCGCATCGTGGCCTGCGAGTATCTGGGCTATGCGGCCTTCGAGGTGGATTTTGGCGAGGGCCGGAGCATTCTCGACGACGCGGTGAAGGAGACGACCAACATGGTTGCTGGAACCCTCCGCAACATCTTGAGCAAGGCGGGACTGGAGTGCAGCCTGACGCCGCCGAAACTGCACAGTTCGCCGCAGGTGCCGCTGATCAACATGCGCAAAGCCGTTCAGGCCGTGGCCCTGCACCTTGTGTTGCCAGACACGTTTATCTTCGCCGGCTTCTACCGAGTGACGCGATAGGGGCTGCGGATTGCAAGGTAGCTGAACAGGAGCAAAGGCTTTGAACCGAAGGCATCCAAGGAAACGAAGTCTAACTGAAAAACATGGCCAACGCAGAGCTTCTTAGGCTGTATTTGTTTCACGAGTCATCCTGAAATCATGTCCTTAATCACTGTTAAGTTTTTCTTCGATCCCTCTGATCCCTTTAGTTAAGTCACGGTTTTTGATGATGCGGGTAACCTTAAACCTCTCTGCGTCCTCTGTGTTCTCCTGTTCAGATTTGTTGAACAGAAGGGAGCTCAAATCGCGGAGGTTTTGACCCATTGATGGCGTCCTGTTGTCTTGTTATCCTGTCCGATAACCTTTCTTGATTAGATCTGATTCCTTCTGTTTAAGGAATTCAAAGCAGGACGAGGGTGTCGCGGTGGACGACTTCGCAGCGTTTGCGCTGGGGGAAGGCCTGGTGGATGGCGTCGTTGCTGTGTCCTTGGATTTTAGATACGTCGTGACTGGTGAAGCGCGCGATGCCCCGGGCAAAGGGTTCGCCGTCGGGCCCGGCGATGGCGATCACGTCCTCTTGGCCAAAAGTGCCGTCGACTTTCAGGATGCCCTTGGCCAGCAGACTGGAGCCTGTTTGGCGAAGCGCCGCCACGGCGCCGGCGTCGACGTGGAGGGTGCCCGCGGGCGGCTGAAAGAAGGCGATCCATCGCTTGCGTGAGGCCATCGGCAATTTGTTCGGCAGGAAGAAGGTTCCCGGGCCCTGGCCGTTGAGGACGCGTTGCAGGATGTCGGGCTCGCGGCCGCTGCCGATGAACACGGTGCAGCCCGAGGCGGTGGCGATGCGCGCGGCTTCGATTTTGGTGACCATGCCGCCGACGGCGGTGGCATCGGCGGTGCCGCCGGCCATCGCTTCGATGTCGGGGGAGATGTTTTCGACCACGGGCACGATTTGGCCGGTGCCCGCGCGGTCGATCAGGCCCGGTGCGGTGGAGAGAATGGCCAGCAGGTTCGCGTGGGTCAGCGAGGCGACCATGGCCGAGAGCACGTCGTTGTCGCCAAACTTGATCTCCTCGGTCGAGACGGAGTCGTTGCCGTTGACGATCGGGATGAGCCCGAACTCGAGCAACTCGGCCAGGAGGTCTTTGACGGCGAGGTGGCGGGTGCGCGATTTGACGTCCTCGCGCGTGAGCAGGACCTGCGCAGCGGTCAGCCCGTGGGGGTCGAGGCCGGCCTGCCAAGTGTTGATGAGGATGCTCTGGCCCACGGCGGCGCATTTTTGCAGCGCGGCCAAGCGCTTGGGACGGCGGGGCAGTTGCAGGCGGCCCATGCCCAGGCCCACGGCGCCGGAACTGACCACCAGGACCTCCACGCCGCGTTGACGCAGGGCGGCCAGCTGGGCGCAGAGTGCGGCGATGCGCTGCGTATCGAGTTTGCCGATACCCTGGGTGAGGACGCCGGTGCCCAGCTTGACGACGACGCGGCGGGCGTGCTCCGGCAGGGCATTCATGAAACGTCAGGCGCCAGGGCGGCGGCGCGTCGCAGCGGGGCTAGACCGTGGTCAGCTCGGTTTCCTTGGCCTTGAGGTGTTCCTCAATCGCCTTGATGTGCTTGTCGGTGAGGGTCTGCACTTCCTTTTCGTAGCGCTTGAGATCGTCTTCGGAAATCTCCTTGTCCTTCTGGGATTTTTTGAGGGCTTCCATGGCGTCGCGGCGGCCCGCGCGCACGCCCACGCGGCCATCCTCGGCCATGGTGTGGGCCACCTTGGTGAGTTCCTTGCGGCGCTCGCCGGAGAGTTCGGGCACCGGTACGTGAATGGCATCGCCCATGACCACGGGGTTGAGCCCGAGGTTGGCCTTTTGGATGGCTTTGTCGACGTCCTTGAGGACCGATTTGTCCCAGGGTTGGATGCGGATGGTGCGGGCGTCGGGGGTGGTCACCGCGGCGATCTCGAGAATCTTGCTGGTGGTGCCGTAGGATTCGATCTCGACGGAAAGGTGGTCGACCATACCGGGGCTGGCCTTGCCCGTGTGCAGGTTGGCGAACTGCTGCAGGGTGTGGTCGACGGCTTTTTGCATCTGTGCGCCGGCTTGCTTGAGGGTGGTTGCGGGATCCATGGCTACGGGCGTTCCTGTGTTCGGGGTTGCTGCGAAGTTAAAAAAAAACAAATGGGCGGCTCAGTCGGCGGCGTCGGCGTGAACAAGGGTGCCGATGCGCTCGCCCAGCACGGCGCGGCGCACGCTTTCGGGCGCGTTCATGTTAAAGACCAGGATGGGGATGTCATTCTCCTGGCACAGCGCAAAGGCCGAGGAGTCCATCACCGAATAGCGCTCGCGCAGGGCGTGGTTGTAGGTCAGCTCGTCGAACTTGCGCGCATCGGCGTGGTGCATGGGATCTTTGTCGTAGATGCCGTCGACCTTGGTCGCCTTCATGATGACGTCGGCGCCGATCTCGCTGCCGCGCAGGGCGGCCGTGGTGTCGGTAGAGAAGTACGGATTGCCCGTGCCGGCCACGAAGATCACAATCCGGCCTTTTTCCAGGTGGCGGATGGCGCGGCGCAGAATGAACGGCTCGGCGATCTTGTCCATACGCAGGGCACTTTGCACGCGCACGGGCACGCTCAGCTTTTCCAGAAAGTCCATGAAGGCCAGGCCGTTGATGACGGTGGCGAGCATGCCCATATGGTCGCCGGTAGTGCGGTCGATGCCGCGGTCGGCGTGACCGGCCAGCCCGCGAAAGATGTTGCCCCCGCCCACGACCAGGCCGATTTGCACGCCCAGCGCATGAACCTCGCGCAGCTGCCGTGAGAGCGCCTCGAGCACGCCGGCATCGAGCGGCTCGCCGGTCTCGTTATTGCGGAGGACCTCGCCGCTGAGTTTGAGGACGATGCGTTTGAATTTGGGCCGGGGCGTTTCGCCAGACATGGGCAGAGGGTATGAGCCCCTCGGGTTCGCGGCGCAAGCCTGCGTATGCCCACTGTTGAAGGCTCAAGCCTGGACGGAGGCAAGGGCCGTCAGGGTCAGGCGCAGCGATTCCTGCGCATAGGCGTGCGCCGAGGGCCAGCCGCTGGCGCGCGGTCCGGCCACGTTGAGCGTGCTCACACGGTGTCGGGCGAGGAAGGCCAGGATTGGGCCAACGGCTTCCAGAGGCTTTAGGGCGTTGGCATCGAGCAGGAGGCAGGGCTTGGCCTTGCGCCGGGCGTAGTCGTGGGTCAGGCGGGTGCCGCCTTCGGGCGGGCCCGGACACAGGATGAGGGTGGCGTCACTGTCACGCACGTTGGCCCGGGTGCGCTCGGCGTAGTCGGCACCTTCCAAAACGTTGACGGGGTACTTGGAGTCGATGATGCCGTTCTCGTCGAGTCGCCCCTCGGGTGCCCAGCCTCCGCACGCAAAGCCCGTCTCCAGCGCCGCATCGAGCGCGCCCTGATCGACGCCGGTCTGCCCGCCGGAGACGATGCGCTGCAATCCCAGCCATGGAGCATTGTTTGCCATTGCGAAGAGGTTGAGGCTGAACATTTGCGCAGGCAAACGCAAAGTACAGGTTTTTGTTACGCCGGCCGATAATGGAAGGGGCTTGCCACCTCGGGCGTAGTTGCTCTTTGGATACAAGCCGGAATCACTACCATGCGTGGACGCCTCAACATCCTGGAACATGCCGACAGCGTGGAGCTGGTGCTGCCGCCCTCGCCGGTGCTGGGCGGGAGCCTGCTGGTGGGCGTGGGGCTGCCAGCGTTGGGGGTGTTTGTTTCCGCCGCTTTTGGGCACGTGGGTTTCATGCAGATCAACTTCGAGTTGGCGGGCGGGCCCCTGCTGGTGCTGGCCCTGGCGGGGTTTCTGGCAGGCAGCGCGGTGCTGGCGCTGGGCTTTTACCTGATGACGCGCCGCACGGTGCTGCGGGTGTCGCCGCGACGGGTGACAATCGAACGGCAGTCGCTGCGCTCGCAGACGGTGGAGCGCTTCGAGCACGCCGAGCTGGCGTGTATCCAGTTACAGATTACAGAGCGCAAACCCAAGAAGCCCGCGCGCGGCCAGCTGCGGCTGATGCCCGTTTCGGGCGAGCCCACCGTGCTCTTTGCCGGTCACGCTTCGTCCGATCTGGAAGCGTTTCTGTGGGCGATCGGTTCGTTCAAGCTGCCGACGCGGACCACCGATCTGACGAAGGGCGACGGCAAGACGGCCCCCTGACCTAGATGGGTTTGAAAGGCTCGCGCAGACTGAAGTCCTTCAAATGCAAGTGACGTTGCGCCGGACTCTAGAGCTTCATCTCACTTTGGCGGGCGTCTTTAGGGGGAGCGGTCTTGGCTTTTTTGCGAGTGTTGCTGCGTTTACGTCCAGAAAATTGGGCGGCGTCGTTGCCGTTGACGCGCCGGGCGCTGGGCCCCATGCGGCTGCCGTGCTTCTCGTACACCTCCTTTGAAAGGGCACGGGTTTCGGGCTGCGCCTTGAGCGCGTAGAGCGCTTTTTTGGCGTGGGCGACGGCGGCCAGGTGATCGACCACGCGAGAAGGGTAGTGGCGCTCCGGTTCAAAGCCGGCCTCGCGGCCCTCGGCGGCGGTCAGCTTCCAGGGCTCGTGCCGGCGCTGGGGCGGCAGCTTGGCCAATTCGGGCAGCCAGCGGGCGATGAATTCGGTGTCCGGGTCGTGGTCGTGTCCCTGTTTGATCGGGCTGTAGATGCGCAAGGTGTTGATGCCGGTCGTGCCGCTCTGCATCTGTGTCTGGGAAAAGTGGATACCGGGCTCGTAGTCGATGAACTGACGCGCCAGCCACGGAGCAAAACGCCGCCAGTCCAGCCACAGGTCGTAGGCCGCGAAGGACACCAGCATGGCGCGCATGCGGAAGTTGATCCAGCCGGTGGTCTTGAGCGAACGCAGGCAGGCGTCGACGAAGGGGTAACCGGTGCGGGCGTTTTGAAAGGCTTCGAGCCGGCGCTGGGCTTCGTCAGCGTCGAGGTCCGCGCGAACCGTTTCAAAGGCCGGGTGAAAGGCGCGGTACTCGATTTGCGGTTCGCGCTCGAGCTTTTGGATGAAGTGGCAGTGCCAGTGGCAGCGGCTGAGGAAGGCCTTGAGGGCCTGCTTGGGAAATGCACGGTCGGGGTTTTCGTGGAGCGCGCGCTGCTTCGTGCGGGCCGCCTGCACCACCTGACGCAGGCTCAGGTTACCCCAGGCCAGGTAGGGCGAGAGCCGACTGCAGGATTGATAGGCCGTGACCGGCGAGGACATCTCGCGGTGGTAGCGTGCGCCGCGTCCCGCCAGAAACGATGCCAGTGTTTCGTGGCCGGCTTCCTCGCCTCCGAGCAGATCGGGTTCGCGCGGCCCGTCGTCGTGCACTCCCGGAAAGAGCGCGTCGGTAGCGAAGTTTTCGATACGCTCCACGGACGCAAGCTTGAGCCGGGCGGGTTGGAGTGCGCCGGGCACAGGCGCAGGAAGGATCGCCTGGGCCATGCGCTTTTCCCAGTGGCGGGACCAGCGGTCTCGGTCGGTCAGCCCGCGCACAACGCCATTGGTCGGCGATTCGGTCCAGGGAACCGCATGGGCACGGCACCAACGCTTGACTGCCTTATCGCGCGCGAAGGTCAGGGCGTTGCCGGTCTCCTCGTGCGAGTGGAGGATAACTTTGCCCGGCCAGGCGCGGCGGATGGCTTCAAGGGCCTCGACCGCTTCGCTGCGCAGGATAACCAGGGGCGCGCCCAGCTCGCGCAGGCCGGCGTCGAGTTCGCGCAGACTGCGGCTGATGAAGGCTGCGTGCAGCCGGTCGAAGTCTTCGGCACCGACAATCGGTGGCTCCACCAAGTACAGCGGTAGCACCGGCTGGCCCGACCCGATCGCCTCGGTCAGCGGACGGTGGTCGGCCACGCGCAAGTCGCGCTTGAACCAAACGATGTGGAGCGTTCGCGGCACAGTCGCAATCAAGACGAGCCAGCCACGGTATCAACCGCCAGGCCGATTTCCTTCAGTACAGTTACCGGCTCTTCGACGCGCTCTCAGAAAGCTGCTGTCAAAGGCTATTAAGCTTTTGACATCGAGACATATACGATTGACATACGTATGTATCTGGCAGAGGATATACCGATGAAGCGCACCACGCTGGTTTTGGAAGATGCGGTGATGGAGGGGGTTCGGGAAGTTGCGCATCGGCGGCGAGTGCAACTGTCGCAGCTGGTCAACCAGTGGCTGGCCGATGCGCTGGTGGCCGAACGCAAGCAACGTCGGGACCCGCCTCGTTTGCCGGCCTATGCGATGGGCCAGGCTCGCGTGAACCTGGCCGACCGGGATGCGCTGGAATCCATCATGGACCCGCGAGCGTGAGTGGGGTCATCGACACGAACATCCTGCTGTACGCCGCCAACGAGAACGCGGCTGAGTTCGCGGCGGCGCGGCGCTTTTTGGAGGGCGCCTGCGGTGCATCCGAGCGGTACTACCTGGCGGAGGGGATTTGCTATGAGTTTCTGCGCGTGTCGACGCACCCGAAAGTGTTCCCGAGGCCGTTGACGGCGGTTCAGGCGTTGAATTTCGTTGAGACGCTGTTCCAAGCGGAGTCGATCGATTGGCTGGTCGCCGGCGACGGCCACTTGATTTGTCTGCGCCACGTTCTCGAGCGCCTGCACCATCCGGCGGGCAATCTGTTTTTTGACCTGCGCACGGCGGCGTTGATGCGCGAGTCCGGCGTGCGCCGTATTTACACCGCCGATACCGATTTTTTGCAGATGGCCGATCTCGAGGTGGTCAATCCCCTGGTGTAATGCGTGTTGCCGCAGCGCGTAATTGGTCTCGGCAAGGACGAGGTCGGAAACCGCCACTCGGAGCCCCGCCCGGATGCGCTGGTTGACCTCGGACTCGGCCTGCTTCGGCAGCTTGAAGGCATCGCCCGGCTTGAGGCCCAACTCCTCGCAAAGCTGCTTGGACAGCGTGGCCTGGCGTTTGGCCGTGAGTCGAACCGTTGGCATGGATGCCGGGCACGACACCGCGCCTTACGGGTCAATGTGTTCGTAAGGCGACGGGCGCTACTCCACGGTGACGGACTTGGCCAGGTTGCGCGGCTTGTCGACGTCGCACTCGCGCTCGACGGCGATGTAGTAGGCCAACAGCTGCACGGGGATCGACAGCAGGATGGGCAGGATGCACTCGTGAGCCTTGGGCACGGTGATGACGTCGTCGGCCAGGTTTTCGGGAAAGTCGCTGCCGCTGGTGGTGATGGCGATGACCGGCCCCTTGCGCGCCTTGATTTCCTGGGCGTTTGCCAGGACCTTTTTGAAGGTCTCGTCCTCGGGCGCAAAGATGACGGTGGGGCACTCGGGGCTGATTAAGGCGATGGGCCCGTGCTTCATTTCGGCGGCGGGGTAGCCCTCGGCGTGAATGTAGGAGATCTCCTTGAGCTTGAGCGCGCCCTCCAAGGCGATGGGGAAGGAGAGCTGCCGGCCCAGGAAGAGAAAATCTTCGTGGCGGGCGTAGCGCTTGGCGATCTGCTGGATTTTGTCGGCCTGGCCGAGGGCCTGGTTGACCATGCCTGGGAGCGTGCGCATGGCGCGGACCATCTGCTGGCCTTCGCTGAAGGAGAGATCGCGCAACCGGCCCAGATACAGCGCCACCATTGCCGAAATCAGGACCTGCGAGGTAAAGGCCTTGGTCGAGGCCACCCCGATTTCCGGACCGGCGTGCTGGTAGATGCCCGCATCGGTTTCTCGCGCAATGGTGGAGCCCACGCTGTTGACGATGGCCAGCGTGCGGTAGCCTTTGCGGCGGGCCTCGCGCAGGGCCTCCAGCGTGTCGAGGGTCTCGCCGCTCTGGCTGATGACGAAGACCAGCGTGTTCTTGTCCAGAGGGGCGTTGCGGTAGCGAAACTCACTGGCGTAGTCGACCTCGACGGGGATGCGGGCGTAGCGCTCGATGAGGTATTCGGCAACCAGGCAGGCGTGCCAGGCGGTGCCGCAGGCCAGGAAGACCAGCCGATCGATCTGGCGCAGTTCGCGGGGGTCGGTTTCGAGTCCGGCAAACTTAGCGGTGGAGCCGTCGTCGGAGAAGCGCCCGCGCATGGCGTTTTCGAGTGCGCCGGGCTGCTCGAAAATCTCCTTCTCCATGTAGTGGCTGAAGGCGCCCATCTCGGCCTGCTCAATCTCCCAGTCCACCTGGCTGATGATCGGGTCGACGCTCTCCTCCTCGGTGTTGGTGATGAAGAAATCGTCGTCGGTCAGGTGAACGATCTGGCCGTCCTCGAGGTAGACGACGTTGGCCGTGCGCCCAACAAAGGCGGCGACGTCGCTGGCGAGCATGTTCTCGCCCTCGCCCACGCCCAGGCAAAGGGGCGAGCCCTTGCGCGCGCCCACCAGTTCCTGCGGACACTCGGTGCAGATAACGGCGATGCCGTAGGTGCCCTCGACGTGCTTGAGGCTTTTGAGCACCGCGCGAAAGAGGCGGCTGCGCCCGTTGCCGTGGGGGTCTTCCTTCTCGAAGTGGTAGGCGATGAGGTTGCAGAGGGCTTCGGTGTCGGTCTCGCTCTGAAAGGTGTAGCCCTTGCCCAGGAGGAACTTGCGGATGGACTCGTGATTCTCGATGACCCCGTTGTGCACCATGGCGATCTTGCCGTTGCTGGACACGTGGGGGTGGGCGTTGGCGTCGTTCACGCCGCCATGGGTGGCCCAGCGCGTGTGGCTGATGCCCAGAGGCGAGTCGGTCGGGTGCTGGGCGGACTCGCGCACCAGCACTTCGACCCGGCCGGTTTTTTTGACCACCTGCAGGCCATCGGGATTGAGCACGGCCAGACCCGAAGAGTCGTAGCCGCGGTACTCAAGGCGTTTGAGGCCTTCGATCAAAATCGAGCTGGCCTGGTGCTTGCCGATGTAACCGACGATGCCGCACATGGAATCAGAATCTAAGGTTGGACTGGATGAACCGGTGGCACCGCAAGCCGGTCGGGACCGGACGATTGGCGGTGCGTGCGCCGGAAACGTGGATGAGAGGGTGAAAGCCTATCGGGCGCGGCGGCGAACTCACGTCTTTTTTGTGGAACTGTTCGCTCACCCATCGACCGTTCCCGACATTTCGGAAACCGATGCGGGGGAAAGATCTGGATATGGGTCATTGAATCCTGCAAGTTGGCTAGCGTGCCCACTAACTCTCGTGTCATTTGCGTGATCATGGGCGGGGGCCGTGGAACCCGCCTCTACCCCCTGACCAAGGAACGCTGCAAACCGGCGGTGCCGCTGGCCGGCAAATACCGGCTCGTCGACATCCCGATCAGCAACTGCCTCAACTCGGGGTACAACCAGATCTTTGTCCTTTCACAGTTCAACACGGCCTCGTTGCACAACCACATACAGGCGGCCTACCAGTTCGATCCGTTTGGGGGCGGCTTTGTCGACATCATGTCGGCGGAGCAGACCGCGCAGGGGGCCCACTGGTATCAGGGCACGGCCGACGCGGTGCGCCAGAACCTGATCCATTTTCACACGCATTCCGACGATCTGTTTCTGATCCTCTCGGGCGACCAGCTTTACCGGATGGATTTTCGCGAGATCATCCTGCACCACTACGAGCACAACGCCGACGTCACGATTTCGGCCAAGCCCGTGCCCAAGGAGGAGGTGTCCGGTCTGGGGGTCATGCGCCTGGACGAAAACTTCGCGATTTCGGAGTTCGCCGAAAAACCGACCGACCCGGAGGTGGTCAAGCGCTTTGTCATGCCGGCGAGCCTGAAGGCCCAGATGCACGAACCCGAAGCCGGCCGCGATTACTGCTTGGCGTCGATGGGCATCTACGTCTTCAAGGGCAGCGTCTTGCGCGACGCGCTGGCCGGTAGCGAAACCGACTTCGGCAAGGAGATCATCCCGGGTTTACTGGGTAAGATGCGGCTCAACGGCTTTGTCTTTGATGCCTATTGGGAGGACATCGGAACCGTCGGCGCCTTTTGGGAAGCCAACCTGGCGCTGACGCAATCGGTGCCGCCCTTTAACTTTTACGACGGCGAGAACCCAATCTACACCCGCACGCGTTTCCTGCCCGCGGCCAAGGTCAACGGCGCGCGCATCGAGCGGACGATTCTGGCCGACGGCGCGATTTTGACCGACTGCGACATCAAGCGCTCAGTTATTGGCGTGCGCTCCAAAGTCGACGCCGGCTCCAAGCTGGAGAACGTTGTCATGATGGGCGGGGACTGGTTTGAGACACCCCAGGATTTGCGCGACCACCGCGACCGCCAGCAGCCCGATATCGGTATCGGCAAAAACTGTGACATCAAGAACGCCATCATCGACAAGAACGCCCGCATCGGCGACAACGTGAAGCTGACCCCCGAGGGCAAGGAAGACATGGCCGAAACCCAGGGCGGCTCACTCTTCGTGCGCGACGGGGTGATCGTGGTCACCAAAAACGGCGTCGTGCCCAGCGACACGGTGTATTGAGATTGCGGATACGGCGCAGCACCGCCCGGACATTGAATGAACGCCCTGACGGACGCGTCGGGCAGCCAACCTCCGGGCCTGGCTGAAAAACCGAAAGCGTGTGGGTGGATGTGCGTTGGGCGGGAAGTTTAGGCGTCGGCCCAGGGGTTGACGACCTCGATGCCCAGCCCTTCAAAGTTCTTCACGTTGCGCGTCGCCAGAGTGAGCCCGTGCACCTGCGCGGTGGCGGCGAGGAGCATGTCGGCAAGCATCGAAGGGCGTTCGACCAATAAAGGCGCCGCTGATTCGGCGACCGTCGGCTCAATCGCAAGGATGCGCCCTTGGAACGTTGGCAGCACGTAATCCGCGTACCACATAAAAAGGAGGTCACTGAATCGTTGGTCCGAGCGCTTGGCCTTGTGCGCTCCGGCCAGGATCTCGGTCAGAGTGACCACACTGAGATATAGGGAGTCGGGATCGGCACGCTCGATCCAGTGGACAACATTGGGGGCAGCCCGGCGGTTCTTGCGCAGTTCTGAAACAACAACCGTATCGAGCAAGATGGACATTTAATCGAAGTCCACCTCGCGCAGCTCCCCCTGGATGCGCTCGATCTCGAAGTCGTATTCGGCCAGTTCAGGGCAGTGGAGCCTATCGCCGATAGTCTGCTTGGGAAGCGCTTTCAGTGCAGTGACCTTCGACTGGCCAAGCTCCCGCTCGACCAGCGTTGCGACCCAGCGCGACAGTGAAACGCCTTCGTCGACGGCGCGGTGGCGGGCCTGCTTGCAGAGGTCATCGGCCAGTTTCAGCGTTACGTTCATTTGGTCGTATTATCGTGCAATAGTGCTTCTGTGTAAACTGTTTTCTGTGGAGCACTCAAATCGTGCAGCACGAGCAAACGATTGTGTGCGGTTACCCGCTCAGGAAGCAATTGCAGGCAGAATCAGGCGGGCGTTTCGTTCGGGGCGGATTTTCGGGCACGCAGGCGAGCCCGGACGATCACCCCGATACCTGCAATCAACAGAAACACCGAGAGCAGCTGCCCGCGTGAGAGCAGGCCAAAGTGGTACTTCGTTTCGAGGAAGGCGTCGGGTTCGCGGAAGATCTCACCGATGATCCGCGCAATCGCGTAGAGGATGAGGAACTCGCCGCAGAGCTGGCCGGGAGGGCGCTTGCGCGCGCCTTTTTGCCACATGCGCCACTGCAGGTAGAGGGCCGGGATCAACCCCTCCAGGACGGCCTGATACAGCTGGGATGGATGGCGCGGCTCGGTGTAGCCGATGAACATCCCCGTCTCGGCGTCGAATCTTGAGAAGATGACTGCCCAGGAGACGTCGGTCGTTTTGCCCCAGAGTTCGCCGTTGATGAAGTTGGCGATGCGCCCGAGGAACAGGCCCGGCGGGGTGATCGAGGCCATGATGTCGGCCAGACGGTAGATGGAGAGCTGATTGAGCCTGGCGAAAATTGCGATGGCGAGGCCCACCCCGATGAAGCCGCCGTGGCTGGCCATACCGCCCTCCCAGACGCGGAAAAGGTTCAGGATGTCATCGCGCAGCAGGTCGGGCCGGTACAGGAACATGAAGCCGAGACGGCCGCCAACGAGCACGCCCAGAATGCCGGCGACCATCAGGTTGGCCTGCTGATCGGGGTTCAGCGGCGAGCGGTCGTGCTTGTGGTACAGGCGCAGCAGCAGGGCCGCGACGAGGAAACCGGTCAGGTAGGCCAGCCCGTACCAGCGAATGCCCGGCAGGAACCAGCCATCGGGAAAGCGGATCAGGAATTCGTAGGTGCCTTCGTGCACCCAGTAACCCGGCGTAGGCTCGGGCGGCGTCGGGGCACCGGGCCGAAACGTTTGCGCGCGCAGAAATTCGTTGAGCACGCCGGCAGTCTTTCAGGCTCAGGCTCGCGGGAGAAGGGCGAATTTGTAAGTTAGGCAACGGGCGAATGGAAATCAGAGGCGGTACCAGAGGCTCATCTCGGGCGGCAGTCTTTATCTTTAGTTTACGACCTAAGAAAAACTCCCTGCGCTCGCAGAAATTCCTGAGTAGCTTGGGTGCTGTAATAATATAGGGTTGTTTCTTTGGGCTGCTAGGAGGTTTGCGAATGCTTTGAAGAATACGCTCTTCGTGGTCTTTGTGTTCTTGCTGGTTGCTGTAGTCGTCGTAATTACACTTCTTTCGGGTGGTTGCCTGCAGCTTAGTTATGATAACTTCCATCTGATATTAGTAGGACATGCCAGCGAAAGATAGCTTTATCAATGCTCATGCGCATCCCGGTCATCCTGGAGAAGGAGCCACACACGGACTACGCGATCCGGTGTCCGGCACTTCCGCTGTGTTTCAGCACGGGCGAGACCGTCAATGAGGCCATCCGTTACTACCGCGAGGCCCTGACGCTGTGCTTTGAGACTTTCGACGAAGGCAAGGGCTCGTTTTTTGAGGGCCCGCTCGAGCTTGAGACCTACGCGAGCGAACTTGCTTCTGGCGAGTGTGAAGCGGTTCTGGGCACCTACATCGAGGTCGATCTTCCCGCGACGGTTCAGGCCTAGCCCGTTGCCCGGCTATCCCTCGTGCGGGGGTTCGCCGACGGCGGGCTGCTGCTGGGTGAGGCAGTGGACCGCGCCGCCTTCCAGGAGCAGTTCGTTGCAACGAAAGGGGACCAGTTCGCGGTCGGGGAAGCACTCGCGCAGGACCTCCAGGGCGCGGTGGTCACGGTCGGCCTGGCCAAACTGCGGCACGATGACCGCGCTGTTGACCACGAGGAAATTCAGGTAGCTGGCAGCCAGGCGTTCGCGACCGACCAGGACAGGTGCGGGCATGGGAATGGAAACCAGGTCGAAGCGCCCGTCGGTGGCGGTTTTGGCCCCGATCAGGCGTGCCTGCGCCTTGGCCAGGGTTTTGTAGTTGGGGTCGGCGGCATCGTCCTCGGTCGCCACGAGAATGCCATCCTCTTTGAAAAAGCGCGCTACGTTGTCGATGTGGCCATCGGTGTCGTCGCCGTGGATGCCGTTTTCCAGCCAGAGGATCTGGTCGACCCAGAAGGCCTCGCGTAGGGCTTCCTCCACCTGAGCACGGGGCGGATTTTTGCGGTTCGGGTTGAGCAGGACGGCCTCGGTGGTCATGAGCGTACCGGCGCCATTCACGTCGATGGCTCCGCCTTCCAAGGTGATGTCGAAGGCAAAGCGCGGGATCTTCAGTTCGCGGGCAATCTTGCGCGGGATCTGGTCGTCCTGGTCGAACGGCGCGTACTTGCCGCCCCAGCCGTTGAAGCGCCAGTCGGTCAGGGCGAGGCGGTCGGCGGCGTCGTTTTTGACGAAAATCGGGCCGTGGTCGCGGCACCACACATCGTTGCTGGCGTGGTCGTAGAGGGTGGTGCGGTCGAGGTGGGCGCCAGCCTTGGCCAGCATGCGCTGGATGTCGTCGTGAACGAGGTTGGCCCCGTTGATCAAGACGTACTGGTACCGGCTGATGACGGCGACCAGCTCGGCGAATACCGGCAGGATCTCCTTGAACAAACCGGGCCAGAGGCGGGCGTCGGCCGGCCAGGTAATCCAGACGGCGTCCTGCGGCTCCCACTCGGCCGGCATGCGGAAGTCGTAGGCGCGGGGCGTCTTCTCGGGAATCGGGCTGGGGGCTTTGGCGGGCTTGGCCATGGGCAGGGCAGCACGGACGGTGGGTGCACATTGCGTCCGTGGCAGGCCTTCTATCGGCAAGCTACCACCGCGCGCAAGTCATTGGGTGATGCATTGCAGGTGGTTGCCTCGGTAGTTTGCCGGAGGCGGGCCGGGTTCAGTCATCGAATCGGCTGGAAATCTTTCCGTAGGTGTCGATGCGGCGGTCGCGAAAAAACGGCCAGATGCGGCGGAAGTCCTCGACAGCCGGCAGGGGACAATCGACCACGAGCACGACTTCATCGTCAACCGGCGCGCGGGCGATGACCTCGCCGTAGGGGTTGGCGACAAAGCTCTGGCCCCAGAACTGGGTGCGCGCGTTGGGTTCGTCGTCGGGGCCTTCGGTTCCGGTGCGGTTGACCGCGGCAACGAAGCAACCGTTGGCCACGGCGTGACCGCGCTGAACGGTTTCCCAGGCGTTGTGCTGGGCGGCGCCCAGGGCGGCTTTTTCACTTGGCAGCCAGCCGATAGCGGTGGGGTAAAGCAGGACTTCGGCACCCGCCAGGGCAGTCAAACGGGCGGCCTCGGGGTACCACTGGTCCCAGCAGATGAGCACACCAATCGTGCCGAAGCGCGTTTTCCAGGCGCGGTAGCCACCATCGCCCGGCGCGAAAAAAAACTTTTCCTCAAAGCCGGGGTCCTGCGGGATGTGCTGCTTGCGGTAAACGCCCAGCAGCGTGCCGTCGGCGTCGAGGATGGCGGCGCTGTTGTGGTACAGGCCACCGGCGCGCTTTTCAAACAGCGGGACCACCAGGACGATGCCCAGGTCTTTCGCGACCGCTTGCAGGGCCTGCGTTGTGGGTCCGGGGATGGGCTCGGCCAGGTCGAAGAGGGCGGGGTCCTGCACCCGGCAGAAGTACGGCAGGTTGAAGAGTTCCTGCAGGCAGATGACCTGCGCGCCCTGCTCGGCAGCCTGCGCGATGCGCTCGGTGACGGCGGTCAAGTCGCCGCCGGTCTGGCAGGTGGTTTGGATCAGGCCGAGCCGCATGGTGGGATGTCAGCCTTTCACGAAGGGCGCGACGAGCGGAATCTTCTGGCGGCAGTTACGCCGCTATCGAAGCAGCCGCAGAGGTCCTTGGAACGCTCATGCAGGGAAAGCTTCTGCGCGTCCGTGTCCGCATCTTTCGCTTTCGAAGGTGTCGTTGCCGGCACGATCTCCAGCCGCTCGCGCACCAGCGCCGAGACGCTGACGCCCTGGCGGCGTGCTTCGGCTTGCAGGCGGCGCTTGGTGGCTTCGGGAACGTGCATGGTCAACGAGGTCATCTTCAAGGATGAGCCTACGCTGTGGCCACGCGAAGACAAGTTTCGGGCCGATTGGCGAGAGCGCTACTCCACCACCTTGTTCAGCGGGTACTCGATGATGTCCTCGGCGCCGTGTTTTTTGAGGGTGGGCATGAAGGAGCGTGAAACCGTCTCGTCGATGATGGTTTCCACGGCCACCCAGTCCTTGTCCGAGAGTTCGTTCACGGTCGGCTTTTTCATCGAGGGCAGGTCGTCCAACAGGTCGGGCAGGCGGTTCTTGGGCAGATTCATTTTGAGGCCAACCTTGGAGCGCGCGGTGAGGGCGGCCTGCAGCATCAGGGCGATATTCTCGATTTTGCGGCGCTTGGCGGGGTCGGCCCAGGCGTCGGTGTTGGCGACAAACTTGGTGTTGGTCGTCAGGAGGGTGTCGACGATGCGCAGCTTGTTCGCGCGAAGGGAATTGCCCGTTTCGGTCAGGTCGACGATGGCGTCGACCAGGTCGGGGACCTTGACCTCGGTGGCCCCCCAGGAGAATTCGACCTCAGCGTCGACACCACGCTCTTGCAGGAAGCGCCGGGTGGTGTTGACCAGTTCGGTGGCGATACGCTTGCCGGCCAAGTCCTGGACGCTCTGGATAGGCCCGGCTTCGGGCACGGCGAGCACCCAGCGGCTTTGGCGGTTGGACGCGCGCGAGTAAATCAGGTCGCACACCTCCACCACGTCGCTGCCGTTTTCCACGATCCAGTCGTGGCCGGTGAGCCCGCAGTCGAAAAAGCCGTGCTCAACGTAGCGGCTGATTTCCTGCGCGCGCACGAAGCGCCCGTCGAGTTCGTCGTCGTCGATCGAGGGCTTGTACGAGCGCGAACTCTTGGTGATGCGCCATCCGGCCTGCGCGAACAGGTTGAGGGTGGACTCTTCGAGGCTGCCCTTGGGCAGGCCGATCATTAGCTGGGTCTGGGTCTGGCTCACTGGATTGGGTTTGTGTGCGTGCACTGACTTAAGCATTGGCGCGCTTAGGCCGAAAACAAAAACCATCGGTTCGCTGCCTTGGTCGGGACAAGCCAAATCGCTGAGGTGGGCGGTCGATTTGTAAAAAACTCTTTAATTTCCACTTTGTTTTAGCCGATAAATCTGTAAGTCTCTCACAGCGCGCAGCCAGCCTTCCACGCTGTTGCCGCCATGCGTACAGCCGGCCCATGGATGGGTGACTCTTGCTCCCGCATGGCGCCACGGCGGCCGAAGCCAGGTCCGCTCCCCAGACTGCCAGACCGACCCAACATGGCCGCCAAACCCAAACCGCTCATCCTCATCGTCGAAGACGAAAAAGAGCTGGCTACGCTGATCTCCGAACAACTGGAGATGGCCGGCATGTTGACCCAAGTCTACCATCGCGCCGGCAACGTGATGCGGTTTTTGCAAAAGAACTTTGCCAACCTGATGCTGCTAGACATCGCCCTGCCGGACACCTCCGGCTTCCATCTGCTGGAAGAGCTCAAAAAGAACAACCTGCAGATTCCGGTCATCTTTTTGACCGCCTCGACCAGTGAGGTGCACAAGGTCAAGGGGCTGGACATGGGCGGCGACGATTACGTGACCAAACCGTTTTCGTTTCCCGAGCTGATCGCCCGCATCAACGCCGTGCTGCGCCGGGCCGAAACCTCCCGCGATTACCACATCACCAAAAACGCGCGCCTGTCCGAGCAGCAGTTCACGTTTTGCGGCGCGCAGGTCGATCCGACGCGCCTGGAGATGGTCTTTCCCGATGGCGAACACGAGAAAATCGGGCGCAAGGAACTCGGCATCCTGCTCTACCTGGTCAGCAATCCCAACAACGTACTCACGCGCCGCAGCCTGATCCACGCGGTGTGGGGGATTCACGCTGACGTGCGCTCGCGCTCGCTGGACCAGTACATCGTGAAGATTCGCGACATGCTCAACCGCCACGGCTGCGACGCCGATTGCTTCCGCACCATCCATGGCGTGGGCTACATCTACGACCCCGAGCGCCGCGGCGCCGCCGCCGCCACCTGACGCAATCTCGCATTGCGAGTACGGGTGTTCACACACCTGGGCAATTTCCCATTGCAGGGGCAGGTGCGGATGCACCTGGATTTGTGGTACGCCCGACTGTGCTTCTGAAACAAACTGCGTCGCAGTTTTGTCGCGTCGAGGCCACTCGACCGTCATTGCGAGGAGGCCGGAGCGGAGCGATGGTAGACGTGGCAATCCAGAGGGATGTCTATGGGGTGCGCCTGCGCGTCTGAACTTGCGTCGCCTGTTGCCCGTCTGCCGAGTGCAAGGCCTTCGCCTGGATTGCGACGCTCGCCTGCGGCTCGCTCGCAATGACTGCGTGCAATCTCGCATTGCAGGGGCAGGGCGCTGTGCGCTGAATAGATGAGGTCTGAGGGCATTCTGGGCGTTTTGGGAGCTGGAGCATCTAACGCTTTGTTGAGTGCCTTTGCATATAAGCTCCAGTAAAGGATGATTGCTGCACTTAAGCGGGTCTATTGAGTAATCGTTCATTGCATTTTGCGCTTTTCAAACGTCGGATGATTGCACATTCTCGACGTAGACGACCAATCGAATCGAATAATGACGACGCAACTACAGAACTTCGCACAAGTTGAGGATCCCGCCGAAGTCACTGACCGTTGCACGTGCGCCCATGTGCGGCGGGCTTCGCGAATGCTCACGCAGCTCTACGATGACGCGCTGCGGGCGGGCGGGCTGACCTCGGGGCAATTTGTCTTGCTGATGGCCATCCACACGCGCAGCAGCGAGACGATGGGCAACATCGCCAACATGGTGGCGCAGGAACAGTCGGCCTTTAGCCGCAACCTGAAGTTGTTGGAAAGCAAGGGCCTGGTCCGCACAACAACGGGCTCGGACCGGCGCACGCGCTGGATCTCGCTGACGACCCTCGGGCAGCACCGTCTGGAGGAGGCTTACCCGTTGTGGCGCGACCTGCAGGATCGGCTGGATGCTGCCTATGGACCGGAGCGCATGGTCGAGCTGCTGGCCTCGCTCCGTGCATTGCAAGCAGTCGAAGTGCCGCCGGTGTAAGGGCAAATTGCCTCATGGTTAAGTATGCCTGAATTTTTTTCGGGCAATTTTCGCGCACGCTGCTTGATCGAGGGCGAAGCGGTGTAACGTTTTCGTTGCAACTGCGGGTCCGCCCGAAGCGCGTGACCTACTCAACGTTCCATCTCCTCTTTACACTGCCGATCCTGGCGCTGCTGGGTGTGGTTGCTTGGCGCACCGCCAAAGGTCGCCCAGCAGACTACGCCCACCGGTGGCACGCGTGGCTGTTTTTGAGCGTCATCGCTTTTATCTACACGACGCCGTGGGACATCTATCTGGTGGGGCAGGGCGTTTGGGGTTACCCGGAAGGTTCGGTGTTAGGCACGGTCGCCGGGGTCCCCGTTGAGGAGTACGCCTTCTTTCTGATTCAGACAGCAATCACCACGCTGTGGTTTTTCATCTGTCTGGGCCGTCTGCGTCCGGGTGGCCAGACACTGGCACCACCACCGAGTCTGAGGTCGCAACAGCGGGCGCGTTGGACGTTACCTTGCCTGGGTTACCTGGCGTTGGTCGGCGTCTATGCGTTGCAGTTTGAGCAGGGGACGTATTTTGGGCTGATTCTGGTCTGGGCGTGCCCCATTCTCGTGCTGCACTGGCTGGTGGGCGGCTCCTGGCTGGCAGATAACCTGAAGCTGATCGCCTGGGGCGTCCTGCCGCCGACACTTTACTTTTGGGTGGCCGACTGGGTCGCAATCTACACGGGGGCCTGGCACATCAACCCGGCGCTGTCGCTGGGACCGTCGCTGGTGGGTTTGCCGCTTGAGGAGGCGGTGTTCTTCCTCGTGACCAACATCATGGTCGTGCAGGGACTTTATCTGTACCTGGCCGTGCTGGAGCAGTGGGAATCTGTTCGTCTGCGGTTGCTGACGGTGGGGCGGCGCTTTGGGCTGACGTTGGAAGGAGGTCGACCGCATGTTTCGCGCTGACCCGATGCTGCGTCGAGCTTACCAGGTGTCCTCCGCTATCGGCTGGGGTGTTTTGGGCGCTGCGTTATTGCTGGTGCCCTGGTTGGACAGCCTGCCTGCGTGGGTGTTGTATGCGCCGTTTTTACTGAGCGTGATTGCGTTCGGACTGCCGCACGGCGCGGTAGACCACGTGGTGGCCACTTCCGGTGCGAATCGGGAGAGCACCCTCAGTCGGCAGGCCCTGTTTTGCGCGGGCTATCTGGGACTGGCCGTCGTCGTCATTGCGCTCTGGTTTCTGGCCCCCTTATTGAGTGTCGCCGCCTTCCTTGCCTTGACCATCTGGCACTGGGGGAGCGGCGATTTCCACGTACTGCTGGGGCGCCCTCAACGACCGCCCGACAACGCGACAAGCTGGGCCTTGCCTGCGATCCTCTTGCGCGGCTGCCTGCCGATTGGGTTGCCCTTTGTCTTTTGGCCGGCGGAGTCGCTGAAGGTGGTGCATTCGCTGGCTGCGTTGTTCGGTGGCGAGGTCAACCCGTCTGCCGCACTAGCCGGAAGCCTGCGCGTATGGACTCTTGCGATTTTTGGTATCATCGGAAGTTTCTATGTTTCCCGAAAATTCTTCTCGAAAGATAACTTCGGTAATAAACGAGATAACTGGACAGATGCGGGCGAGGTTGCGTTCCTTGTTCTGTTCTTCGCGCTGCTGCCGCCGGTCTTTGCGGTGGGCCTGTATTTCGTGTTCTGGCACTCGATGCGGCACTTGGCCCGCTTGGCGGTTTGGCAGCGCGCCGAGAACATCCGCGAAAGCCGTCCGGCCCGGTGGTCCTGTGTGGTCGCCCGGTTGGGCCTGCGTTGCGTACCGATGACGCTGGGGGCGCTGGGGCTGACGGCACTGCTGGGGCTGGGCGTGACGCTGCGTCCGGGCCAGGCGCAGGACTGGCTGGCGTTGTATCTGGTTTTCATTGCTGCGGTGACGGTGCCGCACGCTCTGGTGGTGGCCTGGATGGACCGCCGCGATGGTCTTCGCTGCTTCGATTTTCTCCCCGGGCCGCCTCCCAAATCCGCAGAGGTGCGTCCGAATCTTCACTCAAGTTCGATAACCCAAAAGGAAACATACCATGCCTGAACTAACGCTGGGCCAGTACGAGCTGGTCTACAACATGCTATCGCTGTCGATCGCGGCCATGCTGGCCTCGTTCGTCTTTTTCATTCTGGGGCGCGGTCAGGTGGCACCGGTCTACCGCATCTCGCTGATTGTGTCGGCGCTGGTGGTGGGCATCGCCGGCTATCACTACATCCGTATTTTCCAGAGCTGGGAAGCCGCCTACGTGCTCAACGCCGCGGGTGACGCCTACATCGCTTCTGGAAAGCCCTTCAACGACGCCTACCGCTATGTGGACTGGCTGCTGACCGTGCCGCTGCTGATGGTGGAACTGGTGCTGGTGTTGCGGCTGGCGCCTCGCGTTGCCGGGCCGTTGATGGTCAAGCTGGTCATCGCCGCTGTGCTCATGATTGCGCTGGGCTACCCGGGCGAAATCATTCGCGGGGAATCCTCGATGTTCAGCGAACGCGGGCTGTGGGGTCTGCTCAGCACGCTGCCCTTTGTGTACATTCTGTACGTGCTGTGGGTGGAGCTGGGTGAGTCGATCAAACGCCAGCCGCCCAAGGCCGCTGTGCTGATCCGCAACATCCGCCTGCTTACGCTGGCCACCTGGGGCTTCTACCCGATCGCCTACATGGCGCCGTTCTTCGGTCTGGCTGGAGGCATGGCCGAGGTCAGCCTGCAGGTGGGTTACTCCATCGCCGACATCGCGGCCAAGTGCGGCTACGGCGTGATGATCTACGCCATTGCCCGGGCCAAGACCGAGGCCGACGGCGAGTTCGTGCTCAGCGCGAAGAAGGCCGACGAAGATGCAGGCGCCGCGGTGCCGGCCCCGGCGACCAAGTCGCAGGAAGCCGCTTCGGCTTAGGCTTAAAGGCAAAGCGAACGTTTTTCTGACAAACGCGACGACTGTCTGAGAAGAACCACGAGGCCCGTCGCTCCCTTTCATGGGGGGCGGCGGGTTTTCTTTAGGTGAGGGTAGGCGCGCCCAAGGGCTTTTTGTACCTGGTTCTTCGTTCGTGGTTCTCAATTCAATATGGCGGGCATGGTCTCAGCAGCGCGGATCAGGCCTCACTGACACTTTCAGCAGGATTGGGCCCTTCGCATCAGGATCGTGAACGGGCCTTCGTCGGCGACCCGACAGACCCGCAGCACGTAGACGGACTCTCCTTGTGCGCGACTGTGCGGGGACCTTCATCACCCCAGAGGCAGGCAGAGTCGGGTGGGGCCTCAATCCCCTGACAGATCGAGCGGGAGGGTGTTGAACTGCTCGGGGCCGATGACTTCGCCCTGGATGTTGGCGCGCAGTTCGAAGAGGTCGCGGCGGCGGTCGCGTACGGGGGTGACGGAGCCCTCGGCACGGGCGCGGAAGAGGTCATCCAGGGGCAGGTCGGTCACGAGCATGGTTTCGACGTTGGGGTCGGCTTCGGCGACGATGGCATCACGCGGGAAGAAGTGGTCGCTGGGCGCGAAAACGCCGGCCTGACCGTAGTGGATGTCCATGGCCGGGACGCTGGGCAGGTTGCCGACGATGCCGGTGGTGACGACGTAGATCTGGTTTTCCACCGCGCGGGCCTGCGCGCAGTAACGCACACGCAGGTGGCCGTGGCGGTCGTCGGTGCAGTAGGGGACAAAGAGGATGTCGCAGCCGTGGTCGGCCAGCCAGCGGGTGGCTTCGGGGAACTCCACGTCGTAGCAAATGAGGATGCCGATCTTGGCCTTAGGCGTGTTGAAGACGCGCAGGCTGTGGCCGCCGGTGATGCCCCAGGCGGTGCGCTCGGAGGGGGTGATGTGGAGCTTGGGCTGGAGGTGGTAGGTGCCGTCGGGCAGGAAGAGGAGCCCCTGGTTGAGCAGGACGTTTTCGTCGAGGATGGGGTGGCTGCCGCCGATGATGTGCACCTGGTAGCGCCGTGCGAGGTTTTGGAACAGTTCGAGCAGGCGCGGGGTGAAGTCCTGCAGGCGGCGGATGCCTTCCTGCGGGGTTTGCGTGGGCACGCACGAGAGCAGCTGCACGGTGAGCAGCTCGGGAAAGACCACGAAGTCTGCGCGGTACTCCTCGCTGGCGTTTTCGACGTAGTACTCGACCTGGCTGGCGAAGTCATCGAAGGAGGCGACCTGCCGCACGTAATACTGCACGCAGGCCACGCGGACTTTCAACTCGCGCCGGGCAACAGCCTGGTGCTCGGGGTTGATCCACTCGATCAGGCAGGCGTGGTTGAGGGCTTCGGCGTCGCGCACGTAATTGCGCAGGACCGCCCGCGGGCGGAAGCCCTCGCTGAACTGGAAGCTGAGCACCTTGTCGCGCAGCTGGCCGGCCTCGACCTGTTGGACGTACTCGTCGGCGGTCATTCGGGCGGCGTGGTCCTTGTAGTTGGCCAGGCGGCCCCCAGCGATGATGCGGCGCAGGTTCAAGCGCAGGCACAGGCGTCGGCGCGCTTCGTAAAGGGCGCGGCCCACGCCCCGGCCCTGCCAGTCGGGGTGCACATAGACGTCGGCCCCGTAGAGGGTGTCGCCGGAGGGGTCGTGGTTGTGGAAAAAGCCGCCGTCGGTAATGCCGGCGTAGGTGTGCGGGCGCAGCGGGTCGAGGCCCATGTCGACAATGAGCGTGGCGACCGCCCCGACGACTTCGCCGTCGACCTCGGCCACAATCTGGCCATCGGGGAAGAGCTGCTGGTGATTGAGCAGGTGGCCTTCGCGCCAGACGATGTTTTCTTCGTCGGGAGCCGGGAAGCAGAGACGATTGAGCCAGACCAGGTGAGGGGCGTCGTCGGTGCGGGCCGGTCGAAGCGTGGCCTCGGCACCTTTAATGGGCCAGGAAAAGGACTGCATGAACGAAGCGTAGAACGGTGGTAGCGCCGCTTGGGTCGCGGCGGGGAATCGCTGGCCGGGTGGAAGCGTACGGTGTTGCTTAGCGCGAAAGCCGACGGGCAGCCGTGCGCAGGAAGCCCGGTACGAAGCGATTGATCTTCGCGCTGGTTTGGGCTTTGGGCAAGAAGAGCCGGGGATGCACGACGTTGAGAATGGGTCGAACCGGCGTGGCGGCCAGGGCCTGGAGGACCTCGGACTGTGCGACCGCACGCTTGCGCAAGAACAGAAAGAGGTTTTGCCGGAACCAGAAAGCCACGGAGTCGTCCTCCCAGAGGGCGGGTCGGAAAAAATCCACCAGCTGAAAGTCCATGCGTTCGAATGCCTCGACCCAGAAGCTTTGCCATTGTTCGTTGATGTGGTCCATGCCTTCCTGATACGGGATGGCAGCTGAAAACAGCACCACGTCGGCCAGGGAGGTGAGCAACTCGACGAACGTCTGCGAGGCATCGGGCTGGAGGTGCTCGGCAACCTCGAGCGACATGGCCAGGTCGAATTGATGGTCGGTGGCCACGCCTTGGGGAAGTTGGGTGGCCTTGAATTCGGTGGCGTCGATCAGCAGGGACTGAGGCTCCACCCACGGGCCGTCGTAGCCTTGGATATGCTCCACGCCGTTTTCCTTGAAGACCGACAACCAGGCACCCGAGCCACAGCCCAGGTCGACCACCGACCTGGCGCGGTACTGTTGCAGCAACATAGGCACGACGACACGTGCCGAGCGTGTGCTATTGGCCTTGTTGGCCTCGTAGAAGGCCTCGTCGTAGTTTTTGCCCGAGACGGTGCTCATGTGCCGAATTGCTTGAGGTGGTGACGCATGGAGCGCCAGAGTGGTGCGCTGAGGCCTCTTGAGCCAAGCTCAAAGTCTCGGCGGGGACGTTGCCGGGTGGCGCTTTAGGTCGAAGTCACCGGCATGCTTGGACATATCAAGGAATCCGGATATGTTGATATTTCTCTTGCTCGACAAGGGTGGCACGCTAGTTTGGATCGCTTATGGCAGACAGTTTCATCTTCTCCTCCGAGTCCGTGGGCGAGGGTCACCCCGACAAGGTTTCCGACTATATCAGCGACAGCGTGCTGGACGCCTGCCTGGAGCAGGACCCCACCAGTCGCGTGGCCTGCGAAACGCTGGTCAAGAGCAACTGCGTTTTTCTGGCGGGCGAGATCACCACCAAGGCTGACTTCGACTACAACAGGGTGGTGCGCGAGGCCATTCGCGACATCGGCTACGTCAACGACGACGACGTTTTTCACGCCGACCAGGTTTTCATCGCCAACCACCTCACCTCGCAGTCGCCGGACATCGCCCAGGGAGTGGACGCGCGCAAGGCCAAGGGCAAGGCCACGGCGGAGCAGGGAGCCGGTGACCAGGGGATCATGTTTGGCTACGCCTGCGACGAGACGCCCGAGTTGATGCCTGCGCCGATCATGTACGCGCACCGGATCAACCGCGAGATGGCGCGCCAACGTAAGTCCCGCACGGGGCCCAAGTGGCTGCGTCCGGACTGCAAGAGCCAGGTGGCCGTGCAGTACGAAAACGGGAAGCCGGTGCGGTTGACCAGCGTCGTCATTTCCACGCAGCACTCCGCCGACGTTACGCGCAATGCGCTGGAGCGTTTCTGCATCGAGAAAGTGATTCAGAAGGTGCTGCCGAAGAAGTTGATCGACAAGGATACGCAGTACCTGATCAACCCGACCGGGCAGTTCATTGTCGGCGGACCGCAAGGCGACGCCGGTCTGACGGGCCGCAAGATCATCGTCGACACCTACGGGGGTTGGGGACGTCACGGTGGCGGCGCTTTCTCGGGCAAGGACCCCTCGAAGGTCGACCGCTCGGCGGCGTACATGTGCCGCTGGGTTGCCAAGAACGTGGTGGCGGCGGGACTCGCGCAGCGCTGCGAGCTGCAAATTGCTTATGCGATCGGCTATCCTGAGCCCACATCGATTCACATCGATACCTTTGGAACCGGCGTGGTCGAAGACACGGTCATCGCGAAGGCGGTGGAGAAGGTCTTTTCATTCAAGCCGGCGGCGATCGTGAAGCAGCTGGATTTGCTGCGCCCGATTTACCGCTCCACCACGCACTACGGCCACTTCGCGAAGAAGGAACTGCCCTGGGAGACAACCGACAAGGCGGCCGCGCTGAAAAAGGCGGCGAAGTAAAGCGGCCCCGGGCCATTTTTGCCGAGACGAGGCTCAAGCTAAGCCAACCCAATCACCACTTTCCACAATGACTACCGAGACACTCACCACGACGGACTACAAAGTGGCCGACATCAACCTGGCGGACTTTGGCCGCAAGGAGATTTCGATTGCCGAACAGGAAATGCCCGGCCTGATGGCCACGCGCGAAAAGTACGCCCCGGAGAAGCCGCTGGCGGGCGTGCGCATCACCGGCTCGTTGCACATGACCATCCAAACGGCGGTGCTGATTGAGACGCTGGTGGATCTGGGCGCGGACGTGCGTTGGGCCAGCTGTAACATCTTCTCGACGCAGGACCACGCGGCGGCGGCCATCGCCCAGGCAGGCGTGCCGGTCTTTGCCTGGAAGGGCGAGACGCTGGAGGATTACTGGGACTGCACTTACAAGGCGCTGACCTGGCCCGACGGCAAGGGGCCGCAGCTGATCGTGGACGACGGCGGCGACGCCACCCTGCTGATCCACAAGGGCTACCAGCTTGAGGACGGCGACAAGTGGGTCGATTCGCCTTCGGATTCGCACGAGGAGTCAGTCATCAAGGACCTGCTCAAGAAGGTGCACGGCGAAGACCCGATTCACTGGCACAACGTGGCCAAGGAGTGGAAGGGCGTCTCGGAGGAGACGACGACGGGGGTGCATCGCCTGTACCAGATGCAGAAAGACGGTTCCCTGCTGGTGCCGGCGATCAACGTCAATGACTCCGTGACCAAGAGCAAGTTCGACAATCTGTACGGCTGCCGTGAGTCGCTGGTCGACGGGATCAAGCGCGCGACCGACGTGATGATTTCGGGCAAGGTGGGCGTGGTCTGCGGTTACGGCGACGTAGGCAAGGGCTGTGCCTTTGCGCTGCGCGGGATGGGTGCTCAGGTCGTGGTGACTGAGGTCGATCCGATCTGTGCGTTGCAGGCGGCGATGGAGGGCTTTCGTGTGTTGACCGTCGAGGACACGCTGGGCTGGGGTGACATCTACGTCACCACAACCGGCAACAAAGACATCATCACCCTCGAGCACATGAAGCAGATGAAGGATCAGGCCATCATCTGCAACATCGGCCACTTCGACAACGAGATCCAGGTGACGAAGCTGGAGGATTACCAAGGCGTAGTGAAGGAAGAGATCAAGGCTCAGGTGCACCGTTACACGATGCCCGAAGGTCATCAGCTGTTCCTGCTGGCGGAAGGCCGCCTGGTGAATCTGGGCTGCGCGACAGGTCACCCGTCCTTCGTCATGTCCAACTCTTTCACCAATCAGGTGCTGGCGCAGATGGACCTGTGGCGGAATCTGGAGAAGTACACGCCCGGCGTCTACATCCTGCCCAAGCACCTCGACGAAGAGGTCGCGCGCTTGCACCTGGAAAAAATCGGGGCGAAGCTAACCAAGCTACGCAAGGATCAGGCCGATTACATTGGCGTGCCCGAAAACGGGCCTTTCAAGAGCGACCACTATCGGTATTAGGCGTGAGCCAGTGGCGGCTGACGCGGGCACCAAAAGAGCCACGAACGTAAACACACAGGTATTTTGGGTTCGGCTGGGAGAGGATTTCAGCCGTCTGCGCGCCTCTACATGAGCCTGTGCTGCGTGGTTTGCACGGCTGGGTGAGTTCTCCGACCAGGGTCTGTGGCTATTGCCGAACCCATGGCGGGGGCTGGCTACGACAGATGTGGTCAGTCGGCGACCACGGATACCGGATACCTTTCACACGAGCGGCTCCTCAGCGGGGGCCGCTTTTTTTATGGGCGGCTGCGTTTCAAACGCGGCGGACGTGCCGGAATGCGACCGAACCGGCCAAGAGACCCAGCGCGATGAAGCCGAAGGCGACCGGCTCGGGCAGGTCCATCAGCGCGGTGCCGAAGAACTCGGACGGGGCTTCCGCCGGGGTGGCTGTCGCGGCTGCGGGGGCCGGGAGCGGGGCTTCCTCGACGAAGGCCGCACGCAGGCCCACACCGAGTTCGAGCGCGCCATCGCCCACGGGGAGCGGTTGGGCGGTCAAGGTTGAGGTGCGGATTATATCACCCTCCGGCGACGTCATCGCAGACGGCGAAAGAGTGAGGCAGAGCGCCGCCAGACTGAGGACACCGAGTTTCATTGGGGTCGGCTAGCTCCATTCCGGGGGTAGAACGGAGGAGGCGAGCGTGTGTGAGTCAATGCAAAGGGCCCGATTTCGTCAATCCCTAATTCACTGGATAAAGAAATTAAGCTTTTCCCTGATAACGAGTTGCCGTCTTGCTGGTGAATACATGTACCTTCCATTAGGGGGCCTGCTTGTACGAAAAAGTATCGTCAAGGCAGGCTTCTAGAGAATCATAATTGAGCGTAAGCAATGCCGTATTTGACTGCTTTTTCCAGCAGACAGCGACGTTTAGGTTCCCTAAGCTGCGCAGGCAATGTTTCAGGACGAGGTGACGTTGACCGCGCGCGCCGGAAAAGGGGGCAACGGCTGCTTGAGTTTCCGGCGGGAGAAGTACGTGCCCAAGGGCGGACCTAATGGCGGTAATGGTGGCAACGGGGGCGATGTCGTGCTGTTGGGCGACGAAAACGTGCAGGATTTGACCGAGTATTCGTTTCGTCCGCAGCGCAGTGCTGAAAACGGCGAACCGGGCAAAGGCTCCGACCGCCACGGGGCCAACGGGCAGGACTGTGCATTGCCGGTGCCGTTGGGGACGGTTGTCACCGATATGTTAACGGGCCGAGTGGCGACGGAAATCACCCAACATGGACAACGGGTGCGCCTGTTGAAAGGCGGCCAGGGGGGCAAAGGCAACGCGCATTTCAAATCGAGCGTCAACCAGGCACCGCGGCGGACCACGCCGGGGGAAGCCGGACAGGAGGGGGAGTACCGGCTGGAGCTGAAATCAATTGCCGACGTGGGCCTGGTGGGTTTTCCCAATGCGGGAAAATCGACCCTGCTGAGCGAGCTGAGCAACGCTCGCCCCAAAACGGCGGCCTATCCCTTCACCACGCTGACGCCGATGATCGGGGTGATGCGGGCCGCGGGTGGCGAGCGGACCATTCGCCTGGCCGACATCCCGGGCCTGGTTGAGGGGGCCAGCGAGAATCGCGGCCTGGGGCATCGGTTTTTGCGGCATATTGAACGCTGCGCGCTCCTGCTCATCGTGCTGGACGGAGCCGGCCTGGACGGACGGGAGCCGCTGGAGGATTACCACCAGTTGCTGCGAGAGATGGCGGCCTACGGCGAGGGTCTGGCGTCGAAGGCACGCCTGGTTGCGGTCAACAAAATCGACGAGCCGGCGGCGTTGGAGAATCTTTCGGCGATTGAAAAGGCGTTACCGGATGAGCGGGTTCTGGGGGTGTCGGCCCTGCTGGGCGAGGGCCTGGAGACGCTTCAGCAGTTGCTCTTCGAGCAGGTTGGGGCGGCCCAGCCGGAGGCCGCGCAAGCCTCCGCGCCGGACGAGGTGCCGCCGTCGGATTAAACTCGCGTTTGGGGTGGCCGATTGAGGAAGCGGACGCGTCGTCCCGCTCACCAGCCCACCGATTCATGGAAGTACACCGCCCCTTAGTCATGCGCAGCAACCGCTTCCTGGGCTCGGCCCTGGTGGAGCGCAACCTGATCGAAGTCGGCGACCTGGAAACGGCCAACGCCAAGCTGCTCGAGATCATCCAGTCCGGGGAGATGCGGCAGGCCAGTCTGCTGAACATCCTGATGTACGACATGCAGGTGCTCGAAGAGGAGGCGCTGATCGAGCGCATCCTGGAAGACACCGGTCTGGGGCTGATTGAACTGGGCAGCTACGATCTGACGCGAATGGATACGCCCAGCTGGGACATCGGCGCGTGCTGGGCCACGCAAACGGTGCCCTACGACGCCATCGAGGGCTTTCATTTTGTGGCGACCGCGTACTACCTGAGCCAGCCCGCGCGCAAGTGGTGGGAGGAACTGCTCGACGGGGAGATCATCTGGTACGTTGCGCCGATGGCCAGCATTGCCGACTGTCTGGAGCAGCTGCAGGAGGCGCAGGCCTCAGCGGAGGCTGAAGCCGAAGTTGGGGCCACCGAAGACGAATAGAGCCTGGTGGGCTGCTCCCAGTGGCGCGCGGCGTAGCCTGGCTGCATTCGATTGGATGTCCAGGGCGCTGATTTTTCGCGAAACTGGAGTGTTTTGCGGACGAATTAGGTAGGTGGTTTCTCATGCCCCGACGGATACTCATACTCGACGATGACGCGGACTTTAACCACCTGCTGACGGATATCTTCAGCCAGGCGGATTATGAGGTGACGTCGGAGATGGACCCGCGCAAGGCGCTGGAGATTTTCCGTAACGAAACCTACGACCTGATCGTGACCGACCAGCAGATGCCGGGAATGAGCGGGGAGGACTTCATCCGCCAGGTCAAGGAAGTGGCCCCGCGCACGCCGGTGGTGATGGTGTCGGGCTTTTTGGACAACGACACGATTCGTGGACTGATTCGCGACGGGGTGGGCGGGGTGTTCCTGAAGCCGCTGAACGTGTTTTCGCTGCTCAAGCGCACGGCGGCCATCCTGGAGCAGGCGGCCGCGGCGGAGGCTCCGAAGGTGGAGGAACCCGAGACCGAGGGCGAGGTGGCGCAGTTTCAGCACAATCTGGGCTTCGCCTTCCAGACTTTTCCCTGCCGTTCGAAGGCTTCGGCGGAGTTTGCCCGGCGTTTCCACGGGCTGAAGGACTTCAAGAGCAACCTGGTGATCATCGGGGAGGTCGGCACGCCGTTTTCGCTGCTGGCGCAGGACCTGGTGAACTTCAGCGAGACGGCCAAGGAGGAATTTTTCTTTGTCGAGCGTGACGCCTTTGACGCGGAGACGCTGAAGGCCTCGATTCTCGAAGCCGAGGAGCGCGGGGACAAGCGAGTGACGCTGGTCCTGTTGGACGCGGAGATTCTTTCGGGCGAGGCGCGCGAAGTCATTTCGGCCATGGCCAAGAAAGACGGCGCGTTCGCGGAGTTGAAAGCCGCGCCTCGGCTGATTTTCTGCCTGAACGAAGAGGTCGACGCCTTGTACGACCGCGGTGTGATCGACGATCAGCTGTACCTGCTGATCGGCACGGCGGAAATTCGCGTGCCTGCGCTGCGCGAGATGAAGGAAGACATCCCCCTGCTGGCCCAGCGTTATCTGAGCGAGGCGGTGGTTCAGCGCGGGCTGGAAGGCACCTGCCAGATTCAGGACGATGCCGCCGACTTCATCCGGACCCAGCCTTGGCCCGGCAATTGCGGGGAACTGCGTGCGGCGGTGCTCAGCGCACTGGCCGCCTCCGACGGGCAACTGCTGCTGGCCGAACATTTTGAGCAGGCCACCGCGGAAACGCCCCTGCCGGTGCCGGTGCTGGACGAGGTGACCAACTTGCGCGATCACCTGGATGCGTGGCGGCGCGAGTATGCCTCGGCGGTGCTGCTGCTCAAGGGCGGGGATTGGGAAAAAGCCAAGGACTCCCTGGGCATCGGCGACACGCTGATGCAAGCCCTGGTCGAGCGCGTCTGAGGCGTCGGCCCAACGCGGGCACCTGCACGGACTTGGCCTTGGCGTAAAGCCTGGGTCCAGCCGGTCGATTTAAGGAAGCGCCTGAGTCCACTACAAGGAGGCCGCGGCACCGGAACGCCCGGTCAGCACCTCTCCAAGCACGCTAAGGCCGCCGCTCGCCCGCCAGCGTTCGCGCGGTTCTCCATCGATCTGCCCGTATCCATCCATGCCTTCACGTCCGAAAAAGATTCTCGTCCTCGACGACGAAGAAAATTATGCGGACATGCTGCAGAAGCTGCTGCAGCAGCACAATTTTCTGGTGGAAGCCTCCACCCGGCCCGAGGTCGCGTTGAAGGCGGTGGAGGAGAAGGGCTACGGGCTGGTCATCTCTGACTACAAGATGCCGGTGATGGACGGTTCGGATTTTCTGCTCAAGGCGCACCAGCTCCAGCCCGAGCTACCGGTGATCCTCGTTTCGGGGCTGATGAACACGCCTGAACTGGTCAAGGTGGCCAACATGGTCGTGACCCTCGTCCTGGAAAAGCCGCTGCAGGTCGACACCTTTATCGAGCATATCAAGCGCTTCGTCACACCGGTCGATGCTGCGGACCGCGACAGTCTTTCCGATTCCGGGGACCTGGGCGGGAGCGTGAAAAAAGCCCGCCGAAGTTATCCGCCGACCCGCCACTTCAGCGATGCCTGCCTGGCTTCGCAGGTTTTTCTACAGGCTCTCTGGGAGTCCACCGAGCGCAATCGACAGGTCTTCCTCCAGTGTCCCAAGGGTGTTGAGGCCGATCTCGTTGGGAAGGAAGTCATTGGCTGGAAGGGGCTTGAGAAAGGCGATGCGCTCTCCTTCTCTGCCCGCGATCTGGCTGTGGAGACGACTCGCGAACGCATTCGCAAGGAAACAGTCAAGCCGCCGTTCGTCCCGGCCGTGTTCATTCACGGAATCGAGGAACTGACCGCCGAGGAACTCCCGGTCTTCCTGGATTTCGTGAACACGGGTCAGTTCGAGCTGCCCCAGAGCGACAACACGACGTTTGTGTACTGCTTCCACCCACGCTGGCTGGAAAACCCGCCCCTTGAGCTGGGTGATGACTACGTGGCCTTCCTTGCTCGGGAGTCGATTCGCTTTCCCTCCTTCCGGGACCGGGCTCCGGATCTGGCTCGCTATGCCGCGCGTCTGCTCGACGAGTTTTCGGCCAAAGCAGGGCACGCTGAGCGTCCTCAATGGTGCAAGGACGCCGTGGCCTGGCTGTTGCAGCACGACTGGCCGGAGAATTACCGCGAACTGCGCAATCGCGTGGAGCAAGCCGTGGCGTCCGTGAGCGAAGGGCTGGTGACCGCCGCCGCGCT
>JBHJGQ010000032.1:0-37077 GCA_050331595.1 Opitutales bacterium
CAGCGCTTCTACGAGACCCCCCGCGGCCCCGAGGATCCCCTCCCCTACACCGCCGAGTGCGAGCCCTTCTTCACCGTTTTCGTGCTGCAGGCACTGGACCGCGTCGGGCGCTTCGACCTGGCCCTGCAGGTCATCCGCGACCGCTGGGGCCGCCGTATGCTCGACCGCGGCGCGACCTCCACCTACGAGGAATGGGGGTTTAACGGGTCCTGGCGCGGCGGGCAATTCCGCGGGATGATGCGCACGCAGAGCCACGCCTGGTCGGGGGCACCCGCCGAGTTTCTGATCACGCAGCTACTTGGCTTGCGCATCACCCAACCCGGTGCCACCGCCTACACCGTCGACCCGAAGAAGACACCTTTCCCCTACACGGCCACCTACCCCTTCCCCGACGGACGCAGCGTCACCGCCACCTGGGACGGCAAAGAGCTGCAGGTGGAGGAGCGGAGTTTTTAAATGGGGCGCTGGCCCTCGTACTCACAAAGGAGGACGAGCGCGTCGCAGATATTCGCCTGAAGCTCATTGAGGTCGGCCCCCTGGCTCATCACGGCAGGCATCGCCTTCAGCCAACCGACCAGCCAGCCGTCGTCTTCCCAGTATTCCAAGGGGTCGTTCATCCGTATCCCTCTATTTTTTAGTATGAAGTGCGCAGCAACCTCAACCCGAAGAAGAACCCTGCGCCTGTTGCAGCGTCACCGCCACCTGGGACGCAGTCAGGCGCTTCCGATAACAGCGGCATCGCCGGATCCATTCGAGATGCCCGCTCAATCTCTGCACACAGCCTCACCTACCCCCCGGCGCTTGCGCACGGCTTCGGCGAGGCGTTGGAGGACGGGACCCGTTTGGGCGAGGGAGATGCAGGCGTCGGTGATGCTTTGGCCATAGGTGGCGGGCTTGTCGGGCGAGTACTTCTGGTTTCCCTCGACCAGGTGGCTTTCGATCATGACCCCGGCAATCGCCCGTGAGCCCTGCTCAATCTGCCCGGCGACGGCCTCGGCCACCATCGGCTGGCGGCGGTGGTCCTTTTCGGAGTTGCCGTGGGAGCAGTCGATCATGACGTGCGCGGGCAGCCCGGCTGCTTCCAGGCGCCCGGCCACGGCGTTGACGGCCTCAGCCGCGTAATTGGGCCCGGTTTTTTTGCCGCCGCGCAAGATGATGTGGCCGCTGTCGTTGCCGGCGGTGTTAAAGATGGCGGCCACGCCCTGCTTGGTCACCGAGGCAAACCAATGCGGCTGGCGCGCGGCGCGCACGGCGTCGATGGCCAATTGCACCTCCCCGCCGGTACCGTTCTTGAAGCCCACGGGCATCGACAGACCGGAGGCCAGTTCGCGGTGCACCTGACTCTCGGTGGTGCGCGCGCCGATGGCTGCCCACGTCACCAAATCGGCGATGAACTGCGGCGTGATCGTGTCGAGAAACTCGGTGCCGGTGGGCAGGCCCAGCCCGATGACGTCGAGCAACAGTTGCCGGGCCAGACGCAGTCCGCGGTTGATCTCGAAGGAGCCGTCGATGTTCGGGTCGTTGATCAGGCCTTTCCAGCCGACCACAGTGCGCGGCTTTTCAAAATACACGCGCATGACGACCTCGAGCGCGTCATCCAGGCCGGAAGCGATTTGCTTGAGCCCGGTCGCGTACTCGACCGCCGCCGACACGTCGTGAATCGAGCACGGACCGCAGACCACCAGCAGGCGGTCGTCCTCGCCCTTGAGAATGCGGTCGGCCACGGCGCGGCGCTCTGCCACAAAATCGGCCTGAACCTCGGAGGCGGCCAGTTCCTCCATCAAAATGGCGGGCGGCAGGAGCGGGCGCAGGCCCTGGATGCGGGTATCGTCGATGTCGTGCATGTGCGTTGGGTCAGGCTGTCGGGAGAGCGCGCGCGTGTACAGGCTCAGTATCGGCTATCCTGGCAACGGGTGAATCCAGCCAACGCCGCTGCTTTCAGGAGCGAAACCCATAGTGCTGGGCCTGGGCCAGGCACCGGGACAACGGTCCGATGGCCTCCGAGCAAGTGACCTCGTGCAAGCTTATGGCGGCGACACTCACGGCCCAGCGCAGGCATTCAGCCATCGCACAGGATTCATGCAACCCCAGGAGCAACCCCGCGGCAAAGCCGTCGCCGGCACCCGCCGCCCCGCGAATTGCCTCGGAGGGCACCTTCACGGCTGGTTGCGTGACCACCGCGCCCCCGCTCGACACAGCGACCGCGCCCCCTTCGTAGTGCACCACCACCCAGCGCTGGACCCCGGCATCGATCAGCTGCCGGGCCCCTTCGACCAGGCGCTGCTCCAGGACCGGGTCACCAGGGTCAAACGCAGGCATTTGCGTCAGGCGGGCAAGCTCGGCCTCGTTGGCGATGAGCACGTCGATCAACGGCAAGGCGCAACGGCTCCAGGCGGCGAACTCGGGATGGTCGACGGTGACGAAGTCGACCGAGGTGACCGCGCCCTTCTCGCGGGCTGCCCGCAACAGCCGCGCGGCTCCACTCAGCCCGTCATCGCCGGGGCGATCGAGCCCGTCGAGCAGCATGAGGTATCCCAGGTGGAAGTGCCGCGGCACCGCGTCCAGTTCCACGTCGGCCTCCGTCAGGCGCGCGTTGGCCCCGGGTTGATGGAAAAACGTCCGCCGGCCCGTTGCCCCGACCGTCATCACGTCGGTGTAGCTGGTCGGCGCGTCGGAATGAACCCTCAACTGCGTCGTGTCGATGCCATGTGCGCAGCAGTCATCGAGGATCCAGCGCCCGTCCGCATCGTTACCCACCAGACCGGCGGCCCGCAGCGGAAAACTGGCCCCCAACCGCGCCAGGTTCTTGAGCAGGTTGTAGGCGCAGCCGCCGTTTCCCTGGGCCTGCTCGCCAATCGTGGCCAGCGCATTTTCCTCCGGGTAGTGATCGATCCGCTTGACGTGGTCGACGATCCAATGGCCCGCGGCGAGCACGCCGGGCGGCGGGGTACGGCTCATGCCCAAGTCCTGCCGGAATCACCCGCGCGGGCAACGCAAAAGGGCCCACTCACTCGGCGGCCGCTGTCTGTTCGCGGAACAGGCGCACGTGGGCCGGCTCGTCTTCATCGACCTCAGGAAAGCGCCCAATGTCCGGATGCACAAAAACGTTGTCGTTGGCGTCGTCGTTGGCGGTGGAGACTTCGCCGATAACGCATTGGTCGCTGATCGGCGAAAACTCGTGGTAGACCCCCGGTGCAATGGTGATGCGCTCGCCTGACACCAGTTCGACCGTCGCCCCCGCGCGCACCTGTGTCTCCAGGCCATTGAGCCGCACGATAAATGGCTCACCTTCGGCCGTCTGATCGGGGGCCATCGGCCACAAACGCAGGCCCAGCCGCCCGTTGCGGCAGATGATGTCCTCCTTTTTGACGCGATGGGCATGTGCCGGCGTGGTCTGCCCCATCACCGCGTACATCAGCTTTTCGCAGTACTCGGGCTCCTCGGCCAGATTCACAAGCGTCAACCCATACCGCTCGAAGTCCCCCAAACCAAAATCGGTGATGTCCCAGCGCGGATTGGGCGGCAGGGTCCAGCCACAAGCTTCGAAGAAGGACTTGGCGCGGTGGTAGAAGCGGTTGATGTCCGAACGCTTCATAGGGGCGGAAGTAGAACTAAAGCATGAGGGAGAATCACCGCGATGAAAAGCAATTCTTGCGAGGGCGCGAAAGACCGCTCGCGCCTACCTCATGCGACCAAGTCGACTGCCTGCAGGAGGCCTAATTGAAGCTGCGGCCACAGCCACAGGTGCTGGCGGCATTCGGATTCTTGATCTCGAAGCCCTTGCCCTGCAGCCCATCGTCGAAATCGACCACCGAACCGTCCAGGTAGGCCAGACTCGTCGGGTCGACCACGAAATCCACCCCCTCGCTGGAGAGCTGGGTGTCGTCGGCTTTCTTGTCGTCGAAGGACATGCCGTACTCGAAGCCTGAGCAACCTCCGGCCTCGACAAAAATGCGCAGGAGCTGGTCCGCAGAGCCTTTTTCTTCGCGCAAGCGGTTGATTTGCACGGCGGCGGCGGGAGTGAGCGAAATCATGACTAATCCGGAATAGTAAAGTAACCGATTGTCAAGATGTTGGAGGCAGGCCGCAAGCAGGATTCATGCGCGTTTGCCAAATACCGCTTGTAAACCCAAACGCCATCTGCAAACCTGTTTGGAACGTGTCGCCCAAGCTCAAACATATTTTTGAAGAACTGCACTACGAACTGCAGCGCCTGATTGCCGAGGGCGGCATGGGCGTGGTCTACGAGGGCGTGCAGTGCGGCACCGACGACTTTCGCAAGACAGTTGCCATCAAGCTGATCCGCGAGGAGTACTCCGCCATCAAGGAGTTTCGCAACAACTTCATCGGCGAAGCGCGGCTGGTGGCCGACCTGATTCACAACTGCATCGTGCAGACCTACCACCTGGGCTCCATCGGCGACCAGTACTTCATGGTGATGGAGTACGTGAACGGCATCAACGTCGAGGAATTCATCCTGCGTCATCTGGAGACGCAGCAGCCGATTCCGGCGGACCTGGCCGTCTTTGTCGTCTCGCGGGTGTGTCGCGGCCTGGCCTACGCGCACCAAAAGCGTGACCGACGCGGCCGCCTGCAGAACATCGTCCACCGTGATGTGGGCCCGCGCAACATCATGATTTCGTACGAGGGCGACGTGAAGCTGACCGACTTCGGCATCGCGAAGGCCCTCGACCTGATGTATAATGAGGAGGGCGAGGTCATTGCCGGAAAGGATGAGTACCTTTCGCCGGAACAGGCCCGCTGCGAGGTCACCGACCACCGCGCCGACCTCTTTTCGTGCGGCATCGTGCTGGCGGAGCTTCTGCTGGGGCGCAACATCTTCGAAGCCGAGCGGCCCGAGGTGACGCGCGAGAACATCCTCTCGATGCCGCTGCCAGACTTCCAGCAGCTGCGTCCGGAAATCGACCCGAAGCTCACCGAAATCCTGCAGCGCTCTTTGGCACGTCCGCGCGAGGAACGTTACGCGACCGCCGCCGAGATGCTGACCGCGCTGGAACTGTACCTTTACAGCGACGGCTATGGCCCGACCACCGAGAAGCTTTCGCAGTACCTGAAGTGGCTGATGGGCAAGGAAGACGCCACCGGCAGCGCCGCCTTTGCCACCAGCGCGATGGGCACGACCTGAGTGGAAGCTTCGCCAAACTCTGGCACCCGACCCTTTCATCCCTGACCCAACGCAACCCTTGATCGCTCCCCCAACATGAGTTCCCAAGGCCTCCATCAGGTTCAACGACAGTCGCAGAGCCTGATTCTAGCGCCTCAGCTTCGCCAGTCCCTCAAGATTCTCCAGGCCCCCGCCCTCGACCTGCGCAACGCCATTCTCGAAGAGCTTCAGAGCAACCCCACGCTCGAAGAATTGCCGCTGGAAGGCGTCAGCCTGGAGCAGGAGACCCGCGGCGAAAGCAATGCGCCGGACAGCGACGGTGACGAGGGCGGCAACGGCAATGACTCCGCCGAACCCGTCAATGGCGCGGACGGCGCCGACCGAGACGGCAACACCAACGGCGCGGAGATGGACTTTTCCGAGGACTTCAAGATCCTCCAGCAGCTGGATGAGGACTGGCGCGAACACTTTGCCCAAGAAAGCCGTCAGAACGTCTACACCAGCGAGGACGCCGAGCGCCGCCAGCATTTTTTTGATTCGCTGGTCAGCGAGACCTCCCTGCAGGAACACCTCGTGCGCCAGGCCGAGTTGACTGAGATGGAGCCCACACAGCGGGAGGCGCTCGATTACCTGATCGGCTCGATCGACGACAACGGGTTCCTCACCAGCAGCCTCAGCGACATCGCCCTGATGGCCAACCTGCCGCTGAAGACCATCCAGGAGTCCGCGGAAATCCTCAAAACCCTCGACCCGCCCGGCATCGGCGCAGCCAACCTCAAGGAGTGCCTGCTGCTCCAGCTCAAGTTGCAAAAGCGCGATAAGGGCCTGGGCGCGCGCATCATTCGCGATCACTACGAATTGCTTCTGCGCCGCCGCATTCCGGACATCGCGCGCAAGACCGGTGCCTCCATCCGCGAGGTGGAGCAGGCCCTCGAAGACATCGCCACGCTCGACCCGGCACCCGGACGCAAATTTGGCGACGACAACAACCGCATCATTGTCCCGGATGTCACGGTTGAGAAAGACGGGGACAGTTGGCAGGTCACCCTCACCAGCGATTACATTCCGCGTCTGCGCCTCTCCAACACGTATAAGGAGATGCTCGCCCGGGGTCGCCTCTCCTCCAAGGAAAAGGAATACGTGCGCGAGAAAATGCGCTCGGGCAAATTCCTCATCAGCTCCATCGAACAGCGCCAGCAGACCATCGAGCGGATCACTCGGGAGTTGCTCGCCTTCCAGCAGGACTTTTTCGAGCACGGTGTCTCCAAGCTGCGTCCGCTCACGATGAGCCAGGTGGCCGAGCGCGTGGGCGTGCACGAAACGACGATTTCGCGCGCCATCGCCAACAAATACATCGACACCCCGCACGGCATTTACGAGTTCAAGTACTTCTTTACCCCCGGCTACACCAACAAAGCCGGCGAGTCGGTCTCCAACACCACCATCAAAGAGGAGATCGCCGACATCATTGAAAACGAGAACCCGGCCAAGCCTTACTCCGACCAGGACATCGTCCGGCTACTGGCCGAAAAGGACATCAAGATTGCCCGCCGCACCGTGGCCAAATACCGTGAAGAGCTTGGAATCCTCCCCACCAACCTCCGCCGCCGCTACCGCTAAGGCTCGCGGCACCTTCATCGGCCTGCTCGCCGCCCTGTTGGCTGCGTTGCTGCACACGGGCTGCGGCCAGCGCATCGATGAGACCGTTGCCGGCACCTGGCGCATCGACACCGAGGCCACCTTCGAGACGATCGCCGAGGTCGAAGCCTGGAAAAAGCTTTCGACTGACGAACAGGCCGAGCTGCGCACCGACATCGAAGCCAAGACCAACGTCTTCCTGACCTTCGCCCCGGAGCTGATGACGTTGCGCTGGGAAGGCGAGCAAATCGGCGGCACCCACGAGCTGACCTACACGCTCGAGCACCTGCAAAAGGACTCCTTCCGGGCGCGGCACCCGGTGCGCACCGAGCAGAGTTTTTCCATGACCCTGAAGCTCCTGGACGACGACACCCGCCAGCTGCGCGTGCTCTCCGAACGCTTCGAGCCCTGGATGCGTTACGTGGTCTGGCGCCGCGTCACCGAGTAGTCACTGCGGCTCTCTGTCAGGAGTGTGGCGCGGTGGCTCTACGCGACTGGTTTGAGACGGCGACGCCGACTTCTCTAGCTCCGTCTTCAGGCGATCGAGGTGGGGCCGCATGGCGGCAAACCACTTCTGGGCGTATTTGAGCTGGCCCGCCGGATTGGGGTGGGCCCAGTCAAAAGTGTCGGTCTGGGGGTGGTCCGGGTCGGCGTTGAAGCCCTCCCAGGAACGAATCGCTGCGACCGGTGACTCGGGCGTATCGAGTGCCTCGACCATTTCATCCAGGTGCGGGCGCAACGCCACGTGCATCGGGCTGGTGAAATGGATGTGCGCCACGAAGAGAATGACCTTCGGGTTTTGCTGACGCACCAGGCCGATGATTTGCGTGAGCGGCTCGATGATGTCCGCCTGCGGATCGTCGGTTCGTTGGTCGTTGGTGCCCAAGTGAATGAGCGCGATGTCGGGCGGGTGGGCCCATTGTTCGATGGCGGCAGGCAGGCGCTCCAGCGCGGCGGCGGTCCGAATTCCATAAACGCCTTCATGATCGTGGTCGAAAGGCACGCCGTTCTGGTCGGGCCAGGTGGCTCCGGGTTGCAGCCCCGTTGTCAGCGAGCCGATGAAATCGACCGCGTAACCGTGCTCGCGCAACAGGTAGTACAGCGCATAGCGGTAGGCGTACTCCTCGCGGTTGGCGATGCCACCCTGGGTGATCGAGTCTCCGATGGGCACCAGGTAAATGGGGCGTGCCTGTGTCATGGCCGGAAGCCAAACACAGGCCAGCATGAACACCAAGCCGAGCCTTCGCATGCCCCGAACGAGCCGACTCCTTCGGACCGAGACAACCGCAAAGTACGTTGACCCCACCGGCGGCGGCTTGCTTCATCCACAGTCATGAGTCAGCGCACTTTCGTCATCACCGGGGCCAGCAAGGGCATCGGGCGGGCTTCGGCGGAACTGTTTGCGGGCGAAGGTCACACCGTGATCGGCCTGGCCCGCAGCGATTGCCCGGACTTTCCCGGCGAGTACCATCCCTGCGATCTGGGCGACGAAGCCGCCACCGACGCCGCGCTGGAGACAATTTTTGCGCAACACCAAGTCGACGGTATCCTCAACAATGTGGGGCTGGTGCGGGGCGCCCCGGTGGCCGAAATCGAGCTGGCAGATTTGCGTGCGGTGCTCGACATGAACCTGCGCCCGGCCATCCGGCTGTTCCAGCGCGCGCTGCCTCACATGCAGGCGCAACGCTGGGGGCGCGTGGTCAACATTTCCAGCATCACCTCGCTGGGTTCGCCGTGGCGCAGCAGCTACTCCGCGGCCAAGGCCGCGCTGGTCGGGCTCACCCGCACGTGGGCGCTGGAGTTCGCCACCGACGGCATCACCGCCAACGCCATTCACCCTGGCCCGATCGACACCGAACTTTTCCGGACCAACAACCCCGCCGGCAGCGAAAGCGAGCAGCGCTACCTCTCGGGCATCCCGATGAAACGCATCGGCACGCCGGAGGAAGTGGCCGCGGCGGTAGCCTTTTTCTTCAGCGAGCCCGCCGGCTTCATCACCGGGCAGTCGCTCTACATCGACGGCGGCTTCTCCACCGGCAGCGCCCCGGCGTGACGCGGTGCACCATGGCTTCCCCCGGCGATTGCGCGCCGCTGCTCTTGCTGGAAGCCAGCGGCCCCAGGGTGCAAGTCGGCGTTTGGGCCGAGGGCCGGTGGCTGGCCTTCGCCGTGAGCGAGGCACCCGCGCTGGAATGCCTGACCGGCCTGGTGGCCGATGTGCTCGAAAACGCCCGTAGGTCCCTCGCCGATGTCGGTGGCTTTCTCTACGACGAGGGACCAGGCGCGGTGCTGGGACTGCGCTTGGCCGCGATGGCCATCCGCACCTGGCAGGCGCTGCCGATGCATCGCCAGACGCCGGTCTTTGCCTTCGGGGCGCTTGAGGTCGCCTGCGTTCTGCTTCGACACAAAGGCATCTCACCTCCTTATGGACTGGTGACCGAGGCCGGACTCAATCGCTGGTTGCTTCAGGAACTAGGCGCCGCCACCGACACGGAACCGGCAGACGCAACCCCAGCCGCGCGGCTGGTTGATGCCTCCGAACTGGCCACCTTTTCCGGGTCTCTCTATCACCTGGCCCAGCGCAAGCAATGGAAGCCGCTGCCGCGTGCGGCTGAGCCGATCTCACTTGATTTGAGCGGCCTGCCCGAATGGATCGACAACCCGCGCCTGACCCGCCTCGTCGACCAACCCACGCCTCGGCTGCCCGCGGCCAAAAACTACGTGAAGTGGTCGGGCCAGCGCCACCGAGGCGGATTGCGGTAACGCTTGCGCCTGTAGCCATTCGGGCAAAATCTGCCGGGCGATGCCCTACGAATCCTCACGCCGGGCCTGGGCCGAGATCGACTTGGGCACGCTGGAGCGCAACCTCGGGCGGATCCGCGCGGCGCTGCCGGCGCACATTCGCTACCTGGCCGTAGTCAAAGCCGATGCCTACGGGCACGGGATGGCGGCGGTGGTTGCCCGACTGATGCAAAGCGGAGCCGACGCCTTTGCGGTGGCCAACGTGCACGAGGCCGCCGAGATTCGCGAAATCGGCACGGGCTGGCCGATTCTGCTGCTCTCGGCCCTGCTGCCCGAGGAAGATGCCGCCGTGCTGGACCTGCAACTGGAGGCCACGGTCTCTTCGCCCGCTGAGGTCCAGCGCCTGGATGCGCTTGGGGGCAAACGCGAACGCGAGGTCCCAGTTCACCTGAAAATCGACACGGGCATGGGCCGGCTCGGCGTTTGGCACGCGCGGGCGACTGAACTGCTCCAGGCCATCGACGCGGCGAAAGCCCTTCGGCTGACCGGTGTCTACACGCATTTTTCTTCGGCCGACCGCGACCCCGAGTTCACCCGCGAGCAACGCGCCTTGTTCCTGCGCAAGGTGCAGCAGTTGGGCCTGGACCGCCGCGAAGGTCTGACCATTCACGCCGACAACAGCGCCGGCCTGGAAACCTTCTCGCCGCAGTCGCCCTTCAACGCCGTGCGCATCGGCCTCTTGCAATACGGTCTGATGCCCTACGAAGGCTCGCTGCTGGCCGACCTCCAACCGGAGCCCGTACTGAGCTTCCACACTCGGGTCGGTCTGGTCAAAGACATGCCCGCGGGCATCGGCGTCAGCTACGGGCGGACCTGCACGCTCCAGCGCGACAGTCAGCTGGCGGTGCTGACCGCCGGCTACGGAGACGGCATTCCCACCGCGGCGAGCAATCGGGGCCAGGTCCTGCTCAAGGGCCAGCGCTGCCCCATTGTCGGGCGGGTCACGATGGACCAGACCATCGTCGACGTGACCGACCTGACCGAGCCGGTCCAGGCCGGAGACGAGGCGGTGCTGATTGGCCGTCAGGGGCAAGGCGGTATCCGCGTGGAAGATTTTTCACGCTGGGGTAACTGCATCCCCTGGGAGACGCTCTGCTCGATCACCCGGCGCGTGCCGCGCGTCTACCGCACCGCGCGCGGGCAATAAGGCTGGCCAACCCGCACGGCTCTTGTTGGCTGCTCTTCAACCTCAACGACGACCCCTACGAGCAGGTCAACCTGGCACTCATGAGCGAGTTTACCGAGCCGCGCAAACGCCTGCACGCGCTGTTGGCCGATTGGATCGAGCGCACCGGCGACGATTTCCCGCTGCCAACGATCGAGCCGATCCGCTAAGCGTCGACAGCCTCAATACCAAGGACGGTTCGCGCCGTTAAGCCGGGAGGGATTCGGACGGTTTGCCTGGCCTGCGGCAGGCCCCGCTGGGACGTCGTTCACCCCGGGCAGCGGGTCCAGAATGATGTTGAGAAAGCGGTCCAGCTTTTCCTGGTTGAAGCCGCGCAGCAGTTCATCGTCCACCGACCAGCGCTCCCAGACGATTTCACCGGTCTGCGCATCGGCCAGATAAATCTGCAGGTGGATGCGGGTTTCGTAGCGCTGACGTGGCAGCGGACCATCCGCCGTAGTCCCCTGAAGCGGACCGGCTGGGCCCAGGCGCTCTTCACCGCTCCACCAGCGCAGGTGCACATTCATGGCGGCGTTTTCCGGGAGGGTCGCCTCGTACCCCCGCGCGTCCAAGCGCCGTGCAACCCCGGCCAGTGCCTCGTCCTCCAGAATGTCGCGCACGGCCAGGCGAGTGGCCTCGGGCGGGATACCCTCCACGGGCTGAAGCACGTAGGTCGGGTATTCCGCCGGGCGGTAGGTCAGGTGGAGATTGCGTTCCAGGTTCGCGCAGCCACTGCCAAGCAGCGCCAGGAATCCCAGTACCGGAAAAACAATACAGCGGAGCAGAGTCGAAGGAATGATCATTGCGGTGACAAATCGGAATATCACTTCGACACGCGAAGTGCGGGCAGGGTTGCTCAGGCTGCAACCGGAGGCACAGGTCGGGGTTTACCCCTTTGCCTTTCGTTCGTTGATCCATCCGCTAACCATTCCCCGACCATGACGCCCGCTTACGCCCGACTGTCTCCGGCAGCTGCCTGGGAGCCGCTGCCGCGCAGTGCCTGGAATGCGCGCAACGCCCGTCACCTGCTGCGCCGGATGGGCTTTGCGGCCACCGCTCCGGAAACCGAGGCGGCGCTGCGCCGGGGCCTTACCGGTACCCTGGAGCATTCTTTGGGCGAACCACGCGCCTTTGCCGAACCCTACACGTTAACCGAGCTGGCTGCCGACACCCGCGAGCGCTTTGGCCAACTGCGCGGGCTCAGCCAGGAGGAGCGCCAGCGGTTCCTGCGCGCGCAGCGCCGGGCCAACAACGCCGTCTTCACCGACTTTGGCCTGCAGTGGATCCGCTTCGCGCGGGAGCCTGAGAACGCGCCGCAGGAAAAGTGGGTCAGCTTTTTGCAAAACATTTTTGTGGTCAGCGTGGACAAGGTACGCTCGGCCCAAAGCCTGTTCAATCACCAGCAACTGCTGCGCGAACACGGCGCCGGTTCGTTCCCGGAACTCTGCAAGGCCGTCAGCCGCTCGCCGGCCATGGTCCTCTACCTCGACCTCAACCAAAGCACGCAGACCGAGCCAAACGAGAATTTTGCCCGCGAGCTCTTCGAACTGTTTACCCTGGGCGAGGGCAACTACACCGAAACCGACATCAAGGAGGCCGCCCGCGCCTTCACCGGTTACAAGGCCCCGCGGCAGCAACGCTTTCGCTTTTCCAGCCGCGACCATGACCACGGCGTCAAGACCGTGTTTGGCAAACGTGGTACCTTCGACGGCGACGCGGTGATCGACCTGGTTTTTGAGCAAGAGGCGGCGCAGACGTTCCTCCCCTCGGAAATGCTGCGCTATTATCTGAGCGACCAACCCCTCGCCGCACCCTACCTGCGCGAACTCGGCCGGTGGTGGGCCCGTCAGGATTTCAACCTCGACGCGCTGCGCCGCCGCGTCTTCGCCAGCACGCTGTTTTACACCCCCGAGTTTCAGGGCAGCCTGATCAAGAGCCCGCTGCAGTATTACCTGGGGCTGTGTTTCGACCTCGGCCTGGATGTCGCCCCGCTGCCGCGCCTGGTGTTGTCCTCGCTGCGCAGCATGGGCCAACCCTTTTATCAACCGCCGAACGTGCGCGGTTGGGTCGGCGGGCAGCATTGGATCACTGCGTCGACGCTTGCCGCGCGCCGCCAGCTGGTCGACCGCCTCTTTACGCCGATCAACCTCGAGCGCCTCAACGCCGACGAGCAATTCGAGTTGGAAGTCGCCGCCGCCAACGGGCGCGACCGTCTCACCGTCACCCCCGAGCGCCTGACCCCGCTGCTGAAACTGGACCCCTCCTCACAGGTCGACTGGCTGGTGCGTTACTTCCTGGCGGGCGAGCCAGACCCGGCCTTTGCCTCCACCTTGCAAGGGCACCTGGAGGGCAGCCGCGACCGCGAAGCCGCGCTGGAGGAGGTCCTGATCGCCCTGCTGCAAAGCCCGCAGTATCAACTTTGCTGATACTGCCTGAACCCGGTTCCGCTCGCCAACGTTTTCTCACCATGCACAACCAAAACACGCCCCTGCCAGTGACTCGGCGCGACTTTCTCCGGCGCACCGCCTTTGGCGGCATCGGCCTGCTGGCCTTCAGCGGCTACGCACCGCAATTTTTGACGCGCTCGGCCTATGCGCAGGTGCCGCGCCCGGAAAAGGACCGCAGCATCCTCGTGCTGGTCCAGCTGGCCGGCGGCAACGACGGGCTCAACACCGTTATCCCCGTCTCCGACGACCGCTACGTCAACCTGCGGCCCAACCTCGGCATCCGCGAGGGCACGCACCCGATCAACGACGACCTCGCCTTTCACCCCGGCTGCGAAGCCCTCGCACGGTTGCACCGAGACGGGAAGCTCTCGATTGTCCAGAACGTCGGCTACCCCAACCCCAACCGCAGCCACTTTCGCTCGATGGAGATTTGGGAGACGGCGACCGACAGTGACGTCATCGGCCACTACGGCTGGGTCGGGCGCTTCTTCGACAACGCCTGTGCCGGCACGCCCTCGGAAGACCCGGTTGGTCTGCACGTGTCGGGCGAGTTGCCGCAGGCTTTCCTGGCCGAGCAGAACCACGCGCTCTTTGGCCTCCAAAGCGGCAACGCTCGCCGGCGTCGCAACGCCGGTAACCTCTCCAAGGGCAGCGACGACAACGCCTTGCTGAAGCAGCTGGCCGGCGCGTCCGGCAACGATTCCAACAGCTCCTTTTTGCAGCACACGCTGATGGACGCGCTCGTCACCGAAAAACGCGTGCAGCAGATTCTGACCGCTGACCGGCCCGAGGCCAGTTACCCCGGCGGTCGTCTCAGCCAGGCCCTGCAGGGGGTCGCCGCGCTGATCGCCGCCGGGATGGAAACACGCGTCTACTTCGTTTCGCTGGGCGGCTTCGACACCCATGCCAATCAGGCCAACGCGCACGCCAACCTGCTGACGGAGTTATCCGGTTCAATGCAGGCCTTTCAGAATGATCTGGAAGCCCGCGGGCTCGACGGTCAGGTGCTCACCATGACGTTTTCCGAGTTTGGCCGCCGTCCCAACGAAAACGCTGGTGGAGGCACCGACCACGGCACCGCCGCGCCGCTCTTTGTCATGGGCCGCCAACTCGGAGATTCGCTCGTGGGCGATGCGCCCGACCTCAACCTCAGCCGCGGGCAGGACCTGACCTACGGCATCGACTTTCGGCAGGTCTACGCGACCGTCCTGGAGCGCTGGCTGCAGGCCCCCTCCACCGAGGTCCTTGGTGAGTCCTTCGACACCCTGCCTTTCCTGGCATAAGCAAAGCGATTCGATGACCAGGGAACAGGATTACCGGATCACCGGGGAGTTTGCGCGCCGCAGCAGGCATTCATGAGCATCCTCGAACTTTTAATTCTGTCCCAAATTGCTTCAGGTCAATTGACCGATTCACAACGAACGCAGTGGCGCACGTGAAGCCCTCGCGCCCGCCCACCGAGTTGTTCTGTCGAACGGATTCTTAGGCCAGGGCACTAACCGGCGAAAATGGTTTGCGCCACCTCGGCAAACCAACCGTCGACCCACTCGGCCAGAAACAAAAAGTAGAGCAGCCCCGCCACGGCCAACCACGGGCCAAAGGGGATGGCGCGGCCAATGAGCGGGTCGTCCAAGGCCCCGGGATCGTCGCCTTTGTCAACCGCCTCGCGCCTCTCGAGCAATCGGGACGTGCGCGCCACGGACGGACCGTCGTTCGGATTGGCGGGTGATGCGCCCTTGTGTGCCGAAGACTTCGCGCGCAGGCGCTGCACGAGCAGGATCGGTATCATGGCCAGCGAGCCGATCAGCGCGCCGCCAAAAACCGCAAACACCCCGCCCTGCCAGCCGCAAAAACCCCCGATGAAGCCGACCCAAATAACGTCGCCAAAGCCCATCGCCTCCTTCTTCAAGACCGCCTCGGCCAGCAGCAAAATCCACAAGACCACCGCCGATCCAATGAACACACCGATGACCCCCGTCACCCCCGAGCGCATCATTTCCTGAATCCAGAATTCGCCCGCAAACCCATGCAACGAGGGCAGCGCGAAGGACACCAGCACCGCCAACACCGCGCCGCCTACGGTGAAGACGTCGGGCAGTTCCATCGTGTCCAGGTCGATGAACGAACCGGCCAGCAGAAAGAAGACAAACACCATCGCCGCCAGCGCCTTCACCGGAGTTTCCGAGCCAAACTGCCACCAGCACAGCGCAAACAAGACCCCCGTCAGTGCCTCGATCACGGCGTAACGGACGGAAAACGGCGCCCCGCAGCAGCGCGCTTTCCCCCGCAGGATCAGCCACGAGAGAATTGGCAGGTTGTCGAACCAACGGATGGGCTTGCCGCAGGCATAGCAGTGCGAAGGCGGGTGGATCAGGGACTTGCCCGCCGGCAGCCGGTACACGACCACGTTGAGAAAACTCCCCCAGCACGCGCCAAAGACAAAGAAAAAGGCCAGCAGCACCCACGGATACTCTGCCTGGATGAACTCAACGGTTTCCCACATTCGCCGTGTCCCTCGCTATCGCCTCCCTGCCCACGAGCTAAAGGCCCGCGGCGATTCCGTGGCAACCGCCGATTGTGCGAACGCCGCAGGTGAAAACGCACATGCGCAACGGCAAGGTCCATCCATGGCAGAAGCATTGAGCCACCGATTTTGGGGAATGAGTGGCTGCGGGGGTCTTCTCGTCAGCCCCAACACCAGACCACAGGTGAACGTTTTTCTGTATGTAGAATCGGTGCGCCTGTGCCCATCGGCCGATCCGGCGCTACCGACTCCCGGCCAGAGCGTCGCGGGCGGCTGTGAGCATGGCTTCGGCGGGGACGGTGGCACCAGACCAGATTTCCAGGCTGCGCACGCCCTGCCAAACGAGCATCGAAAGCCCGTTCGCGCCGCGTAGTCCCCGCTGTCTCGCTTCGTGAAGCAACGGCGTTTCGGCAGGATTGTAGATCATGTCGTAAACGACGGTGGTGAGCGCGTGGAACCCGGCAAGGTCCATTGGGCTGGGGTCGCCGGGCTTCAGGCCGACGGAGGTCGCATTGATGAGCACGGCCGTTTTTGGCAGACCAGTCGGCGGACGCATCAGGTCGAAGCCACACACCGGCGTGGCGGACGCCACCGGTTTCAGCAAATCGAGCAAGCCTTGCAGGCGCTCCGGCGTGCGGTTGCCGATCCACAGTTCCGCGCACTTTGAACGCAGGCACTGCACCGCCGCCGCCCGTGCCGCGCCGCCCGCCCCCAGCAGAACGACCTTGGCACCGGCCAGCTCGACGTGGAGATCCATCCGCAGCGCCTGCTCCAGGCCGAAGCCGTCGCTGTTGTGACCCACAAAGCCATCCGCCTGGTGGACCAGCGTGTTGACGGCGCCCATCTGCGCGGCGGCGGGCTCGACGTCGGCCACCAGGTCGAGCGCGTCCACTTTGTGCGGGATCGTGAGGTTCAGCCCGTGGAAACCCGCCGCGTGCAAGGCCGGCAGGGCCTGCGGCAGTTCCTCCGGCGGCACGTCAAACTTGAGGTAGGTCCAGTCGGCAAAGCGCGTGTCGCTTTGGGCCATAACCGCCAGCGCAGCGTTGTGCATCGCCGGGCTGACGGAGTGCGCGATCGGGTGTCCCAACACGGCCAGAGCCGTTCCCTCGAAGCGCCAGCTTGCCAAATCGCGCCAGTCACGCACCCGATCGGTCTCGCGCTCAGGAGCGTGCATTGCGCCGGTGCGCGTCGTCGAACTCGTGCACGAACAACTCATACTGCGTGGCCATCTGAAAATCGCCCGACTCCCGAAACTGGTTGACTAGATTGCGGCAGGCGCGTTGCAGCACGTCGCCCACGGGTGAGGGACGCAGGTCGGATTCGGTCAGGGGGAAACCGCTGTCGCGAAAAATCTCATACAAGTCCTCGGCCGCGCGAAAAACGCCGCGCTCAAAGCAGTCGATGTAGAAGGGTTCGCGGTCGAGCCAGCAGCCGACCATGAAACGCCCCGGCAGGCAGACCGGCTCCAACTCGAGCCCGCAGCGGTACGCCACCAGCAGGTAGACCACGCACAGGCTCAAGGGCATGCCCCGCCGCGTTTGGAGCACCTGATTCAGAAAGCTGGCCCGGGGGTTGACGAAGCCCTCGCTGTCGGGGCGGAACCCGTACTCGTGAAAAATCACGCGGTTCATCACCTTGCATTGCTCCCAGCCGGAGCAGGGGGTGACGAGCAGCTCGCTGACGCGGCGCGCCATCTTGTCGAGCAGGTCCCACGACTTGCCCACTTCAAGGTCCGGGAAAAAAGTGCGGTCGAGCATCAGGCTGCCCGTCTCCAACTCGTAGTTGAAGGAGCGGATGAAGCGGCGGAAGGCCTCCGAAGGCTCGGGCCCGACGAACTCCTCAAGCATTTCCCGCGCGATTTGCGCCTGCGGCTCGGTCTCGTCGCGCACGACCTGACGCAGCAACGCGACCCCGCTGGTGCCCAGTGCGCGAAAGGCCTCGCGAACGCCGCTACGCACCGCTGGCGCGGGGTCTTCCAGAAGGGAGACCAACGCCCTCTCGCGTGCGGAAAGCTCTCGTTTCATCTCAGGCATCGACAACGAACAGGCTGTTCAATCGGCTCCCCGGCGCAAACCTGAAAAGGTCGCCGCAAACGCCTCCGGAGGACGTCAGCCCCGCGTGCCGAAGAGGGCCATCATCCTTTTTCTTCGGGTGCCTGTACTTCTCGCGTGAGTAAAAGCGCCTGAATTGAATCCGGATCACGGCTGGAGTGCAGTACCCCAGCAACGAGCCAGAAATGCTCCAGCTCGCGATAGAAAAGCAGATACGTGGAACGAGCAAACGGGTACATTCGCCAACCATGGCCTCTCTCCGGGAAGCTCTCGGGAAACCGTTGGAGGTGCGCGACCACCGCTTCGGACTCTTCGAGAATCTCCGCCGCCTTGGCTGGAGAGAAACGCCCGTGATAGCGCAGAATCGCCGGCAAGTCTTTCCCGACGACGACGCGCGCAATGCGCAGCGGTTTCACGACGGCTTAAGACGCTCGCGCAGCACTCGAGCAGCATCCTGAGGCGTCAAAGCCAGGGAGGGGTCCGCTTGCACCTCGCTCAGTCGGCGATTCAAGCTTTCGATTTGCGCGGGAGTGGCCTGCAGCTGCTCCGCGGGAATGCTCTCCCAGAGGGCGTCAATCAAAGCCAGCTTATCCGCCGTCGAGGCATCGCGAAGGCGCGGAAAATCCTCCAGTTTCATCTCTATGAGCTTAGGCCGAAGGTCGCTGAGGACAAGCCCTGTCAGGCCCGCGTGCCAAAGAGGGCCGTGCCGACGCGAATCTGCGTCGAACCTTCGGCGATGGCGGACTCCAGGTCGTCGGTCATGCCCATCGAAAGCTCGGACAGGGCAACCTGAAATTGCGCCGCCAATGAATCACGTGTGTGCCGCAGACGCGCGAAAGCCCGCCGGGCAACGTCGGGGTCCTCGTCCAGCGGCGCGATCGTCATCAGTCCCTCCACCGTGACGTTGTTCAGGCCGAGCGCCGTCTCCAGCAGCGCGGCACAGTCCTCGCAGCGCACGCCGTATTTGGCCGGGTCCTCGCCCGCGTTGACCTGCAGCAGGATGGGCAACGTCCGGCCACAGTCGCCCGCCGCCGCGTCCAGCCGCCGCAAAAGCTTGGCCGAATCGACCGTTTGCACCCGGGCAAAACGCTCGGCGGCGACGCGCGCCTTGTTGGACTGCAAATGCCCGATCAGTTCAAACTCGACTTTGTTAGCGCCCAGGGCATCCATCTTTACCACCGCTTCCTGAACACGGTTTTCCCCAACGCGTCCCAACCCCGCCCGCAACGCCCACTCCACGGCGTTGCTCGGGTGATTTTTGGTGACCGGCAGCAGCCGCACCGAGTCCAACAGGCGACCAGCCGCTTCGCAGGCGGCTGCCATGCGTGAGCACAGCTTATCAAGGTTTTCCGAAAAATGAGCCTCACTAAACATTTTCCTTGCTCTCTCGATTAGAAATTCTGAAACTTTTCCCAATAAACGATAAGCTAATTTTATGAACCTTCCTGGCCATGCACATTGAGAATTTCAAAATCTTTTCCGATCTGGTGGAAAGCCAGAGCTTTTCGCGGGCGGCCAAGCTCAACGGCATCACCCAGTCGGCCGTCAGCCAGCAGTTGCGCGCCATGGAGAAGCACTTCAACGTGCTGATCGTCGACCGCAGCCAGAAGCAGTTCCGTCTGACGCGCGAGGGGACGAAGCTGTACGACTCGGCCAAGGAAATCCTGCACCTGTACGAAAAACTCGTCAGCGAGCTGCAGGAGATGAAGAAGGTCATCAGCGGCACGATTCATATATCCACCATTTACAGCATCGGGCTGCATGAGCTGCCGGCCTACGTGAAGGAGTTCCTGCAGGAATTTCCGTCGGTCAACTGCCGCGTGGAATACCGGCGGTCCAACCTGGTGTACGAGGATGTTTTGCACAATGCCGTGGATCTGGGGCTGGTAGCCTACCCGCTGAAAATGCGCCAGCTGGAGATCATCCCCTTCCAGGAAGACGAAATGGTCGTCATTTGTTCGCCGCAGCACCGGCTGGCCAAGCGCAAAACCCTCAGCCTACAGGAACTGCGCGAGGAAAAGATCATCGGCTTCGACCAGGACATTCCCACGCGCAAGGCGACCGACCAGCTCTTTAAGGAAGCCAAGCTCGACACCGAGCCGGTCATGGAGTTCGACAACATCGAGACGGTCAAACGCGCGGTGGAGATCGACGCCGGCCTGGCGCTGGTCCCTCAGACCACGGTGTTGAACGAAGTGCGCCAGGGGTTGATCGCAGCCGTTCGCCTCGAAGGCAAAAAGATCACCCGACCGCTAGCCATCATTCACCGCAAGGGCCGCGTGCTGACCCCGGCGATGAAAAAGTTCATCCACCTGCTCACGACCAAGGATCTCATGAAGGTTATGGAAAAGGACGAGGCGGCCTAGACGTCTTCGTCCGCTTGCAGGGAGAGTGTCTCCTTTCGGGCTCGCACGTTGCTGCGGGCCTTTTGTTTGGCGCGGCGCTCGAAACGGGCGGCAGCGGCTTCAACCTCAGCTCGCAGCTCGAAGTAGTGGGCTAACCGGCGTGTTGAGAGGGCGCCCGATGCCAGCGCTTCACGCACCGCGCAACCCGGTTCGTTCTGATGGGTGCAGTTGGAGAAGCGGCACCGCCCGCAGGTCTCGACAACGTCGGCAAAGACCCGCTCGAACGCCTCGACGTTGCCAACCAGCTGAATTTCGCGCAGCCCTGGCGTGTCGATGACGACTCCGCCGCCCGGCAGGGGCAGCAGCTCGCGCCATGTGGTGGTGTGCCGCCCGCGGTGGTCCGCCTCGCGAATCGCGCCGGTTTGGAGAGTTTCCACGCCCAGCAATTGGTTGATCAGGGTGCTCTTGCCCATGCCGGAGGATCCTAGAAAAGCCGCCGTCTGACCCGTACCAATCAGCGCTCGCACCGCTTCGACGCCCTCCCCCGTCTCGGCGCGCAAACCCAGCACGGGCCGTCCCATCGCGACCGAACCCATCTGCGTCAGCAGCGCCTCGGGGTCATCGGCTAAATCGGTCTTGTTCAGCAGCAGGGCCGCCTCGGTTCCGCTGGCTTCGGCCAGGACCAGGAAGCGCTCGAGGCGGTTCAGGCGAAAGTCGCGGTCGGGTGTGGTGAGGATGAAGGCGCGATCGACGTTGGCGGCCACGGGCTGCGCGGTCGCGCGTTTGCCCGCGGACTGGCGCAGGAACAAGCTGCTACGTTCGAGAATGGTCTCCACCACCGGCAGACCTTCGGGCATGGGCCGGTACAGCACCCAGTCGCCCACGATCACCGGCGAAGTGCCGCGCCGGTGCAGCTGGCCGGCGACGGTGGCAGTCAACGTGCCGGCTTCCCCGGCCAACGTACAATCGTGCCGGTTTTGCCGGGTGACGCGCGCGGGTTGTAAACCCTGACGCAAACCGGACTGCGCCTGCACCGCGCGTTCTGGCGTCCAGCCCAGGGCAGCCAGCTCCATGGTCTCAGCGGCGCCGGCGGTCCTTGAGTTGGACGTCGGCAATGGCGTCGAGGTGGCTCAACCGAAAGAGGCGCTCAATGGAGCGGCTGCTGATTTCCAGGGTGACTTCGGCACCGGCGGCCCGCGCTTTTTTGATGACGCTGAGTAAGGCGTTGAGGCCCATCGAGTCGATCATCCGCGCCGAGCGCAGGTCGATGGTCAGGCGCGAACACACCGGGCGCTGCGCAATCTCCTCCGCCAGCGCACCCACGCGCTCCTCCGCATTGGTGCTGAGGATGTCGCCTTTGACGCGTAGTAAACAGCCGTCGGGCTCGGGTTGAGCAGCTTGGGCAGCCATGGTTCAGGAGTTGAGATCGCAGCAGAAACTATCGCAAACGAAACTCGAACATGACAGTCGACCCGTTATTCGCAACCTCCGATCGATCACTGAGCTGACGAATGATGGTCAATCCCAGCTGAGCGCCGTCGAGCTTGGGCAGCCGCCCGATGCGGTGCTCGACGTCGAAACTGTGCCCGTGACCGGGATCGGCAACGCGCCCCACCAGTTGTCCGGTCGCCTCGTTGAAGGTCACGGTAAAGTCGACCAGCTTGTCCGGCGCGCGCTCGCACCCGTGGATGAGGCCATTGAGGACGGCTTCGCGACAGCACAGCAGAAAGTCGTAGAGACGATCGTCGGCGGTCTTGGGCAAGGCGTACTGCAGACTGCGCCGCCAGATGTTTTGGAAGCGGTCGATCGCGTCGGCCTCCGAACCGGCGTACTGCTCACTGAGCACGGGACGCCAGTCGGCCGAGGCCCTCGCCCCCGGCGCGTCAATGTCTAAACTCATGATCAGAATATCGTCTTGAGCCTGCGCGAGTTGCTCGGCCCGCATTTCCCCCTCTTGGCGCAAAAGCGCATCCGCCAGCGCGGCTGCCCCCAGCCCCTGATAAGCGGCATACTCGTGGAGCCCGTCCGTGCAAACATAAACACGCGCCAGCTCTTTCAAGGACACGCGCTGTGGCTCAAAGGTCCACGTCTCAAACCAGCCCAAGGGAGGGTGCCCCCGGCCCGTTTGCCGCAAGCCGCCATTGCAGTCGACGAGCCAGAGCGCCGGAAAGCCGCAGTTGAGCACCTCCAAAACGCCTTCCGCGGGGTCCACGCGCGCGGCGCAGATCGAGAGTGACGTGCCGACCACGAAACCCGGAGCTGCCGCCTCGGCCCGCGCCCAGTCTTCCACCAGCGTCCGGTTGAACTGCGCCACGAGCGTTTGGAGCGGCTCCCGGCGGTCGAGCAGTCCGCGGGCCATGCCCTGAAAATAGGCCGAGACGAACCCCGCCCGCAGATCGTGACCGGACACGTCGCCGATCAGCCAGGTCAAGGCCGCCGGGTTGCGCGCGTCAGGCAGCACGTTGACGAAGTCGCCCCCCACCTCGTGACGCGGGTGAAAGGCCAACCGGAGTCGACCGCCCAGCGCCTCCCGATCGATGTGCTGGAAGAGGTGATTGACGCGGGCGGTCTCGCGAACCTGCTGCTGCGTCTGGTCCAGCTGACGCAGCCGCGCGGTCTCGGCAAAGGCCCGCCGAAGCGCCTGTTCCAGTTCCGCTCGGGGGACGGGTTTTTCAAGAAAGTCGACCGCGCCCCCGCGCAGGGATTGCCGAATGAGCGCGCGCTCCTTTTCGGCGGTGATCAAAATCGTGGCCGGCGCCCCCGGCAGCGATCGCAGCCAACGCAGCAAGCCCAAACCGTTCTCTCCGGGCATGCGGTAATCGGTCAGCACACAGGCGAAGCGCTCAAGCCCCAGCGACTCGACGCGCGCGCGCGCCTCCTCGGCGGAGTGCGCCACCACCGCTTCCCCGCCCAGGGCCTCCACCGATTTGCTGTAGAGCGTGGCGTTGAAGACGTCATCGTCGACCACCAGCACGCGCGTCACGCCGCGGCGATCCTCCGGTGGTTTTGCGCGAGCGGCCTGACTCTGCCTGGGCGACGGGGGCATCGTGTCACTGTGCTGAACCCGGCCGCCAAGAGGGCCGGCTCGTAGCCCTGGATTCAGGACGAGGGCACCGGCGTAGGCAAGCCTGGCATCCACCGGTCGGAGACGATCGACTCGCGCCGGCGTTCCAGAAGCAGGCGCTTGATGTAGCCGCCGTAGGTGCTCTTGCCGTAGGTTTCGGCCAGGGAGTGCAGGGCCTCATCGCTGATCCAGCCTTGCCGCCAGGCAATTTCCTCCAGGCAGGCGATGGCCATGCCCTGACGGTTTTGGATGACTTCCACGAACTGGGCGGCGTGCAGCAAGGCCAGCGGGGTGCCGGTGTCCATCCAGGCCGTACCGCGTCCAAGAAACTCAACGCGCAGCTTTTCCTGCTCCAGGTAAAGGCGGTTGAGGTCGGTGATCTCGAGTTCGCCGCGGGCGGAAGGTTTGAGCGTGCGGGCCATCGCGGGTGCTTTCTTGTCGTAAAAGTACAGGCCGGTGACCGCGTAATTGGATTTGGGCTGGGCGGGCTTTTCTTCCAAGCCGATGGCTTTGCCGGATTCATCGAACTCGACCACGCCGTAGCGCTCGGGGTCGGCCACCGCGTAGCCGAAGACGGTCGCCCCGTCGCCGCGCGCATCGACCCGGCTCATCTTGGGCACCAGATCGTGGCCAAAAAAGAGGTTGTCCCCCAAGATCAGGCAACTGGGCGCGCCGTCCAGAAACTCCTCGGCGATGATGAGCGCCTGGGCCAGCCCGTCCGGACTGGGCTGGGGTGCATACTTGAGCTGGATGCCCAGCTGGCTGCCGTCGCCAAAGAGTCGCTCGAACAGGGGCAGATCGCGCGGTGTTGAGATCAGCAGGATTTCGCGAATCCCCGTCAGCATGAGCACCGACAAAGGGTAGTACACCAGCGGTTTGTCGTAAATGGGCAGCAGTTGCTTGCAAACGGCCTGCGTACTGGGGTGTAGGCGCGTGCCGGAGCCGCCGGCCAGAAGGATACCTTTGCGTTCCATGGGTCGTACCTAGAATTGGATACTGTGGCAGCGAGGCAAGGCTGCGCTTCGCGGGGTCAGGCTTGTTGACGTGTAATGGAAGGCACTACGCCCGCGCCCAGTACGCCGCGCGGACCGCTGCCACCGGCCCCGGCGATCCGGTGAGCAGCACCCTCCTCGCCGCCCTGCGCGGTTTTGGAAGTGTCCGCCTGACCTCGGCGCTGGAGCGCACCGCCGCCATCGCCCAGAAGGTTTTCCCACCAGGCGCGGTGCTCGAGATACCACTCAACGGTGGCGCGCAAGCCTTCCTCGATGCAGGTGGCGGGCGTCCAACCCAGGTCGCGCTCCAGGCGCTGCGCGTCGACGGCGTAACGCAGGTCGTGGCCGGGACGATCCTGGACGAATTCGATCAGCGAGGTGTGGTCAAAGCCATCGTCGAGTTTCTCGTTGAGGATCTGCAACAGTGCGGTGACCAGCTCGATGTTTGGGCGCTCGCAATTGCCGCCGATGTTGTAGCGTGTGCCTGGTTCGGCGCGCGTGGCGATGGCGTAGAGTGCACTGGCGTGGTCCTCAACGTAGAGCCAGTCGCGCACGTTGGTGCCTTTGCCGTAGACCGGCACAGGCTGGCGCCGCAACGCGCTGATGATCACAACCGGGATCAGCTTCTCGGGAAACTGGTAGGGCCCGTAGTTGTTGGAGCAATTGGTGATGAGCACCGGCAGGCCGTAGGTGCGCCCCCAGGCGCGCACGAGCAGGTCGGCGCCCGCCTTCGAGGCGGCGTAGGGCGAGTTGGGCTGGTAGGGCGAGTCCTCGGTGAACATGCCCTCGGGACCCAGCGCACCGAACACTTCATCCGTCGACACGTGCACAAACCGGAAGGGGTGTTCAGGCGGCGACTGGGCCAGGTAACGGCGCGAGGCTTCCAGTAGCGCGTGCGTGCCGGCGATGTTGGTTTCGATGAAAGGCGTGCTGCTGTCGATCGAGCGGTCCACGTGGGACTCCGCCGCCAGGTGAAAGATCGTGTCGACGCACTCCTCGGCCAGCAGGCGTTCCACCGCCGCGCCATCGCAGATGTCCAGCTGGGCAAAGCGGTAGCGGTCCGGATGCGCGCGCTCGATGGCGGCGAGGTTTTGCCGCGTCCCGGCGTAGGACAGTTTATCCAAGTTGACCACCCGCCCCTTAAAGGCACTGTGGCGAAACAGGTAATGGATGAAGTTGGTGCCGATGAAGCCGCACCCACCGGTAACGAGGCAATTTTTCATCGAAGAAGTCGCTGCGAAAGCAGGAGCGTGGATTTGGCCACCGCCAAGCGCAACCACGCAATTTGCTGGGCACCCTCAAGCAAAACGCACCTGGAGCCCGTCGAGCGTCGGCCAGCGCGTATCCTTCTCGGAGAGGAGAACCTCCGACGCGGGCACCTTCCACTCGACGGCCAGCTGCGGATCGTTCCAGAGCAGCCCGCCCTCGGACTGGGGATGGTAGCGCTGGTCGACCTTGTAGAGCACCTCGGTGTCGTCTTCGAGCGTGAGGTAGGCGTGCGCAAAGCCCGGCGGGACGAACAGTTGCCATTCGTTCTCCGCCGAGAGCACCTCGGACACATGCTGCCCGAAGGTCGGCGAACCCGCGCGCAGGTCCACCGCGACGTCCTGAACGGCTCCCTGCAGTACACGCACGAGCTTGGCCTGGGCGAAAGGCGGGGCCTGAAAATGAAAGCCGCGCAGCGTGCCGCGCTTGTACGAGAGCGCCTGGTTGTCCTGGACAAAAGTCACCGTGGGCCCCGGGCCGTGCCATTCGTGCGCCTTGAAGGTTTCGCGAAAGGCGCCACGGGCATCCTCATGTCGCTTGGGCTTGCACCGAAAAACCCCTGCCAGAGCGGTTTCGACAATCTCCATGACAGCCGAACGGGTTCAGGCAGGAGCCAGAGCGGTTGCCTCGATCGCCTTCCAGGCGTTCACCACCGGCGAGTCGGCGATCGCAATGTCGTCGAAGGTGACGATGTGGCCGGGCTCCAGGTCGCGCTGGAAGGTGATGTCGTGCGCCAGGCAAATCGGCAAGTGCCCCGGTCGGCGGGCCAGTTCGACGGTTGAACCGCGCAGCAGGAAACTGCCGGCGCCCCGGCTCACCGTTGTCCCCGCGGCAATCGGTTTCTTGGTCAACGCGGCCACTCCGTAGCGCGGCGCGGCGCTGTTGGTCAGCAGCGGCTGGCCCGAGTCGACCACCTGCCGCAACGTCTGCAGGGCCTCGAAGCCCAGCAGACAACAGAAGTGCTCCAGCACGTAGAACGGCCCCGCGCCCATCTTCATGTTCATGAGCGCGTTTTGCTGGGACGGGTCATGCGTGGCCACGCAGATCACCCCATGGCCCAGATTGCGGTCGAGGATAAAGTCGCTCAGCGCCTGGCCCCTGGCTTCGGCCAGGGTGCCAAAGTGGTGGGCGGCCTGTTGAAAATCCCTGGTTTCAAGGCCCACCAGTCCCTCCTGTGCGATGCCTAGACCCAGCCCGTTGGCCACGAGGCATTGCTCCACCTGGATTTTGGTCCCGTCGGTAAACGACGTGATCATCTCGACGGAGTTACCCTTCTTCTCGGCCCAAAACCGCATGTCCTCCGGCGTCGGATCGGGGTTGTAAAAGCCCTTGAGGTTGAGCAGCGCCCTGGGCTCAAAGCCCCACTCCAGCGCATTGCGATGCAGGGCAGCGAGGCTACCGGGTTGGTCGCCGGCTGCTTCGCTCAGCAATCCTTGCCCCGCGAAGTGCGACCCCACCGTCACGTGAAACTCAGGATTGAGGGTCAGCACGGGCTTTCCCCGGCTCAGCGCCTCGCCCACCACCTCGAAGGCATGGAAGGGATCCCCGCTGCACTCGAAGACCACGTCGCAGGCGTTCAGAAAATCCTCGAGGGAGTTCGTCAGGGAGCCGGGCACGGGGAACTGGACCGTGTCCAACGCACGCCGCGTCAGAACCGACGTCAATTGGGGCTCGCCCCGGCGCAACACCTCACTGGCCAGGTGCGTTGCGATAAACCCGGTGCCGATAATTCCCAGACGCAGCGATTGAAGCAGTTTTTTCAAGGACGACACCTTTCTCGCAGCGCTACGGACAGTCCGAACGACGGCTTCGCCATAGGCTCAGCACCGGGCCGAACAAATTTGAACCCTCGATCGGCAATCGTCAGCATTCGCGGGACAACGGGAAACACACAGAAGAATTCGTAAAAGTCTTCGACCTGTCTAGAGCGGAATTGAGCTGGATTCACTTCTAGTTATTCGCAACCGCAGGCGTCGACCGATCCCGACGCACGATCTGCATTTCGCGAAAAAATTCGAGGTACTTTTCGCCCAGAGTGGGAACCCCAAAACGTGACACCACGTCGGCGCGTGCCTGTCGTCCCACGCGCTCGCGAAGCTCCGGCGAGAGGATCAGCTGCTTGAGCAGTTCGTACCAGTCGTCGTCGTTGTAGGCAAAGAAACCGTTTTTGCCGTGCTCGATCAATTCGAGGTCCGCCCGTGAAGGCGTGCAAACCACCGGGAGACCGGATGCCATGTACGTTTGCACTTTGGCCCCTGGCTTGCGCTGTTTGCGAAAGTCGTCGGAGGCCTTCAGCGCGATGGCGATATCGGCGTTGAGCCGGCGCGGCTCCCACAGCTTACGATCCCACTCCAGGTATTGGATTACACCCTCCTGGCGGGTGGGCACGTCCACATGGTAGATCATGCGCACCTCCTGGCCGAGTTCCTCATTGAGGCGGCGGACCAGCGGGTTGAAGAACTGGTCGACGCCAAGGTTCATCTTGAAGCCGTCCCAGATGATGGTGATGGGTCCATCCGTCCGGTACTGCTGTTTGTGACCCAGCGAGATGACTGGCGTGGGGATGTACCGCGTGGGTCGGATGTCTTTCAGCTCGTCATAGGTCAGCGGATTCTCCGAAACCACCCCGTCAAAGGTCGGGATAAGCCACTTTTCGGTCAGGTAGTTGCGCTCGTAAATGATGTTGTCCGAAGTGTTATATAGAAGCTTGATTCCGGATTTCTTGAGCGCCTCCAGGCGTTCCTGACCCAGATAATCGAACTCGCGCACCAAGACGATCGCATCGAAGCGCTCCAGATCGGAATCGCGGAAGAAGATGTCGGCGTCGAACTCGTGGCTCTGTTCGTTGACGTAGTCGACAAAGGGATCGATCTCCCATTTACGATTGTCCAGGCGGCGTTCGACCGTGGTGATCGGGCCGAAGCCGATTAAAGGCCGCTTCGAGCCCCAGCGCCGCAGCCGCAGCGCGCACAGCCAGCGCAGCCGCACCTTGTAACATTCCTTCGAGTCATACCCCAGCAGGCCGCCGACAAACGCCCACACGTGGACCTTGCCGAGTTGCAGTCGGTGCAACAACCACTGACCGAAATTGGATGACATGGAATTAGTACGGAAAAACTTCCTCCGTGTATGCGAGCAGTTGCGTATCCCCAGGGGGGAGAAAAACGCCTGTTGTCAGGTCAGCCGCCGACCCGAAAGGCACGGTGGGCAGGGTGTGCTGCGAAGACGACGAAGCACGAACACGGAAGCGGATAGGGAAAGCGGGTTTGGCATCAAGACGTTCGTGGAAAAGAATTCGAAGAGAAGGCCTCCAAGCTCAAGGCGAAAAGTTTGCCACAGAGCAGTTTAGGGGCCTCCCCGATGACTTGGACTCGGGAAAAGCAGTGCAGGTATCCGCGCGGAGGAAGCGCGATTCCTGAATTGAATTGACGGGTTGGAACGCCATTGCGGAGCATGGTACGGGAACCACCCTGACCCAACCACCTTTCGCTCTTTCATGCAGATGTCTTTACCCGACCCGATTCCTCTCGGCCTGAAAAAAACCTTCGGTTTTGGCGACCGCCTTGGCTTGGCCGGTCCTGGACACATTGCCGCGCTGCGCAAGAGCAGCTTTGCCGGAATCCTCGCCCAGCAGTCCATCCGCGAGTTGACCCGTACCGGGCGCCAGCCTGAGGACGTCATGGAGGCGGCCCGCGCCGCGTTGAAGTCCACCGGCTACGACCAGCCCTGGGGCGCCGACGCCGACCACCTTAAGAACGAAGATGACGTAGCGCGCACGGTAGCCGCCGGGTTCTGCTTTTTTACCATCGACCCCTCGGCCTACGTGCAGAACGACGCGGACTGGATGAAGCTGGAGGCCATCGACCTGGCGGTGCAATCCATGGTCAGCGACGGCATTTTGCCCGGTGCATCGTGGATGGACCTGTATCTGGGGCAGGACTTCACCGTGGGCGAGGACCTGGTGCTGCGCTTTGACGAGGAAACACTCAAGCGCTCGGCGGTGAAATACGCACGGGCGGTGGCTCACTGCGAAACCATGGCCGGCTTCGTGGCCAAGCATTGCGCGACCCGCGCGTACGAGTTGGAAGTCTCCGTGGACGAAACCGACTCACCGACGTCCTCGCTGGAACACCTGTTCTTTGCCCTGGAACTGCGGCGTCGCAGCGTGACGGTGGTCAGCCTGGCCCCGCGCTTTATCGGCGACTTTGAAAAGGGCGTGGACTACCGTGGCGACTGGGACCTGTTCGAGGTTCGCCTGCGCGAGCACGTCGCCATCGCGCGTGAGCTGGGCCCGTACAAAATCAGCGTGCACTCGGGCTCGGACAAGTTTTCGGTCTATCCGATCATCGGGCGCGTCTGCGGCGACCTGCTGCACGTGAAGACGGCGGGGACCAGCTACCTCGAGGCGCTGCGGGTGGTCAGCCAGTGCGACGTCGATCTCTTTCAGGAGATCGCTGCCTACTGCGTGGGTCGCTTCGACGAAGATGTGCAGAGTTACCATGTTTCCACCAACGCCGAGCACATTGCCGAGTTGCGCCAGCGACACCTGGCCGACGACCAGCTCGAAGAGGCTTACCTCAACGAAGACACCGGGCGGCAGTTGCTGCACGTCACCTTTGGCTCGGTCCTGACGCAGGGATCGCGCAAGAATGGTCAGCCCTTCAAGGAAGCCATCCTCGCCCTCCTGGAGAAGCAAGCCGACCGCCACACCGAACTGCTGGACGGCTGGCTGGGCCGCCACCTGGAACTGCTCGAAGCCGGCTGAGAAAGCACTCACTCCCCTCACTCGCCATGCCAACTACTGCCCCCCGCAAGACCGCCGCCAAGGCCAAAACCGCCCGCCGCACCGCGCGCAAGAAGCTCAAGCGCTACGCCGTGGTCGGTACCGGCGGTCGGTGCCGCAACTTCATCGACCCGCTGCTCACGCGCTACCGCGACGCAGGCGAGCTGGTGGGTTTCTGCGACATCAGCCAGGTACGCATGGACGCCAACAACCGGCGCGTGGCCGAGCAGGGCCATTCGCCCGTGCCCACTTTCAAGGGCGAACTCGCAGCCTTTCGCCGGATGCTTCGGGAAACCCGGCCCGACGCGGTCTTCGTCACTTCGATGGACTCGACCCACCACGACTACATCGTCGAGGCTGTCAAGCAGGGCCTGGAGGTCATCACCGAAAAGCCGATGACGACCGACGCGGAGAAATGCCGAAAAATCCTCGCCGCGGTCAAGCGCTACGACGGCCACGTGCGCGTCGCTTTCAACTACCGCTGGATCAATGGGTGCACCGCGGTCAAAGAAGCACTGCAGCGCGGCGCCATCGGCAACGTACTCTCGGTCAACCTGGAGTACCTGCTCGATACCAGCCACGGGGCCGACTACTTCCGGCGCTGGCACAGCCATCTGGACTGTTCCGGCGGGCTGCTTGTGCACAAGAGCACCCACCACTTCGACCTGGTCAACTGGTGGATCGACGGGATCGCTGAGGAGGTCTTCGCCCAGGGGCGGCTGGCTTTTTACGGGCAGGAAAACGCCCGGCGGCGGGGCCAGGGCAAGCTCACGAAGTATCCGCGGTACACCGGCCACGTGAAGGAAGGCCAGGACCCTTTCATGATCGACCTCAAGGGCGATGCCATGCTCAAGGAACTCTACTACGATGCCGAGGCAGAGACCGGCTACCTGCGCGACCAAAATGTCTTCCGGCCAGGCATCGACATCTGCGACTCCATGAGCGTCCAGGTACGCTACCGCAGCGGCGTTTTGCTGACCTATTCGCTCAACAGTTTCTGCCCGCGCGAAGGCATGCGCGTCACCTTCAACGGCGACCGGGGTCGGCTGGAATTTTATGAGTTTGGGGGCTCGCACATCATCAAGGGGCAGAGTTCGGAGGACCTCGCCGCCGAGCAGCAACAAGGCACCCACGATCACCGCATCACCGTCTATCCGATGCACGAGAAGGAGGCCTACACGATCGAGCCGGCAAAAGCTGTGGCCGGTGGGCACGGCGGCGGCGACACCCTGCTGGGTGAGCAGATTTTCCTGCCGAAGCCGCCCAGGGATAAACTGCAGCGCAACGCCGGCCACGAGCAAGGCGCGGCATCCATTTTGATCGGCATCGGCGCCAATCAGTCCATCGCGACCGGTCTGCCGGTAAAGCTCAACGACCTCTGCAAGCTCCCGCCCAAAGCGCTACGCCTGAGCGAGCTGGCGTGAGGCCGGTGTTCACCACAAACACTCCGAGATTTCACAGAGGCCATAGAGCAGCAATGGCAATGGACCTGGCAGAAACGAATCCAGCCCTCCGGCTAGGCGCGTGCTCTTGGCGGCTGTTTCCCCCCGTGCCTCTCTGTGAATACGCCCTGTCTCGACTGAAATGATGAGCACCCTCCTGCTCTACGCCTGGGTGCCGCTGATCACGGCGCTGATCGGCTGGCTAACGAACTGGCTGGCCATCCGCATGCTGTTCCGCCCACGGCAGCTCAAGCAGATCTTTGGCGTACGCGTGCATGGGCTGATCCCGCGACGGAAGGCCGAATTGGCCGGTCGTACGGCGGAGGTCGTCGAGCGCGAGTTGGTTAGTCAGCACTTCATTCGCCAGCAAATCGAGCGCATCGATCTGGAATCGCACCTGGATGTGTTTGTGCACAACTGGTTCGAAAAACGCCTGGGCCAGCACCTGCAAAAACTGGGCATGGTGGGCGCGTTCCTCAACGAGCGCACCCTCAAGCAGATCGAGAAAACCGCGCGGGCCGCCCTGCTGGAGGAAGTCGGGCCCCTCAAGCAGCGCCTCGGCGCGGAGCTCGAGGGTCACCTCAACCTGCGCGAGCACGTGGAGAAGCGCATCGCCGCCTTTGAAGCCGACAAGCTGGAGGCCATTGCGATGCGCATCGCCCGCAAGGAGTTTCGCGCCATCGAGCTGCTGGGCGGTGTGCTGGGCTTCATCGTGGGGCTGGCGCAGCTGGGGCTGCTCTACGCCACCGGCGGCTTGCAGCCAGGCAGCTGAAACTTTGCCGCGCCGCACGGGTTTAAAGCAGCCGAGACGTGTGCGTCCAGGGTGGCTTGCCGCGAGCACGGGTCGGGCATAGATTTCACGCGAAAGGTCGGGTATGTGGTCACAAACAAAAACATGGGTATCGCTGGGCTGGACTGCCTCAGCGGCGTTGTGCTTCGGGCTGGGTTTCGCGGTCTCCGGGGGAGGTTTGGGCGATGCAACACCCGTGCCGCAGGCCGTCAACGCTGTGGATTCCGACCAGCCTTCGCCGACACGGCCCGCCACCTGGATTGAGCAGACGCGCATCCAGACCGACGCAGACGCGCTGGCCGACGCATTCGGTGACGCCGACGGAGACCTCCAGACCGACCCGACCCAGCCTCTGCCCTACGGCGGCTACGCCACGTTTCGCGAGTACCTGCGCGCGGCATTCAGTGAGCCCAACGACCTCCGCCGTACCGGCATGCTGGCGGAATTGCTCTCGAGGCTGGAGCCCGAGAATCTGCCCGACGTCTTGGCCATGTACGAATCCATGCCCAACCGTGGGTGGGAGTCCATTCGCGAGTGGAACATGCTCATGTACGCCTGGGGCCAGTTCGACGGGGCCAGCGCCATCGCCTACGCCCAGGAAAACATGGGCGGGCGTCGTGGCGGTTATCTGACGGCCGCGGCCATGCGCAGTTGGGCCAGCGTCGACCCCGCCAGCGCGCTGGAATGGCAGCAGTCGCAGGAGTCCGTCGTCGGTCCGGGCACGTTTTTCGTCAACGCTGCGCTGATCAGCGGCTATGCTCAGAACGACCCCAGCGGTGCGGCGGCCTACGTTGGCGCCATGGAGGCAGGCCCCGAGCGTCAACGCCTGACCGGCGTGCTCGTCAACGAGTACCTCAAGCAGGGCTACGGCAGCGCCACGCTCTGGGCGGGTTCGCTCGACGACCCTTCGCTCAAAACCGAGGCCTACACCGAAATCATGCGCCGCTGGGCCCGCGACGACATGGACGCAGCCGCGCGCTGGCTAACGCCGCAGTTGGACCAACCCTTCGCCAGTGCCGCCGCCGCCGAACTCGCTGGCGAAATGGCCGAGACCAACCCGGCCGGAGCCCTCGACCTAGTCTACCGCATGCCCGAAGGCGAAGCCCGTGACAATGCGCTGGCCCAAGCCCTGGGCGAGTGGGCCGAAAGCGACCCGCAATCCGCTGCGCTCTGGCTGGATGAGCAACCCGTCGGCCCCGAAACCGATCGCGCCGTCGCCGCCTATGCCCGGGAAGTCGCCCGGCTGGACCCGACCGCCGCCATGGATTGGGCCCAGACCATCAGCGACGACAACCAACGCCAGAGCGCCGTTTACGAGACCGCCGTCACTTGGATGCGCCAGGACCCGACCGCTGCCACCGAATGGATGCAGGCCAACGCGTACACCGAAGCCGAGCAGCAGGCCATTTACGAGCGCTCCGTCCAGCGGCCGAACCGCCGCTTCCGCGGACGCTGACACCGGTCGAGTGACCTCGACCCTTCGACCGCGCTCGAGGGAACCATTCACGACACCGACGCTCGACGCATCGGGTTTGGGGCCAAGCCGGCGAGCGAGATCCTAAGCGTAACGAGCCCCGTCTTCCCCGACGTAACGTTCATCCCCCACGTCATTGCGAGCGAGCCCAAGGCGAGCGTGGCAATCCAGGCGCCATGCGTCCGCTCGCACAGCACACACCTGCCTACAGCATTTGCCCGAGGCCCCGCCCTCCGGAATTCGCCTGAGTTGGTAAAGCCTTCGCAGGACTCTGCCGACCTACACCCAGGGACGCGTTGGCCGGCTCGCGTGGAGCCACCCGCCACCAGGGGCCATGAAAGTACGAGGCATTTCAGGCAGGGACGCCGGCTGGCTGAACCGCGAACTGCAGCAGGGCGGTCGTTTTGTCGTGTTCGACTACACCGTTTCGGCCCTGTGGGTGACGTGCCGGCGCAACTCCAGCGTCATCTTTGTGCGCGCGGGCAGACACGCCTGGTTGCCCCTCATCGGCTGGAGCCTGCTCACCGCGCTGCTGGGCTGGTTTGGCCCCGGGGGGTTTACCGAAACGCTCGCCAGCTTGCGCCAGAACTTCGCCGGCGGCCAGGACGTTACCGCCGACCTCCTGCGCCTCTGCGAAAGCGGCCACCGCGAAGACGAGAGCGCGTAGTGCGCGGTAATCACTTCCGGCCGGGAGCAGGGGCCGTGGGCTTATACAGCTTCTCTGGAAAAGATCGCTGTCGCAGTTGAGGGCGCATCGTCTAGGCGTGCGCTCAGCCGACGGACGAAGTCCACACTGTTGGAATGAGCGAGGACAGTCTCGATCTGTGTCGGCGACAGATAGGCCTCGATTCCCGGCAAGCCGGGTCGATGGTCGAGCAACTCAACCAACGCGACCGAACGAAAGTGCGTCAGCGGCGCAGGCGTTACGACGTCCCCCTCGCGCGTCTCCGCTGCTTAGTCTGCGGGCTCGGACGCGTAGAGCGTGAGTCGTCCGGCAACGAGACAGAGCAAGCACCCCAAGAGGGTATCGGGGGGTTTCAAGCAGCCAAACATGCCTGGAGTGCCACCCGCCCGTTTGCGCCTAATAGCGTAGGACCAAAGTCGACCCTCGACCGCATTACTGGCCCACGACCTTGGCGAGGGTTGCCTTGAGGGCGGCGGCGGAGGCGGTCAGACCGGCTTTTTCCTTGGGCCACAGATCAATTTCGCGGTGACGCAGTGCGCCCTTGCGCCCGACCACCGTCGGCGTGCTCAGGCAAATCTGCCGAATGCCATACGCGCCCTGCTGCATGGAGGAGACCGGGAGCAGCTGCTGCTTGTCCAGCACGATGGCGTGAATGACCTCAGCGATGGTCGCGCCAACGGCCCAGCCCGCCCCGCCCTTGCGTCGGATAACCTCGGCGCCCGAGCCCTGCGTGCGCTTGAAGAGCTGCGTCTGCAACTGCGGCGAGCAGGCCTTCAGCCCGGACAGCGGCAGCCCACCCACCGTGGCCGACGACCAGATGGGCACCATCGAGTCGCCGTGTTCGCCGAGGATGAGCGCCTTGACCTGGGTGGCCGGCAGCCCGTGGTGCTCGGCGATGAGCGAGCGGAAGCGCGCCGTGTCGAGCATGGTGCCCAGCCCGATGACTTGATGCCACGGCACGTCGAAGAAGCTCGCGGCCATCTGCGTGAGGATGTCGACCGGGTTGGAGACGATGAAAAAGAGTGCGCTGTCTTTGTGGCTGGCGTCGCGGATGCTGCCGATGATTTGCGAGAACAGGCTGACGTTGCGGTTGATCAGATCGAGGCGCGACTCGTCGGGCTTACGCCGAAGCCCGGCCGTGATCAGGAAAATGTCGCTGTCCTTGGCGCGCTCGTAGTCGCCGGCGTAGATGCGCTGGTCAGCCAGCGAGGACGCGCCGTGGAGCAGGTCCAGCGCCTCGCCTTCGGCCAGATCGGTGTTGGCGTCCAGTATCTGAATTTCGGATACAATGGCGCCGCACTGCAGGGCGAAGGCCGCGTTGGAGCCCACGCGCCCGCCGCCTCCAATGATGGTTACTTTCATGGCTGAGTCCTCTTAGGGGGCTTACGACTGAAGCTGCTCGAGAATGCGGGCGGTGATTTCGCGCACGACCGCCTCGGCTTTTGGGTCGGCTTCGCGCGCGTTGCCCACGCCGCTGGCTGCGTTGTCCTTGCCCGGCAACTGGCAGACCACGCCGGGGCGAAACTCATCGTTGTGGCACAGCTCGCACTCGGTCAGCTCGGCGCGCTTTTCGGGCATACCCAGCTTCTGGCGAATGGCCATCAAGTCGCGCAGCTTGTCCGGGCCAAATGTTTTCAGGCCGTTGCCCAGTTGCGAAGCAATCCACAACACGCGGCAATACGCGTCGGTGTTCTCCATCTTCCAGTAGGCATCCTCCACGTCCTTGCCCCAGGTGATGACGCCGTGGTTCTCCATGATAATCGCCTGGTGGTCGGACGCCATTTCACCCACGACTTTGGAGTTTTCGGGGGTGCCGGGGGTCTGGTACGGCGCTAGACCAATCTCCCCGAGAAACACCTCCGCCTCCGGGATGATGCAGGTGGGCGGCTTGACCGAAGCGGCGGCAAAAGCGGTGGCGTGCACGGGGTGCGCGTGAACGCAGCTCTTGGCGGCGTCGACCCGGCGCATGATGCCCAGGTGCGTATTCACTTCACTGGTACGCGGGCGGCTGCCGGCAATCTGGTTGCCGTTCATGTCGACCAGGCAAATGTCCTCCACCTGCATGAAGCCCTTGGATATGAGCGTGGGCGTGCAGAGCACGAGGTTGTCGCCGACGCGCACGGTGATGTTGCCGCCATTGCCATCGACGTAGTCGCGCTCCCAGATGCGGCGGCCGATGTCGACTATGCGCTCCTTGATGAGGGTGAGCTCGGGGCTGTGGAAGAAGCGCTGAATCGCCTCGGGCGTGGTCGGGTCGCCGCCGGGCGTCCAGTGGTACTCGTAGTCGGGCAGGGAGGGGACGCTGGCCAGGGCGGTGGTGCCCGTGGCCGGGCGCGGGGCTGTGCGGGTGCTGCCGTGGTCACGGAGGACGTCGGGTGCCGCCGGTGTGATGATGGCCCCGGCGGGCAGGCGGTGGGGGTCGCCGCCATGCGCGAGGTATGCTTCCATTTCCTTGGCGGTGTAGACCTGGCTCATGGTGGGAATGGG